>DFEE01000031.1:0-1801 GCA_002368645.1 Bacteroidales bacterium UBA3810
CAACACATTCAGCAGTGTGTTTTTTGATGTCTGTCTCCCAGAATCTTAGCACTCTCCACCCATGTGCTGTCAAATATTCATTTACTTCGTTATCTCGTTTGATGTTTCTTTCTATCTTCGGAATCCAAAATTCCCGATGGGACTTAAACTCTGCCTGTTGTTTTTCCCAGTCTTTTCCGTGCCACATTTCCCCATCACAGAAGATTGCTATTTTCTTTCCTTTATGTGAGAAGTCGGGATGTCCGAAAACTGTTTTATCGTTTTTCCTGTATCGTATTCCCGCAGCCCATAGTGCTTTCGCAAACAGAACTTCAATCTTTGTTCCTTTTGCTTTTACGGCAACCATGTTTTTATGTCGTTGTTCGGGAGTTAGTTTGTCCATATCAAAAATCAAAAACCGAATAGCAATGGCTATCCGGTCGGGTATTCTCAGGGTGAGAAAAAAGCACAGGCAAGCGGGGCAAACAACAGAGTCGGCAAACTTGTAGGAATACCCCGCTTACCCATGCCAAGACACAGATAGCAGGGACATATATCTCCTTCCTACTATTAGTTTTGCCGACTCGTTGTTAAAGGTATATGCCTGTTGCGCTATGCGCTGTATTTATGTTAGGTTTGATAAAAAAACCTTTGCGCCTGCAAAGATACAATAATTTTTTGATATATGCAAGATTTTTGTAAAAATTACAAAAATAATCGTTTGAACGTAACGAAATAAGACGATTATGTCACAAAAATAATCGTTCGAGCGTAGCGAAATAAGAAATTTATTTGCATTTTGGGATGGGATTTTCTGTTCGCGGGCTGTATGTTCTTCAATGGGCGGACTTCAGGGTGGAGATGATGAAACCGCGGAGAGTGGTGCAGAAATGGTTGTTCGGCTTGGGGTTCTGAGGGGTCGGGGCATGGCGGCGGAAATGCTTGCGGTAGTCCGCATAACGCTTTTCCCACTCGGCACGAAGGGCGGGGTCTTTCAGAATGACAGACGCCTGTCTGACCGCTTCGCCAAAACTGGTGCGTGTTGCTCCCTGTTCCGCTGAGGCTGTGCCACGGAAAGGGTTGTCCAAGGCGTAAGCATGGGTTTGGCCGTTCCGCGTACGCAGAACGATACGGCTTTTACGGCTCAGCTTGCCGCTGAACGATTTAAATTCAAAACTTGGTGTGACTTTAGACATAGGGTAGTTTGATTGTATTGTTTAGTTTGTTTAGTTAGTTAAATCGTGCGTATATCCTCCGTATATCGTCCGTAAATAATACGTAAATGCTACGAAGGATAATGCTAATCGCCTGCAAAGGTACAACAATTTTCTGACATATGCAAGAGAAAGATGGACATTTTGGCACAAAGGTGGACAAAATGGCACAAAAATGGATAATTTGGCAGGGATAGAGAGGTTGGCACGGAGATTGCAATATTCAGGGTGAAAACGTTTAAAAGCGACCTGCTAAAACAAGCAGACTACTGCAAAGCAGCAACTACTCCTACAGACCGCAAACAACGCAAGATTGTTTAACCTGGGTTTTCGGAATCAAAAAAAGATGACGAAGCCCGCAAATTTAGGAGATTTAATTATGACACCTGCAATGTATCGTAGAAACAGTTGGTTCCCAACAGTATTTGATGAGTTTCTGAACTCGGATCTGATGAACACCGTAAGTACAACCGCTCCGTCGGTTAACGTCAAAGAAACCGAGAAAGCGTATATCGTTGAACTGGCAGCGCCGGGCGTAAAGAAAGACTACTGCCGCGTTCATATCGACGAGGATCACAACCTCTGCGTCGCCATCGAGAACAAGTTCG
>DFEE01000031.1:1895-42372 GCA_002368645.1 Bacteroidales bacterium UBA3810
CACAAAGAGGAAGACAAACACTCGCACTATCTGCGCCGCGAGTTCTCGTACACCAACTATGAGCAGAAATACAGTCTGCCGGATGATGTGAACGAAGAAGAGATTAACGCGAAGGTAGAAGACGGTATTCTGACTATCGAACTGCCGAAACTCCAGAAAGTAGAAGGCAAGACGACGAAACAGATTGAGATCAAATAAAGTTGAGAGTTGAAAGTTGAAAGTTTAGAGAAGTTTAAAGTTCTAAAGTTTCAAAGTCGAAAGCATCAGAAAACGGCAACCGGAAGGCTGCCGTTTTTTGTCGATGAAACCGAGGGTTTAGCCTATATACCGACGGTTGATCTCCTGCCAGTTGATGAGTTTCCAGAGGTCATGCAGATGCGCTGCACGGCGGTTGCGGTAATCAATATAATAGGCGTGCTCCCACACATCCATCGTCAGCAGCGGTTTCAGTCCCTTGGTCAGCGGGTTGCCGGCATTGGGCTCCTGGGTGATGACCAGCTTGCCGTCCTTGTCCGCCGACAGCCACACCCAGCCGGAACCAAAGAGCGTCACACCCTTCTGCTCGAACTCCGCCATAAACGTATCCAACGACCCGAAATCACGGGCAATGGCTTTTGTTATCTCAAGTCCGTCAAGTGCCATTTCTCCCGATTTCATCGGCATAAACTGCGTGAAATAGAGGTTGTGGTTCAGTATCTGTCCGGCGTTATTGAAGATACCGCCCTGCGCTTTGCGGACAATCTCTTCCAACGGCATGGACTCGAACCCGGTACCTGCAATCAGTTTGTTGAGATTATCCACGTAGGTCTGCAGGTGCTTGCCGTGGTGGTAGCCGATGGTCTCACGGCTGATGACAGGCTCCAGCGCCTCCGGCGCATAGGGCAACGAAATGAGTGTAAACATAAGTGTCTGTTTTAAAGGTTAGTAGTTCTCTGCCAGCAGTTGGAAATAGCTCTGCGGATGGTTGCATACGGGGCACTCATCGGGTGCCTGCTTGCCGATGACTATATGGCCGCAGTTGGAGCATTGCCAGATACAGTCGCCCTCACGCGAGAAGACCACTTTGTCTTCGATGTTCTGCAGCAGTTTGCGGTAACGCTCCTCATGGTGTTTCTCAATAGCGCCGACCATCTCGAATTTCTCGGCTATCTCGTCAAAGCCCTCAGCGCGTGCTTCGGCAGCCATGCGTGCGTACATGTCCGTCCACTCGGCGTTCTCGCCTTCAGCCGCAGCCAGCAGGTTGGCAGCTGTGTCGCTGACCTTGCCGCCGTTCAGGTATTTGTACCATATCTCCGCGTGCTCTTTCTCGTTTGCTGCGGTCTCTTCGAAGATCTTGCTTATCTGCACGAATCCGTCCTTCTTGGCTTTGGACGCGAAGAAAGTGTACTTGTTGCGTGCCATCGACTCGCCTGCGAAAGCCTCCATGAGGTTCTTTTCGGTTTTTGTTCCTTTCAAATCTTTCATAATCATTTGTTTTTGAGGGTTAATACTACTCCGCCCGTGCAGGCGTTGTTTTGTTTGCAAAGATACAATAAAAAATCCGAATATGCAAATAAAATTCATTTTATTTAGCCATTTGCAGGGTTTTTCGAAATAATCGTGCCTTGTGGCTAAGAAGAACAACCTTTTATGAGTACGTTTGATTTTCTTTGGCAGTTGGTGGCAAACCACGGCGGCGTGGAAATGGCAGAAAAAAGTGCGACCCTTTCGAGTCGCACCGGATTAAGGTATTATGTAAAAGTTTGCTACATCGTAGCCGTCAGGAAGGTAGCGTTGCCGAAGATGTAAAGGACATTCTCGGAGGCGGGGACGAGGAGGGTTTCTCCTTGCTTGACATGAATGCCGTTGATATGCGCTTCACCCCACAGGCAAACGACCACCACAAAGGCATCCGTATGGAGGTCAATCTCGGCTGCCACTTGCACCACAACACGATTGACCGTGAAATAAGGACAGTGGATAAGTTCGGAGTTGGGTTTGGTTGAATCATAGGACGTGCGGTACTCCGGCCATACCTGATAATCGATCGCCTCTTTCGCCTCGGCTATATGCAGTTCGCGTGGGTTGCCGTGCGCATCCTTGCGTCCGAAGTCATAGACGCGGTAAGTGATATCCGAAGTCTGTTGGATCTCTACAAGAAAATTACCCGCTCCGATGGCATGTAATCGTCCGGCAGGGAGGAAATAGAGGTCTCCTTGGTGGGACTCATGCGTAGCGATGACATCCTGCATAGGAGAGTGCCCATTGACTGGCTCCGCCGTTGCCAACTGTTCGTATTCATCCGGAGTAATAGATTTGTTGAGACCGGAGTATATCTTGGCACCCACGTCAGCTTTGACGACATACCACATTTCTGTTTTGCCGGGACATTTATGTCTTTTCTGCGCCATTTTGTCATCAGGATGCACTTGTACGGACAGATCCTGACGCGAATCAATGAACTTGACGAGCAGCGGGAACTGATTGCCGAACTTCTTATAGACGCGTTCGCCTACAAGAAGTCCTTTGTATTTGTCGATGAGCTGAGCGAGGTTGAGACCTAAATCCACATCACCGATGATGCCGCGTTCAACTGCTATGGACTCATGTCCGGGTACGGCACTGATTTCCCACGATTCGCCGATATTCGGCTGCGCGGTATAAATGCCTTTGAAGGGCGCAATCTGATAGCCACCCCAGATGGTGGTCTTTAAGTACGGCTGAAATTTATACGGTTTCATAGTCTTTCAATTATTTCAATACACATGCGGGAGTTATGGTAGGGGCATTTCCAGAAACCGGCTTTATCGTGGGTGCGGTCGGGTGTGCCGTCAGGGAGGACGGACCAGAACCACTCGCCGTTCTCGCGGTCTACCAAATGGTTTTGGATATAATGGAATGCCGCTTCTGCCAACTCAAGATTGATATTACTTTCTATAGGTTTTTCCTCTTGATATAGTTTCCATTGGTCTATATATCCAACCACCGCCTCAGCATAACACCACCATTCTTTTTCATCCATAATGCCCTCTGCCGCTGCTTGCGCCAATGAATGAATAACCGGCAGGGTTTGATTTAGCAGTTCTTCATCACCAAACACCTCCAATGCCTCATGTAGCAGCCATGCCGCTTCTATGTCATGTCCGGGAGAAGTATGGGTGTTGGATGGTTGCCATTTCTCGTCAAAAAAGAGCATCAAGTGACCGGTTGCGGGATCAAAGATACGGTTGGCAAAGATGTCGATGAGTGTACGGAGCTGCTTTGTAATCCTTTCCTTTGTACCTTGTATATCGTCCCTTTGTACATTCTTTAAGACGCGATAAAGATTAGTGTAAGCTTCGAGCACATGGAGATGGGTGTTCATGGTGAAGACACCGTTCTCGTCTTTTTCGGAGAGACGCATGTCGGCAATCGGTTGCCAGTCGCGGGTGAGAGCCTCCACATAGCCATTTTCACATTTACCCATTTCCGCATTTTCGCATTTGTAGGCGTGCGTCTCCAAATCCTCGAAGAGGCGGATGGCGGCATTGAGGGCTTCACTATCTTGGGTAGCGCGATAGTACTCCGCCAGACCATAGATAGCAAAAGCGATAGCGTAGGTCTGCTTCTTGGTGTCAAGCGGGGTGCCATCGGCATTGAGCGACCAATAGACACCACCTTGTTCGCGGTCTATAAACCGCTGCACGAGGTAGTCATAGGCTCTTGCTGCCAGTATGCGGTAAGGTGTATTACGCAGCACACGCGCAGCCGCAGAAAACGTCCATAGTATACGCGCATTGAGAACAGCTCCTTTCTCTGCATCCGGATGCAGTACATTATATCCGTCTATACGTCCGTAGAATCCACCCTGCTGGTAGTCCACCATCCGTTCCTGCCAAAAACGCAAGATATTGGTTTCGAGCAAAACTCTTGCTTCTGATTTACTAATCATTTTGTCTTTGAATTTTTAGTTGGGCATCAATCTCTGCCATCTTTGCCGTAGTGAGCGGATAGAACGATACCACGAGTACTGCGATGATACTCACCGCAGCCGGTATGAAGGACATCAGGCATCGGAGGCAGAGGAGCGCAGAATCCGGCTGGGTACTGATGGCTGAAGGCTGATTGCTAATATATCCGCAAGCGGCAAGAAGCCACAGGGCAGCCGAACCGCCGATCGCACCGCCGAACTTCTGCGCCATGGAAGAGGAGGAGAAGATGAGACCGGTGGAGGCTGTTTTGTATTTCTGCTCGGCATAGTCGGACACATCGGCGTACATCGACCATACCAGAGGAGACATCACGCCCGTGAGCATAGAGATAAGCACCTGAGCGAGGAGCATGAGCCAGAAGCCGGTCTGCGAGACAGGAATAAAGAAGAACAACACCGAGAGTACACACAATGCGATATTGACAGCAATAAAGGTTGTTTTCTTACCCCACCGCGCCGCCAAAGGCACACAGAGTGCAACACCTATCATATTAGAGACCTCGCCTATAGCAAGGAACAAGCCGGCATAAAACAAGAACGACCATCGACCGATAGCCAGTTGCGCTCCGGCAGGTATGATGTCGGCGAAATAGTACGCTACCGTAGCACCGCGGACGGTGCAGAAGAGATTAAAGCAAAGGGCAGCACCAATGAGTATCCACCAGGGTTTGTTGCTCAATAGTGCCTTGAAATCCGAACCGATAGATACGGTAGAGACTGTTTTCAGTTCCTCTTTCGTCAGCAGGAAACAGCAGATAAAGAGCACGAAGCAGGCAGCCGCAATGACTACCATCGCCCAGAACCAGCCCTGCGGTGTGTTATAGCCACCGAGGGCGTTGCAGAGAGGTTCCCATAGAAAGAGGGCGAGGAACGAACCGCCATAGGCAAAGAACATGCGGAAGGACGAATAGACCGTTTTTTCCTGCGAGTCGGCAGTCATCACCCCCAGCATTGCTCCATAGGGCACGTTGATACCCGTATAAACGGTCATCATCAGGATATAGGTGGCGTACGCCCAGACAAGTTTGGCGGTGTACCCCCAATCAGGGGTAGTAAAGAGCAAGATGCCTGCGATAGAGAAAAGCGGCGCCACAAAAAGCAGATAAGGTCTGTACTTGCCCCACCGCGTCTGCGTACGATCGGCTATAATCCCCATCATCGGATCGGAGACTGCGTCCCAGATACGCGTGACAAGGAGGATGATTCCTGCATCCTTGAGCGAGAGCCCGAAGATGTTACTGTAGAAGAACGGCAGGTAATAGGAAAAAACCTTCCAGAACATCGACGAGGACATATCGCCGAAGCCATAACCGATATGGCGTAACAATTTACTCATTTTCGCATTTTCTCATTAACTTATTTTTGCATTTTTTGCAACGAGGGCTTTGATAGTCTGGACGGAAGCAGAGGTCGTCAAGCCATCCTCCGGGGTATTGAGGCAGTAGTCGAGGAGTTGCTCTACGGTGGTAGTAGCCACATGCAGCCGCGTGTCCGCGGAGGCGTAGTAGATAAACACCTTACCGTCGCGCTCTATCCAGCCATTGGAGAAGGCGACGTTCATGACATCGCCAATATACTCGTATCCTTCGGGCACAAGGAACCATCCACCTGGTCGGGCAATGACACGTGTGGGGTCATCAAGGGCGGTCATATACATATAGAGCACATAACGGAGCCCGGAAGCGGTGGCGCGCACGCCGTGGGCGAGGTGGAGCCAGCCTTTGGCGGTCTTAATGGGTGCGGGGCCTTCACCGTTCTTAACTTCATAGACAGTATGATAAGCGCGTGGGTAGATGATGCGTTCGTTGCGCACCTCAGCATGCGTGATATCGGGTGTGAGCGTCCAGCCTATGCCTCCGCCTTTGCCGGTCTCGATAAAGCCGTCTTGCGGACGGGTGTAGAGGGCATATTGCCCGTCAATGAACTCAGGATGGAGGACGACATTGCGTTGCTGACAGAGGGACTTGAGGTCATCCAACCGCTCCCAGTGAATAAGGTCTTTTGTGCGGGCAATGCCTGCGGCAGCCGTAGCTGCGGAGGTGTCGAAAGGTTTGGTCTCATCATGACGCTCGACGCAGAAGATACCGTAAATATAGCCGTCCTCATGACGCGTGAGCCGCATGTCATAGACGTTGGTAGCCGGGGCATTGTTGCCATCGGGCATGGTGACGGGTTCCGGCCAGAAGCGCCAGTTGTCGATCCCATTGGGCGACTGGGCTACGGCGAAGAAGGATTTGCGGTCGGCTCCTTCGACCCGCGCCACGACGGTGTATTTGCCTTCAAAGAGGATGGCTCCCGCATTGAGCACCGCGTTCATCATGATGCGCTGCATCAGGAAGGGGTTGTCTTGCTCGTTGAAATCATAACGCCATTCCAGCGGCGTGTGCTCCGCCGTGAGAATCGGATATTTGTATTTGGTATAAATACCCGTCGAAAGTCGAAAGTCCGGGCGGAGCCCTAAAGTTGAAAGCCCATTTTCCGCCATCGGCTCATTGGGACGAGTAAGGAGTGCTTCGTGGGCGGCACGGAGAGTTTGTATTTTATCTTTATAAGACATAAGTATTATTTTCGATTTACAGATGTGCGATGTACGATTTACAGTTGGTTCATAAAAGCCTTGAAATCTTCCGCCTCGGCGGTGTTGGGCTGCGGGAGGAAGTAATGGGTAGGAATATCCCAGGCGTTGCGCCAGACGAGGACGTGTTCGATGTTCGGGTATTCACGCAGGAGCGGCAGAAGCACAGCGGTGTACCAATTAGGACAGCGGATAGCCTCGCAGCCGGTCTCTGTAAAAGCGAAGCGTTTGCCGTGCTCTTTTGCCATTCTTGCCGCAGCGTCTAACTGGCGGTGGGCACGATAGAGATAGTCCTCTGTGCCTTCGGCTCCGCCGTGGTGGTAGCAGTCGGTGCCGATGATGTCCACATATTCGTTGCCCGGGTACCACTCTGCGGTCTCGCGGTATGCCCCTTCGGGCGTATCTTCATAGAGCGTCAGTTTATCGGGAGAATAGGCGTAAAGAGCCTTCACTCCGACGAGATTCATATAATTGCGTGTCCATTGCCAGAGGGCGATATAGTCGTCCGCCGAGCCGGCTTCGCGTCCCCACCAGAACCAGTTGCCGGACTGCTCATGCCAGAGACGCACGATGAGTTGGTCAGGCTGCTTTTGCAGGGCAGCTATCTGTGCCACGAAAGCCGCAGCACGTTCTATCCATACCTGCATGGTGTCATGCACATCGGTATCGGGATTGACAATCTGCGCAAGGCAGGGTGTGGTGTCCCACGAGTTACCGCCCGTAAGGGGGTTGCGGGCGTGCCAAGAGAGCGTCACTTTACCGCCGCGCTCGAACTGACGGGCACACTCCTCTAACATACGGGAGAACGGCACCGAGTCGAGGTTGCGGGAGTGGTTCAGTTCGATACCGCCTATATCAAAACCGATGAGGTCAGGCCATTGACCGGTGAGGTCATGTATGCAGGAACGGGTATCGGCATAGGTGCTGTCCGCGAGGCGCTGCCAGCCGGAGCCATAAACCACATCATCCTGGTGACCAAAGAGAACTCGCGGTTTGGTCGGCTGACAAGCCGTGAGAAGGACGAGGGACAGAAGTACGATGTACGATTTATGTATGAAGGAAAATAAGGGTCTCATTTCAACTCAAAGAATCGGGAGGGGTAATCGATGTTATATTCCGTAGAGAGGGGTATGTCCAGTCCGACAGACATGAGGTAGGCGCCGGTGAAGGACTTGCCGTCTAACTCGCAGGGTTCGCCTTCTCCCCAAGCGTTTCGGTCATGGTGGTACGCTACGCGGATGTTCTTCTCATGGAGCGTATAAGTGCGGTCGGGATCGAGACCTGCCAGACGGATGCGGCGGCTTGCCTGCTTCATGAAGGATGATAGTCCGTAGGCGAAGAGAACGGCGTGGTCTTTGGTATCCGAGACGTACATGAGGGAAGCCACCTGCTGTCGTTCCACTACCGGTACGGGTTGATACGGAGATACCAGACGGTAAAGATTGCCGAGTTGGATGAGTTCGCGCATCTCTTTATAGTCGGCAAAAGCGATGGTACACTGAGCGCGTTCCTCATCGGTCATGTGCGCCGGCTGGAGTTCCATACCCAGACGCCCTGACATCGCCACATCACAACGGAACTTAATCGGTGTCGTGCGTCCGGTCATGAGGTAGGGACTGCCGCCTATGTGCTGCGCCATGGCGTTGGAGGGGAAGAAATACGAGGTGCCCCATTGGATATAGACGCGTTGGAGGGCGTCGTTGTTGTCCGACACCCAGAACTCGTCGAAATACGGCATGAGACCATAGTTAGCGCGTCCGCCGCCGGAGGCGCAGTTCTGGATGACCACGTTCGGGTACTTGGCGCGGATGCGTTCGAGCGTCTTGACCAGCCCCAAATGGTAGTCCACATAGAGGTTGGACTGTTTGTCTCGCTGCAGGTAGGTGGAACCGCAGTTCTGGACAGAGGCGTTGGCATCCCATTTGATGTAGGAGATTTCGGGATGTTTAGTGAGTAAGTCATCCACGATATAAAAAACACAATCCTGTACCTTTGGGTTTGTCATATCCAACACCAATTGGGTGCCGCCTCGTCCGAGTTTGAGTTCACGTCCTCGCTCCTGTAGCACCCAGTCAGGGTGTTGTTCATAGAGTTCGGACAGGGTGTTTGTAGCTTCGGGTTCGATCCATATACCGAATTTGATATGCCGCTCTTTGGCGGCATTGGTGAGGGCGTTCAGTCCATTGGGCAGTTTGCGGGTATCGACCACCCAGTCGCCAAGCGCCGCATCGTCGGAGTTGCGCTGGTACTTGCCTCCGAACCATCCATCGTCCATAACGAAGAGTTCACCGCCGAAAGCGGCGATGTCGTTCATCATAGCGAGGATACGCTCCTCGGTGATGTCAAAATAGATACCTTCCCAGGAATTGAGGAGGATGTCGCGGGTGGCATTGCCGTTATGAAGCATGCCGCAAGTGCGTGCCCAACGGTGGAAAGCGCGGCTGACGCCGCCCATGCCTTCGTTCGACCATGTATAAGCCAAATGAGGCGTAGAGAACACTTGTTTCGGTTCCAGCACATACTCGGACGCCATAGGGTCAATACCGGCATAGAAATGAAAACCTTTCTCGTCGGTAGCGGCAATACGTATCTCGAAGTTACCGGACCAGCAGAGTGCCGCACCGAGCACGCGTCCGTAGTTCTCTTGGGGTACGCCGTCCAACGCAATCATTACTTCGGGTGCGTCAAGGTGCGCATTACGTGCGCCATCGGAGTTACGGATAGATTTCACGCCGCGCGTGAGAGGCTCCACGGTAGGCACACCTTCCGCCGCCCAGTTACCGTGAATATGCAGCAAGTGCGGGTTGTCTCCCTCGATAGGCAGATAACCGCTGTCGTACCGCTGCAAGCGCACAGGTCTCTTCTCCGTGTGGGAAATATCGTACCATGTCTCGGTCATCTCCACCGCCTTCCATTGCCGTACATGAATGGTCACATAGAACGGCTGCACAAGGTCTTTCGTTTTGATTACCATTTCCGCATATTGCGAATTGTCGATGTAGGTTGTGTCCTGCGGTCTCAGTTGCAGACTCTGGTCGCCGTCGGCGTGCTCCACAAGGAGCGCCGGAAGATGGATATGGTCGATGTCACCAAAGGTGGGTAACAACTCTATAGCGTGCAACTGCACGCCCACCCAAAGGCAGGCGCACAAGAGCAAGAGATATTTATTTGTTCGTTTCATAGGAAATCCGGTATTAAAATTTATAATGCCGGACCAGTTCCTTTTCCGGTACCAAACCTGACAGTCTGTGAGCCACTTAATAAAGAGGTTGTTGTTTGTACGGAAATAGTTTCCGTTTCTGGTTTCTTATACATCTTCATAGCATTTATACATTTACAGATTAGCTTATTTTACCAATGCGCCGTTGGCATTATATTCAACGCCGTTGCGGAGGATAATAAGTTGTCCGTCACGGATGAACTTGGTAGATCCGTCCATCTTGGCGGATTCGGCATTCTCTACGCCGGTAGTGCCATCTTTATGGAAGACGATACGCATCGGAGCTGGAGTCGGTCCGGCAGCCGAAGCATTATAGCCGCAGCTGAGGTACGCACGGTATGGATCCACGGAGCAAGAGGCATCCTGTACTTGGTAGAAAGCCACACCGTTCGCCCCGTTATTCAACACGTAATTATATGCACCGCTTGTTTGCTCAGCCAATTGGTCAATTTTGGTATAGGTTCCGACGAGTGCGCCATTGGTATAGGTGGCTGTTTTGGAAGAGATGTCATCCGAAGTTCCTTCCTCGCTGACGAACTCATACTCGCCTTCGGCAGCGACGATAAGCACGGGTTTGTCTGCTTCTAGTGCATCCACCTCAGTAGCCCAGATCGTGGCATCGCCGTTGTTAGTGAGCTTGTATGCCTGCACGCCTGTCGGGAGAGTCGGTACATCAAACGGTAAGACGAGCGTAGCCATACCTGCATCGGTTACATTGAGGTAGCCAGCAACGGTGTTGGTCGGTGTGCCCTCTTTGATGAAGATGTCTGTTACCGTGTAATTCACACCGCGAATGACAAGCTTGTTACCGTCTAATTGTTGCTTCATCTTGTAAGTAACAGGGAATTCAACTACCATCGGAGCCTCATCGCCACTCTGGAAATAATACTCTACGGTAGGGTTAAAAATAGTCCAACTATCTCCGTAAGCCAAAGTCACACGTGGAGCGTCTGTTGTGCCAATCTCGGAAACACGGAGACAGAGGATATTACCTACTTGTAAGTCAGACAGTTTAGAAGAGGGTATGTCGAAAGTATTAGACCAATTCCCTATTGCTTGCGAACCAGTCCAAAGAACGGCGTGTTTCAATACGCTGATACCGGTAATGGTCATGTTTTTACCATCAATCTTAATACCTTTCGATGTTAAGAGTGTCAAATCAGCACTATTTAAAGGGAAAGCGATTGATGTTGTACCAGCTTCAGGAGTAACGCAAGAGCCATTCTCGGATGCGAAATTAAATTCATTATCAGCATCAGCACAAGCAAAGATACGGAACTGATCACCATCAGCACTTCCGCTGAGCTCGTATTTAATCACCAGTTTATCGTCCACTTGAATCCCCAAACTGCTGAAGCGTCCACTATACGCTTGAACACTGTATTTCCAAGCATCATTACCTATACCAAGATTTCCGTTGTTGGGGCATTGGTCAAACCCTACCGCCTCTTCCGATACTTTACCGGCATACCCTTTGAAATACAAACTGCTGAGCGTGGCAGAACCTGCACCTGCTAATTTGATAACAATGTTCTTTATTTTGTTACTTTTAAGTGGTAATTGTGCACTTGTATTACCGGCATCAATAGTAATATCATTACTTGCAGTTCCATCCGCATAATCGATGGTATAGTTTACACCTACTGTGCTTGTGCTTGCCAACTCCAGTACCAAAGCTTCGTATTCAGAAGCATCAAAAGCATATTCGCCTTCTCCGAACCAATATTGAGCACCTTTCCACGCTACAGTAGCAGTGATAGTTCCATCAGAAACGGTAGCCTCCTCTCCCTCTCCGTACTTGGAGAATCGAGAGAACTCTAAGTCCTGCGTTACTACCGTGGCGTGGGCGGAGAGGGCGAGGAGTGCCACGGCTAAAATACTAAATAATTTTCTCATAATTGTATCGATTTAATTAATTAGTTATTGTTTTATAGCGATTCCCTCCCGATGTCGTCTTCCGATTACGTGTCGATTACGTCTTGTTTTCGTCCTTTTGCCGTCTTTTTGCCGTCTTTTTTTCGTCTCGTTTACGTGTTTGACAGCAGGAAAACAGCAAAACAAAAGCCAAACGACAGGGAAATGAGAGGGAACTAATAGGACTCAATCATTTGTCCGAGGGCGTTGAATATCTTACCGTCGCGGAGGATATAGAGTTGTCCATTGCGGAGTACTTTGTTACTGCTCACATAGTGATGTTGCACATCCTCTATGGCAGTAGTACCGCTTTTCGGTTTGCCGATGACGATAGATGTGAGGTGATAGCCTTGTCCGCGGATGACTAGACCATGGTCCGCGATATCCTGTGCGATTTCGTTGGAAGCGACCTTGTAGGCGAAGAAGGAGTCATGGCTAGTAACAGCAAGGTCAGTCCAGTCCCAGTTATCTCCGGCTTTGTATGTGAGGGCGAACTGTGCGTTTTCGATAGCATCTGCATAGTAGATTTTGATACTGTCGTCTTTGGCAAGCCCAGCCAACATATCCTGTTGCACATTGTAGGTATCGAATTGTTCACCCGGGTATTCCTCCGCGTTCCATGAGATAGCGAAATCGCCAGTCCAGACATTCGTAAATGCGTATTCAGCAGGAGTCTCGGGTTCCGGTTGTGGTTCGGGTTCATCGCCCGGTTCTTGGTAAGGCAGGAGTTGCAGTTTGGTCACGGTACAGAGTTTGCCTTGGATGGTCAGACCGGAAGTTTTGATATTAGCTACGAGGTCCGCATCAGCCACGGCATAACGATAAGTGCCTGCTGCAGTTAGCGACTCCCAGTTCGTACCGGGAATAGCAGTCCATGGATCGTTAGCGGCGATATTGATTTGGCAATAGGAGTCGGTGAGATCGGTAATGGTGATTGCGATAGAGTCGTTGAGCGCCAAGTTTTGCAGTTTGGCAGCTTCAATGCCGAAGCCGTCATTTCCCTCTGCACCCAGCACTTGTGTACCTTCCCAGAGTGTTTCCACTACGCGGTCAGTCGGTTGGGGCTCCGGGTCTTGCGGTTCGGGGTCTTGGTCTTCGGTTACCAATGTGACTTTGCTGATGAGGCTGTTGTCACCCTGATAGATGTAGATATTCTTTCCCGAGAAAGCTGTAATGTCTTCTTGCGTGAAGGTCAGGTCGAAATGGTCTTCGCCACCGTTGACCCATGGCCACTGGGAGTCGAGCGAAGGGATCGTAGTCTCCGACCAGTCAGGCGCACCTTTGTAGCAGATTTTGAAGTTTGCGCCGGACTCGGGCACAGAGAGATAGATACGGAGAATGTCGCCCTGGTTGAAAGAAGCGACGGTCTCGCTGTTGATTTCCACGCCGTCGGTGTAGGTTGATTCCCATAGTGTAGTCTCCGCTGCGGAGAGGGAGAGGGTGGCAGCAAGGGCTGCGAAGAAAGTAAAGAATTTTTTCATAATAGTTTTTTTATTTTTAACATAGATTATTGCCATCCGGGGTTGTTGGCGTTGATAGCAGAGTTGGTATTAAGTTCCTGTACGGGAATGGGGAAGAGGAGGTTACGAGAGGTTCGTGTTTTGGATACATCGCAATCATCCATACCCACCGCATTCATGGCATCGAGGTAGATGCCCCATCGGATAAGGTCCCATCGTCTGTCGGCTTCGCATGCAAGTTCTTTGGCTCGTTCCTCTAAGATAGCAGCTCGTCGGGCTTCTTTGGTAGCGAGAGGTTTGTCTCCTCCCATGGAAGCACGGAGAGCATTGGAACGTTCCCGCACTTTGTTGAGTTGCAGAAGAGCATCTCCGGGTTTATCCAGTTCGTTGAGCGCTTCAGCATATATGAGGATGACATCGGCGAGTCGTAGGAAAGGCCAGTTGGCGTCAGCGAGGTCGGTAGAAGGGTTAGAGACATCAGCATATTTGGTAGTGAACGCGAGACACTCGTCGGACATTGAATAGCGGTAATTGACCCCGTCGGCATAGATGCCGGAATGCTCCACCTCTGCCATCTGTTGGTACTCGGGTGTATAAGGGTAGTAGAAGCCGGAGTTATCTTCTCTTTGGTATGTAACTCGCCAGCGGTGTTTTACCCCTTGTGTGATGCGATAGTCGTCATGGTCAAATAGGTCATACCAATGACGCGTACATCCGACCCATTGTCCCGACTGTATAAAATCGGTGTTCTCAGGCATGGTGTATCCTTCGTACCAAGAGTGTACGGTGATTTTATAAGTGGCATCTCCTGAGACAGTGCCGATAGAGAAGAGGAACTCGGAGGCAGTAGCATTTGCTTTCTTCCAAAGTTGGTCGTAGTTTAGGAGGGCATAATCGCCATATGTACCGGAAAGGAGTTCTTCCGCCCAATCGGCAGCCTGTTGGTATAGTTGCAGGGGATCCAATGACTCATATCCGGAAACGGTCTGTTTGAAGAACGAATGCGTTTGGAGGGGAGCATATGATTTAGTGCCAGAAGAGAAGTCGTATGCCGTACCGGTACGCACGACCAGTTCCGTTCCTGCAGGCATGGCGTACGAAGCTTCGGTAGCATAGACTTTGGCGAGTAGTCCTGCCGCGGATCCTGCGGACACGTGTCCGGGTTTATAGTCCGGGTCGGTGTTCTTATAGAGCATGCGTGTAGCAGGTTCGAGCAGGGAGATAATGTGATTGAAGACGTCAGTAACCGGTTTGCGTGGTTGGTTGCGGTCGAAATTCTCGGTTTCGGGTTGAATAGGGATCTCGCCGTAAGCACGGACGAGGAGGAAATAGGCGAAAGCCTTATGGAAGCGCAGTTCGCCAAGGGCATTGTTTTTCTGCGCTTCAGTAATATTCTTCATTGCAGCAATTTGTCGTTCAGCTTCGTTAGCTCGTCCAATTAGTCCGTAGCAACCTTTCCAGAGCGCGTCGGTGACATCGCTTTCGCCCTGGAAATTGCCGACACCGAACTTCCCGAATGCCCACGCCGGTCCGGATATATAATCGGCATCAAACTCCAGTACTCTGGGGAAATAACCCCAGCAGAAAATGTCGTATATCCATTTGGAGTAGACACCGGTAACCCATTGTGCGCATGCTTCTTCGCTGTCTCCGATGGCTTTGTCGGTGACGAGGGAAGCGGTGTCTTCCTCAATCCACGAGCAGGAAGGGAGCGTGAATGTGCTGACCGCTAACGCTATAAGACCGATAATAAAAAGTCTATTAGATATATTCTTTCTCATGATAATTTCTCCTTTCATTAGAAGGTAAAGTTAATACCGAGTGAATAGGTGCGTGCTGAGGGGTATGAATAAGAGTCCACCCCGGGGCAAGCGGCATTGGTACCTGCGGCATTAACCTCCGGGTCGTACCATGAATAACGGGTAAGCGTGAAGAGGTTGTTTGCCGTGAAAGTGAAGTTGATTTTCTCAAGCCAAGGCGCCGGTTTATCCCATTGGTAAGCAAGCGTGAGGTATTTCATTTTGAGGAAAGATCCGTCCTCAACCCAACGTGTAGAGGGGAGCCAGTTTCTATAATAATCATCCGTAGCTTTGGGCCAAAGGATGGTAGCTCCGGAGTTTACACGTTCCTCCGTCCATCGTGTGTCGTAGGCTGCGCGTGTGATATTTCCCTGATTCTCAAGTTTGATGTCTTGAAGATTATAGTTGAGGATATCATTTCCGTAAGAGCCAGTGAGCATAAAGGAGAGCGAGAGCCCTTTCCAAGAGACTATAGAAGAGAGCGAACCTGTGAAATCGGGATTGGTATTACCAATAATGGTTCTATCATCCGTTGTGACATATCCGTCGCCGTTACGGTCCTTGTACCGAATCTCACCAACATAGCGGAGCGCATCGGCGTCGGATAGTTCGGCATATGCCTTATTGAGGCGCACTTCGTCGATGGAGTTATAGAATCCGTCTTCCTCATACCCGTATAGTGTTCCAATAGGACATCCGTTGCGTTGTAGGAATACTTGATCAGCTTTGGACCAAAGGGCAGTGGCGTATTGGTCTCCAGAGAGCCCGCCGATTCGGTTACGGTTCAACGAGAAATTGACATCAATATGCCATTTCCAGTCGCTTTTGTCAATCAGTTGCGCCCCGAGGGTAATCTCCACGCCCTGGTTGATGACATGACCTGAGTTCACCATCATCTGGCTATAACCGGAAGAAGACGGTATAGTAATATTCTGGAGCAGGTCGCGGGTTTTTTTCCAATAATAATCGACGGTGAGGTTAATGCGGTTATTGATAAATCCTATATCCAGACCAACATCCGCTTGGTCAGTCGTTTCCCATCGGAGGTTGGTGTTGGCGGGTCCTCTCCAGTCGATGGTAGCGACACCAGACTCCAACGCGCCGGCATAGGGGTAGTTGGCGGCAGTAAGGACGGTGAGCGTCCTATATGCGCCGATGCCCTGGTTTCCTGTCTCACCGAATGAGACACGCCATTTCCAGTTAGAGAGGACCTCCTGGTCTTGCATCCATACCTCGTCAATCATTCTCCATGCAAAAGCTCCGGAGAAGAACGGCGCCCATTTATTTTTGGCAGCAAAAGAGGAGGAGCCGTCCACACGTGCAGAAGCCGTGAAGAGGTAGCGTCCCATGAGGGTGTAGTTGACACGAGCGAGAAAGGACTCGAGCGATTGCTTGGTCTCGCTACTGCGTACCACGGCTCTGTCCACTGCCATGTCCATATTGGCATCCTTGGTAAGGTCATTGGGGAAATTGGAAGCAGACATCGACTCATTAGTTCCCTCACCGCGCTCAAATGTCACACCAAGGACAGCATTAATAGCGTGATTCTCATTGAACTTATGGTCAAACATAAGGAGGGTCTCCAAAGCGAGGCTTTTCCATATATTGGAAGCCTTACCCGCCTTGCCATTAATAGGCGAGCGCCCTTCATAGGTATGGCGATTATAGTAGGTCCCGCGATGACCATCGTTATAACCCAGACCGATATTTTGGCGAAGTTTGAGCCATGGTTGAATCTTAAACTCCAAAAAGGAAGACGAGAACCATGACATCTGCTTGAGGCGGTCTTTGGTATCCGAGACATAATACTGCGGGTTCGCCGCCAGCCAGTTGAGTTCATCGAGCTGCTCTGTGGCAGTATGTACGCCATAGGTAGGCGGAAAGAGCAATGCCGAGCGGATGATATTCTGGCTCTCTGAATTGGTTTTCTGGAAATCCGAAGTAGCCAATGAGAAATGCTGTGATGTTCCGACCTCAAGCCATTTTGTGATGTGCCAAGCGGTGTTAATAGAGAGCCCGAATTTCTCATAGCCGGAGTTCTTGACTATACCCTGCTGGTTGGTGTAGGAGCCGGAAAAAGAATAGTAGCCTTTATCCGTACCTCCGGAGACAGAAGCGAAATACTCCTGCTCCACCCCGGTACGGAATATCTGTTTTTGCCAATCGGCAACGGCAATCTCGGAAAGCGCTCCTGTCTCGGGGTTTGTGACCACCCGAGGGTTAAGATAATCCTCGGGAGATGGTTCATACTCGTTTCCATTCCAGATACCTCGTTGAAAATCGTGCTGATCTGGTTTCCCCATATAGGTTCGTGCGTTATACGCCTGCTCATTCCGATAAAGGGCATAGGTATATGGATCCAGCACGGGGATTGTTTTCATCACTTGCTGTATGCCTACCCGCAATCCCACCTCCACTTTCGGTTTACCTTCTTTTCCTTTTCGGGTCGTAATAATGACCACACCATTGGCACCGCGCGAACCATAGATAGCTGTTGCAGAAGCGTCCTTGAGCACCTCAATTTTCTCAATGTCGTTGGGATTAATCATTGAAAGAGGGTTTTGGGTCTGGCTCACTCCATCATTGGCATCAGAGGAAGGCATGTTATTAGGATCGGTGCCGAAAGGTACTCCGTCCACTATATAGAGGGGTTGCGAGGAGGTTGTAAACGAGTTGGCACCGCGCACGGTAATGCTAACTCCCGAACCAGGTGCTCCGTCGGATTGCTTGACATCCACTCCGGCAATCTTTCCCTGAATACCCATCGCCGCATTTGTCTGTGCGCCGGATAGCAGTTCCTCTGATTTGATTTGGCTGACCGCACCGGAGAGGTCGCGTTTCTTCATCGTACCATACCCGATGACCACCACTTCGTCCATCAGTTGGGCATCCTCCACAAGCGTCACTTCCACCGAGGTCTTACCTTTGATATTCACCACTTGGGTCTTATAACCTATCATGGAGATTTGAAGAATGAACTTATCATCCGGCACTTCAAGTGAGAAACGACCGTCAAGATCAGTGACCGTACCTATTGTTGTACCCGGCACAATGATAGATGCTCCGATGGCTGTCTCATTGTTCGTCCCGTCCATGACCAAACCGGTGACCGTCGTCTGGGAAAATGCACAAAGAGACAACGTACAAAGTACAAAGGTTAAGAATCTGTTTTTCATATTATTGAGCAGATATTAGTTCTATTTTGGTAAGCGTGAATCCCACTCCGGTGAGGATGAGTCCGCGGGTCTTGACCTGATCCAGCGCCACGGGGTCAAACATATAGACAACATCGGTTCCGTCTAACGGATACCAGACAGGTTCTAAGGCACCGGTTATCTCCTGCCAACGTGAGTTGCGGATGGACAGTTGCGCCTTAGTGCCGGATGCCACTGCGGTTTGGTCCAATGTGTAGGAAATAACGAGCACATCGTTCTCCGTGCTCTGCTGGAACGGTGCAGCAGTCAGGGACAGGTTTCCGCTCCAGTCGGTTGGGAAGGCTTTCTCTCCGCGGAAGAGTTCGCCGGGCTGCAATTGGTATTCACGCGGTGCGCGCTGAACATCCGTGAGATCTTCGCTCACCTCACCCGTCTGGCGGACAATACCGATCTTCTCCAGCCGGTAACCTTTGCCTCCCACACGCATAGCAGTCTGCGAACCGTAGCCCGCCAGTTGCAGTTTCAACAGCGGTGCCCGGTCATAAATAAACCACGTGACTCCGTCTTCTCCCACCGGCATGCCATCTACAGACGGAGCGAGGGCATTCCATGTAAAATCCATCAGTTTGGCAGCTGCCCCCTCTTGAACCTTGCTGACATGAAGGCGCAAGCCGTCCCCTTCTTGCAGACTCTCGAAACATCGTCCGGGGATCTCCGCCGAGGCAGACCAGTCGGCTTTCATCGTCACCGCCGGACCGGACCAGACTATCGTCTCTTCATAGTCCGAAGCCTCGGAGAGAGTGACCCGCAAGATGCGGTAGTCGTGACCGCCAAGGATAATCCCGTACGTGCGCGCGATATTTAATATGGAGTCAGAGAGCGTCATGCGGAAAGGACCGGCAAAACCGAAACAGCCGTATTCGGGTGCCACACCCTGCCAAGTTTTGGGGTGCTGGAACGCCGCCTGCGCCATGCCCTTTGCGTTATCGTTATAGACGGTGAGCACATCGCCGGCTTTGGCAGAAGCGAAATGGCGTGGTTCGATAAGGATATTATCTTTCCACGCCTTGCCGATCGTCTTCGGTCCGAGAAGGATGGTGCGCTCAATGGCGGAAACCTCTCCCCATCCCTCTCCCAAGGAGAGGGCGAAAAGGATTAAAAAGTGTAGTATATTTTTTCTCATTGTTTTAATAGTCTTTTCATTTCCTCGCGGTCGATGACTAGGCCGGTGTTGAACGCGTCTTTCCACCACGCCTCTCCGGCGAAGCGGTGCTCATCGGAGGTGCCGGCGTTATAGTCATAGTCATACCAGGTCATGAACCAGCTCCAGCGGCTGCCTTCTCCCCATATAGCAGACCACATCGACATATCCACTTCGTCGCCGCTGCCGCATTCGGCGAGAGTGATGAGTTTGTTTGGATACTCTGCTTGCAGCTGCTTAAACTCCTTGGCGAGCGGGTATTGAAGCGCGTAGTAGTTATCGCGACCGACCACGTCCACTACATCGTCACCCGGATACCAATCCCGGTCGTTCATCTGCGAATTCCAGACCCAGATGAGGTTGTTGAGTTTATGATAATTGACCATTCGGTCGTATAGGAAACGCCAGAGGGCTTTGTACGCCTCAGGGCCTTTGGCTCCCCACCAGAACCATGCGCCACCACCGCTGAACTCCGTAGAGTTGCCTGCCGCCTCGTGAAGCGGACGCCATATAACAGGAATGCCGCGTTTCTGCATCTTCTTCAAATAACCGGCTACCTGATCAATGTCGTGAATCATACGCTTGTATTCGGCGGAAGAGGGATCGCTCACTTTCTCCGGATCAAAAGAAGTTTCGCCCGGCTGCGAACCCGGCGAGCAAGTCATGTTCGTACCGTTGTTCGCCGGTACCTGCCAATGCCACATACAGCCTACCACCCCACCGGCATTGTACCAGTCGGTAACAGGCGTAAGGTCACTGTAATCGAGCCATCCGCTTTTATTTACATCTTTGGAAGCGTGAATATTGATGAAATCGAACACATTAAGCGCCGGATACTTACCGGTCCATTGATAGACATTCTCGGTCTCACGCGTGTTCCAGTCCACATTCGCCACCACGCCACTCATCGCACGTTTGCCATATTCGGAGCAGAGCACCGCCCACAGCCGCTGCACCTCCGGTGTAGCGTTCTTATTACATAACACGTATGCCGAAACCGGCTGAACCTCAGGCTCTTGTGCCTGCGTACAACCCGCCATCAGAAGCAAAAAACTTAATAGAAAAGATCCGTGTCTCATAGTAATTAGTGTTTTCGGGTGCAAAATTACTATAATTTTTGCGAACCTACTGACACAATTTTTGCAGACACTGACACTTTGCTAAATAATCACCTTTTTTTTGACATACCGCTCGCGAAACTCCGATGGTGAACACCCCTTACGATTTCGGAAAAGACGGTTGAAATTACTGAGTGTGTTAAACCCGCAGACATACGCCACTTCGCTCACCGGCGCAATCGTATCTATCAACATCCGCGCCGCGTGTCCAAGACGAATATCCACAATGAACTCCGCCAACGTCTTACCCGTCCGCTGTTTGAAGAAACGTGAGAAAGCTGACGGAGACATCACTACCATTTCACTGAGTTGTTCCAGCCGTAGTTCCTCCGCATAATGCGCACGGATATACGTCTCCACTTTACGCACACGGCGGCTCTCGCTGCTCTCCGCCACTTTGGCAAAAGAAGAGGAAGCCAAGGTGCGCGCCTCCGTACAAGTGGATAATTCATACAGGATTGTAAACAACTCATTTACAGCCCAGAAGCCCTCCAAACTGCTCAATTTGGTCAGACGTGGATATACCTGCATAATTGCCGATTTTGGGAACGCCAGTCCCATCTGCGCCCGCTCAAACATAGTCTTGATAGAGGCAAACGGATTCGTCTCGAAAATCCCCGTGCGGAAATCCAAATAGAACTGTACGGTGATCTCATGAATGTCCTTACTATTGCATTCTCCTTGTGCCCATTGATGTTCCAACTGAGGTGAGGAGATTAGCACCAAGTCAATATCATCTGTCAACTCTTCGTTGTCGCCTACTATCCGCCTGCACCCGCGCGCGTTCTCTATAAAATTTAATTCAAAAAGATCATGCTTGTGTAACGGGAAGTCATACCCGGTCTTATGCCTGTCTGCCACAAACATAAAATCATGCTCTCCTAACGGAGTGATCTCTTGTAAAATGCCGTTATCTTCTTTAGGGTTCATGCCATACTTTGGTTATAAGCAACGTCAAAAAAGTGTAATTTTGTGCAAAGATACTGCTTTTTTTACACATACGCAAGTTTTCGGGCAGAAATCTGTCAAAATTCATCGTTTTGTAAGCAAAGTGAAGAAAGTTTGTGTCCTTGCGCAAAAACATATCACAAAGACAAAGGGCGACACGCGCTAATAAACGTCCTCACGTGGAGAGAGGACGGCGACGCGGTAATCTGCCTACACCGCAAGCCCACACACTACAAGCAGGAACAAAGAAAATAACGGCATACGATACTGGACTAACAAACGAAGAGAAAGGAGAAATAAAAACGATTTTTTCTTTCCCAAAATAAAATTTTCGCGGAATGAAATGGAGCGAGCTATCCTAGGCGGAGGCCGCTCCTTCCAATTCAATGGAAGGACGCTCCGGTGGTCGGCTTACCGCTTGCATCGCCGGACATGCTATACAAACAAAGAGCCCCAAGCAAATGCTTGGAGCTCTGAAAGTGGCGGTTACCTACTCTCCCACAATCATGCAGTACCATCGGCGATGCTGTGTCTCTGCTGTCTCTCTCTCCGCTGCCCTCGCCCCTCTCCGCTCCGCTGTCTCCCGCCTCTGCCCGCTCCGCTGCTCTCCGCTCTCTCTCCCGCGCCCGCGCGCCGCAGGCGCGCACAGCCCACACCCCGCATGGCGCACACCGCACCCCATAGCGCCACTCCGCCACCGATGAGGCAGACACGGGGAGGCAAACGCAGGTTATTCCTAACGGGGTAGAAAAGATATGGTCTCTCTCAAAAAAGGTCTATAGGTCTTTCTTTTTTTCGAGCGACCGCAGGGCGCGCGAGAGTAATAAGGGTTAGATGGTTGAAGGGTTAGTGGATTATAGGTTGCGCGGGTATGGAGTTATAGCTTATGACCAGAGGCAAGTTCAAAATGATACTTGACGATACCGAGATCAAGATGAGTGTAGCCTATGAGTGAGAATTTCGTTTGGGCATGTACGCTTAGGTCAGCGTTGAGAATAAAGGTGAACTTCTGTTGGTTAACAGCGGTGGGAGCCAAGAGTGCCGCTTCGACTCCATTGACGAACCATTCCGGTAGCGGTTGGTTCGTTTTGTTAATCGTTACGTCCTCGATAGATTTCTTTTGCGGGTGTTGCACGCCTTGCGTTGCTCCGTATCCTAATGAGATGACCGCTTTCAGTTCTTCGCCGGGTGCGATAGTGTAAGCTGTCTTGATATTCTTGAAAGTTAAGCCTACCCAACAGGTATTTAGTCCGAGCGTTTGCGCATGGAGCACTACCCTTTCTCCATAATAGCCCGCGAGTTCGCTTCCTTCGTTGCCTTTGGATGCGACGACAGCAATGTAATTGCGCACATTCGTAAACTTACCATACATAGGGGCGTTGCTTTTAGCAAAAGCAAGCGGCTCGTCTGTTATTAGTTGCAGATGTGTACCGCCTTCGCGGTTGCAGAGGTCGATAATATCACGTAATGATTGCAGTTTGTCCGCTTCTATCGGTTTGTCTATGTACTGCCGCACGGAGTGGCGGGCTTGGATGGCTTCTAAGAGTGTCATTGTGGTGTTGTTTACGTTTGCGAGTGCAAAGGTACAACAATTTTCCGATATACGCAAATAAATGTGAGTGAACATATTGAGAAAATGCGTTCACGTTCCGCACCGCAGGTAGTTGCCATTAAACCTATTCCTTTTACTATGCAAAATTTGTTTTCCCGTCGGAGACGTATATACAGCCGTGAGGGTTACCGAACACCTTATTGGAAAGACCTATAGACCTTATATATTATACACGTGCGCGCGTGAGCGCACTCCTTATTTGAGAGAGACCATATCTTTAATGTAGTCGGGAGGAATAGGCAAGTTTTGGGGGTGATATGTATGCCTCATCGGTGGCGGAGTGGCGCTATGGGGTGCGGTGTGCGCCATGCGGGGTGTGGGCTGTGCGCGCGGGCGCGGGAGAGAGCGGAGCGGAGAGGGGCGCGGGCAGCAGAGAGAGCACAGGGTAGAGACAGCATCGCCGATGGTAATGCACTGCGGAATATTGTGGGAGAGTAGATAGCCGCCACTTTGAGAACCTCTGAGATTCGTCTTGGGGGTTCTTTCTTTGTATAGCATGTCCGGCGATGCAAGCGGTAAACCGACCCCATCCTATAAAGAATTTTTGCGGAGCAAAGACAAAGCCGTGAGCGAAGCGAACACCTTATTAAAGGGGGGAAAGAAAAAATCGTTAAAAGAGGTGTTGAATGAGCGTTGTTCTAATTAGATTATCGCAGTTGTGATGTCTTCGGCTTCGGCGAGGGAGAGTTTCTGACGGACTTGGGTCTTACGTTGGTAGATGGCTTGGAGACTTTGACGAGTGATTTTCTCACACAAGTGTGCAATAAATAGCAAATATAGACCCGTTATATCAAAAAAGCAAGCCCTTTTTTTACAGGCTTGCATTTGTATTAATCAGTAATTTATATCCTGATATAAAATGAGCGAGGAAGATGTCGCATGATCCAATGTATAATTCCCCATCGTTTTGTTACGATAGCGACATGTTTCTTCTTGGCTATGGCATTAATAATTTGTTTTGCTGCTTTTTCAGTTGGCATGACCCAAAATAAGCCACTACCTTTAGCCATCCTTGTATTAACCAATCCAGGTCTAATATCAGTTATATGAATCGGTAATTTGCTTTTGTAAGCTTTTTTGCACAACGCTTCTATATAATTTATTTGATATGCTTTAGAAGCAGAATAAGAAGGAGCCAAAGGTTCGCCTCGGAGACCACCACAAGAACTGAGTATTACCAAATGTCCACTTGATTGTTCTTCAAACTTCTTATATATTGTATCAACACAAAACGTCCAACCTACAATATTGATATCTATGGTTTGCTTCTCTATTGCAAAATCAAGTTCTGAATTGAAATCTCCTATTCCTGAACATATAATAACTAAATGAATGGTTTCTTTGAAAATCGTCGATAGAAGTGTTTTTGTTTCTTCTATGTTAGATATATCACATTGTGCTATTTGTATGTTTGATGAGTATTGAGAAAGTTCACAAAGTAATTGTTTGCGACGTGCGACCGCAATCACTTCATTTCCTTTAGTTGCATATTGTATGGCAAGTTCTCTACCGATGCCGGAACTGGCTCCAATAATTAGTATTCTCATATTTTGCAAGACCTTTAGTATTATATCCCTTCATACTTTACACTGCAAAGTTACTGCTATTTTTGTACATAGGCAAATTTTGGAGCGAGAAAGTGCAAAGAAAGTGGATTTTGTAGGGAAATATATTTAAGTGAATTTCGGTTTTGAACCAAGTGCTGGTTTTTTACATTTTGGTTCATTCCAAATATCTCGTGCTAACTCTTCCGTTTTCTCTTCATAATTAGCATCGTCCCTCATATCTATAAAGTCGCGACCAGATAAGAATACAGGAATATCTTCCAAATTCCCAGACCTAAATAATGGAATAAATTTCTCAGTTTTAATATCTTTTTGAATTTCAGCAGATATTATAGAATATTCAACGCCAACGCCCCCAACTAATTTCTCCGTTTTCTTTTTATAGTTCGGTGTCATCACACATATAACCCTTTGTGAATCTGTAATTGCATGCTCCATAAAATGAGGTAATAGTTTCCCAAGTTTCATCTCCCATTTATCTAGAATAACTCTTATTCCATATTTTGATTGAAGATGAGTAGCCAAATTTAGCACCCATGTCTCATGTTGTTCATCATCCCACGAATATGAGATGAACACTATTGGATGTTGTTCTTCTAACATTGAGGTTTCTACTTGTTTATCAGTAACGTCTTTCTCTGCCGGAGCTGATTCTGTTTCCGTTTTTTTGTCCTCTAATAAATCCAAATCGGCATCAAACTCTATTTCTGCGCGATTATATACTAATTTATCCTCTATCCAAGATTGCAAATCCCCGTAGAAATACATTCTTTGTTCTTTAGGCAAACTCTCAATCAAATCTTTATAGTAGTCAACTCTACTTGTTGATCTCCCCTTTTTCCTAAGTTCATCAATGTACATACCATACGACGGCGGTAATTCATCTGAATATTTTAAAATAAGGTTATAAAAATCAGATCCCTTAATATAGCATAATGCTCCCTCTTGTGATCCAATAATTCTCCAGAGTTTATTATATGCTTTATTCCAATCAGTATCAACACAAGCCGGAATTATCCATGGAGTATTCTGCATTTTACCCACAAGATTTTCCTCATAAATATAATCATACCCCTTTTGTGTTAATACGATGCATTCCAGAGGGTCTTTTTTATATGTAAAATATCCCGTTATTTGCAATCCGACAAAGACTATATTAAACAATTCTTTCTCTTTGGGATTCAAATTCATGATTAACGAGAAACGAATTACTCTCATTGGTACGATTTCGCCAGCTTTGCAATTTGATGAGCGAAACTTATCAAAAATCAATTCAGCAATTTGTCTTTCATTCATAATCGTGTACGTCCAATTTTGTCAATAGTATTAAGAACATTATAATCCTCTATTAATTTGCATTCAAGTTATCAATCTCTTTTGTTAATGTATCCGCTCCTGCTTTGGTCTGCGGAACCGAAGTTATTTCCTCTTGAATTTTTGATTTATCAAACCCTAATTTTTCAAGAATGTAGTTATGTTGCAACTCAAAAGACTTAAATACATCGTCCCAACTCATTGCATATATTTCATAATTATCAACTTTATTAACAAGAAAACGCTTATTAAAATGTTCAAACGAACGATATTTATCCTTCACGTCCTTTGAAAGTTCCTTACTAACCACATAAAATTTCCACGTCCTAAGTTGACTATTAAATTGAGCCTCATTTTTAATAAGGTTCATGTAATCCTCAATTTGACGATATTGAACAACACCTATCTCAACATTAGGTCTCTTAAGTTCGACTATTACATTATCCTCTATCAAGTTAGAGTCCAAATACGGATGGATGTATTGCCTACACATGAAAATATCCGGCCGCCTATTTCTTTCTTCGCTACCTATAACTTCTGGCTTCGCATCTTCTCCATCGAGAATGTATAAATATTTTGAAATTAGATTTTCAAAAGATTCGTCATGCGATACCATGTGAAATTGTTCTCCAAAAAGCCAATAATTACTTTCAATGATTTTTTGTATATGATCTCTTTCATTCGTAAATTTTGATAAATCATACACCAATTTACGCAATGTCTCTATTACTTCATATCTATCATGAATCATATTAACCATGCGATTAATACGGCTAATCGTGGTTGAACGCAACACGTTTGACAATTGCTCTCGCTCTTCTTCTGATAAAGTTACTATACCATCCAAAATGGATATAATCCTTTCTCTTTCATTAGAATCCAACAAAAGGTTAAGGAAGCCAACTAATGTCTTTTCTTGTTCTTTTTTCAGACCTTTGAATATCTTCGGTTGGATAATATATATATTCTTTATAGCTTCCTCTAAATCTTGCCTGCGTTCTTGATCATATTTATTATCCTTAAAGCGAGGCATTGAACCATTTTTTACGAATTTTAGTAGCAGATCATTCGCTCCAATTTCTTTCACAAAGTGTCTTTCATATGATGCCAATCTTTTGCGCAATTCCTTCATCAATTCCTTATATGTAGGATCTAATTGATTAGTTACATTATCAAATCGCGGACTTGGTTCTTTTTCAAACTGGAAATTATTGAAATATGATGATGTAACATATACGCTATGATAAAAATTGATAGTATTATTGTTGAACGATGTCAAAACTTTACAGTTCTCTGAGAAATCGCCCTTCAACATGTAAAAATAAAATTTATCTCCAATCTTTTGGTTCCATCTTATATATGTCACATCAAATTGGTCATCGCCTATTTGCAATTGGAATTCATCTTTTGTACCAAATAGATATTCATAATCCAATTCTACTCCATTTAAGAGAATAGCATAATGCCTAAATCTATTCAAGCATAAAAACCAAGCAAATTTTTGTGCAATATATTCAGTAAAAGAAGCATCTATAAGATGTTCTTGATAGAGGCTTGTAAGATTTTTAAATGTAACCGTTGTTCCCGTGGATGCATTTGCATCTGTTATAATTGTTTCATCAGACACCTCATAATTTGACATATCTTCTACGGAGATGCTAATATTATATTGTTTTAGTTGTCCATCATCATCCATATATCGCGTATTCCAATCGGCCATCAATGCAAAATTATGAAAAGAGAACCTTCCCTTTCCTTTTTTGCCTTTTACCTCAGACGTTCTTTGAAATGTTCGCATTTTTTGCGAATAAAGAAATGCGCCAAATGTTGATTCTAATGTCTTTCTATTGATTCCAGAACCATTGTCAGTTATAGAAAATTCCATAAGATTACCTAACTCATCTGCTACATAATCGAGTCGAACGGTTTGAGCACCAGCATCAAAGCCATTCCAAATATATTCAGCAATTGCTTGACGGTAATCTGTAGTAATCCCCGCATTTACTACGCTTTCATTATAGGCTGATATCTTATATTTCATGATATATTAGTTTAATATGTTGCACACCTAACTTACTTATTCTTCTTATGCATGGAACAAGTTATCCATTGTCAACTGAGCATTGATACCGTTTGCCCATGCGTTTTGTTTGAGGCCATAGGACGTTATCATCACAAGGCTTACTCCTTTGCGCGTTTTGGTTTTCGCTTGGAAAGTGCCTATTTTGTTACGTAACTCCAAATCGTATTTCTCTGTTAGTTCATACTCTCCTTGTGAGAACTTCATTTCACACAAATTGATGATATTATCGTCACGGTCAATAAGCATATCAATCTGTGCGCCCTTTTCGTCCGAAGTTCTCGGAACATACACCCATGAATAAACATTGCTTATGATACCAGATATCCCTAAAGCATGTTTAATCTGGTCTATATGTTGGAAACAAACACGCTCAAACGCCAGACCACTCCATGCGTTGTAAATTGGTTTTGATATTGTACGCGACCAATAGTCTTTCTCATTGATAGTGCCATCCGCCATAAACTTGAAGTAGAACAATGTGAAGTTGTCTATCAATTGATAGACAGTTTCTTTCTTGGCTTTTCCGATGGAGCTATACGAGCGCAGGAATCCACATTGTTCCAATTCACGGAGTGTTTTTGTCAGCGTGCCGCCACTCTCTTCTTCAAGTGCTGCCATTAACTCATTGCGCGTCATGCCGACCTTCTTGGTTCCAAGAGCCGAGACAACATCAATGTAAGTTTTGGGCGAACGGAATAATGATTTATATAGCGCCTCAAACTCATTCCGCATCTTTCCATTGGGATAGAAGAACATACGGTCAATATTTTGCGCCCAAGATAAGTCTTTACGCAGCATATCCCAGTAGAAAGGAATGCCACCAATAATCATATATGTCTCCAGGATATTGCGGCGGCTCATACCCAAATTGCGTTCCGTCGCATATTGCTCACACTCGTGCAGAGTGAACGGACGCAAATAGATTTGTTCCGTTAAGCGATTATGCAAGCCACCATAGTTCATAACGATTTTGTCTATGATCCAAGAAGTTGCACTTCCGCATACTACCAAAACTATATCTTTACGAGCGGTCGCCCATCCATTCCAAAAATGATCAAGTGCCGAAACAAATTTAGAGTTAGGAGTGTCCAACCAAGGAAGTTCATCAATAAAGATTACTTTCTTTCCTTCCGGCAGCGTACTTAAGTGCTGACCTAACATAAAGAACGCCTGAGACCAGTTTGAAGGGCGTTTTACCTTTTTCATTCCTGCAATAATCAAGGAATTAGCAAATTCCTCTAATTGCTCCCGAATAGAAGCATCTTGCAAGCCCGTGTGTTGGAAGGCAAATTTGTAATTGAACGTCTCACGCACAAGATACGTTTTCCCGACACGGCGCCGTCCATAAACAGCCGCAAACTCAGATTTATCACTCTCTAACAGCGATAGCAATACTCGTTTTTCTTCCTCTCTGCCAAACATAACGTGTGGTACATTTTAATTTTTGGGTGCAAAGTTACAACAAAAAAATGACATACGCAACCAAATCGTGTATTTTTTTTGAGATTTGGCTAAAATTCTCGCATTTTCACAACAACACTCAGCCAAATCAATGAAATTTTTGCGGATTTGGAGAGGGTTGTTTGCATTTCTAGAGATTAGAAAGATCTAAAAGTTTGCTTAAATAGAGGGAAGATTACTTGCAAGAAAAGCGCAGAACAAACTCTAATGATTTTGCATTTTCAGTGTTTCTTCGTGTAGTTTTTGATAGAACAACCTACATCCTTCCGTATCCTCTAATGTAAATTCAAATAATTGATGTATCTTATTCAATTGATTTTGAGCATCCTCAAATATAGAACGAAAACCATCAGATAAAAAATGGAGTAATTTAGAATCAGGTCGTAATGCACTCATCAATCCGAGTGTAAAAGCATTTTGTTGAAAAATCGGTAAATATGTTTTCTCATAGTGATTTTCTTGATTTAAGAGGAACCACAACCTATCTTCAGTTTTAGGGTAGTGTTCCGAAAAAGTTTCTATCGTTTTTATCCACGGGAAAGATGCTATCACTCTCCCAGCAAAATCAAAATAACCATATGAGTTAATTTCTTGTATACACTTTTCGTCCAATTCTGGTTGTTTTAATCCGGCAGCTACCAATTGATCAAAGTATTGAATATTTGGATTATTATAAAGTTTTTGTATCTTTTCAAATAATTCAGAAAACCAAATCATATTCTCATCACACTCTCGCTCTTTAATCTTTGCCTCTATTAGGTTAGCCCAGGCCTCTGTATCTACTGGTATCAAAGCGTCCGGAATCAGCTCCAATTTATCTGATGTCATAAAATCCATCGGAGCACAATAATCAGAATTATGAACCAGTTTTATTCCTACTCTCTCATATGATTGCGCTACAAGACGAGAACAAAACATTTTTTCCTCATGCTGTTTTTCTTCGGTATCCTTATAACTACCTGTCCTAAAAGCCTCGCATAAACTGAATTCATTTCCCATTTTTATTCGGGCACAAAAAATTACATTCTCAATAATTTCCTCGCTGACGTCCTTCGGCCTATAAACTAATGCATCGTCATCATTAATAAAACCATATGAAAAGATATGATTCATTGTAACGCCATATCCATTTGCTTCCATAATAAACGCATCGCCCATATATAAAGCAGCGTGTGTATATTTTGCGCCGCCCATTTTCTTGCGAAGACTTTCTTCGTAATCGTTTATTAAAAGGATGTCACCTTTTTGCAGTTTCGCAGTATTAAAAGCATACTGTATATCTTCCCTTTTCATATAAGAATTTTGTTTACGATATTTATTTGAGTGCAAAGTTACAACTTTTTTTTGACATAAACAAATAATCTTTAGATTTGGAAGAGAATGCACAAGAAGCAACGCGGAAAGCAACACAATTTCAACTCAAATATCAAAACATTCCCTATCAAAATCAAAACATTATTTGCTTATCTCGAAAAATTATTGTACCTTTGTAAGTCTTTTTGCAAAAAAAATGAGAAAAATTTGTTGTGTCATGCAGTCTTTTTAATATAGCTTGTACTATATAATTAGAGACATTGCGTCCATAATGGAAATAGCATCATTGATAGAACGGTGTAGGCATGGAGAAGAGGATGCTCTCGGTGAACTATATAAGACATACGCTCCGAAATTACGGAGTGTATGTCGGCGGTATATCAGTAATGAAGATATGGTAAATGATGCTCTGCATGACGCTTTCGTTGTAATTTTCACTTCGTTTGATACCTTACGCGAAGATAGCAAGGCAGAAGCATGGATGGTGTCTATTGCAAGAAATGTAGCCTTGAAATGCAATGATTATGCAGAAATCCTTCCGACTATATCTATTGAAGAAATCAATGATCTTGAACTTCCACCCTCGGAAGAAGGAGAATCCGATGTAAGAGGTCTATCTTTATCTGATGTAATAAAACTAATAGACCAACTTCCTGAAGGATATAAAAAAGTATTTCGTTTGTCCGTTTTTGAAGGTCTTACTCATAAAGAGATTGCGGCAATGCTTGGAATAGAGCCGCATTCGTCTTCCTCACAACTTACGCGAGCCAAACAAATGCTTCGTAAAATGATGCAGCAATATTGGGTATTGCTTCTATTATTGTTGCTTCCGGCTACTCTACTTCTTATCAAGAAAAGGGATAGTCGTCTCGAACCTATTGCCATTACCAATAACGAAAACGCAGAAGAAAGTGTAGAACAGCCAATAGATGATACAGGAATCACAGTAAATCACACTCCTGCTACCAAGCCTGAACATACATCGGCTTTTGAGGATACCATTCCTTTACATTTGGTTGATATTAAAGATGCTCATGCTTTAGCAGACACCATGCCACAAATAATGGTAGATTCTATCCCTAAAGATCCGGCTACTCCCTCGCCATATGTCAAAGAGTTAACGCCCAATGATTACATTGCAGAATTGGCAGAGACACCTATTAAAAAACAAACAAAACATAAATGGCAAATAACCCTTGCTTATGCAGCGACACCGCTTCCTAGTCTAAACAAAACGGATAATTTTATGACCATACCCGAAATATCGGTTGCAAGTGCTCCGGCAGCAAAACTATATAATTGGGGTGACTATATTAACTATGTGGACAACAATGCCGAATCAATGGATTCCACAAGTGCATCAAATATGAGACATATAGCTATCATCAACTCCAACAATCCAGCAGATTCACTTTCAGAAAGCAAACACCATTCATTGCCGCTTACGATTCAACTCTCACTGAGCAGACAAATAAACGACAAGTGGTCACTTTCTACTGGTTTGAGTTATTCTTTACTGAGATCTGCGTATCAAAGTGGCAACGAAAGCACTACAATCAAACGTACACAGACATTACATTATTTAGGGGTTCCGGTTCGATTCAATTATAAATTGGTGGGCGGTTCTCGTTGGAACCTATATGCTTCCGGTGGTTTGCAGGTGGATATGCCTGTAAGTGGTCGTCTAAATACACAATACTCTTATGGCGGCGCGTACGCAGGCATTAAACCGGCCTCTGTTACCGAACCTATTACCAACGCGCCATGGATGTTATCTGTTGGTGCAGGAGTGGGTGTACAGGTTGTAATAATACCTCACATGACCTTGTACATAGAGCCCAATCTGAATTACTATGTTCCATTAACAAAGGGAGTTGACACCTATCGGACAGAAAGACCATTTGATATCACGCTTCCGGTGGGAATTAGATTTTCTTGGTAATAGATGCAGTATTTTTGATGTTTTTAGTACTTTATTATAAAGATACATTATAAAACACTTAAAACATGAGAACTAAAAAAATCCTCGCTTGGATGATGGCGATAGCCATTACCAGCATTACCCTGACGGCTTGCAGCCATGACAAAGAAGTCGAGAATTCCTCCAAAACTTCGCTTCGCGCGTGCGGGCTTTCTCCATCCGGGACGCACAGTAGTAGTATCCTTTTCACAGATGACGACATAGAATGGTTCGATGTGAATACACGGGAGATTAAGTTCAAGGATATGTCTGCGCCTTTATATGAGCGCATACGACCATTCAACGAGATTGAATTCTATCTTGGCGAAAATAGTTTGTTCGTGGTCAGCAGTTTTGTCGGCTTATGGGATAGCCGCATCTTTGAAGATCTTGTGCTATGCTATGGAAATCAAGAATCTACAGATATTGACGGGAAATATTATTTATACGACTGCTATCCGCTCCAATACCTTGATACGGAAGCAGTTATAGCCAATCAAAAGAAAAATGCTCTACAATGGGATATATTTATTTCATACTTGAGAAGTAAAGGGAAACTAAAGAAATAAGTTTTATCCTTATGCAGTCCTTCGTTGCAGTTTTGTACTATATAAGTAGAAACTGCAACGATTTTTTATGTACTCAATTATTGATTATGCCTACAATGGGCTGTTATATTTAAACAACATGACGAGACCACAGCACAAGCGGTTGTCTCAGCTGATGATTTATGCTACTACGGCATGTCAATCCAAATGCAAGCATTGTAATATCTGGCAGAAAAGACCGATAGAGCATCTTTCTCTTGAAGATATTAAGCATATCGTACAAAGCAAGTGCGTTACTCAACGCACCACTATTGGCTTGGAGGGTGGCGAATTTCTGTTGCACCCGCAAGCCAACGAGATTATGGCTTGGCTACAGGCAGAACACCCGAACTACACCCTATTATCCAACTGCCTTGCGCCTCATTTGGTTATCAATGCCGTTCGGGAATACCACCCTCGGCATCTATACGTGTCACTTGACGGAGGACGGGAAACCTATAAATACATGCGCGGTCGGGATGGCTACGACCATGTAATAGAAGTTATCGAGACTTTGCGAGACGAAGTCCCTGTATCTTTGATGTTTTGTCTATCTCCGTGGAATAGTTTCAAAGACATGGAATATGTGATTGAGGTTGCCAAGAAATACAACGTGGATGTGCGCATCGGTATATATGGAACGATGGCTTTCTTCGATACAACAAGCGAATTACTTGCCGCCACGAATTTTATTGAAAACATTCCGGCGAACATTCATGACACACAGGAAAACTATGATTTTGTAGCCCTCTATGATCAATGGAGGGAAGGAAATCTGAAATTGCGATGCCAGAGTATAATGAGTTGTCTTGTTATTCACAGCAACGGAGATGTGCCGCTTTGCCAGAATCTTGACGTCATATTAGGAAATATCCACCAACAGTCATTTGATGATATCTTCAATGGAGCAGCATCTTGTAAAACTCAATGCCAATACTCTCAGCATTGCAATAAATGTTGGATCAATTTCCACCGCAAATATGACATCATTCTGATGCGTAATTTTGAGAGATTATTCCCGAAACGGCTCATCGAAAAATTTTATGGTCCGTATCAATGGACTGAAAATCCCGATATTACTTATCGGCAATATATAAAACATATCCAACGATGATAAACCAACTGATTGAACGGTATAAACGCTTCCGCACGGAGCAATATCTTGCGCAGATATATCAATCCCAATATGCGTTTGTCGGAATGGGGCAACATTCGCTCTCTAACCTGTATCCGGTAATCCGGTATTTGCAAATACCCATAAAATATATTTGTGTAACCTCTGAAAGGAAAGCACAACTGATTGAGAGAAAGTTCCCTGGGATAATAGGCACCACTTCTTTGGATGAGATTTTGAACGACGATACTATCAAAGGCGTATTTGTCTCCACTTCACCGGCATCGCAGTTTTCGATAGCCTCGCGAGTACTACAAAGCGGAAAATCTCTCTTTGTGGAAAAGCCGCCTTGCCTGTCATTGGAACAACTTTACAAGCTTATAGAGTTCCGCCGTTTGCACCATTCTCCAGTTGCTGCAGTGGGTATGCAGAAACGCTATGCTCCTGCAGTCCGGGTGCTGCAAGAAAAGCTAAAAAAAGAGCATCTTATCAGTTACGATATGCATTATTTGACCGGGGCTTATCCGGAAGGTAATGCGTTGCTCGATTTGTACATCCATCCTCTTGACTTGGTATGTTTTCTATTCGGGGAAGCGGAGATTATTGCATGCCAAAAGGTTGCGCCTTCTTCTTTTCTGCTTATGCTGAAGCATCCGCATGTTATTGGTTCGATTGAACTGTCAACCGCCTACTCATGGATATCCGCAAAAGAATCATTAAAAGTGTGTACAAATTCCGGTGTATATTACTTAGAGCAAATGGAAGAACTAACGTACGAGTCCAATAGTACGTTCTTGGGGCTGCCCTTAGAAAAAGTCCACACGCATCATCCTACGATTGAGGTTCTTTACAGGCGTAATAATTTTACGCCGGTACTTGCCAATAATCAGGTTTACACGCAAGGTTATTTTGATGAGATATTGAGTTTCGCTAATGCTGTAGAGGGACAACAAAATAACAACATATCTGATCTTATTTCAATGACAGACACATTCGAACTTTTAGAAGAATTAAGTTCTGTTTCGTAGATTTTGATATACAGAAGAAAAAAATTCATCGTAATTTATGATAAAATAACTAATAAACTTGTATAATTCAAAAAAATGTAGTAATTTTGCAGCGGATTTTAGTCGGCTCTTAGACTATAAATGGGAGGACATATGAATAGCATATAGTGCAACACAGGCATATTCTTGATTAACAAAAGTCTGCAAACTTAAAAGAAACAAGAAGACTATGTCCTGCTACTCGTGTCATGGCATGGGTTCGCAGGAGTCTTGTTTCAAAGTTTGCAGACTTTTATGTTAATCGCTCCTGCGCCTGTGCTTTTTATGTCCGCTGTCTCATTCATTAAATCCCATGAGACCAATTATTTTTCAAGTCCATTTTTATGGAAATTATTATGCCGGTGACCACATCGACGTTCACGACAATACCTCTGTTAATTTTTATCAAGGAGAACATACCAAAGAAACAAGCACACATGAAACATGTGTGGAAGATGTTGTGCCGATTGTGGAGCAGGCTCCGTGTCCTTTCCTCGTGACGGAGAAACTGACCGAACTTGGGCTATATACGCCGGAGCAGTTTGAAAATATGTTCCGCGAAGCGGTAGAGAGTGACGCAAAGACCTTAGCTGCCTTTCTCAAGAAGTACCGACAAATGGGTGTGCTTGATTTTAAGGGTATGGATAAGAAGCAAATCTTTGCAAAACTACAGGAATATTTCCCCACAATGAGGCGGTATAGTTACAGCAATTTTATCTATTATTTTTGACCATTTTGCATTTGTTTTACATTTGTTTCTTTTGTACAAATGAGCCGTAAAAAAGCCCCTCTATTTGTTTCTCGTTTGCTCCTTTTGTTTCTTATTTGTTTATTAGCTTCCTTTCGATAGGAAGCCTTTTTTTGTATATACCTTTGCACTGCATTTCCGCTAATAACCGCATGTCGCGGCATGTAAAAAACGGAGTGCTGCTGTATTATGATTTACAAACCTATTTCAGTAGATGCGTACGGCTTTACAGACAAGAGCCAAACGGTCGTGCGTATCTACACTACCAACGGTGGAATGATCACCGCCAAACAATGTCCTACTGACAAACCTTTGTACTGCACAAGGGACGGGCATTTCTTTTCACTCACCAAGTTCGGGTTACGGGAGGTCAAGCCATGCTTCGCCGTGCCCAGAGATCCGCGAGTGTGTCACACGCGTTACCCCTTCATGCGGCAGTTCGGGAACAGGACATGCCACATGCTCATGGCACTCACATGGATTGGACCAAGGCCGGAGGGCTACGAAGTAGATCACCTTAACGGAGATATGCTCGACTGGAGTACGGACAATTTAGAGTATGTCACGCCAAAAGAGAATATCAAGCGGGCGAAGCTGCTGCGAGTGCTCAGGAGTATAGGACGCGACCCGAGGAAGATGAGCCGTGAAGAGCTCCTTTCAATCTTCAGCAAATACACATTTACTAATCCCCAAAATTTAGACTAATTATGAAAAATTTCGAAGAAATTAATCGTGCCCAAGGGGCTAAGAAAGCAAATAATTTGAAAGAGTTGCGCGAGTTGCGCAACCAAGAAAAAGCTATCAAAGCACGTATTGATGAGATCAGCACCGAAGCGACCAATGAGGCGGTGGTTATACTGGCTGAGAAGGGCTTGGAAAAAGGTGAGTTTGAGGTGGATGGTGTTGGTAAATTCCAACTGCAACGGACAGAGAGTTTCGACTTTAGCGACTACCGCCGATACCCACAAGAACAGGCGGTGAAGTGGCGTGAGAATGCAAAGGAAAAAACCAAAGAGCAGAACCTCGTCAAGGCGCGTACGGCAGTGATGAACGGGTATGTTAAGACCTTTGTGGAACTCTACCCGGACAAAGAGCCGGACGAGATCAAGTTGACGGTGAAAGTCATCGAGTAAAAAGAAAAAGAAAAGAAGCAAAAGAATAAAAGAAAATTCGTAGTAGGGAGACTCTCTGCATAGTATATACTCTCTCTGTAGTCTCCCTCACTATTTTTAAGAAAATTTATGGAAGCCTTAGACGACATTTTGAGGAAGCGCAGAAGTTGGGCGGTTATGCTTGATTTGCTCAAACCCTACATCGCACCGCAAAACGAACGGATGATACGACCAGCCGAGGAGCAATGGAACAGTATTCCGCTGCAACGGCAACGACAGATATACGTCACCTTGTGGGAGCAGAAACTGCGCGGTGTGGCTATCAAAGATCATCCGTACTACGCCATCAAAGACTGCGTGCCGATGCCCTTCAACTGGAATGGAACCGAGCATATAAAAAGTATGATGGCGAACTTCAAGATGGTCAGTGCCAAGTACTACAACCGCTACGGCATCTACACCGTCCAGGCCGCCGAGGCTTTCCAATTGACGGATGTTAAACCGTTAAATTTTAAGAAAAATGAAGCAAGAAAATAAGATTCCATTAGCGCATATCAAAGACGGGATTGAGCAGTACAAGAACACGGCCTATACGTCCAAGGAATGGGAGACGCTGTTATATGGTTGGCGGCAGAAGAAGCATTACCGCAAGCGGGAAACCAACAAAGGGTGGCTCAAAACAGAGGACGCAACAAGTCTAATTCAGTACGCGCTCAACGACCGAGTGAAGATCACTTTCGCGCATTTTGCAACGTTCATCGTGTAAACAACCACTTTTGGTCATCGGCGGAGACGAAAATTTGCACGTCTCCGCTTTTTGTTTTATCTTTGCGGTGGATTTCGAGGAAACTGGATTTTAGTTACTCGCTATCGTCCCGTATCTCTCTCGTAAGCGAGTCGTAAAATCCCCCTCACGAAAAGCGCGGGCACATAACAACGAAAAGCGGGATAACATCCCGCATAATGAATATAGACATACGCCCGCATTTAATGCGGGGAAATAAACATACATTACTAACCAGATCGCCCATGTATGGTCGATACAAAGTAGCGGACATATGGGCGGTCACAAAAACAAATCTTAACTATGAGTAAAATCAATTTGGAAGCGCCGTTTACGGCATTTCGAGGCAAAATTTGCAAGCACTCGAAAATCATCTTCGCCCAACGTGGCGACACCCAGTACACCAGCCAGATTTGCAATCCGCGTACGAAAGCGTACAGTGCCGAAGAACTGGCACGTCAAGCAAAGTTCAAGACCGCTCTGGCCAACGCAAGCACCGCATTGGCAGATGCTACACAGAAGGCTGCGTACGAGACCGCTTTTGCCGGTCAGAGCAAGTACAAGAGCTTACGCGGGTATGTAATCGCGATGGAGTACGCGAAGTTGGTGTAAACCCGATGTCTAACCATTAAACCTAAATCTTAATTATGGGAAAAGTTGTTTTTGAGGACCCCGTACATCACATTTCGGGTCGTATCAGCAAGAAGTATCGCACTTGCTACAACCACAAACGTATCAATGGGCTGAATTTCACCTCCGTACATGGTGAGCGAAGCACTCCGGCAAGTACTGAGGAACTGAAAGTGCGTGCTCGGTTCAAAGTTGTTCGTCAAGCAGCTCTTGAGCGTTCGATGGATCTGATGCACCTGACGTACGACCAGATGGACTTCATCGAAGAGAAGAAGACCCGTCCGAACTTCAAGTACACGACCTACAAAGGTTGGTTGTTCGGCAAGGCATGGAAGTGCTACGATGAAAGCACGAACACGGTGACCATGCCGGAGCGACTGAAGACCATCGGATAAAGGAGGTGAGCTATGAAAGCAAGTATTCAGCTCATCACAGCAGCTGTGCTTTCTATCGGCGGATTAGTGCTCTTGTTCTGCGGGGCGTTTATCGCTCCGCAGGGCGAGATCCACGAAAGCCTGTTGGTCGGATTCGGCGAGGTGGCAACATTCGCGGGAGCGTTGTTTGGGATTGATTACACTTACAAATGGAAGAGTAAGCATGGGAACCATCCACCTGAAGAGAGTTAGTCGCGCTGGCAAGGCTGTACGCGGGACGATAACCGGTTCGGCGCACGTATTACCGACCTTGGAGAATGCAGAGTTTATCATCCCTGAAGGGAAATATGAGCTAAAGATGACATGGTCGCCGCGGTTCAAGAAGATGATGCCGCTGGTGGACGGGGTCAAAGGCAGATCCGGCATACGGATACACACAGGAACGATACCCGAGCACTCCAAGGGTTGCATTCTTATGACGCCGAAAGGCGTAGAAATCATCAAAGAGTTACTAACCAAAAACGAGAAGAAAGATGAGAAAACTATTATTTTTATTGATAGTCGCTATTAGCGTGGCAGTTGGCATGACGAGCTGCAAAGCATGGCGCACGATCAGCACGAGCGCGACCTACACGCAGGTTGGCGACAGCACCAAAACTACAACCACTATTACCACGAAAACCGTGGAAGAGTATCAAGGGGTCAAGAAGAATTAGCACCGCTAATAACGGCCAAGAGTGCAAAGGGGAGCGTAACGGCTCCCCTTTGCTATATGCGGGATATAATCCCGCGTAAACAACAAACACTACACGCCGCATGAGCTACACCCGCATTGAGACCGAGCGGGCGGGGCGGCATCTTTAGCGGCCTTGTGCAAAACATGACGCTAATATGCCGGACGCGATGGTCGAACTACGGCACGAACGTGGAGAGAGTACCGGCGACGCGGTAAACCGCCTACACCGCAAGCCCACACACTACAAGCAGGAACAAACAAAATAACGGCATACGATGCCGGACTAACAAACGAAGAGAAAGGAGAAATAAAAACGATTTTTTCTTTCCCCCTAAAAAATTTTCGCGAAGCGAGAAAAATAGGATGAGGTCGGCTTACCGCTTGCATCGCCGGACATGCTATACAAAGAAAGAACCCCCAAGACGAATCTCAGAGGTTCTCAAAGTGGCGGCTACCTACTCTCCCACAACGCAGTGCAGTACCATCGGCGATGCTGAGCTTAACGACCCTGTTCGGAATGGGAAGGGGTGGGACCTCAGCGCTATAACCACCTTAATATGGGTAAGTCGAAAGTCAAAAGTCGAAAGTCGAAAGCATTGCTGCTCAACATCCAACCCTGACAATCAACTAAGGGGTTGACGTTTGCGTAAAAGCAACGGAACAATAAGTTCTCTTTACAGAAAAAGTATTCGGGCAAT
>DFEE01000022.1 GCA_002368645.1 Bacteroidales bacterium UBA3810
GCGCCAATGGTATCGCCGGCATCGCTGCAGGTCATGACGTGCAGACCAACACGATGATCTATGCGGCTCTTCCGGAGTTCTATGCTATTCTGGCACTCGTTGCCGCTATCATGGTTAAGTGATGAAAGCGTTTGTTTTTCCGGGGCAGGGAAGCCAGTTTCCGGGAATGTGCAAAGATCTGTATGACGCGCACAAAGAAGCGCGCGAGTTATGCCAAGCAGCCGACAGGTTGCTTGGCTTCTCGCTCACTGAGGTGATGTTTTCCGGCACGGCGGATGATCTGAAACAGACCAAAGTGACACAGCCTGCTGTGTTCTTGCACTCGGTAGTGGCACAGCGTCTTATGACTATCGAGAAACCCGACATGGTAGCAGGTCACAGTCTGGGAGAGTTCAGCGCATTGGTGGCATGTGGCGCATTACGGTTTGAGGACGCCTTGTTATTGGTGTCCGCTCGCGCACAAGCGATGCAAGCAGCCTGTGAGGCTAATCCCGGTACGATGGCAGCCGTGCTCGGCTTACCCGACGAAAAAGTGGTGGAGATTTGCGAAGCGCAGGAGAGTGGAGTAGTGGTTGCCGCTAACTTCAACTGCCCCGGGCAGATTGTGATCTCCGGTGAAACGGAGGCTATTGACGCAGCGTGCGCGGCGATGAAGGAAGCCGGTGCCCGGAGAGCATTGAGGCTCCCGGTTGGCGGTGCTTTCCATTCCCCGCTGATGGCTCCCGCAGCGGAAGATCTGAAGGAGGCAATCCTCAAAACGGAGTTCCACACGCCTTTCTGTCCGATCTACCAGAACGTGACTGCCAAAGCAGAGAAAAACCCCGATTTCATCCGCGAAAACCTGCTCAAACAACTCACTGCACCCGTTCGCTGGACACAGTCGGTACAGAATATGATTGCTGACGGTGCCACCGAGTTCTATGAATTTGGTCCCGGTGATGTATTAAAAGGCTTGATTCGCAAGATCAATCCGGAAGTGATTGTTGGTTAAAAATATCCGTTGTAATCTATGAAACGTGCATACTCCAAAGGGCTCAGCATAACGCTGATAACAGCCATTTATATTCTCGCCGGCATCATTGGCTGGCTGGTGTTTCACTCTGTGATGCATCATTCACCCTCCCTTGAGGGATGGGATGGGGCGGAGTTATTTGCCCTTTTCCTCGCAGATGTTGCTGCTACGGTTGTCGTATGGGCGTTCGGGTTACTGTATGAAAATGTGTCAGTCTATGACCCTTATTGGAGTGTCTTCCCGCCGGTAGCTTTCTTGGCGTGGGCGTTCTACACAGGTGTCTGGTCGCTGCCGGTAATCCTGTTGCTGATTGCTTCATGGTATTGGGGATGGCGGTTGACGCGTAACTGGGCAATCACCTTCAAGGGCATTGCACATGAAGACTGGCGCTATACCAAGTATAGATCTCTTCATCCGGTGTTATTCCATCTGGTCAATTTCTTCGGGCTCAACATGGTTCCTACGTTGGTGGTCTTTGCCGCCATGTTACCCGGGTTAAAGTTATATGAGGTAAGCAATCAGACGTCAGTTATCAGTCTTGTATTCCTCTTTTTCGGCTGTGTGGTATGTATCGCCTCTGCTACAATCCAGCTAATCGCGGACAAGCAGAGCCATGATTTCCGTGCAGCCAACCCGGGCAAGGTATGCAATGTCGGTCTTTGGAAACACGGCCGGCACCCCAATTATTTCGGCGAAATCCAGTTCTGGTGGGGTATTTGGATCATGTACGCCGCGCTGAATGGCATTGACTGGTATATTCTGGGACCGATAGCCATGACAGCACTCTTCTTGGGGATCTCCGTTCCGCTCATGGAGCACCGCCAACTGGCTAACAAACCCGGCTACGCCGAATATCGCAAACAAACGAGATTGCTAATTTAAGGATGACGACGGTATATGTTTTTGACTTGGGGGGCGTGCTCATTAAACTCGATGTAAAGCGCTGTTTCAATGCCTTTGAGAGGCTCATGGGCGAGGAGAACATGCGTGCCGTTCTGGGCATGGACCATAACGGAGAAGGCGTGAAGGCGGTCAGCGTGGCGTCCAAACAGCTCATGGCGGATTTCGAGAGAGGGCTGATTGAGCCGAATCAGTTCATCGCTCAAATCCTTCAACACTGCCACCCGGGCACAACGAGAGACGATGTGCTGGAGGCATGGATGGCTATGCTGGACGACCTGCCGGCGGAACGGCTGCAGTTCGTAGCCTCCCTGCGACGGAAAGGCCATCCGGTCTATCTGCTCTCCAACGGCAACGACCTGCATTTTGATTTTATCAACCGCCGGTACCGTTTGGATACGTACTTTGACGGACTGTTCCTATCGCAAAAGATGCACATGTCCAAACCCGAGCCGCAGATCTTTGAGACGGTACAAAAGGCTATTGAGAACCAACTCCCCGCTCATGAAGCAGACCCGCTTTCTGTCATCTTCATTGATGATATTCAGGCTAACCGCCAGGCCGCCGAACAAACCGTCGGCTGGCAGACTTTCGCTTCCATCGATGGTTTGGTAGAATGGCTTGGAAATAATTGACAAAAGAACGGACTCCGGTCCGTTTTTTTGTACCAAAATATAAAATAATTTGCACAATTCAAAAAAATGTAGTACCTTTGCACCCGTAATGATTCGCGCCGGGGAATGTGGGTGGGCAAAACCCGCTTTGCTGACTTTTTAGCGAAAGCATTACAAATTACATAGAAGGCGTTTATTGACGCTTGTTTTGGAACTATTGAAATCTGGTAAATTTCTCCCCTAAAACAAGATGGTGCAATAAATGTCCTGTGGATATGTATATACCTACGCCAAGTAGGCGTTTATGCATATCGGCGTGGGCATTATTGTTTTATTCTTGGGAGAAAGGTTTACCAGAGCCTAATAGTTGAGAATGAGCGTAGAATAAGGTTCCACGCTTTTCTTATTTATAGACAGTCGTGCGGAGCCCGCGACCACCAATAAGAAACACGCTTTGAGTTGTCATCTTTCAGTTGTTTCCCCTGTCTATCGCGGGGAGAAGATGGTTGCCGAATTAGTGCGGCGCAATGTGGAGGCGCTCACTTCCATAACCGATGATTATGAGATCATCCTCGTAAACGACGCCTCTCCCGATAACTCATGGGCTGCCATAGAAGCCGAGTGCAAGAAAAACCCGCGTGTCAAAGGTCTCAATCTCTCCCGCAATTTCGGTCAGCATTATGCCATTACCGCAGGACTCTCTTACGCCTCCGGCGAATGGATTGTAGTCATGGACTGTGACCTTCAGGACCGTCCCGAGGAAATCCCGAACCTCTATGCCAAAGCACAAGAGGGGTATGATTCTGTGCTGGCTCAACGCATTCAACGTTCGCACGGCTTGTTCAAACGCCTTGGTTCCAAGTGTTTCTACAAAGTATTCTCTTATCTGACCGAAACTCAACAAGACGCCTCAGTAGCTAATTTCGGCATTTATAACCGCAAAGTCATTGATGCAGTACTCTCCATGGGCGACGCCATGCGCTATTTCCCGACACAGATTCAATGGGTCGGATTCCGGAAAGCCTATCTTCCTATTCAGCATGACGAGCGTGCCGAAGGCAAATCAACCTATAATCTAAGCCGTTTGTTCAAACTGGCTTTTGATACCATTATTTCCTTCTCCGACAAACCGATGCGTCTCATGGTACAAATGGGTTTGCTTGTAACTTTGGCCGCTTTCATCGTTGGGATTGTCTTCATCGTTCGTTACTGCATGGGGCTTATTGAAGTAATGGGATTTGCCAGCCTGATTATTTCACTTTGGTTGTTGGGAGGAATCATCATTTCGCTAATCGGAGTAGTGGGCATCTATCTCGGAAAACTCTTTGAGAAAGCAAAAGAGCGCCCGACTTTTATTGTAAACGACAAATGCAATATTGACTGATGGAGATTCGTTCGTTACCATGGGATAGTGATTTCTTCGGCTTGCGTATCGGTCGAGTAGATTTACAAACCGCCGAGGATGCAATCGAGTTGAAGAAGCTGCAAGAAAACTTAAAGAAGCAATTTGACTTGCTATACATCTTTGATCTTAATAATGTAGGTTTTTCTGCTGAAGGCGTGCGGCTGGTTGATGAGAAAATCCTGTATAGCAAGTCCTGCGAACCGCGCAAACAATTCCCGGAAATCTCGTTTTACAAAGATGCACAACCGAATGAAGATTTATATCGGTTAGCATTGGTTAGCGGAGGTTATTCTCGTTTCAAATTGGACGAGCGGCTTCCAAAAGGTTGTTATGAGAGGCTTTATACCCGTTGGATTGAGAACGCGTGTCCGAATGAAGGAACGAACAAGCAAATCTTGATTTACCAAGATGCACAAGGAACAGCAAAAGGAATGATTACTATTGACCATACCGGCGAGTTGGGGCACATCGGATTAGTTGCCGTAGATACAGATGTACAACACCAAGGCATTGGTGGCAAAATCATGTCCACCTTGGATGGTTACCTATTCGAACGCGGTATAAAGACACTCGAAGTCCCGACACAGAAAGCCAATACCGATGCCTGCCGTTGGTACGAGAAAAACGGCTTTACCATACAATCTGTCACACCCATTTACCACTGGTGGCTGTAAATAATATGAAAGATAGAATAAAAGATATAATACGCAAGAACTTAGATGCGGTAGGCATCTTTGTATTTATGCTTTGCGTGTTTTCATATATCATGTTTGTCATTAAATGGGAAAGTGATTTATGCGCGCATGTTTATATTGCAAATGAGATGTTAGAAGAACACCGTTTGTTCTCCACTAATTTCTTAATGTATTTCTTGGTTAACGTACTAACGTTTTTTACGGGATATAAATATCCCATGAGAGCGGCGCTTGTTCTTCTCATCGCGTTGGCTAATACTGCAAAATATGTAATAGTGCGAAACGCATTTACAGAATGGATACCTGCTAAAACCGCAAAATTAGCTTCGGTAGCGATGTTATTTGTGTATATTATACCTCTAATGTATTTCTTAAAACCATTTGGTATATTTCTTTCTGCGGATAATATGTATATCGGGTACTACGTCCCTAATGTATGGCATAACTCCACAATATTATGTATGATGCCATTTGCTATTGCATGTTATTTGTGGTCAGTGAAACAATTTGAGGAATACTCTGAAACCCGTAATAAATATATTACATTATTTCTTGTATTAAGCGTATTAGTCAAGCCCAGTTTCTATTTCGTTTATGTCATTGCATACCCAATTATCATTCTAAATAGGTATGGAATTAAGAAGGAATTCTTCAAATCACTATTACCTTTATTAGCCGGAGGGTTATGCTTGATTTACGAATATATGACTATTTATTATAATGGAGGCAATGATGGCAGCGGTATAGTGATTGATATAATGCAATTATTCACTATAGATTTTTGGAAATCGCATGGCTTATATTTAGTCGTTTCAATGTCCCTTCCATTATTGTTCCTAATCTTATATGCACGCGATATATATAAGGATAGAGAATTTTGGTTTGTTCTAATCATGGCTATTTGTGGCATAGGAATGATGTGGTGTTGCAAGGAAACCGGACCGCGTGCTGCACATGGGAACTTTAATTGGCAAGCCATTGCTGCTATGTGGTTTGTGTACCTCTATATATTGAAAACCACCATACGAACCAACGAAGAGCGTGCTGCTTTGTCATGGGGGGGGTATTCGCGGAATGTCATACTTTGCGCTTTTGGTTTACACGTTGTAATGGGGGCTGTATATTTAGGCAAATTCCTAATTACAAATAATTTTGGTTGAACTAGAATAACCTTGTTGTAATCCATGTCCATATACGCAAAAGAATAATTACCCGATGGTACATGGTAAATGACTTGATCTTTGACATATTGGATTTACCGTAAAGAAATTTTGCGCCAAATGACCGAAAAAGTGCAAAATATTTGCATGTTTCATTTATTTTTACTACCTTTGCAGCGGATTTTAGTTTGGATTTTTGCCATAAACGGCAAATTATTACTTTGGAATTTGTCTGAATATAATAGATTATTTATTTGAAATTTATCTATATTTGAACATAAAAACACATATATTCAATGTATAAAGAACGAAAGATGCTCATTGGAGAATTTCGGACAGTTTGATTACGAAGACAAAATGGCGGAAGGGGCTATTCGTCATGTAGATATAATCCCTTTGTACGCCATAGCCCAAATGCCTTTTTTCCAGACTGAGTATGAATAATCAATCAAGCATACTAATCCCTCAACAGCGGTAAATCCAATATAGTGGTTTTACCGCTGTTTCGTTATTGAACCTATTTGTAGAAAATAACCTGGCGCAAAGTCGGAGCAATAGCAGTATATAATAATCTTTTTTATATGAAATTATGAATACAAATGTAACGAAATTTTTCTTCTATGGCTTGTCTGTTGTAGTAACAGGGATCCTTGCATTTTTTATCCTGTATAATGCAGGTTGGATTATCGGCGATGACGCAATCGTCATTTCTCATACGGGATGGGGACACTTCTTCAATCCCGCTGACACTGTAACGCCTTCGGCTGGTCGGTTCTATCCTTTGGCATATATCATCTACAATATTTTGCCAATATTCCAATTATATTCGGTCAATGCACATTTCGGACTACACATGCTTACCTTCATTCTGTTCTGTGTAGTATCGTTATGGATCTGTTATAAAGCTGTAAATACCAAGCAACTGACTTGGCAAGATGCTGTATTGGTATTCTCCGCTGCCGTTGTTTGTATAGCTCGTGCATATTGCAACTTTCTCGATGCGTATTCTACCATTTGGGTAGATTACACGCTTGTGATGGTATGGGCTTTATGTTGCTACTACGTACATAAGAACCAATCACTAACCGCAATGATTGTTGGTTTGTTAAGCGTTTCGTGGCTGACTTATTGTTTGGAAACTAACTTTGTATTCCCGCTAACTTATGGAATAATCGGCTTGCTCTTCATGTGGAAGAATTCTAGCAAATTAGAGAAAGTTTATCATTGGAGTCTGGTTGGTGTTGGAGTAATTTTTCTGTTGTTGTATTTCTTCATTTGTTTCTTGCATATCGAAGAAGCCTACGATGGCGCACATGGTTCAGAAGTTACTATTATTGGCAATGCTATCAAAATGTTCATCGCTCAGAAAGTGTTATGGATCGTCCTCTTCCTTGTTTGCTGGCGCGCGTATTATATCATCGTTAAGAAAGACAAGTTTGAATTTTGGGATACTATGTTACTGACAGGCTGCGCGTATTGTTGTGGCTGCGCGGTTATGAAACTCAACTGGGTATTATACTACTCTTTGGCTTCATTATTCATGGTTCCTACCATTGTTCATTATATGCATAGATATCTTGGCTCTAAATGGGCATGGATAGTTATGCTTGCTTTAGCATTGTTCATGTTTCGTAAAGTTCCCGGATATATAACTCAAAATCAAAAAGACAGAAAGGGGACAGCAGAAACCATAGAGGTGTTAGTTAATCAATATAAAAATGGCGATACTTTGTATTGGTATGCTCCCGAAGATGATAGAGAGTGGTGTTTTGACTTGGAGTTTCGTGCTTGGCTGCATTCCTGTTTAGAGACACAAATTGCATATGAAATGGACGATGAGTTCTACAAACTGCAAGAACTGAAAACTTTTGACTCCATCCCTGGCATTTATATTCTTCCGTGTGAAAATAATAAGCTATTCCCCGATATCAATGAAATCGTTAGCTCCGCAGGTGAAGTGCTACAGGATGGTGGAGAAAGAGGCATGGCAATCGTAAAAATCAAGTAACTATGGCAATTCCTTTTAACAAACCGCACCTCACGGGTAAGGAGGCGCATTACATGTATCAAGCCGTCTATAACGGCAAGTTGTCCGGAAACGGAGAGTTTACAAAACGCTGTCAGCATTTCTTCGAAGAACGGTATGGTTTCAAGAAATGTCTGCTGACCACCTCTGGCACAGACGCGCTGGAAATGTGCGCCATGCTTTGTGATCTGAAACCCGGCGATGAAGTCATAGTGCCCAGTTACACTTTCGTTTCTACGGCGCTCGCTTTCTTGCGCGAGGGTGCCAAAGTCGTCTTTGCGGATTCGATGAAGCGCAATCCGAACTTGGACGCGGAAACATTAGAATCTCTCATTACTCCGCGTACGAAAGTCATTGTGCCCGTTCATTATGCCGGTGTGGCGTGCGACATGAACGCCATCATGGCCCTCGCCCAAAAGTACAATCTGCTCGTCGTCGAGGATGCCGCCCAAGCGATAGATAGCTACTATAAGCCCTCTACCACCTCCTCCCATAATGGGGGAGAGCGGTTTGCCCCTTCAGGGGAAAACCCACGGAAAGGGGCTATGAAGCCCCTCGGCTCCATCGGTCATTTGGCGGCGTTCTCTTTCCATGAGACCAAGAACATCACCGCCGGAGGAGAGGGTGGTTTGCTCGTGGTGAACGATGAGCGTTTTATCCGCCGCGCGGAGATCATCTGGGAGAAAGGCACCAACCGCGCCGAGTTCTTCCGTGGTGAAGTGAACAAATACGGCTGGGTGGACATGGGCTCATCATTCCTTCCGGCGGAGATAAACGCTGCTTTCCTTTGGGCGCAATTAGAGAACCTCGATGAGATACAAGCCAAACGCAAACAACTCTGGAATATCTACCACGAGCGACTCTCCAATATCCTTGAACGGTTTGCCCCTTCAGGGGAAAACCCACGGAAAGGGGCTTTTACCCTCCCGGACATACCGTCTTATGCTACCAATAACGCGCATATGTTCTATCTGATTCTGCCGTCTCTGGAAGCGCGCACAGCACTCATTAAGTATTTGAAAGAGCATGAAATAATGGCGGTCTTCCACTACCTCAGCCTGCACAGCTCTGCCTATTACGCGGACAAACATGACGGACGGGCATTGCCTGAGTGTGACCGTTATGCCGATACGCTTGTCCGTCTGCCGATGTATTATGATTTATCTTTCGAAGACATCGGAACAATCTGCAATATCATCCATAAGTACTATATAAAAAAGTAATGGCAAAAATGGCAAAAATACCGACAAATTCTATTTTTTGGCCTAAATGTTTGCGTATTTGCGCAAAAATTAGTATCTTTGCGCAGAATTATAGAGTAGGGGAATCTCCTGAAAAATACCTATAAATGGAAATAAAATGAAAAAAATGTACTGATACGCGGTACATAAACGTATCGTAGACGGACAGCGAAGAACAAAAGATGAACTAAATATGGATTAAAAATGAACTAAATAAGAACTAAAGAATTATATAAAATAGTAAGGTAAAAAACTTTAAAAATATAGTAAGAAAGGAGAAAAAAGATGGCACAAGCAGAATTGAGTCCGGGAATAGACAGTTTGAGAGGAAAACTGGCAGGATCGTCAGGCTTTCAAGCTCGTTTCAAACAATGGAAAGACGACAGCGGACACGTGATAAAGGTGGGTCCGCAGGAGATCTTCAAGCGTCGGAGCCGCGATTATAAGCGTAGCCCCAGGACAGAGGCGGAACTGAAACAAGCCAGGCTATGGCAGGAGGTTTGCCGTGAAGCCAGTCAGATCATCAAAGACAAGAACCATCCGCGATACGCTGAGCTGCGGGCTCGATGGAACGCGCAGTTTCGTGAGAAACCGGATGTGTTTCTCAATGAAGGGAGAAATACACCGGTGAAATACGGGATGTTTCCGGTGTTCGTGCGGATGGTGATACTGAAGGAAAAGAAAGAGCAGCTCGCGCAATGATGCGCGAGAAATGCACGATTTTTGAAAGAAAAAAAGAGAAAGTTCGCGCAATGATGCGCGAAAAATGCACAGAGAAGATAAGACCGGCATGCAATGCCGGGGAATGGACATACAAGAATGCTTAAAATGAAAACTGCCAAAATGTCATACATAATTAATTGGTATAATAATTGGTATAATTATTGTACAAACAAGGTATAACAAGGTATATACAAATACACATACTTTTCAAATCTAATCGTGATTATGTTAAATAGTATATAAATGAAAGAAGATGAAGAGAAGATACAATAAGGTGAATTATGGAAGAAAGATATAATATAGAAGAACAAAGGTACTACGAGGTACTGCCTATCAAGAACACGGTGTTGTTTCCGGGAGTGTTGTTACCTATCGCGGTGTCGAAGAAAAACAGCCTCAAGTTGATCAAGTCGGCGGACAAAGAAGACCGACCGATAATTCTGCTGACACAGAAAGAAGACAACCAGTCCAACCCGGAAAGCGAAGATCTGTACACGCTGGGCACACTGGCGCACGTGATCCAGATCATACCTGTTCCGCAGATGGGCAAAGATACGATGATGACTGTCTTTGAGGGTCTGAAACGTATTCAAGTGACTGATTTCAAAGTCGACGAGAGCGGTCAGCTCTTGGCGCAAGTGGTCGAGATTGCCGAGCAAATGCCGCTCAAGAGCGACAAGCAGTTCAAGGTGACGGTCGATGCCATCAAAGAGACGGTTCTGAAGATACTGGACACCCGCGAAGAAGTGCCAACCGGTCTGCAGACCACCATCAAAACGCTCTCGAACGGACCTACGCTGGTGAACTATATCTGCGCAATCTACAATATGCCGTCCAAGACCAAACAGGGGTTATTGGAGGTACACTCGCTTTCTGAACGCGCCACCGCCCTACTCGAGTTGTTGGAAAAAGACCTTGCGGAGGAAAACATCAAAGCCGATGTCCGTCGCCGTACGGCGGAGAAAATCGACCAGAGGCAGAGGGAGTATTTCCTGCAACAAGAGATGGAAACCATCAAAAAGGACCTGGGCGACGACAACGACAACGAACAGACAATCAAGGAACTGCGCGAGCGGGCGAAAGAAAAGAAATGGTCCAAGAGCGTGGCAGAGCAGTTTGAAAAAGAAATAAAACGGTTAGAACACATGCACATGTTCTCGCCCGACTACTCCACCCAACTTGACTATCTGAACACGATGTTGGAGTTGCCGTGGGGCATTTATTCGGACGATAATTTCGATATGAACCACGCCCAAGAGATTCTCAACAGGGATCATTACGGACTGGACAAAGTGAAACAAAGAATAGTCGAATACCTCGCCGTACAACGAATGTTAGCTCTTCGCAGCGACAAGAGCAAGGAAGAACATCCGGTAAAATCCCCTATTCTATGCCTGTATGGTCCTCCGGGAGTGGGCAAAACGAGTCTCGGAAAGAGCGTGGCGGAAGCTCTCGGACGAAAGTACGCGAGGGTGTCATTGGGCGGTCTGCACGACGAAGCGGAGATCCGAGGTCATCGCAGAACTTACATCGGAGCGCTGCCCGGAAGGATTATTGACAATATCAAAAAATGCGGTACGAGCAACCCTGTTTTTGTGCTGGACGAGATAGACAAAATCGGTGCGGACTACAAAGGCGACCCGACGGCCGCACTGCTTGAAGTGCTCGATCCGGAACAGAACAGTACGTTCCATGACAATTATCTGGATGTCGATTACGACCTGAGCAAAGTGCTGTTCATCGCGACCGCCAACAGCCTGGAGTCTGTGCCGCGGCCACTGCTCGACCGGATGGAGCTGATTGAGATGACGGGTTACCTGCAGGAAGAGAAAGAGGAGATTGCCAAAAGGCATCTGATCCCGAAAGAGCTGGCGAACCATGGTCTCAAAGCCAGCCAGATGCGGCTCAAGAAAGACATCGTGGCACACATCATCGACGACTACACGCGCGAGTCCGGAGTCCGCAGTTTGGAGAGACAGATCGCCACAATCTGCCGGAAGATAGACACCAAAATCGCCCTCGGAGAGGATTATAACGTGTCTGTGACACTCGAAGATCTGCGGAGTTATCTCGGACAGGCCCGTTTCAGCCGCGACAGTTGGGAGACCAACAAGTATGTGGGCGTTGTAACAGGGCTCGCATGGACACAGGTGGGAGGCGAGATTCTCTTCATCGAGACCAGTCTGAGCCAGAGCAAAGCACCGAGCCTGACGCTGACAGGAAACTTAGGCGACGTAATGAAAGAGAGCGCGACACTGGCGTTGGGTTATGTGAAGGCGCATGCCAAAGAGCTTGGTATCAAACCAGAGGTGTTTGAGAAAACCGCTGTACATATCCATGTGCCGGAAGGCGCCATCCCGAAAGACGGTCCGTCTGCCGGTATCACCATGACGACGGCACTCGTGAGTGCGTTCACCAAACGGCTTGTCAAACCGCGGATTGCCATGACCGGCGAGATGACACTGCGCGGAAAAGTGCTGCCTATCGGCGGAGTGAAAGAAAAACTGCTCGCTGCCAAACGGGCAGGTATCACGGACATAATACTCTGCGAGGACAACCGGAAGGACGTAGCCGAGATCAATGAAATCTACCTCAATGGCCTCAAACTGCATTATGTACGGGACATAAGCGAGGTAATCAAAGAAGCGTTGCAATAAGCAGCGCTTCTTTTTTTTGATTGTATTGTAAATTTTATAGTAGATGATTTGAGAACTCCTCAAACGTGTTATCAGTGTAATAGACCACAATCCGACTGATTTTCTTAGCGGGAGCCGCAATAGGTTGCGGCTCTTCTTTTGTTACAGGGCGTGCAGACCTGTTCTTGGAATCGGGTGCCAGCCTGTCAAAAAGCCCTGCTTCCTCTCCCGGGGGCGTGCGCCACATGTCTCCTTTGCCCAAAATCAACCACTCCGGGTTGAGAGTCGGATAGCGATCCATGATTCGCTTCATTACTTCCAAACTCGGATTGTTACGTCCCGCCATCATATTACTGATCGTGCCCGGCTGTACACGAATCTCCGCAGCAAACTGCCGAGCCGTCAGATTCAGAGACTGAATAACTTGTTCTATGCGCTCTCTTTCGTTCATACATTACAAATTTGCTGCAAAGGTACAAAAAAATCCCGATATACACAAATATATGCAGATATTTTTGTGATTATTTTATGTTATTTGTGAATACACACGGTTTTCATCTGTGATTTGCATTTTGTGAGCACTCTCCGTGGAACATTTTTCCGCAGAGGTATCTTCTCCGTTCACCTATCAGTCATTAGTATGATTATATAGGCAGGTTGTTTTACTATAGATAAAACTCATAATTATTTTATTTTATGTATTTTATGATGTTTTGAACACGTAGAAATGCATTAGATTTTACATTTGCGCAAAATAGACTATATGATCAAAAGTGTTAATTTAAGTAAAACTATTATCTACTGATTTAACGTAAGTTATAAAATAAAAATGCACGCTTGTAAACATATGTTCTATAAGACAAAAAGTGCACTTCTCGAAAGGGCAGTCATGAAAGGACATACTACTCCACCCTTGCATGTTAATCAGAACAAGACTGTGAAAATCGGTGTGGTTGCTGTTATTCGTGAAACGCAGAATTGTGTGCAAAATATGCACAAATAGTGTTCACTTTTATTGCTCACAAAAATATATTTTTTTCTTGCACAGTTCACGGAAATATAGTACCTTTGCACTCGGAAATGAATGAACAAGCAACTTATCGCCATTAAACCCCAAACCGAATCTATGAAACTAAATGTTCACACATTGAGACAACAGACGCAGGATTTTATTCTGCGTCTGTTTGTTGATTCTCCTTCAGGGAGCAGTCCATCCTCCTCCACCTCCTGTTACACGGGCGCACATTGCGGTACTTTCAACCGCCTGCACACCTGAGTTTTACAATTTACTTGTCAAAATTTATTTTTTTTGAAATAATGTACGTGCGCGCTTGCGTATGTCATTTTTTTTTAGTAACTTTGCGCCCGCTTTCAAAGCGGGTATCAAATTATCGAAATCTCGATTTATCGGGACATCGGAATATCGTTTAAAACAACAAAAATAATTAACTAACATTTATGCAACAAATCAAACTGAAACGTGGTTTGGACATTCCTTTTGAGGGACCTGCGGCAGAAACGCTGGGTAGCGTGCGCCGTCCGGAGGTCTTTCATATTGTGCCCGACCATTTCGCCGGTATCACGCCCAAGCTGGACGTGCATGAAGGCGATCTCGTGAAAGCCGGTTCGCCGCTCTTTCACGACAAGGCGTTTGAGCAGATGCTGTTCACATCCCCTGTGTCGGGTAAAGTCGTGGCGATTGTCCGCGGCGAGCGACGCAAGGTGATGTCGATTGACATCGAGGCAGACGCTACCGTTCAGTACGAGAAGTTCGGTGCTTACGAGCACACCGGAGAAGGCGTAAAAGCGCTCCTTCTCAAGTCCGGTCTCTGGGCGCTCATCAAACAGCGTCCGTACGACTGCATCGCGCTGCCGAACAAGACTCCTCGTGCTATCTTTATCTCTACGTTCGACACGGCTCCTGTGGCTCCGAACTACGAGTGGGTTCTGAAAGGTCAGCTGCCTACCCTGCAGGCTGCCGTAACCGCCCTGAGCCAACTGGCTCCGGTGTTCGTCGGCATCAAGGGTGGCGCCAAAGCAACCGAGTTCAGAGAGTTGAAGGACTGCACCCTCTATGAGGTCTTCGGTCCGCACCCTGCCGGCAACGTAGGCGTACAGCTCAACAACCTCGCGCCGCTGGCGAAGGGTGAGACGGTCTTTACCGTCAACATCCAAGACCTCGCCATCATCGGCCGCCTCTTCCAGAAAGGTATCGTCGATTACCAGAAGAAAGTGGCGCTGACCGGTCCGTTGGCATACGGAAAGCAGTATTACAACGTGCTGCCGGGAATGCCCGTATCGGCTATTCTGACGAGCAACGTACACACCGAGTGCCCGTGCCGTTATGTAGCAGGCAACGTGCTCTCCGGACGTCAGATCAGCCTTGACGACATCATTTCTGTCTATGACAACCAGTTCACGGTGCTGGACGAAGGCTCCGAGAACCACGAGTTCATGGGATGGATGCTGCCGCGCTTCTCGTCGTTCCATTTCGGCAAGACCGACCCCGCTGCTATGCTGGATAACCGTTTCACACGCTGGCTCTTCGGCAAGAAGCACTACCAGTGGGACGCACGTCTGAAAGGCGGTCGCCGCGCGATCATCGTATCCGGCGAGTACGACAAGGTCTTCCCGATGGA
>DFEE01000018.1:0-73275 GCA_002368645.1 Bacteroidales bacterium UBA3810
GTCTACTTATTTCAGGATAAGACATACCATTGACCTCTTCCTTCTCTCTGCTTCTCTCCGATCCCCTCCGATTCTCTCCGATAGCTTCGGATTTACCATTTATAGGGCACCCGGTAACCTGGTATCCTGGTGGCGAAAAAAGACCGCTTGCGGGCTTTTTGGATATACCATTGCCCTCTAACCTCTCTCCCCTAACTTTCCAATCCCCTTCGATAATTTCCGATCCCCTCCGATCCTCTCTGCTATTCCCCATTGCATTTTATCTTGATTCCTGACTCTTTACTCTTTATTCCCGATTCTTTATTCCTTACTCCTTATTCCCTATTTCCATCGAAAGTCCATCGAAAGTCAATCGAAAGTCGAACGTAAGTCAATCGAAAGTCGAACGTATGTAAAACGCAAGTCAATCGCACGCCACAGCATCGATACAGCATGTATTTATTTCTTATCGCCTGCTCATATGCGCGCGAAAATCTTTATTTTTTATTTAAATATCGAAATAAATTTGCAGATGTCATATTTTTTTTGTAATTTTGCGTGCCGTATATGACAACATACACGCTGTATATACCGGACACAACTTGCTCATAACAAAATAAAATAACTAATTAACATTTATCAAAACCATCTAATTCTATGTCTTGGTTATCTAAATCTTCCATTGGCCGTAAGGTGATTATGTCCGTTACGGGTATTTTCATGGTGCTGTTCTTGCTCTTTCACGGGACTATGAACCTCTGTCTCGTCATCGACGACATCTGGGGCACTCATGCTTACAACTGGATTTGTTCCATGCTTGGCGCTAACTGGTATGCACTCATCGGTACCGGTGTCTTGGCGCTTGGTTTCGTCATCCACATCGTTTGCGCGGTTATTCTCACCATTGAGAACCGTCAAGCACGCGGTAATGACCGTTATGCAGTCAATGAGCGCCCCGCAGGTGTTGATTGGGCTTCCCAAAACATGTTGGCTCTTGGCATCATCGTGCTCGGCTTCTTGTGCCTGCACTTGTACAATTTCTGGTTCAAAATGCAATTTGCGGAACTGACCGGTATTCAGACCTCTATGTTTGATCCTCAGGACGGTAGCGCTGTCGTTAAAGCCCTCTTTACCGATGGCTGGTGCGGTATTATCTATTGCATCCTCTACCTCGTTTGGCTCTGCGCTATCTGGTTCCACCTGAGTCATGGTGTCTGGTCTGCCTTGCAAACTGTCGGTTGGTCTAACCAAATCTGGCTGAAACGCATTAAGGTGATTGGTATTATCTTCGCTACACTTGCAGTTGGACTTTTTGCTATTGTAATTCTGTATTTCTTAGGTGTTAATATCGGCATGATGTGTGCTGCTTAAAATTGTAAAAGAATATGGCTAAGAAGAATATCGTAGAGGCTGCCCAAGAGGTGGCGGCCCAAGTTAAAGAAACCATTGCAGACGCTAAAGAGACCGTTAAAAACGTCGCTAAAGCAGCTATGGAATTTGCTGAAGTCGTAGAGGCGGAAGTGGCCAAGGAAAACAAAGTCATCACCCCTAAGATGGCGAAGATTCCTGAAGGACCCCTGGAACTCAAGTGGACCAACTACAAGAACCATCAGAAACTGGTTAACCCCGCTAATAAGCGCCGCTTGGACGTTATCGTAGTGGGTACCGGTCTCGCCGGCGCTTCTGCTGCCGCAACGCTCGCAGAACTTGGATTCAATGTCCTTAATTTCTGCATCCAGGACAGCCCGCGTCGTGCACACTCTATCGCTGCACAGGGTGGTATCAATGCCGCTAAGAACTACCAGAACGATGGCGACTCTGTCTATCGTCTGTACTACGACACCATCAAAGGTGGTGACTACCGCGCACGCGAAGCCAATGTATACCGTCTGGCTGAAGTAAGTAATAATATCATTGACCAATGCGTAGCGCAAGGCGTTCCTTTCGCACGCGAATATGGCGGACTGCTTGATAACCGCTCGTTCGGTGGCGCACAGGTTAGCCGTACTTTCTATGCCAAAGGTCAAACTGGTCAACAGCTGCTTCTCGGTGCATACTCTGCGCTGAGCCGCCAAATCGGTAAAGGCAAAGTGAAGATGTTTAACCGCCATGAGATGTTGGATATCGTTATGATTAAGGACGAGAACGGTGAACCACGTGCCCGTGGTATCATTGCCCGTAACCTCGTTACCGGTCGCATTGAGCGTTTCTTTGGACATGCTGTTGTGATTGCTTCCGGTGGTTATGGTAATACCTTCTTCCTCTCCACCAACGCCATGGCTTCCAACGGCTCTGCCGCTATGCAGATGTACCGTCATGGTGCCTATTTCGCGAACCCCTGCTATGCACAGATTCACCCTACTTGTATTCCCAAGCACGGTGACTTCCAATCCAAACTGACCCTCATGTCCGAGTCTCTCCGTAACGATGGTCGTATCTGGGTGCCTAAGAAATTAGAAGACGCGCAGAAACTCCAACGCGGCGAAATCAAGGGTCGTGATATTCCTGAAGAAGACCGTGACTACTACTTGGAGCGTCGTTATCCCGCTTTCGGTAACCTTGTTCCGCGTGATGTGGCGTCCCGTGCCGCCAAAGAGCGTTGCGACAAAGGCTATGGCGTCAATAACACCGGACTTGCCGTATTCTTGGATTTCGATGACGCTATCAAACGCCTTGGCAAAGACGTCGTAGCGCAGAAGTACGGTAACCTCTTCCAGATGTATGAGAAAATCGTGGACGAAAATCCCTACGAGAACCCGATGATGATCTTCCCTGCTATCCACTATACGATGGGTGGTATCTGGGTGGACTATGAACTCCAAACCTCCGTCAAGGGTCTCTTCTGTATCGGTGAGGCGAACTTCTCCGACCACGGTGCTAACCGCTTGGGTGCATCTGCCTTGATGCAAGGTCTTGCGGACGGTTACTTCGTATTACCTTATACTATCCAGAACTACCTCTCCGACCAAATCGGCGTTGCACGCATGTCAACGGACCGTCCCGAGTTCGCTGAGGCAGAAAAGAGAGTACAGGATAAGATTGACCGCTTAATGAAGATTCAAGGTAAACGCTCTGTGGATTCTATCCATAAAGAACTTGGTCTCATCATGTGGGATTTCGTAGGTATGGGACGTACTGCCGAAGGCCTTAAGACTGCCATCGAGAAGATTGATGCCCTCAAGAAAGAGTTCTGGTCCAATGTCTATATCCCGGGAGAGGCAGGCGCACTCAATAACGAGTTGGAGAAAGCTCTCCGTCTTGCTGACTTCATTGAGATTGGACGCTTGATGGCTGTGGATGCACTGCACCGTGAAGAGTCCTGCGGTGGACACTTCCGGGAAGAGTATCAGACTCCGGACGGCGAAGCGCTTCGTCAAGATGATAAGTTCAGTTATGTCGCTTGCTGGCATTACATGGGAGAAGATAAAGAACCCGAACTCATCAAAGAACCGCTTGACTACGAATTTACTGAACGCAAAACACGTAACTATAAAGCATAACTATTATGGACAGCTATATCAATATCAAGGTTCGTGTTTGGAGGCAAGCCGGACCTAAAGCCCAAGGGCATTTCGAGACCTATGAGTTAAAGAATATCTTCCAAGGAGCATCTTTCCTTGAAATGATGGATATTCTCAATGAACAACTGATATCTGAGCACAAAGACCCCATCGCTTTTGACCACGATTGCCGTGAGGGTATCTGTGGTATGTGCTCCATGTATGTCAATGGTCATCCCCACGGACCTGACAGCGCTATCACTACCTGCCAACTACATATGCGCCACTTCCATGATGGCGAAACCATTACTGTTGAACCCTGGCGTAGCCGCGCCTTCCCTATCATCAAGGACTTGATGGTGGATCGCGGTGCCTATGACAAGATTATGCAGGCTGGCGGTTTCGTGTCCGTCAATACCGGTGGAGTTCCGGATGCTAATGCTATCGCTATTCCGAAACCCGTAGCAGACGAGGCTATGGACGCTGCTTCATGTATCGGTTGCGGTGCTTGCGCTGCAGCTTGTAAGAATGGCTCGGCTATGCTCTTTGTCGCTGCTAAAGTAAGCCAATTGGCACTCCTGCCGCAAGGAAAAGTTGAAGCGGCTCGTCGCGCAAAAGCCATGGTCGCTAAAATGGACGAACTCGGCTTCGGTAACTGCACCAATACCGGTGCGTGCGCAGCTGAGTGCCCCAAGAGCGTTAGCCTCACCAATATAGCACGCCTGAACCGCGAGTTCATCTGCGCTAAACTGGCTGACTAAGGTGCTTTGGTGCTAAAACTCAGACGATTATAGACCAATCTCCCCCTTCGATAACACCATCGGAGGGGGATTTTGTATTTATACATATCTGCCCCTCCGCCTCCATCTCCACTCCCCTGTACATAGGCAACCTGGTAACCCGGTATCCCGCTATCTTCCCTTCCGCAGGCAACCCGTAAAAAAGCCTACTAATCCACTAATTTGATAAAAAAAGCAGAAATATTTGCGCATATCAAAAATTTATACTACTTTTGCGCCGGTTTTTAGGGATTCTCTGTCATTTTGGATCGGCTAAAGGCACACAAGGAGATAATTACTATCCACAGCCCAAAAATGCGATTTAAATTTCCCCCCCCCCCTATACGAATAGGCGTAATGCAAAGAATATCAACAAATTCGCAGCCATAAAGGCGGCGCATGGTCTTGTACTATGTGCTGCCTTTTTTGCATGTAATATTACCACCAATTAACGTGGCGCAAGCCACATAGTATTCACAATTAAAAACAAAAATAATGAAAAAAATCTTTACTATTCTTCTCGCCCTCGCTGCAAGCGTCGGGCTTAGTTGGGCAACCACCGTAACGTGGGACAATAGCACCTTATCAAGTATCTACTTATACGAAGGTGAATCATTCACTGAAGGTGGTGTCGCGTTGACGTTATTGAATGGAGAAGGAGAAATTTATGGGACGAGATGGATGGGGGATTCTGAAAATGCCTCATTTAAGTTCTCGACTTCTTTAGGAAACTTCACGAGGATTGAAATCACTGGAACCATTCATGAACTTGTTGGAAGCGGTTGGACGGAAACAAGCCCGGGTGCTGTGTGGACAGGTGATGCCAACGAAACTACATTTGGTAATGATTTTGATAATGTCACACAAATTGTATTTACCATCGAAGAACCTGCTCCTGCTCCCAAGCAGATTGATGAACTGCCGTACCAAAATAACTTTGATACTGAGGAGTTGCAGTCTGATTTCATGATTATAAATGCCAACAACGATACTCGGACATGTACTGCATACAACGGAATGATGCGCTATACCCTATAGTTCAACTAACGCCGGCGACGACTGGCTGGTTTCACCGATGATTAAGCTGATAGCCGGTAAGGTTTATAAAATCAGCCTGAATGCACGTGCCCAAAGCAACAGATATCAGGAGAAACTGGAGGTGAAAGCCGCTAAAGATGCGACGGCTTCCGGCGCTGAGACCGCAGCCACTGTTGGCTATAATTCTCCTGCCTCAACGAGAACAATAATACGCTCGGTGATACGGTCTTTGTCATTACCATCATATTCCTCTTTGAGGTCATTCTTAAAGAGTTTGGCAATGAACTGCCAGAAATTAGCAGCTGCTTTAGACTTATAGTGTTGTATAAGTTCATAACTCGTCTTGTCGGTCTCGCGGTCCAAGAGTTTCATCAACATGCGTCCTTGCGAAGCATACATATTCCTGAAATCCTTTTCGTACTTCTTGAAGAGAGAACGTTCAAACTTTCTCCACCATATGCGACGCTCTTTGTCGGTAGAGAGTTTTGCCATCTCTGCATCGGCATATGCCATGTCTTGAACAATCAGTTTGGCATAAGGGAGACATTTCTTAACATCCCGCACCGTGCGCCAATAGAAACGCTCTTGCCGTTTATTCTTAAAACGCATAGGAGGGTAGATAAACACTTCTCTTAAACTCGCAAGGTACGTGGTGTCACTACCATGAACCTCATAGGAGACTAAACTCATGTTTTCCTGTCTGGGCGTAAGGCGTTCTATCTCTTCGGCATATAAGGAAAACACTCCCATCAATACGAATAGGAGTGTTCCCGATAAACGATATGGTACGCGTAGCAGCATTTTGCCGATTTAGTGTAATTTAGTGCCTAATCAAACTCCTACGCCTTATGGTAATTTTACATTTTGGCAATAGATGCTTTGAGGAAACGATAGAATTTATTGACCGTCTCAATATTGGTGCGCTCGTCGGGAGAGTGGGGGTGCTCAATGGTCGGGCCAAAGGAAATCATCTCCATTCCCGGATAGTTGCGGGCAATAATACCACACTCCAAACCGGCGTGAATAACGACTACTTTAGGCTCTACACCGAACTCCTCATGATACATTTGTTTCATTGTATGGAGCAGTTCGGATTTGAAGTTAGGTTGCCAGCCGGGATAGGAACCGCCAAACTCCACTTCGGCACCTGCGAGAGCAAATGCGGAATGAATAACCTGTTTTAACTCCTCTTTACGACTCTCTACTGCCGAGCGAGTCAAACAGAGACAAGTTATCTTATTGTCTTTGGTCGTGATGGTGGACAAATTATTACTGGTCTCTACGATACCGGGCATGTCCTCCAACATACGATATACTCCGTGGGGGCAAAGTGTCACAGCATGAATAAGGAAATCTTGTACATCCTCAGGTATCTCCGTGGCGGGTTTGTCAACCTCGGTCATCGTCAATGTGATACCGTCATCAATACCCTCAAACTCTTTGAGAAAACGATTCTCCCATTCATATACGAGAGTATCAAACTCTTCATATCCTTCTCTTGGAATAGTTACGATAGCGGAAGCCTCACGCGGAATAGCATTACGTAATGAACCGCCATTCACGGATACCAAACGCGCCTCATAATTGGCAACAGCGTCTTTAAGGAACCTGAACAGCAGTTTGATAGCATTGGCACGTTGCAGATTGATATCAACACCGGAGTGACCTCCCTTGCAGCCCTTTAAATCTATCCGTAAAGCAATATCATCTTCGTCCACCTCAACGGGTTGGTATTCAAATGTCGCAGTTGTGTCAACTCCCCCCGCGCAGCCGACATATAATTCGCCTTCGGTTTCGGAGTCGAGGTTTAATAGATATTTGCCTTTCAACCAACCGCCTTGAAGCGCAAAAGCACCATACATACCCGTCTCTTCATCCACGGTGAAGAATGCCTCCAAAGGAGGGTGAACTGCATCTTTGTCCGATAGAATAGCAAGTGCCGCAGCTACACCGATACCGTCATCAGCACCTAAAGTAGTACCGTCTGCCGTTACCCATTCATTGTTATCCTCTATATAGGCCTTAATAGGATCCTTCTCAAAATCATGGACCTTATCGCTATTCTTCTGAGGCACCATATCCATATGGGCTTGGAGAATTATACCGGGGTGTGACTCCATCCCTTTTGAAGCCGGCTTGCGAATAAGCACATTTCCGATTTCGTCCTGCTCAGTCTCTAAGCCGAGGGCACGACCATAATGAACTAAGAATGCTTGTACTTGTTGGGTGTGTCCGGATGGACGGGGAATTAGCGTCAGGTCATAAAATGCTGACCATAGCGCTTGAGGTTCAAGATTTTTCATATGATTAGTTTTTAGTGGAAATTCAGTAATTCAGTTAATTATGAATAGTTATCTCACCGCATAAATCTTTCTGTAATAAGATTTTGACCCGCTCAATATTGTCGGGGTGTTCGCCTAAGAGGTACATTAACTTGCTGAGCAATGCCTCCGTGGTGATGTCGAATCCGGATAGTACACCGGCCTTAATGAGGTTGCTTGATACTTCATAAAGTTCCATATCAACCATTCCTGTGGAGCATTGGGTCTTATTGACAATAATAATGCCCTTATCTACGGCTTCTTTAAGCAGTTTATAGAGCCATTTATAAGACGGCGCATTGCCCGCTCCGTAAGTCTCTAAAACAACAGCCTTAAGATCGCGGATATGCAGAATAGACCGCACCACTTGCTCTGTTATGCCGGGGAAAAGTTTTAGCACCACAACATGATTGTCGGTATCGGTGTGGAGCTTGAGTTGCGCTTTGGGGTCGGAATAGTGAACAAGGTGCACGTTATAGGTAATATGTAGCCCTGCTTGCGCCAATGGAGGATAATTATAGCTCTTGAAAGCCGCAAAGTGTTCGGCATTGCGTTTGGTCGTTCTATTGGCGCGGAAGAGACGAGACTCAAAGTAAATAGTAACTTCCGGCACGATAGCATCGTTATTCTCGTCCCGAGCAGAAGCTATCTCTATCGCGGTCAAGAGATTTTCTTTGGCATCCGAGCGTAGCACACCAATCGGTAATTGAGAACCGGTAAAAACAACAGGCTTATTCAGTCCCTCAAGCATGAAAGACAATGCCGAACCCGAATAGGACATGGTATCAGTGCCATGCAAAATAACGAATCCGTCGTAATCATCGTAATGCTTGGCAATGGTCTGAGCCATTTTCTTCCAGTCCTGAGGATTGACATCGGAGGAATCTATTAGCGGCGTAAAAGACAGCAAATGTACTTCCGTATCAGGAGTCTCAAAGAGTTCTGGAACGGCGGCACGGAAGGACTCTTCCGTCGCGGGACGCAGTGCGCCTGTCTCGCGACTACGCTCCATGCATATGGTGCCACCCGTCAATATCAATAAGACCTTATTCATAAAATTCAAGGGCTTTACGGGTTATATCATCATCGCGCTCAAACAGTGGGAAGAAACCTTCATCTCCCAATATATCCCGCACAATATAGGCATTGATAAGACGAATCAATAAAGGCTTGGATTTAGCAATCTGTGCGTCATTGGGTTCTATCCCCTTTGACTTCGCAAATTCAATAAACTCCGGCAACCAATTGGTCTTTAGCAGGTGTTGCTCCAATGTGGTCCAATCATTATAGCGGCTCAATTCACGGCGGTGAGTATCTGTGTAGCGGTACGCGAATTGGTAAGTATAAGCGAGGTTGACACACCTATTGTACCATGGGGTATTGTATGTCGTATCCCTTCCTACAAATATATCTGGCATAATACCTCCACCGCCACGGACAATGCGCCCTTTCTTGGTGAGATAGGTGGTAGTATCCGAGAGATGAATAGAGTCTGCCGAATACAGTTCTCCGGAAATGAGCCTCTCGTAGAAATCGTTATCATACTCCTCCTGCTCGCCTAATTGATAGGGCTTCTGGATACATCGTCCGGAAGGAGTGTAATAGCGTGCCACCGTTAAGCGGACTGCTGAACCGTCTTCAAATGGCATTTGCTGTTGCACAAGGCCTTTACCAAAAGAGCGACGACCGATGATTGTTGCACGGTCGTTGTCTTGCATCGCACCGGCAAATATCTCTGAGGCTGAAGCCGAGAAATTGTCAATTAGCACAACTAATGGCACATCTTTGAAACGACCCGTTCCATTGGCTCGTGCCTCATATTTGGGGTAAGCGCGACCCTGTGAATAGACGATGAGGTCACCTCTCTCCAAAAACTCGTTAGCCATCCTGATTGCCTGTTCCATATATCCGCCGGTATTCTCTCGCAAGTCAACAATATAGCGCGTGGCACCTTCTTTACGAAGTTGAGCAAGAGCCCCGATAAACTCATTATAAGTTGACTCTCCAAACTTATTAACGCGCACAAAACCCACATTATTCTTCATTATGAATGCCGCATCCACGGACTTGACGGGTATATCTCCACGGGTAATAGTATAGTACAATGTCTCGGCTACGCCGGAACGATTAACGCCGATTTTAACTTTAGTGCCTTTTGTGCCACGTAAGGTATGCATCACGCGTTCATTATTGATTCCTTTGCCTACAAAGGTCGAGTCATCAACTTCAATGATCTTATCGCCCGCCAAAAGGCCTGTTCCTTGTGCCGGACCACCGGAGATAACGGCTACAACATGCACAGTATCATTCTGAATAGTGAACTGTACACCGATGCCGGAGAAAGAACCGGCTAACTCCGAATTGACGAGGTCAAGATCTTTCTTAGGAATATAGGCGGAGTGAGGATCTAACTCTTTAACCAGATCTGTCATCACCTTATCCTCAATAGAATCCATGTCTAAGGAATCTACATAAGCATTACGGATAAGGTTGAGGAGGTTGTCCACCTTGGATGACGGCTCGACCATCAGACGACCGTTCTGGATCATTATGCGTTGGGCATTAGCGCGGTTAGAAACCGCGTTCCCAATCAGTATCCCCACCAATAACATCACAATAGAGAGGGTGGGAAAGAGATATTTAGTAATCTTATTCATAATTTATTTTTATCCGTTGATAGGCATATAGTCCACTTGCACGCCTGCGCGTATAAGGAGCTCTACACCATCCATAAGCCTATATTGCTCCCCATAAACGACACGTTTGATACCGCTTTGGATAATCAGTTTTGAGCACTCCATACACGGAGACGCGGTCACATAGAGTGTCGCTCCGTCTGAAGAGTTGTTTGACCGGGCTACCTTCGTGAGGGCATTCGCCTCGGCATGGAGTACATAGGGCTTGGAAACATTATTCTCATCCTCGCATACATTCTCAAACCCCGAAGGCGTGCCGTTATAACCGTCAGAAATAATCATTTGATTCTTAACGATGAGCGCGCCAACCTTGCGCCGTACACAATAGCTGTTCTCTGACCACGTAAAGGCCATCTTCATGTAGAGGTGATCTCGATGTTCTTGTTTCGTCATGGGGTAGGCAATTTAGTTTTCTTTAGTCAGTAACTCTTTTGCAAAACTCTTAATATCAATACCATCAAAGGTTCCTGAAGACATCATCAGCAGTGCAGTGTTGTCATATTTCAGGGAGCGGAGCGTCTGTTGAAGTACTTCAGTATCCGTAAAGACCTGAACATTTTCTGTGCCAAAAGCCTTTTTGACATCCTTGGGGGATATCGTTTGCAACCGTTTATGGGCGATGACTTTCGGGTTGAAATAAATATAAGCGATATCAGCTTCGGCCATACAGTCTTTATATTGCGGCAGAAAATCAGCCATCAGGGAGGAGAAAGTATGCAACTCCATACAGGCGACTAACTGCTTGTCGGGATAATGTTCCTTAACAGCCGCAATAGTGGCTTTCAACTTGGAAGGAGAATGTGCAAAATCTTTATAAGCAACGCGATTACCGACCTCTGCAATCTTCTCTAAACGGTTTGATGCACCTTTGAAAGATGCTATGGTTTGATAAAATACATCGGCTGGAATTCCTATTTGGCGGCAAGCGAAACATGCTGCCTGAAGATTCTGCATATTATGCTTGCCGAAAACAGTCATGGGCACATCACCGCTGTACTCAATATATGGCATAATAGTAATGTCTTTAAGTTCCGCCGCAATGGATGCCAGATTCTCGTCCCGCGCATAGAAGATGAGGGTATTCTCAATAGTGTGAGCGAATTTCCGGAAGGTATCGACATATTCGGGGAAGGTCGGAAAAACATTGATATGATCCCAGGCAATGCCCGTTAGGATGGCTATATGAGGATGGTACCACAAGAACTTAGACCTTAAGTCTAATGGACTTGTGAGGTACTCGTCTCCTTCGAAAACAGCATATTTGGCGGTATCGGAGAGTCGTACCATTCGCTCAAATCCCTCTATCTGCGCTCCAACCATGTAGTCCGCTTCAATGCCTAATTTATCTAAGACATAGAGAATCATTGCTGTCGTGGTCGTCTTGCCATGAGAGCCACCGACTACAATGCGAATCTTGTCTTTGGTTTGTTCGTAGAGATATTCCGGAAAGGAATAAATACGGATACCTAACTCGCGTGCACGAACAAGTTCGGGATTGTCTTCCCGCGCGTGCATGCCTAATATAATGGCATCAATATCCGGAGTTATCAACTCGGGGTGCCAACCCATTTCAGCCGGCAGCAATCCTGCTTGCTGCAAATGAGTGCGCGCGGGGTCGAAGATTTCATCATCCGACCCCGTTACCACGTAATTTGGCTTAGCTGCTACTGCCATCGCTAAATTGTGCATCGCAGCCCCACCTATTGCAATAAAATGTATGCGCATAGGCGCTATGTTATTAGTATTGATTATGCAAAGAGTTTGCCGAAGTCTTCGTGACTGATCTCCTTCGTCTCAATCTTGGCGACAGTTTTGAGAGCAGCATACACCTTATTCTCGGCTACGCGTTCAACGAGTCCGCGCAATTGTTGGTCATTCTTAAGCATTTCCTGTGCATAAGAAGTGAGATATTGATCCTCTACATGCATCAGACCATATTGCATGAATTGCATACGGGCAACTTCTTTTGCATAGGCCTCTACATCTTCTTTCTCGACTTTAATCTCAAACTTCTGCATCAACTGGTCTTTTGCCAATTGCCATTTAAGTTCATCAAGCATAGCGGGATACTCTTTCTCAAGTTTTTCGGCATCCATCTTTTCCTTATCGGAGGTCGCCAATACCCAGCGCTTGAGGAATGCGTCGGGGAAAACAACTGCCTCAAGCTTTTTCATCACTGCGGCTTTAACATCAAGACCAAACTTGTATTCCGCGTCTTGTGCCATGTTAGACTCAATCTCCTCGCGCACTTTCTGACGGAAAGCCGCTTCGTCGGCAATCGTGTTTTCGCCATATACTTTTGCGAAAAGTTCACCATCAATCTTAGCTGCTTGATGACGACGGATTTTCTGAATCTCGAAAGTGAAATCAGCATTAAGGTTCTCGGCCTCCTCTTTCTTGATACTGAGCATTGAAGCTACCTCAACAGCAGAGTCATAGGCCTTCATGGGGTTGAACGTAACGACATCGCCCAACTTCTTGCCATAGAATGCTTTGGCGATTTCCTCATTCTTCATATAGCGAGGATTGAGCATCGCATTCTCCTTTTGGATAGGAGCAGCATCGTTGCCGACTTCTTTCAATAGACCGGTCAACACATCACCTTCTTTCACTTCTTCTACTTCAACGGACTCACCATAACGATCTGCATAGCCCTCTACCTGCTTTTCTACCATATCATCTGTTACAGTGATATGATATTCTGTCAGTTTATTATTGGCATTGAGAGAAGCATCAAACTTAGGAGCCAGACCGAGGTCAAAAGCAAAGGTGAAAGTATCTGCATTCTCCAAATCAATGGCCGGTGTCAACTCTTCATTGGGCAGCGGCTCGCCGAGCACTTGCAGTTTCTCTGTCTCAATATATTCGCTGAGCTTTTGACCTAAAGTCTTGTTAATAACTTCTGCCTTAACGGACTTACCATACATTTTCTTAACGAGTCCCATCGGAACATTGCCGGGACGGAAACCCGGTACGGAAGCTTTACGACGGAAGTCCTTCAGTTCTTTCTCCACTTCAGCTTGGTAGTCAGCCGGTTCAATTGTTAACGTGACTACGGTTTGAAGATCTTTCGGTTCAGTTCTTTCAATTTTCATCTGATATACTTATTTTAATTACTCTCTTGCGTGGAGCAGCGCCTTTGCGGCGCTGCTCTGTGGTCTCAGTAGGGCTTGAACCTACGACCCCCTGATTATGAGTCAGGTGCTACTAACCAACTGAGCTATGAGACCATGTTTTTTATTTCTGTTGACTATCTAAGATGCTTCTCTTATAAAGGGCATCGGTTTCTTCGCGCGTTATCCGTTTCTGATCCTCATCCAACTCAGGAATGAACACAATCATACCCTCTTCGAGGTCATTGGGATCCGGAATGATATCTTGGTTTGCAAGGTAGATATATACCCAGCAGTGGGTGTTCTTATAGTACTTACGAGCAAGATGTGCGAAAGTTTCGCCCGGACCGACCATCACTTTCTTGTCATTATACCGTATTTGCTCTGCGCGGAACGCTGCCTCGTCCATGATGTGAATTTCAGCGCGACGATCGGCCTGCCAAGCATTCTTATCAGTTCCATGAATCTTACCACGACCGATAGGCAATACATGCGTCTCATCCACATCGTAGTCCAAGAGCGCCTTGGTCACACTGAAAGCACGACGGGCTCCTAAGGCATTATTTAGTTCATTCGTTCCCGAATCATCGCAGTAACCCACTACAACCGCGTATGCATCATCAGTATTAATCTTGTCAGCAGCACCATAAATAGTGGCTTTATCTCCCTCGGTCAACTCGTGTCCGTTCACTCCAAAGTAAATAACTTTATAAGGAATGCTGTTATCCAAGATTTCGTCACGATCATCTACCTTGTCTCTCTGCTCAATGAACTGTTGTGTTACAACGGCAGGCTCCTTGATAATTGTCGTTTCGTGACGTTCAATGAGATAAACGGTATCTTTGTGGTAAATAACAATAGTGTCCTTCTTAACCTCGCGTTCAGTATTATTAACGGGTTCAACTTGTGCAAAGGTAACCATGTTCTTGCAGTGGCTCTTTTTACGAGCGTCAATTTTCCAGCGAAGCATGGCTGTCAAGTCTAAAACGCCATCATTGTTATTACCTCTTACGCGACCGTCTAACTCGTCGTGTAGCGACATGTTATAGGTCGCTCTAACACCTACCGCAATTGAGCGGCTGACATTGAACTCAAACGAGGCACCGAACATGATAACTCCGTCGCTCTTGTACTTATCCATCCGCTGTGCAGGCTGATTGAGCGAACCTTGATAATCCAAAGTTTGGTAAGAATTACCGGTGGCTTTGTCTACACGCCATTTATATGTATTAGGATAATAAATGCTGTTGTTGTACCAATACATTCCACCGCCTAACATCAAATTGAGTGCGAAAAGTTTGTGGGCATTAATGGCACGCCAGCAATTGAAGATATCAAAAGTGATAAAAGCATTCGCTTGATGCATCATGCCTTCTAAAATCAACCCGTCTACCGCTACCGAACCTCCGGCACCGGTGACACCATAACGGCGGAATACGTACTCTGCACCAATACCCCAAGTAGGATTAAAATTGTACTCGAAACCCAATCCAACTGTTGGAGCATTAAAAGCATGTTTCTTCTCCGAACTGAAATCGCCGTCAAACATATTAGCACCGGCTTGGAGATAAAGCGCCCAATTAGTCACTTCAGAAGATACCACATCCTGATCCTTGAAGGGGTGAATGCCTAATACCTCTTCTTGTCGCTGTGCATTATTCTCCCCTGCCGCTTTTGCACTTAAGGCGGAAAAGAGGCAGATGGCAAGACAGGCTAATACGAGTTTTTTATACATCATTTACTTCATTTTTTTGTGAGCCGGCGGTCTTGTTTTCGCAAAACCGCGGCAAAATTAGTATTTTTTTTCGAAACACGCAAATTTTTTTTGTTTTTTTTGTATTATTCATTTTTTTTTGCTACTTTTGCACCAAATTTGTGTATTAAATGCATAATCAAATGACAATATTAGAGCAAATGACAGAACGGGCAAAGCAAAATCCACGGAGGATTGTTTTGCCGGAAGGTGATGAACCTCGTACCCTTGAGGCTGCGAACATTATTTTGAAGGAAAAGATTGCACAACTCATTTTGATTGGTGATCCGGTGGTAATTAATCGTATGGCGGAGGAGAAAGGCTATGCCTACATCCGTGAAGCCAAAATTGTTAATCCCCTTACTGACCCCAAGATGGGCGAATATGCCACTCTTTTGTACGAATTGCGCAAAGCAAAGGGCATGACTCCTGAAGAGGCGGCTAAAAAGGCACAAGATCCCTTGTACTTGGGTTGCCTGATGATTAAAAATGGTGATGCCGACGGCGAGTTGGCAGGTGCCCGTGGCACTACCGCAGACACCATTCGCCCGGCATTCCAAATCCTCAAAACCAAACCCGGCGTGAAGATTGTCAGCGGAGCGTTCTTGATGTTGACGCCCGCCAAACAATTGGGTGAGGAGGGAATGCTCTTCTTTGCAGACTGCGCTGTTAACCCTTGCCCCAATGCGGAAGAATTGGCACAGATAGCCATTTCTACAGCCGAAACCGCACGCGTCTTAGGTGGATATGAGCCGCGGGTGGCAATGTTGTCCTTCTCGACCAAAGGGTCTGCTAAACATGAACTGATAGATAAAGTTACCGAGGCTACCCGCATCGCTAAGGAGTTGGCTCCCGACCTCAACTTGGACGGCGAGTTGCAAGCAGATGCGGCGCTCGTTGAATCTGTCGGTGCTAAGAAAGCTCCCGGCAGCCCTGTGGCGGGCAAAGCCAATGTGCTTGTCTTCCCGGACTTGCAAGCCGGTAATATAGGTTATAAACTGGTAGAACGCTTCTCCGGTGCCGATGCTATCGGACCTATCCTGCAAGGCATAGCCGCGCCCGTTAATGACCTCAGCCGAGGCTGCAAAGTACAAGATATCGTTCAAATGGTAGTTATCACCGCTAATCAGGCTATTAAGTAACAAGGTATGAAAATTTTGGTTCTCAACTGCGGTAGTAGCAGTATCAAATATGCGCTGTATGATATGGCGCAAGGTAAACAACTGACCTCCGGCGGCGCCGAGCGCGTTGGTGCCGAAGGCTCGTTCGTCAAAGTCAAAATGCCCGATGGCTCGAAGGAGAAAATTATGGTTAATATCCCCGAGCACACTGCCGGTGTGAAGTTTATTTTCTCGCTCTTGACAGATGCTAAGTACGGTGTTATCCAATCGTTGGACGAAATTGGCGCAGTCGGTCACCGCATGGTGCATGGCGGCGAAAAATTTAAACAATCGGTGCTTATTACCGAAGAGGTGATTAAAGAGTTTATGGCGGTGAGCGACTTAGCGCCCCTGCATAATTTTGCCAATCTCAAAGGCATTCGCGCCGTACAGGAGTTGATGCCGAACCTTCCGCAGGTCGGAGTCTTTGATACGGCTTTCCATCAGACCATGCCCGACTATGCTTACATGTACGCCTTGCCTTATGAACTATATAAGGAATATGGTATTCGTCGATACGGCTTCCATGGTACGAGCCACCGTTATGTCAGCCAAAGAGTGTGCGACTTCTTGGGTGTGGATATTAAGACCCAAAAGATTATCACCTGCCATATCGGTAATGGTGCTTCCTTAGCGGCTGTCAAGGAAGGGGAGTGTGTGGATACAACAATGGGCTTGACCCCCTTAGAGGGCCTCATGATGGGCACCCGTAGCGGCGATATTGACGCCGGTGCTGTGACCTATCTCGAAACCAAATTAGGCTATACCCCGGAGCAGATGTCCACCCTCTTGAATAAGCAATCCGGCTTAGACGGTATCGCGCATCTCGGTGCTGATATGCGCGACTTAGAGGCGGCTAAAGATGCTGGTAATGATATGGCGCGTCTCGCTATTGATATGTACACCTACCGCGTGAAGAAATACATCGGTGCCTTTGCCGCTGCGATGAATGGTGTGGATATCATTGTCTTTACTGCCGGAGTCGGTGAAAATCAAATCCGTATCCGAAAGATGATGACTACCGGTCTGGACTACTTAGGTGTCAAACTGGATGATACTCGCAATGATGTACGCGGCGAAGAGCGTATCCTTTCTGCCGAGGACAGCAAGGTTAAGGTCGTCTTGATTCCCACGGACGAAGAATATATGATTGCCAAAGACACTATGGCGCTTATCTGAATAACCTACCCATCATCATGATACCATAATGAAACCTATTATTTATCAACTCCTTCCACGGCTGTTTACCAACTATAACGAGACTCGTCTTCGTAATGGCTCTCGCTTGGAAAATGGCTGTGGAACGATGCAGGCCATAACACCTAAGGCGCTCAAATCTATACGCGATTTAGGCGCTACCCATGTCTGGTACACGGGCGTCATCCGGCATGCTACCGCGGAGTATAACACCCCTTCTATCACCAAAGGGCGCGCTGGATCACCCTATGCCATCACGGACTATTATGATATCGACCCCGATATCGCCGCCAACCCCTCTAAACGGATGGCAGAGTTTGAGGCTTTGGTTGAACGTACCCATAAAGCCGGACTGCAAGTCATTATTGACTTTGTGCCCAATCATGTCAGCCGAGAATACCACTCGACCTGCAAACCCCGAACCGTTAAGGATTTAGGACAAGGTGACCACCCCGAATGGGCTTTCTCACCGCTCAATAACTTCTACTACCTGCCCTCTGAAGAATTCCAGCCACCTATCGCCCCGAAGGAGGGAGAACCTGCCTATCATGAGTTTCCTGCCAAAGCTACCGGTAACGATTGCTTCACCGCGAGACCCTCTAAGGATGACTGGTTTGAGACCGTAAAACTCAATTACGGAGTCTTCTATCAAGGCGGTGGTGAGAAACAATTTAATCCGCGCCCCAAAACATGGGACCAGATGACAGCTATTTTGCTCTTTTGGGCAAAGAAAGGTGTGGATGCCTTCCGAGTGGATATGGCAGAAATGGTGCCGCATGAGTTCTGGACCTACGCTATCGGGAAAGTCAAACATACCTTCCCTAAGGTGCAGTTCCTTGCCGAATGTTATAACCCGGCTCTCTACAGAACCTATCTCGCAGCGGGATTTGATTACCTCTACGATAAGGTCGGTATGTACGAATACCTCCGTGGCGTAACCAGCAAGAACTGGGCGGCGGAAGGGATTACCCAACACTGGATGGCGACCGACGATATACGCGACAAAATGCTTTATTTCCTCGAAAATCACGATGAGCAACGCATCGCTTCGGGCTTCTTCTGCGGACGAGGTATATGCGCGGAACCGGCGATGATTGTTGCTGCATGCTTAGGCACCAATCCTCTCCTCATCTATTCCGGACAGGAATTAGGCGAGACCGGCATGGACGCCGAGGGATTCAGCGGTATTGACGGACGAACTACCATCTTCGATTACTGGGGCGTCAAGTCACTTCAGGCATGGGCAAATGACGGCAAGTTTGACGGCGCACGCATGAACGATGAACAGAAGAACTTGCGCCAATTCTACCGCTCACTCATGCTCCTCGCTCGTGACAATAAAGCCATCACTAACGGACTGATGTTTGACATCGAATACGCCCAAAGCGGCTCTTTCAATAAGCATGAACAGTATGCCTTCCTCAGACACTACAAGGCTACCGATATCTTTGACCCCGAAGAAACATTGCTCGTCGTCTGCAATTTCGATGATAAGGATGTCGAGGTCGATATTAATGTACCGCAGGAGGCATGGGATTATTTCCAAACGACCCCGCCGCAACTAAATGGTAAAATGCAGTTCATAGACTTATTGACCGGCAAGAAATACCCTTCGTATAACCACTTAAAATTACCCGCATGGACAGGAGTCGTTTTGCGTCTTTCTGCGAACTGATTAGGTATCCCAACCTCATCTTTCTCGCCATCATTATATGGGTCATGGAGCGCGTCGTGGCGAAACCGCTGATTGCCCTATGGAACCCTGTGACGCCGCTGCCGTGGTGGGTGTTGACCTTGCTTATCGTCGCTGTCGTAGCAATCGCAGCAGCAGGCTATGCCGTCAATGATTATTTCGATATCAAGATTGACCGCATCAACCGTCCCGATAAAGTCCTTGTCACTACCGTCTTTTCGAAGGATGAGACCATGCGCTTCGTCTATATCTTGATGTCGTTGGGCATCATGGCGGGAGTAGGCGTCGCTACCTGGGCGAAAAGTTGGACTGTTGGTTTTATCTTCCCCATCGTGGCGGGACTCTTGTGGTTTTATTCCGCCTCCTATAAACGACAGTTTTTAGTCGGTAATCTCATCGTGGCTTTTTTGGCGGGATTGGTGCCCCTGCTTATCCTGCTTATCCATATGCCCTATTCCGGTATCTGGCTGCCTATCTATGGAGGCTATGCGCTCTTCGCTTTTGGGCTGACGCTCATTAGAGAGATTATTAAAGACCTCCAAGACCAAGTCGGTGACCGCGAATTAGAATGCCATTCCCTCCCTATCGTACTGGGCGAGACTTGGACCAAGGCTATTGTTACATTGCTGCTCATTGTCGCTATGGCGGGACTTGCATATGTCGGCTGGTTCACACCCAAATTGGCAGAATCTTGGGGTGCAATACAGAAATATATCACGTTGGGACTCCTGGTACCTTTAGCCGGCGACATCGCCTTGCTATGGAGTGCCAAAATACCATCCGATTATAGGTCTGCACAATTGCTCATAAAGTTTGTGATGTTTATGGGCGTTATGTCCGCTTTTGTACTGAAAAACTATTTGTAATGAATATCATCTTAGGCTCCCAATCCCCTCGCCGACGCGAACTTCTGGCAGGGCTTGACCTCTCCTTTGACTCCGTCAATATACAGGCTGACGAGTCTTATCCGAGCTCTTTGCAAGCCGGAGATATTCCTATATATATTGCGCGCGCGAAAGCTTTAGCCTATCGGGATAAACTCAAGGAGGACGACCTGCTTATTACAGCCGACACCATCGTCTGGTGTGATGGACAAATGATGGGCAAACCCGTCAATGACGCCGAAGCCAAGCTGATGTTGCGGCACCTGAGCGGCAAAACACACCAGGTTTATACAGCCGTTTGCTTTGCCCGAAAAGACTATTTCGATGAGTTTGTTGACAAAACCGATGTTTCTTTTCGTCTCCTCACTGACGACGAAATAGACTATTATGTCACTACTTATAAACCTTTCGACAAAGCCGGAGCATATGGCATCCAAGAGTGGATTGGCTTTATCGGAGTCACCGCCATCAACGGTTCCTACTTCAATGTCATGGGCCTACCCGTCGAAAAAGTATATGATTACCTTAGCCGGTATCCCGGAATCCCGGCATCCCGGTAACCTGGTATCCTGGCATCCTGGAAAAAATTAAATTATTATATAAAACAACATTAAAACTATTGTATCATGGAAATTAACGAATTGAAACAAGCTTTTCGGCAGGCTTATGCACACGAAGCAACTGATGGATTCTTTTCAGCTGGTCGTATTAACCTCATTGGCGAACACGTTGATTACTGCGGTGGCTATGTATTCCCTTGTGCACTCAGCTTTGGCACATATCTGCTGATGGCGCCTAATCAGGACAGACTCCTGCGCTTCAAGTCCCTCAATATGCCTGAAATCATTGAGGTGTCTATCGATAAACCCTTCGCTCCGCTACCCAATCGCTCTTGGGTGAACTATCCGCTCGGCTGCATTGCACAGTTTACCAAACGCGGAATCACTATTCCTCAGGGCTACGATATGCTTATCTGGGGTAATGTACCTGCCGGTGCCGGACTCAGTTCTTCCGCTGCGCTCGAGGTTGTAACAGCATATGCCTTTAATGAACTGCTCAATACAGGATATGACCGCACTGAACTCGCTAAAATTGGACAACTCTCCGAACACGAATATGCTGGCGTTAACTGCGGTATCATGGACCAATTTGCTTCTGCGCAAGGTAAAAAAGACCATGCTATCTACCTCAATTGCGATACCCTTGATTTCGATCTCGTCCCCGTTAAACTCAACGGTATTAAGGTCGTAATCTCCAATACCCATAGCCCGCATCACCTTGATAGCGGTGCCTATAACGACCGCGTTGCACAATGCGCTACTGCACTCGAGCAACTCAGAACCGTTAAACCCGAACTCAAGAACCTCGCTGAATTGACCGAAGCTGAATTTGAGAAGATTGAATCGGCTATCACTGACCCGATTGCCCATCGTCGTGCACGCCACGTCGTCTCAGAGGGACAACGCACACGAGATGCCGTTGAAGCTCTCAAAAAGGGCGATATCGCTAAGTTCGGGCAACTCATGAACGCTTCACATGTCTCCTTACGCGATGACTATGAAGTAACGGGACTCAACCTCGATGCAATGGCTGAAGCTGCTTGGAAAGTCGATGGTGTGATTGGTAGCCGTATGTCAGGCGGAGGATTTGGTGGTTGCACCGTTAGTCTCGTTAAGGATGAAGCCATTGAGAAATTCAAAGAGCTGGTCGGTAAAGAGTATGAGGCTAAAACCGGTATCAAACCCGACTTCTATGTGGCTGAAATAAGTGACGGAGCAAGAAGAGTCTTCTAATTTACGGCTCCGCCGTGTTAATTACTTTGTGTTGATGACGGCTTTCGCCGCGTTAATTACTTCGTGTTAACAGCGGAGCGTATCAACAGCCGAAGGCTTATCAACATGAAATGACTAACATTCACTTGCTAACACTCAGTTATTAACAGCCGAAGGCTTATTTACTTGTTATTATGAAAATCAAACTCTATACGCTCATCGGCCCTAAGGGGATGAGGGCGCAGATTACTAATTACGGGGCGAAAATTGTCACCCTCCAAGTACCTAACGATAAGGGAGAAGTCAAGGACGTTGTCCTTGGCTTCAAAACCCTTGAGGAATGGCAGACCAAAGAAACCTACTTCAATGCTGTTATCGGACGATATGCTAACCGTATTAAGAACGGCAGATTTACCCTTGATGGGCAGGAGTACCAATTACCGATTAATAACGGCACCAATGCCCTCCATGGAGGCATGCATGGCTTCAATGAAAAAGTCTGGGACGTCGTGGGACAAAGTTTGCACTCCATTACCTTGCACTACCGCGCTGCCGATGGCGAAGAAAACTATCCCGGCAACCTCGATGTGCAAGTAACCTATTCCATCTCACGCGAAGGCGCCTTTACCGTTTCCTATGATGCTAAAACCGATAAACCCACTATCCTTGGTTTTACACAGCATGCGTACTTTAATCTCGCGGGAGAAGGCTCCGGCACCGTCAATGACCATATATTGCAAATCTTTGCCGACCACTATACACCCTTTGACGAAACAGCTGTTCCTACCGGTGAAATACTCCCCGTAGAGGGTACACCCATGGATTTCCGACAGCCTACACGCATTGGAGACCGCGTTGACGACCCCTTCTTTGCTCCCGGCAGAGGTATTGATAACAACTGGTGCTTACCCGCTAATCCGAACCATAAACTCCAACACGCTGCTACTCTTACCGCCGATGGAAGAGTCATGGAGGTCTGGACCACCATGCCCGCCCTGCAAGTTTATACGGGTAACTATATAGAGAGGAACGAGGGTAAATCCGGACAACGCTATGATGTCCGGCATGCTATCTGCCTTGAGGCGCAAAACTATCCTGATAGCCCCAATCATCCTAACTTCCCCAACTGCATCCTGCGGCCGGGAGAACGCTACCGCCAACAAACCACCTATAAGTTCATATTTTAGCAATCTTTAGGGCTTCGCCGTGTTGGTAACTTTGTGTTGATTAGCCTAACGGCTATTGATTACGTTGCGCCCTGCGGGCTGTTAACTCGTAGTCACCAACACGCACTAATACTTGCGTAGTATCCGCATCGGGTGCTCATCGGGTGCTCATCGGGTGCTGATCGGGTGCTCATCGGATGCTTACCGAGCCCACCGTTATACATCGCTGAACCATTGCCGAAAAATAGCCCTTTGGGCGCACCATTACATTTTAGTCTTTACTCCTTATTAGCCCTTTGGGTGCTTACTCTTTATTCCCCCACATTGCACTCTGGCACGCTTTTTGTCGCATATGCGGTGGTCTAAAACGAAATCAGTTATGACAAAAAGACAGCAAAAACAGTGGATGGACAGCCGCTACAGCGCGTCGTTGATGTCGGCGCACTTATGGCTATGGGGAATCATCCTATCAATCTTAATCTGCTCATCATTTACTTCACAGAACTTCCTAACTGCCTCTGATACAGCTAATAGCACCCATTACACGCTGCAACAATGTCGGGAATTGGCACTGTCAGCGGGCTACTCGGCTAAATCGCAGGAAGAGTCACGTTTGGCTGCCAAATACAACCGCCAAGCGGCGTTGGCATCAATGTTCCCGAAGGTCAGCGCCAACGGCTCTTATCTTTATAACACGCTTAATGCGCATCTATTAGCCAATACAACTACTTTTACCTTCGGTACCGCAACCGTCAATCCTGACGGAACCGCGCACTGGCAGTGGCGTGATGGCGTCACGGGGACAATCTCTGATGCTGCTGGGCAGAGGATTGCCGATGCTTACCAGATGGTATATGACAAAATGACATTCGACCTACACCATATCCTTGTGGCGCAAGTCGGTGTGACACAACCTATATACGTCGGCGGAAGGCTCATCAATTTATACAAGATAGCCAAATCGACCGAGAAGATTGCAACCATAGAGTCCGAAAGCAAGCGCGAGGCGATTGTCTATAGTGTCGATGAGGCATATTGGCGCGTCGTCTCCGTCAGCAAAAAGAAAGAACTTGCCGAGCAGTACTACCGTCTGTTATGCCAATTGGAAGCGGATGTTACGGAGGCATTGAACGAAGGCCTTGTAACGCAGGCGGATCTGCTCAAAGTGACCACCAAACGCGGAGATGCGGAGGTCAAGAAACTGCAAGCCGAGAATGGCTTGACACTCTCTAATATGGCTTTAGCGCAGGTGTGCGGCTTACCGCTCAATACGGTTTTTGAGTTGGACGAAACGGGCTTAGCTGATATAGCCTTGCCCTCTGATACTGCCTCTACGGACGCTGCTGTTAGCGCTCGTCCCGAAGTGCAGATGCTTGAAGAGGCTCAGAAGATTGCCCAATCAAATGCCATGATTGCCGCTGCCGGTTTACAGCCGAATATAGTCGCTTCTGCCGGATACATCTACACCAACCCGAATGTCGATAACGGATTTAGCAATAAATGGGACGGCAAGGGATTCTTTTCCGCCGGCGTGGTAGTCAATGTCCCGATTGCGCATGCCGATGATATCCTTCGTTACAAGGCTGCTAAGCATGCGGCTAAAGCAATGGAGTACAAGACCGAAGAAACGCGCGCCTTACTGACCCTCCAAACAACGCAATCCAATCAGAAATTAGCCGAAGCACAACAGAAAATAGCCCTTGCACGGCTCACCTGCAATAACGCTGCAGAAGTACTCCGTATGGCGGAGGAATCCTATGACGCAGGCATGATTACTGCCTCGGAACTCATGCAGGCGCAGACCGCGTGGCTCGCCGCGGCAACCGATCTTGTGGACGCGGAGGCGGAGGCAAAAACCACTGAAACGCAAGTTCGTAAATATTTAGGTAAATTGTGATATGAAACACCAGAAAGAAGGTAGTCTGCTGTTCGGCTTAATAGCATTGCTGACAGTGGTCATTATTGTTGCGGTTGTTGGCTTAATCGCCCTCCGCCCGGAGAAAACGCTCATTCAGGGCGAGGCGGAAGCGGCTGAGTACCGTGTGTCCGGCAAAGTGCCGGGACGTATTGAGATGTACCTCTACGAGGAGGGTGAACAGGTGAAGAAAGGCGACACGCTGGTCGTTATCTACTCGCCGGAGGTGGAGGCAAAGAAAGCCCAAGCGTTAGCGGCTCGGGAAATGGCGGAAGCTGTTAATCAAAAAGCAAAAAACGGTGCGCAGCGAGAGCAGATTCAAGGCGCATACGAGCTATATCAAAAAGCAAAAGCGGGCGAGGAAATATATCACAAATCATATGTCCGTGTGCAGCGTTTATACGACAAAGGTGTTGTCAGCGCGCAGAAACGAGATGAGGTTGAGGCACAGTATAAAGCTGCTTCGGCGACCGTCAAAGCCGCTCGAAGCCAGTATCAGATGGCATTAGCCGGTGCACGTGAAGAGGACAAAGCGGCAGCGGAAGCGCAGGTCGCGCGAGTCGATGGTATCCTACAAGAGGTTGCTGCTGCAGAGGCGGAGAAATACCTTCTCTCTCCTTGTGACGGAGAGGTGTCTGAACTCTTTCCCAAAGTAGGCGAACTCGTCGGACAGGGAAGTCCGGTGATGTCTATTGTTGACTTGAGCGATATGTGGATTACATTTGCTGTCCGAGAGGACATGTTATACTTGTTCCCGATGGGTAGTGTAGTGGAGGCGACTATTCCGGCACTTGGCAATAACGTCAAATACCCGCTCACAGTCACACATATCAAAGCTATGGGAACATATGCCACATGGCGCTCGACCAAACAGAACGGCGGTTATGATGTCCGTACCTTTGATGTCAAATGTCGCCCTACAGTTAGTGTTCCTAATCTACGTCCGGGCATGACCGCATTAGTCGCCGAATAAATTCGTAATTAATAATTCGTAATTCGTGATAGTTAAGAAAAATGTCCATCATTTTTCAAAACATATGGCGTGTCCTCAAGCGCGAACTGCATATGATGTTCGCGCGACCGTTGTATATCTTTGCATCGGTTGGGGTCATGTTGCTCTCAACATTCTTCTTCCTCACCCTTATGCGGGGGGGCAGTGCGGAGAAAATGCCGGTGGCAGTGGTTGACCAGGATCAGACAACCATCTCCCGCAGACTGATTCATGAGATGCAGGCAACGCCCTCTGTGGATATCCAACTTATTACCAATTCCTATCCCGAAGCCCGCGAAGCCATGCAGCAAGGACGAATATACGGCATCTTTGTTATCCCATCCGGCTTCTATAGAGACCTTGTGGACTTCAAGCGTCCTAAGATGGACTTCTATGTCACCAATGCTTATACGGTTGGTGGCAACACCGCTTACAAACAGATGCTGACAATGGTGAATCTCACCTCCGGAGCCTTCCAGCGCGAGGTGCTCCGTAAAAAAGGGCTACCCGATGATGTTATTATGCACCGTATTCAGCCCTTGGCGATAGAGGGACACATGGTCGCCAACCCGTGGGGAAACTATTCGGTCTATTTGGTGAGCACTATCCTGCCGGGTATTTTAGGACTTATCTGCATGATGTTGACGATATTCGCCATCGGCTTTGAACTTAAATCGCGCACCTCTCACGCTTGGCTTCGTGCTGCCGGAGGCAATTACACCGTGGCGATGATTGGCAAACTGATTCCCTATACCGTGATATATTTAGTATTAGGTATCGGTTGTTACATTATTTTGTTCCGCTTCGCGGGGTTCCCTGTTTATGGAAGCCATGTCCGGTTGATGTTCGCCCTCATGCTCTTTATCTTTGCAATGGAGGCATTGGGAATCACGATGATCGGCTTACTCCCGACGCTGCGTGACGCGTTGTCTATCGGCGCGCTGTATGCTATGCTTGGCTTCTCACTCTCCGGATTTACCTATCCGCAGATGGCGATGCTCCCGCCATTCAAGGCACTATCCTATATGGAGCCTTTGCGGCACTACTACTTGATTTATGTCAACGAAGCCCTTATGGCAGCACCGATAGAGAATAGCCTCCCGAATATGTTAGCACTTACAGGATTTATGCTCGCCTCGCTATGTGTGGCTCCGCGTCTCCATAGAGCACTTGTGTTTATGAATTATCCCTTGAAATAAAACTGTGCAGATATATGTGGCGTGATTTTGTAAATGAATTATGGCGTATTTTCAAAGACCCGGGCGTGACAGTGATTTTTATTGTCGCGACATTGGCTTATCCGTTGATATATAAAGCGGTATATTGGAATGAACAAATTACTGATGTGCCGGTAGCCGTGGTCGATTTGAGCAATTCTCCTGCGAGCCGAGACTTCCTCCATAAATGGAACGCCTCACCGGATGTCAAACTATGTTATACCTGTACTTCTATGGCGGAAGCCGAAAAACTGCTCAGAAATCAAAAGGTGCATGGTATCATCTATTTCCCCCGAGATTATGAGAAACAACTGGCGGACCCGCTCGGACAGGCACATATATCGCTCTACTGCGACATGTCCTCCTTTCTCTATATGAAAGCAATCTATCTCTCTTGCAATCAGGTCATGCTCGAGTCTATGCGCAATATCCAGATTGACCGATATGAACAAATGGGTATGGGAAAAGAGTTCGCTTGGGCTTTAGTGCAAGACGCTCCCTATTCGGAGACTGCGCTTTTTACACCGACCGGAGGATATGGCTCGTTCCTTATTCCGGCGGTATTGGTGCTGATTCTGCACCAGACTCTGCTTTTCGGTATTTGTATGTTAGGGGGAACTGCGCGCGAGGAAAATATCGACCAATACTCGTTTCATTCGCTTATCGGACGTGCATGTGCGTATTTCCTGATTTATTACGCCCTCGCGGCTATCTTATTAGGTTTCTTCCCGAGACTGTTTGATATTCCGCACATAGGCGCAATAGGGGATTTATTGCTCTTTATAGTGCCCTACATCTTGGCAGTGGTTTTCTTCTCGATGTGTGTATCTGTCTTTATCCGTAACCGCGAATCGGGGTTGGTGTTGCTCATATCCACTTCGCTGATTTTCCTCTTTATGGCAGGTATCTCTTGGCCTAAAGAAATGATACCGAATGCGTGGCTGTACTTGTCCTACTTCATCCCTTATACATGGGGGGCACACGGCTTTATTCATATCAACTCCATGGGGGCTTCTCTTGCTACCACAAGTATGGAGTACATCGCGTTGTGGGGATTAACAGCCCTCTATTTCGTACTCGCTGTAGGCCTATTTTATAGTAAAAGACAAAGGCTTTTGACGGCTCCGCGCACTTACTAACAGCCCCATGGGCGTTCACTTGCTAACACGCAGGGCGACAAGCAGTTATTAACAGCCGAAGGCTTAACATCGCTTTCGACTTTCGACTTTTGACTTTCGACTAAAAAAGCGGCGACGCGTAATGGAGTTCTTCTTCTTTAACATGTTGATTGCTCAAAATGGTGATAATATCCTCTAAGATTTCGTCAGGGTGAGTTATTCCTCGCTCCCAGAAATCATTAGCGCCCGCCTCGGTGGTCTTCTTGTACCAATTATATACACGTTTGTTCTTGTAGGCTTTAAACCATGCGTGGTGCTCATCAAGCGTCAATAACTCCTTATAGCTCTGGCAATTGCAGCCAACCCATACCTCGGCATTGCCAAAACGCTGTAGTGCGGTCTCAAACGTTAGTGGGATAGAACTATGACGCATATCTTCGTAGTACGCATAATCCGCACCCGCGTCCCAAAACAACCTCCCCATATAGGTACCGCCCGAGGGCACATACCATGTCCCTCTAAACGCCGCGCCCGACATAATAGTCGTCGGAAATTGGATATACTTATCTTGTTGTTGAACCAGTTCGTGATAGTGATCACGAACGGCTGTTATGATAGAGTCTGCACGCGCTTCCTCACCAATCAACGCACCCATGAACCGTAACCAGTCCGCACGGGCCAACGGCGTTTGCTCACGCCACTCAACCATTTCAATAACCTCTATACCGGCGCGACGTATACGCTCTAAGTTAGGTAACGGCTGACCATAAGAGGTTACCAGCAACGCCTGAGGATTAACCCGAAAAAGTTCTTCTATATTGAGATTGATATCTTCGCCTATATCAGCGATATCCTGCTTAGGATGATTGTATATAAGGTCGGGACGCGTCATCGCTACCACAACATCCTCTCTGCCTAAGGCTTGCAAAAAGCCCATATGCGTTGCACTTGTTACTGCCAAACGCTCGTAGGGCTTGTCGAATGCATATTGCGCCAAAAGAGCATTACTTTCCGGCTGATACACGTTGAGAATAGTCGTGGAACTGTCTTTAGAAGCAGTGAAGTATTGTGCCGTGTCAGATAGTAAGACAGGGTGCTTAACCGGCTGACAACCTATGAGGGTTAGCAATACGAATGGATAGAGAATAAACAACTTTTTCATATTCATGCTGCAAATTTAATGCTTTTTTGCGAAAAAAACAAGAAAAAATACTTTTTTTTATAAAAAATTTGCATATGTCATAGAAATAGTATAACTTTGCACGATTTTTCGCCTTACGTCTCTGTGCGATTAGGTACGAATTTCTATTCCCGCTCCCCGTCAGGGGGAGGAACAGCTGATTAGAATATTTCGGAATTGTAGTGCATACGGAGGGCTTAACCATACAAAATGATTGTTATGGCAGATTTAATGAAGATTGCCGAAGAGGCTTTTGTCGGTGCTAAGAAAGAGTTCCCGGCATTCCAAGCAGGTGACCAAATCACCGTTGCTTATCGTATTAAGGAAGGTAATAAGGAGCGTATCCAGGAGTTCCGTGGCGATGTAATCGCTATCAAAGGAACCGGTGCTAAAAAGCGCTTCACCGTTCGCAAAATGAGCGGTAATGTAGGTGTTGAGCGTATCTTCCCGATGGACAGCCCGTTCATCGAGTCTATTACCATCAATAAGTATGGTAAAGTGCGTCGCGCTAAACTTTACTACCTCCGTGACCTCACCGGTAAAAAGGCTCGTATTCCTGAAAGACGAGTTAAGTAAGAAGGAAGAGCCGCTGCAAAGCGGCTTTTTTCTTCTCCTTATCTGCGTAAATAAATCATGTTCCATTTAGAAAGTCCATATAAACCCACCGGCGATCAGCCCGAAGCTATTGACCACCTCGTACAGGGCATCCAAGCCGGTGCGCCTGCTGAGGTGCTCTTAGGGGTTACCGGAAGCGGTAAAACCTTTACCATCGCCAATGTCATTGAGCGACTTAATAGACCGACGCTTATCCTTAGTCATAACAAAACGCTTGCGGCACAACTCTATGCGGAGATGAAATCCTTTTTCCCCCATAACGCCGTGGAGTACTTTGTCTCTTATTATGACTATTACCAGCCGGAGGCATATATCCCTTCTACCGATACCTATATTGAGAAAGACCTGGCGGTCAATATGGAGATAGACGCTCTGCGCCTGCGTGCTACGGCGGCACTGCTCTCCGGTAGGCAGGATGTTATTGTTGTGTCCTCGGTCAGCTGTCTCTATGGTATTGGCTCTCCGCAAGACTTCACGCTCAATTGTATTGCCATTGCCCGAGGGGAGTATCAACCGATGGATGACCTGCTTAAAGCACTGGTCGCCGCACAGTACCTCCGTAATGACTTGGAGTTGACCCGTGGTCACTTTCGCGTGCGGGGAGATACTGTCGATATCGCTTTGGCGTATGCCGACGAGGTCGTGAGGGTGGAGTTCTTCGGCTCAGAGATAGACCATATAGCCACTATCGACCCGCTCAATAACACCACCATTGAGTCTTTTGAGGACTATAAAATATATCCCGCTACCATTTTCAATACCTCTAAAGAGCGTATGGCGGCGGCGCGCGTTCAAATTGAGAGAGACCTCGCAACGCAGGCTAAGTACTTCCGCGACAATGGTGAAGAATTGTATGCCGAGCGTCTGGAGCAACGCGTCAAGTATGATATGGAAATGATTCAGGAGTTAGGCTATTGTTCCGGCATTGAGAACTACAGCCGCTATTTCGATGGACGCGAACCGGGTACGCCGCCGTATTGTCTCATTGATTACTTCCCCAAGGACTTTCTGCTCGTCATAGACGAGAGCCATGTTACGATACCACAGTTACATGCTATGTACGGCGGCGATAAAGCCCGTAAAACCAACCTCGTTGAGTATGGCTTCCGACTGCCTGCCGCACGGGATAACAGACCCTTGACCTTTGAGGAGTTTGAAGCCAAAACAGGACAGACCATTTATGTCTCTGCGACGCCCGCACAGTACGAACTGGAACGCTCGGAAGGTATTGTCGTGGACCAAGTCATTCGACCTACAGGGTTGCTCGACCCCGAAATAGAAGTGCGACCCTCAAAGCACCAAGTTGATGACCTCATGGACGAAATAAAAACCCGTATTCACCGCCATGAACGCACGCTTGTTCTTACGCTTACAAAACGCATGGCGGAAGAAATGGATGATTATCTGCGCACCTACAATATCTCCTCTGCGTATATCCACTCGGATATTGACACCATTGAGCGTATCAAAATCATGGAAGACCTCCGCAAGGGCGTTTATGATGTCTTGGTGGGAGTGAACCTCTTGCGGGAAGGTTTAGACTTACCCGAAGTAAGCTTGGTGGCTATCCTTGATGCCGATAAAGAGGGATTCCTGCGCGACGCACGTTCACTGACGCAGACTATCGGGCGCGCCGCAAGACATGTCCACGGCAAAGCCATTCTCTATGCCGACAAGATTACGGTATCTATGCAGGAGACAATCAACGAAACCAACCGGCGCCGCATGAAACAAATGGCGTACAATGAAGCTCACCATATCACACCTTCTGCCGTCAAAAAAGAAATCAATACCTCCGCCCTCTCGGCGCTCTATAAAGACCCGCAAGAGGAAAAACGCAAACTCGAGGAGGCAATTCGTCGCTCTTGGCAAACGGCAGCGTGGCAGACCATGAATGCCGTCCAACTCACCAAAGCCATTGACCAACAGAAAAAACGCATGCTCGCAGCCGCTAAGAACTTGGATTTCGACAACGCTGCACACCTCCGCGACGAAATGCTCGCCATGGAAGAACGCCTCGACTCCCTCAACGCGTAAACAAGGGGACTTTTTCTATTTAATAAAGTCAAAGTGAGACTTTATAAAGATGCTGATGGGAAGGAATAGGACAACGGCACAAAGTATTGTCAACCAATCTACGTCCATAAAGACAGCACCGATTCCACCAAATAACGCCAAGACTCCGGTTGAAATCCAAAAGGCTATTTGCTCGGAATAGATGGCTCGTTTCTTGGTGGAGTGCTCGTTGATAAAGTCGTTGCAGAAGTTCTCGCAGTTATTGTTGATTAGTTTGTAGCGGTTATATTGTTTAGTCCGAACCAGTTCAGTGATATTGACATCGTGCTTCAACTTATAGCGCTTGATATTCAGGATAGTGCGCGTTTCTAAAAATTTCTCAAGCGGCACAATCTCAATACCTTTGACAAGGCGGTGAACGACATAAAACGTGCCGTTCTCAATAAAAACAATGCCCTTATGCCTGATTATATACTTAAAATGGCGGGATGTGGATGTAATCAATGCTATTTGTCCTTGGGCTATCATTGTTAGTCAGGTATTTATAATACCGCTGCAAAAGTACATTTTTTTTCTGATACCTGCAAATTTATTTACAAAATGTGCGCCAAATTGTGGTGTTTTCTGCTACTATTGCATAAATAATTAGCATATATCCTTAAATGTTGGTATCATTGCAAGCAGAAAAGTACAGGCAACAGACCTAAAATCGGTAAAATATTGGAAAAACAGCAGAAAAATTTGCATATCTCAAAAATGTTTTATACTTTTGCACTCAGTTTTTCATAATAGGTAATTGCAATCGATCTATTAACTAATTTTATTTAATTATTTATTATGAAAGAACAATTTACAAAATCCTTCGCGAGTCTAAGGGACACCAATCCTGTTGCGTTTTGGAAGACGGTTTGTAATGAAGTCGGCCAGGAATGGCGGACTATTTATGCTGATGAACGGGCAACATGGATTGCCCAAACACAAGCACAGAATCTTATCTATCGTGCATGGAAAAAGGACCAAACTCCTTTCCCTCTTCATGCAAAGATTGAAGTCACGATGCAAGATAGTGCCCTGCGCATGGACATGCATCATTTCGCATTCAGTTATGATGACTTGGTAGAGCCGAATGCCTATGCTTACATTGCCTATATTCCCATGGAGTCCGGAGTATTGTACCCGTGCCTTATTACCGATGATATCTGCGGAAATCTGAATTTCGATATTTTCTCGCCTCATTGTATGGCCGACTATGCTGAACGGGTCTTGGGAGGACCATTTGCTCATAAAGGAACGGGAAGACGTAAGTGGGAAGAAAAAGTATTTGGTCGGCACAATGCCATCAAGTGGGCAGACCATTTTTTCTTTTATAATCAGCGTACTTATACAGACCGCAATGAAGGCGCCCTTTCACTCGCAGAGCAGCAAAAGTCCAATAAACCGCTCGTTTCCATTTGGAACGAGGGTCTTACTTATTGCGAACTTTATGATAATCACATCGCGTTACACAAATCTTTCGTACCGTATGTAGATAAGCACGGAAAAGGTGCAAGTCTCGGCCCCGACCAGTTGCAATCTATTATGCCTATTCTTGAACGGGCATGGCAAGAGGAAGCTGTTCCCTTTATTACCATTTAAACTGTATTGATTATGTATAACGATGATGATTATTCGGTAAACGATCCCGAGGTTGAGTTTTGGGATCCCGATTATTACGATGACCCTATGGATTAAATGAGCATACAGGACTTTGTTATGAAAACAAAGATTCTTTTTATCTGCCATGGTAATTTATTTGCATAAAAATTTCGCACTACATTCATTAATAACCTTATCAGGTCTCTCTGTGAACAAGTTCCCGATTGCCCCAATAAGGTTATTAATTTGAATAAATTCAAAAATTTTGCACTTTTATTTGTATGTTCCAAAATTTTGTTGTATATTTGCAGTCCCAAGTATGCGGATATGTGGATATATTTTTTGATGATACGGATAGCCGCCCTGTTCGGGCATCGCAAGGCGAGGTTGATTATTAAGGGACAGCGAGAGGTTGCCAAACAAACGGCAGCCCCCCTTATGTGGAGTGAGTCGCAGGCGCAGAGAGATGTGTATCCGTCGGGTGCAGAGAACAGCGAGAGACCAATTTGGTTTCATGCTGCATCGGTGGGGGAGTTTGAACAAGCCCGTCCTATCATTGAAAAACTGCGTCAGGAGCGTCCACACGAGAAGATTCTGCTAACCTTTTTCAGTCCTTCCGGCTACGAGTTGCGAAAGAACTACGGGCTGGTGGACAAGGTACTTTATCTGCCTTTTGCCACGCCTCGGCGTGTAAAGAAGTTCCTCGATGCAGTGCAACCGAAGATGGCAATCTTTGTCAAGTACGAGTTTTGGCCTGCTTATCTCAAAGAAATCCATAAACGGGGCATACCGCTCTATAGCGTTAGTGCAATCTTCAGACCGAACCAACTATTCTTCAAACCATGGGGAAAGTGGTATCTGAGGTTATTGGGTAATTTTGACTGCATTTTTGTGCAGGACGAGGCCAGTAAGTCGTTATTAGAGAATGCTTTGGGTGTGTTGAATGGGAGTGACAAAAAATCAGGAGCGGCAAAGCCCGAGATTGTGGTGTCCGGTGATACGCGTTTTGATCGTGTTGTACGCATTGCTTCCGGCACGTCGTTTTTGTCGGGTGCTGAAACGCAAACCAATGCAGTCGCAAACCCGTTTCGCTTTGTAGAACAGTTCGTGGAAGGCTGTGAGAACGTTTTGATTGCCGGCAGCACATGGCCGCAAGATGAGGCGTTGTTGGCGCAATACGTAGCGGCGCGTCCGGATGTCAAGTTAGTGTTAGTGCCGCATGAGATAGATTCCAAACATCTGCACTATATATTTAACCTCTTTGAGGGGCGCATGATGTACTATAGTGAGACGCGAAACTATATGCCAACGGGTGTCCGTGTCTTGGTAATAGACACAATAGGAATGCTCTCCAGTATATACCGTTACGGACATGTTGCCTATATAGGCGGAGGTTTCGGAGTGGGGATACATAATACCATAGAGGCTGCTGTTTACGGTATGCCGGTGATATTCGGTCCTCATTATGAGCGGTTTAGGGAGGCAAAAGACTTAATACGTGTTGGCGCAGCGGCGAGTGTAAAGACCTATCCGCAATTGGAGACGGTATTGGATAATGCTTTTGCCCAGCATGAAGAAATGGGGAAGAAGGCTCTCGAGTATGTGGAGAGCGAATTAGGTGCCACGGAGAGAATTTATAATGCCATTATCGGGGCATGAAGCATAAGCGATCTATGCTCGATGTATAACAGTGGTCCCGTAGTGGTCCCGTTGTGGTCCCGTTATATTTACGGCTCCGCCGTGTTAGTAACTGCGTGTTGGTGACTGCGTGTTGGTGTTCCGGATAATATCCGGCATAATGGACGAAGCGGCAGAGGCGGCATTCGATGCCGCGTAATAGAAGAAAAAACATATGTCGGGATGGCACCCCGTAATAGATATAGACAGATGCAGAAAGTCGAAAGCAGAAAGTCGAAAGGAAAAATAGATAGGATTATGAATAAACCAAATATACCAAAAGGGACAAGGGATTTCGGACCAATAGAGATGGTTCGACGCAATTACATTTTTGACACCATCAGAGATGTGTTTAAGAAGTACGGTTTTGAGCAGATAGAGACGCCGTCCATGGAGTTGATGAGCACTTTAATGGGCAAGTATGGCGAAGAAGGCGACAAGTTGCTTTTCCGTATTCAGAATAGCGGAGAGAAAGCTGCGGAGGCTCCGGAAAAAGGATTACGTTACGATTTGACAGTGCCTTTTGCGCGGTACGTGGTGCAGCATAGGGAGGAGATATCGTTTCCGTTCAAGCGTTTTCAAATCCAGCCGGTGTGGCGTGCAGACAGGCCTCAGAAGGGTCGTTACCGCGAGTTCTACCAGTGCGATGTAGATGTAATCGGGACGGAGTCGTTGCTCGCCGAGTTGGAGTTGATTCAGATTGTGGAAGAGGTGTATAAACGCTTTGGTATCCGGGTGTGCCTGCATATCAATAACCGCAAGATATTGGCCGGTATAGCTGAGTCAATCGGTGCGGCGGACAAGATGATAGATATCACCGTAGCCATCGATAAGTTGGACAAGATAGGGCTTGAGAAAGTGAATGAGGAATTGCTTGAACGTGGTTTAAGCGAAGATTCCGTACAGAAATTGCAGCCGATATTGAATCAAGAATCGGGAGGCACGAATCAGGACAAATTAGTTCGGTTGAAGGATTTTCTGGCAGGTAGCGAGATAGGTCTGAAGGGCGTAAAGGAGATGGAGCAGATATTCGAACTGATTGATGTAGCCGGGGTTCAACTGAATATAGAATTGGATTTGTGTCTGGCACGCGGACTGAACTATTACACGGGTGCGATTTTTGAAGTAAAAGCTCTTGATGTTCAGATGGGTAGTATCACCGGCGGCGGCAGGTATGATAACCTAACGGGTATTTTCGGATTGCCGAATGTGAGCGGTGTCGGAATATCTTTCGGTGCAGATAGGATATATGATGTTTTGTCCGAGTTGGACCTTTATCCCTCAGAAGCCGAGGCGGGTACGCAATTGTTGTTTGTAACGTTCGGAGAGGCGGAGTTGCGTTATGCTCTACAATGGGCTAAGTCGTTAAGGGCTCAAGGCTTGCGTGTAGAGGTATATCCCGAGGCAGCGAAGATGAAGAAGCAGATGGGTTACGCCGATGCCAAGCATATTCCTTATGTCGCCATAGTAGGCAGTAACGAGATGTCCGAGAACAAAGTGATGCTCAAGAATATGACCTCGGGTGAGCAAAAGTTGTGCTCCTTGGCGGAGGTTGGTGACTGCGTGTTGGAAACTGCGTGTTAGTAACTTCGTGTTGATAAGTGAATGTTGGTGACTGCGTGTTGGGCAGTGAATGTTAATATATGAAGGTTTATAAATTTGAAGACTTGGTAGTATGGCAGTTGGCGAGAGATCTGGTAAAAGATATATACTCGTCGTTCAAAACATGTAGAGATTATGGTTTTAACGACCAAATTCAACGTGCTTCAGTCTCGGTTATGAACAACATTGCAGAAGGTTTTGAGAGAGGGTATAATTCAATAGATAATAAGCTATTCTTGAATTTCTTAAACATTGCTTTAGGCTCTTGTGGCGAAGTAAGAAGTATGCTTTACGCAGCGGAAGATTTAGGGTACATGGATGATGAAACTGCAAAAATATTCCGAAATCGCTGCAAAAACCTTACTTTAAAACTAAATTCATTAATGGAGACCCTCCGCAAACACGATACCCCAAACAACGCTATCAGCGCAAAGTAATTAACACGATGGAGGTGTAACGAACTATACAAAAAAAAGGATAATATGAATACAGCAGAAGAATTTGACAGCGTCATCGCCAAGTGCCGGCGCATATATACGCTAAAGATGAAAGATTATGGTCCGTCGTGGCGGATTATGCGTCTAAAGACGGTAAATGACCAACTTTTCATCAAAGCCAAGCGTATTCGCGAAATCGAAATGACGGGTGTTAATATGGTCGGTGAGTCCATAGAGGACGCCTATATAGCGATTGTGAACTACTCGATTATCGGGCTTATCCAATTGCGCAAAGGTATAAGCGATACCACCGATATGAGTGCCGAAGAGGCAACTGAACTCTATGACCAATATGCGAAAGAGGCTAAAGAATTGATGCTCCTGAAGAACCATGACTACGGTGAGGCATGGCGTGACATGGAGCCGGAGAGCCTGACGGACATTATATTGACCAAGATTAACCGCAATAAGAACATAACTGCCAATAATAACAAAACCCTCGCGAGCGAAGGTTGTGAAGGCAATTATTTCGACATGCTGAATTATGCAGTATTTTACTTAATAAAAGCAAAATTATGAAGAAAACATTAAATATTATATCGCATATCGCCCGAACTTTATTGGGTATAGTGTTCATTTTCTCGGGTGTTGTGAAGATGATCGATCCTCTTGGAACGACCTATAAGATAGAGGATTACCTGAAAGCATTCGGTGGTTTCTTTACGGAGTTTCTGCCATTGTCAGAGGCGGCGGCGATGTGTCTGATTGTCATTGAAGTGACTTTGGGCGTCTGCATGGTGCTACATGTCAAAACCAATTGGACGGCATGGCTGAGTTTTGCGTTCTACTGCGTGATGACGCCTCTAACGCTCTATATTGCGCTGACTAATCCGGTAAGCGACTGCGGGTGTTTCGGGGATGCCGTGATTCTGACTAATTGGCAGACATTCTGGAAGAATATCATGCTGATGCTGTTGGTAGTCATTCTGCTGATTACCAAGAAATATACCCGTCCGATGTGGACATCACCGGTGGAGGCGGGGATTGCTATAATCAGTATCGGCTGCACTTTAGGCTTCATGTTCTGGACATTGAACCACCTGCCAATAAAGGATTTCAGGCCCTATAAGATAGGCAATAATATCCCCGAGTTGATGGAGTATCCGGAAGATGCGGAGCCCGACCAATATGCGATTACTTTTGTCTATCAGAAGGACGGTGAGGAGCAGGAGTTTACTTTAGAGAACTACCCGAAGAACGATTCGAGTTGGACCTTTGTCAGGCAGAAATCCGAGCTTATCAAGAAGGGTTATGAGCCTCCTATTCATGATTTTGAGTTGATGAGCATGGAGTATGAAGACATGACCTATGATATTTTGGAGAGTGAGGATATGGTAACGTTGGTGATTATGTATGACCTTGCCAAGACTGACCGCAAACATCTTGATAAATTAGATGCAATAGATGAGCCGTGCTACTATGTGACCGGTTCCGGCGAGGCGGATATAGAGGCGTTCTGTCAGGAAACGGGTTTGGAGATGAGCCGCTTCTTGAGTTGCGATCCCGTGACGCTGAAGACCATCGTGCGCGCCAATCCCGGCGTGATAGTGCTCCAAAACGGCACAATAATAGATAAATATAATTTGAAGAACAGGTAATTTATGAAACGAAAAATCATTACTCTTGTCTTGGTGAGTCTGGTACTATGTGCGCAGGCAGGAGTTCGCCATACGACTTATCGAGTGGATCAAACGATAACAAAGCTCAATAGTACGGAGCCTGCTTTTTATGTGATACATCCGGTAGAACGGGACGGTTTCATGCTGATTAGCGGCGATGACCGCACAGAAGAAGTGCTGTTCTATGCCGATGAGGGTGATTACGCCACAGCGATGCTCAATCCGTCCTTTAAGTGGTTTATGGGTTATCTGCAGGAGCGTGTGTCCGCGGTCAATGACAGCAATGTGTTAAGGCGTGCTACTTCGGCAGCCGTGACACCGATTGAGCCTCTTCTCGACCGTGAAGGTATTCGCTGGGATCAAGATGCGCCCTTTAACCTGTTATGCCCCACAGATCCGAAGGATAATACACGCAGTTACATAGGCTGTGTGGCTACCGCGGCAGCACAGATTTTGCGCTATTGGAAGCACCCCGCTAAAACCAATGGCGGTATAGAAACCTATGGTTGGGAACGAGATGCAGCAGCCGGTGAAAGTAGCGGCGGCAGTTGGTGGAGTAGTTGGTTTAATCGCGATCATGAGTATGTCGAGATGATAAGCCTCAATTATGATACTATCGCTCCTTACAATTGGGACCTGATGCGTCCTTCCTATCTCGATTCTTATTCCGAAGCGGAGGGAAATGAGGTGGCGCGTCTGATGTACCATGTTGCTGTAGCGGCACATATGGATTTCGGCGGCGATGAAACCGGTGGCAGCGGTGCCCTGTTAGACACAATGGGAATCGGATTGGAGAAGCACTTCGGTTACCACTATACGACTTACTGGACCAAGATGGGGCAATACTATAACGATTACTACCGGCAGAGTGGATACGCCGCTACCGAGGATGAAGGTCCGTCTATTGCCCGATTTACCGAAGCTTTTAATGCGGATCTGGAAGCCGGAAAGCCTATTTTGATGGCGGGCTATGATATATCCGAAGGTTTGGAAAACGCTTCCGGTCATGCTTTTGTGGTAGATGGTCGTGACAGTGAAGGCAATTTCCACTTCAATTTCGGCTGGTCGGGTGTGGGCAACGGTTATTCGCCGCTTGATGTCATCAGCACGACGATGGGTGCCTCTTATGGTGAGACCGGTAATTTTGAGTTTGGCAATTATATAGATGCCATTATCGGTTTGGCACCCAATGAGATAGATACGGTTCATGTGACGCAAGTCAAGGTCAATCCGACCAGTATGACGCTCCGTTTAGGCGAGCGTAGTCCGCTGAGTGTCGTAGTGTATCCGGCAAACGCAACGGTCAAGTCCTGCACATATACCAGCAATAATGAGGCCGTGGCTATCGTGACCAATAGCGGTATGGTGCGTGCTGTAGCTCCCGGCGAAACGGAGATTATCGTTACTTCTCGCGATAGGGGCGAGTGGGCGCTCTGTCATGTTACGGTACTGAATGAGGCATTGCCTTTCGTTGGCTGTGACGACTATAGTTACACCTTTACTTACGATTTAAAACCTGTAGCGGGTGCCAATACTTTTGGGGATTATGATTGGACCGTTTCTCTCCAGAAAGGTCGTTTCTCATGGGACAGTTCAGGAGGATTAGGTTTCCAGATAGGTTCCAGTTCTACAGCTGCACAACGTGCTTCCTTTATCACAGAGAATACCACCGATTGTCTTGTCCGTGCGGTGACGGTCAATTCGGCGAAGAACTACTCCGGCGATGGCCAATTAGCCGTTTATATCGGCGATGAGCAGATTGGAGAAACGATAGCGTTGACAGGTGTCAGCACCGATTATACCTTTGTCAATACAGAAGGTCTGCGCGGTGCAGTCGAGATAAGGTTTACCAATACCGCGAAAGCTATGTATATCAAGTCTATACAGGTGAAATATGACTCTCCGACAGGGCTTGACGAACTTAATGGCAAGGTTGTTCCGTCTGCCGTAAAGGTGCTTCAAAACGGACATATCCTGGTTATGCGTAACGGCAAAATATACAATATGCAAGGTCAAACAATCAAATAATATATAGTTATGAGAACAAAAATGGTCGCAGGTAACTGGAAAATGAACAAGAACCTGCAAGAAGGTGTAGCATTGGCTACTGAGTTAAAAGAAGCAGTTAAGAACCCCTCATGCGCAGTGGTTATCGGAACTCCGTTTATCCACTTGGCATCGGTTGCGGAATTGCTCAAAGGTTCGCCAATCAAGGTAGCAGCCGAGAACTGCGCCGACAAAGAGAAGGGTGCTTATACCGGTGAGGTAAGTGCAGAGATGGTTCGCTCTACCGGTGCAGAGTACTGCATATTAGGTCACAGCGAGCGCCGTGCTTATTACCACGAGGATGCCGCTATACTGAAAGAGAAAGTGCTTTTGGCATTGGCCAACGGCTTGAAAGTGATTTTCTGCATCGGTGAGGTGAAAGAGGAGCGCGAAGCCGGCAAACAGAACGAAGTAGTCAAAGAGCAATTAGAAGGTTCCGTCTTCAACCTGACAGCCGAGCAGTGGGCTAATATTACCCTCGCATATGAGCCGGTATGGGCAATCGGTACCGGTCTGACAGCTACGCCTCAGCAAGCACAAGAGATGCACGCTTATATCCGCAGTTTGGTAGCCAAGCAATATGGTGAGCAAGTGGCAGACGACACGACCATCCTTTATGGTGGCTCCTGCAACGAGAAGAACGCAGCTGAGCTCTTTGCTAATCCCGACGTGGACGGAGGTCTCATCGGCGGTGCTTCATTGGTAGCCGAGAAGTTCATGGCCATTATCAATGCCCGCTAATCTATGGCGCTGATAAAGACCATCAATCGCAACGGAGAAATCCTGACGCCTTGCATCGCAGATGATGTGTTTATGGCAGATAATGCCACCATCGTCGGCGATGTGACCGTCGGGGAGGGTAGCTCCTTGTGGTTCAACTCCGTACTGAGGGGCGATGTAAATACCATCACAATAGGTAAGCACTGCAATATCCAAGACGGTGCCGTGTTGCATACCCTCTATCAGAAATCAACCATCACCCTCGGTGACTATGTATCCGTAGGACATAATGTGACCATTCACGGAGCCGATGTAGATGATTATGCTTTGATAGGAATGGGTTCGACCTTATTGGATGGTGCTCATGTGGGGCAAGGTGCTATCGTTGCGGCGGGGGCACTCGTGCTCAAAAATACAGAGATTGGTGCCTACGAGTTATGGGGCGGTGTGCCGGCTAAGTTTATCAAGAAGATAGAACCAGCCCAAACGCAGGAGATGAACGAAAAAATCGCCCACAACTATGCGATGTACGCCAGTTGGTACAAAGAGTGATTCTGTCACGTGTCACGTTAAAACGTTAAATAGTTAAAATGGTCGCTACGCGACGTTAAATTGTTATGTTTAAGCGAATATTACTCAAACTATCCGGTGAGTCCCTTATGGGACATCAAGGGTACGGGATAGACCCTGAGCGTCTGAATGATTATGCCAAGCAGATTTCCGCGCTGAGCGACCAAGGTGTCGAGATAGCTATCGTTATCGGCGGAGGCAATATCTTCCGAGGCCTGAGTGGCGCACAAAAAGGTTTTGACCGTGTCAAAGGTGACCAAATGGGAATGCTCGCCACCGTCATCAACTCTCTTGCCCTCGCTTCTGCTTTGGAGGCACTGCATAAAAAAGTGCGTGTGATGACTTCCGTGAGGATGGAGCCTGTCGGTGATTTTTATAGCCCCGATAGAGCGAAACGTCTGCTTGGCAAAGGCAATATCGTCATTGTCGCCGGCGGAACAGGTAATCCGTTCTTCACAACTGATACGGCTTCTGCCCTACGAGCAATAGAACTGAACTGCGATATTATGTTCAAAGGAACCCGTGTGGATGGTATCTATACCGACAATCCTGAGACCAATCCCGCCGCCACCAAGTTCGACAGCATAACCTATGATGAAATACTGAGTCGGGGACTCAAGATAATGGACCTGACCGCCATCGTGATGTGTAAGGAAAATAAGATGCCGATATATGTCTTCAATATGGACATCGTCGGCAATCTCCAGAAAGTTATCAATGGCGAAAATATAGGAACGATTGTTAACCCCTAATATCTACTATTATGCAAGACCCAAAAGACATTAAAACCAATGCGACGGACAGCATGGAAGCCGCCGTCCTCTACTTAGATGATGCTTTGGCTCACATTCGTGCAGGTAAAGCCTCTTCCCGTATTTTAGACCCCATTAAGGTTGACTATTACGGCGCCTCTTCTCCCATCGCCAATGTCGCGACTGTTACGACTCCCGATGCTCGAACGATCCAAATTCAGCCGTGGGAAAAATCCATGCTCTCAGTTATAGAGCGAGCTATCATTAACTCCAATATCGGCTTGGCACCGAATAATAACGGAGAGTGCATCCGCCTGATTATTCCGCCGTTGACCGAAGACCGCCGCCGCGAACTTGCTAAACAATGCAAGGCCGAGGCAGAGTCGGCAAAGGTTTCCGTGCGCAATGCCCGCCGCGAGGCCATCGAAGCACTCAAGAAGGCGCAAAAAGACGGTCTCCCAGAGGATGCCGAAAAAGATGCCGAGGAGGAAATTCAGAAGCTGCATGATAAGTATATCAAGCAGATGGATGAAATTTACGCAAGGAAAGAAAAGGAAATAATGACTGTCTAATGCGTGCATTAGTCATTAAAACAACCGGTAAGCACTACCTCGTTCATACGGAAGGAGGTAGTGTCTTAGATTGCGCAATCAAAGGTAATCTACGGCTTAAAGACCTCCGCACGACCAACCCTGTTGCGGTGGGTGATTATGTCACCGTTCAACAGCAAGAGGATGGCACCAACTGGATTACAGAAATCCAACCTCGCCGCAACTATATCATCCGGCGTGCGACCAACCTCTCCAAAGAGGCGCATATCCTTGCCGCCAATATCGACCAGGCTTTGTTATTAGTCACGTTGCAGCAGCCGGAGACCAACACAACTTTTATTGACCGTTTTTTAGCGACGGCAGAAGCCTACCGTGTGCCTGTCATCCTACTCTTCAACAAAATAGATTTACTGACTGAGGAGCAATTAGGGCAATTAACGTCACTAAGTGATATCTATCAACAAATGGGCTACCGAACCCTCGCCCTCTCGCTCAAGTCTTCCGGAAGTTTATCGGAGAGCTCACTTCCCGCTCTGCTTGCTCACAAAACGACTTTACTTGCCGGTAATTCCGGTGTGGGTAAATCCACTCTTCTTAATGCACTTTGCGGACGCGAAGTGACACGTACAGGGGCTATCTCTGATGCCCATCACAAAGGCATGCATACGACAACTTTCTCCGAGATGTATGAACTTAATGATGCGCGTATCATAGATATTCCGGGTATTAAAGGATTTGGGGCAGTAGATATGAGTCCCCATGAGATTAGCCATTATTTCCGCGACATTTTTGAGGCAGGCAAGCACTGCCGATATGGGGATTGTATGCACATAGATGAACCCGGCTGTGCCGTGACGCAAGCACTCGAGCGAGGAGACATCGCCCCGTCACGATATTTCTCCTATCTGAGTCTATTAGAGGACTCTAATGAATCCAAATATCGTTAATACCTTATGGTTAAACAGAGGTGCTTAGGTTATGATACGAAAAGAGAGACCGATGGTCTCTCTTTTGTTGCCTAACCAGGATTCGAACCCAGACAGACAGAACCAGAATCTGTAGTGCTACCGTTACACCATTAGGCAAGTAAAAATCCCTTTCGGATTTCGGGCTGCAAAGATACAATAAACTTTTGATATAACCAAATTTTTTTGCGTTTTTTTTCACTTTTAGTGATTTGAGACATATTTTTCTTCGCAAAGTCGGATATGACTCAAGATAGAATGGTAATTCCAGTTATAGAGAGTATCTCCGGCGAGAGACATGATTTCTCGGGCTTTATTAAATTCAGCGAGTGCTCTTTCTTTGCTGCCACCAACAAATTTAGGTGTATAAAACTCCACAAATCCCATCACATTATGTGCTAAGGCATTGTCGGGATCTTGTATGACGGCCTGCTTGGCGTAGGACTTGGATTGCATTCCTTTGGTCATCATCTCAATGCGGTGGTGTCTCCCTTTATAGGCGCACCAAGCGGAGCGGTAAGCGAGAATCGTTGCGGGGGGCAATATGCCTTCCATGGCATCAATATGATTCAACAAGGAATCGAGCCGAGTACCGGCATCCGGGTCTTGATGGACGGTAGCGGCAACATAGCCATACTCATAGTTGATGTAACGCGCCTGCTCAATTTCGGATAGGAGATAGAAATCCTCAGAGAGTAAATAACTTTTCCAGAGCGACAGGTCCTCGCTTATATAGGCGTCATAAAGTACTTTGTCCGAGTACTGAGCATATAGACTCAGACTCAGACAAAGTGTTAATGCTATAATGCCGAATTTATTAGGCATCATGTTCCAGTTTAAGGGTGCGGGTCGGTTGGTCGCAAACCTCGGTCGGACCGTAGTATTGGATAGGCCCCGGATAAATGAAACTGGTATTGGCGTCTGCCCAAGCAGCGCGATGCGCTTTGAAGTACTCAAAAGGCTTGCCGTTGAGGTCAACAAGGGCTTTTTGGATAACGGGTTTCATCTTACCGTTCCGTTTCTCCATGTTGAACATCATGGTGATGGGGCAACCGGCAGCTTCCCATTGTGCGGCAGGTTTGGTAAGGTTGCGCACCAATGCCATGTAGCCGGTTTTACCGGCGGCAATGAGATGCGTCGCGGTGATACCGATGGAGTAGCAGTAGTCCGCATCGAAATTAGACGGGATAGCGCAACGGCCTTCATAACCGAAGAAGTGGTGCAGGGCACTGAATTTACCTTTGTACTTACCTTCAGCTTTGAGTTGTGCCAAGCGTTTAGCGACCATCTCAATGAGCAGTTGCTCGGTTTCAATGAGACTTACTTGCACATTACCGTGCGCGTCGCGGTCCATAGAGAGTTGACGGGCAATAGCCTTCGGCAGCGAGCGGTAGAGTGTGCAGGAAGCGGGAGTCAGCATAGACTTAACATATTCGCGTTTGGCATCGTCGCCTTCCAGGGAGGTGAACTCCTCGTTATTGGCGAGCATATCGTTGAGTTCTTGAATCAAGACACGCATAGCGGGGATAAATTCAATCAGGCCTTCGGGAATAAGCACGGTACCAAAGTTGAGTCCGGCGTTAGCACGATCCACAATAACCTCTACGATTTGTTCTACTATATCGTTGAGGGTCATGTTTTTAGCCTCTACTTCCTCGGAGATAAGGCATACATTAGGTTGGCTCTGGAGGGCGCACTCTAAGGCGATATGGCTGGCAGAACGACCCATCAAGCGGATGAAGTGCCAGTATTTCTTAGCAGAAGCGGCATCGCGTTGGATATTACCGATAAGCTCGCTATAGGTCTTGCAGGCGGTATCAAAACCAAAGGAAGTCTCAATCATTTCGTTCTTAAGGTCACCGTCAATGGTTTTTGGGCAACCGATGACTTGGATACCGCAGCCCTTCTGTTTGTAATACTCAGCGAGGATGCAGGCATTGGTGTTACTATCGTCTCCGCCGATGATAACTACAGCCTTGATATTGAGTTTTTTACAAATCTCGATACCATTGTCGAATTGCCAAGTTTCTTCCAATTTGGTACGACCGGAGCCGATGATATCAAATCCACCGGTGTTGCGATAGTCGTCGATAATCTCCTTGGTGAGCTCTTTATAACGTCCTTCAATCAGACCGATAGGACCATCAAGGAAACCATAGAGCTTGCAGTCCGGATTCAGTCTTTTGAGTCCGTCAAAGAGACCGCAAATGACATTGTGTCCGCCGGGTGCTTGACCTCCGGAGAGGATAACGCCCACGTTCATAGGCTCAATTTTCTCAGCTACCTCAGCAGGCTCAAAAGTGATAATCGGCATACCATAGGTTTCCGGGAAGAGGGCTTTAATCTCTTCTTGGTCGGCAACGGAGTGGGTAGCTTTGCCCTCTACAAGGCGGACATGACCTTGCAGGGCAACAGGCATCTTAGGCTGATAGCCTTGACGCGCAATTTGTAAGGGAGATTTTAACATGTTAAAAAAGATTTAAAATATATATTATTGTTTATCTTGTTCAATGAGCTTGAGTAGTTGTTGTACGGCTTGGCTTTGGGGAATACTTTTGAGGACACACTCTTGCCCGCGGTAGAGGGACACTTGTCCCACTCCGGCGCCGACATAGCCGTAATCGGCTCCTGCCATTTCTCCGGGTCCATTGACGATGCAGCCCATGATGCCTATCTTAAGGTGTAGCGCATCGAGGTCTGGTCGAGCCTCGAAGGCGTCTTTTATCTCGTGTACTGTCTGCTGCAGGTCGAACATCGTTCTGCCACAACTCGGGCAGGAGACGAACTCAGTTTTGTAGCGGGTAATGCCGCAGGCTTGAAGGATAGCTTGTGCAACGGGTATTTCGTTCTCCGGTTCTTCACTGAGGCTGACGCGAATAGTGTCACCGATACCTTCTGCGAGCAGAGTTCCGATTCCGACAGCGGACTTGATGCGTCCGTCTTCGCCTTCGCCGGCTTCGGTTACCCCTAAGTGCAGCGGGAAGTGCATATTTTCCTTATCCATGGCTGCTACAAGGGCGCGCACGGTCTCAATCATAATGAGGGTATCGGAGGCCTTGACAGAAAGAACAATGTTTTTGAAATCCGCCTCAACGGCTATTCTCAAAAATTCCATGCAACTCACGACCATACCATCCGGCGTATCACCGTATTGAGCCAAGATTCGTTTTGAGAGTGAACCGTGATTGACCCCGATACGCAGGGCAGTGTGGTGTTCCTTGCAGATAGCGATGAGGTTAAGGAACTTAGCTCGTATTTCATCGGGGTGAAGGGCATAATTTCCCGGATTGATGCGCACTTTTTCCACGACCTTGGCGGCTTCATCCGCCACTTCGGCGCGAAAATGCACATCTGCCACCAGTGGAACCGCAGCATATCGTGAGTCGCGATGCAGCTCATCGTGAATAAGTTTGAGTGATTCCACTTCCCGTAAACCTTGTGTCGTGAAGCGCACTAATTCGGCACCTGCATCAATGCATCGTTTGGCTTGAGCGACAGCAGCCTCGATATTATTGGTTGATACGCTCGCCATCGTCTGAATACGGATTGGGTAGTCAGAACCCATCTTGAGAGCACCAATTTGGGTTGTAGATGTGCGTCTTCGGGCATATTTCGTTAAAAATTGCATTTTTTTTCAAAAAAATTTGGTCATGTCAAAAATTTATTGTACTTTTGCAGCCGCTTTCGTTAAGGAAGCATGAATCAGTAGCTCAGCAGGTAGAGCACATCCCTTTTAAGGATGGGGTCCTGGGTTCGAGCCCCAGCTGGTTCACAGAAAGAGAGTTTCGGCTCTCTTTTTTGTTTTCTATTCTCCTTTCTCATTCTTTACTAATAGCACGCTGACAATTTTGCTTGCAAAATTACTACAAAAAATCCGAATACGCAAATAAAATTTATTTTATTTTGCCATTTGTTAGATTTTGCTGCTTTTTATTTGGCACAGATTTTGCAACTGCATACTTGCAACTAAAATTATTCGGAACTATGAAAAAGATATTCAGATTTTTGGGCATCGGGCTGCTCGTCGCAGCCGTCAGTGCCGGAACAACACTTGCTGTCTTGAAATACAGCAATCCGCAATTTCAAATCACCAATTACAAATCACAAATTACAAATGATTCCACCGGAATCCCCTTGGCGTATAACCGCTTTGCGTCTTTGCCGCAGGCAGGGAAGACGGATTTTACACAGGCTGCTGAGCTCTCCGTCAATGCGGTGGTACACGTCAAGACGACCTACCGCAACCAGGTCTCCTCGCAGCAGATGGACCTCTTTGAGTTCTTCTTCGGGCGTCCGGGGCAGCAACGCGAGATGCCGGCGCAGCAGGCTTCCGGTTCGGGTGTCATCATCTCCGAGGACGGTTATATCGTCACCAACAACCACGTCATCGACCGTGCGGACCAGATTCAGGTGGTCCTCAACGACAAACGCGAATATACGGCTACGCTGGTCGGCACAGACCCGAACACCGACATCGCGCTCTTGAAAATCGAAGAGACAGGGCTGCCGGTAATCCTGATGGGCAACTCCGATGACCTGCGTGTCGGCGAATGGGTGCTCGCGGTCGGCAATCCGTTCAACCTCACTTCGACCGTCACGGCAGGTATCGTGTCCGCCAAGGCGCGTAACATCAACATCCTCAATGCGGAGATGAAGATTGAGTCGTTCATCCAGACCGACGCCGCCGTCAACCCCGGCAACTCCGGCGGTGCGCTGGTTAACACGCGCGGCGAGTTGGTGGGTATCAACACCGCCATCGCCTCGCAGACCGGTTCGTATTCGGGCTACAGTTTTGCTGTGCCGACCAGTATCGTGCAGAAAGTGGTGAGCGACATCCGCCAGTACGGTGTCGTACAGCGTGCTATCCTCGGTGTGCAGATGTGTGAGATCACTTCTGAACTGCAGAAAGAGAAAAATCTGACAACTCTCCAAGGGGCATACGTGGAGCGCGTAGTGCCGGACGGTGCGGCGGAGAAAGCCGGAATCCGGAGCGGCGATGTGATCACGCGTGTGGACGATGCGGCTGTCAAGACCGGCACCGACCTGCAGGAACATATCGGGCGTCACCGTCCGGGTGATGTGGTGAGTGTGACGCTGCTCCGCGACGGCAAGACAATGACTGTTCAAGCAACGCTCACCAACCGCGATGGCGGAACAGGAGTCATCTCAGCCGAGGATAAAGCGTCCGTTCTGGGTGCCACGTTCTCCGAACTGACCGATGCGCAGAAAGAGCGCCTGGGTATCAACTACGGCCTGCAGATCAAGTCGCTCAAGGCGGGCAAACTGAAGAGTGCCGGTGTTCCCTCGGACTTCATCATCCTGAAAGTCAACAACCGCTCCGTGCGCACAGAAGAAGACCTTGACGACATCGTCCGCCGTGCCAACTCAGCCTCCGAGCACGACCGCGTCCTCTTCATCACCGGCTGCACGCCGCAAGGCCGCGTCCGTTATTATGCTGTCAATTTGGCAGAGTAAGGATGTATGATTTGATTATTAAGAATAGCGGGCAGCCATCATTGGCCGCCCGCTAATTTTATGATAACAGTATTAGTTAAAAGTAACGTGTTTATATAACTTATACTATCAATTATTATTATTCTTGCTCTGAAAGAAGTGTAACAGTGATTCCACTGCCATTTGTTATTTCATCCAAGTAGTTAGAAAGTCCACTTAATTGCTCGTCTTTTATATCTCCATCATCAATGTAAGCATCAATATGTCTATTTTGAACAGAAATTTCATAAATTTTAATAACTTGGTCTAATGAAATCTTTTCTTTAGTGGCAATTGCTTTTAACATGTTTATGCAATCGAGCAGATTGGCTTCTGTCACATCATGGCGTCTACGCCAATCTTGATTTTTAAGAGTTCCCATAATTGTTTTCAATTATTTTGTTTTGTTTACAATTTCTACGATTTCTCCATCATTTGGTTGCTTTTGAATAATAAAAGATTCCGTCTTTGGTGAAAGTGTGATAGCTTTTTCTTTTAATTCAACAAGCCTATAGCACTTGGTTGATAGCAAAAATACTTTTTCAGAAGAACCTTTTACCTCTCCTACTTTTTGTCCTTCTACATATACAATACGAGTATGAAGTTTCTTATTAACCACTTTTAAGTAATATTGTTGATTTTCATTTGAATCGGCATTTTCAGTTCGTCTTTCCTCGCCAGACATATTAGAAATATCAGAGGATTCTTTGTGTTCAGCATTCATTGTAAGCGAGAATGTTGAGAGCATAATAATAAGTAATAGTTTCATAAATCTAAATAGCAGTTATATCCCATCGCTTTATCGGTTTTTAAGCAAACGCTTTTAATCAATATGTTATCGCGCAACACTTTGCGCGTTTCTTACAGTTGTGATTTATCTCACTTGTTTTAATATATCTTCTGCATCAATTCCGAGCAGCGAAACCGCCGATAGTTTCTGCCCCATGTCTTTGAGCGAATGGCCGCAATGATAAACGCTGTCATCCGCTATCAGCCATCGGTCGTGCGATGCATTGCGCCAGACGAACGTCTCAATCGGTTCCACATCGGTCCAGGCATTGTGCAAGTTGCGGAGACTGTTCAAATCCTTGCCGGAATAGATAGTGGCTTTAACGCCCTTTGCACGAACATCCAGCATCTCAAACGTAGCCGCATCCACGTACGCGTCAATGATAATAACGCGCTTCTGCGCTGTCTTGATAATACGCTCCAGTAGCACACGTGCCTCGAAAAACTGACCATTGTAGAATACCTGCTCTACCGGCGGTAAACTCGTCCGCACGAAGAAATCTACTTTGTTTTGTAACTCATGTATCTGGTCTGTATGTTCTTGTAACCTGCGATCGATACGGTCTTCTATTGCTATCAGCCGTTGGTTGACTGCATGGCCGCGAAGAACATACTCCTTTAATATCCTATTTGCCCAGCGACGAAATTCTATACCTCTGCTGCTTTTAACACGATAACCCACCGAAAGAATGACATCCAAACTATAGTATTCCACTTGACGAACCACATCGCGATCTCCTTCTTTTTGAACTATCGCAAATTTTGCGACAGTTGGATTTTGCTCTTCGTCGGGAGTAGTATTGTTTACGCTACTTTGAGTTGTCGCATTTTTTGCGATAGTTGGAGCCAATTCCTCGCGTAAAGCATTGTTGATGTGTTTGCCGATGGTCTTGACATCGCGGTCAAACAGCAGAGCCATCTGGTTACGATTGAGCCAAACGGTTTCATCCTGCACGCGCACCTCCAACTGGAACTGCTCATTAGGCTGATATAGAACTATCTCGTTAGCCATTCGTTACATCACAATGTTGACAATCCGGCCGGGAACGACGATGACTTTCTTCGGCGTGTTGCCGGCGAGATATTTGGATGTGTCTTCGTGAGCGAGGACAAGTTTCTCCACTTCCTCTTTCGGGGTGTCCTTCGGGCACTCGAGCGTGAAACGCACCTTGCCGTTAAATTGTACGGGATACTTAACGCCTGACTCAATAAGGTATTGTTCGTCCCAAGCAGGCCATGACGCATTGACTACAAATCCTTCATTGTCACAGCGTTGCCACATTGCTTCGGCTATATGCGGCGCGTAAGGAGCGATGATGACGGCTATTTGCTCAAGTATTGCCTTTTTGTTGCAATGCAGGGCAGCGAGTTCGTTAGTCGCTATCATAAAGGCGGGAATAGAGGTGTTGAACGAGAAGTTCTCAATGTCCCATGTTACTTTTTTGATGAGTTTATGGAGCACCTTAAGTTCTTCTTTTGTCGGCTCTTCATCTGTGACGGTCTCATATAGATTCCAGAGTTTTCTTAGGAAACGATGTACGCCGTCTATACCATTGGTGTCCCACGGTTTGGACATCTCCAGCGGGCCGAGGAACATCTCATAGAGTCGCAATGTGTCAGCTCCGTATTGGGCAACGATATCATCGGGATTGACGACATTGAACATTGACTTGGACATCTTTTCGACTGCCCAGCCGCAGATATATTGTTTTTGGGTAGGTGTGCCGATATATGGATTGTCTTCGTCGGTTGTGCCATCGGAGTAGATGAACTGAGCGTTTTGGTACTCCGGCATCCATGCCCGGAAGGCTTCAATGTCTAAAATATCGTTCTTAACGAGATTGATATTGACATGAATGGGTTGCACCTTGCCTTTATATTCGGGTTGGTCAATGAGGTTGTAGCTTATATAGAGATTACCTGTTGCTCCTTCACCGATATAGCGATAGACAAAATTAGAGCGTCCCTGTATCATGCCTTGGTTAATGAGTTTCTCAAAGGGCTCATCTTCGCAGACAACGCCCAAGTCGTAGAGGAATTTGTTCCAGAAACGGCTATAGATCAGGTGCCCTGTGGCATGTTCTGTGCCGCCAATGTAGAGGTTGACATGTCGCCAATAGGCGTTGACTTCCTTATCGACCAGTGCCTCATTATTGTGATTGTCCATGTAGCGGAGGTAGTATGCACTAGAGCCTGCAAAACCCGGCATTGTGCAGAGTTCCAAGGGGTAAACTCCGCTTTCGACATTCGCCTTTTGACTTTCGACTACCTTCTTGTTCTTCTCATCCCACGCCCAACGTTCTGCATGACCGAGTGGCGGACGACCGTCTTCGGTCGGTTTGAACTCTTTGACTTCGGGTAACTCGAGTGGCAAACACTCTTCCGGTAGCGCATAGGGCATGCCGTCCTTGTAGTAGATTGGGAATGGTTCGCCCCAGTAGCGTTGACGGCTGAAGATTGCATCGCGCAAGCGGTAATTGACTTTGACTTTACCGATACCCGTATTGGTGATATATTCCTTCATGGCGGCGATAGCGTCCTTGACTGTTAAGCCGTTGAGAAAACCGGAGTTAATCATAATGCCCTCTTTGGCATCGAAGGATTGCTCGGAGACATCAGCCCCCTCGATAAGGGGTATAATAGGTAAGTTAAATGCTTTGGCAAAAGCATAGTCGCGGCTGTCGTGCGCCGGCACTGCCATGATAGCGCCGGTACCGTAGCCGGAAAGCACGTAATCGCTGACCCAGATGGGTATTTCAGCCCCAGTGAGCGGGTGGATTGCGTAAGCGCCGGTGAAGACTCCGGTCTTGCGTGTATCGGCTTGGCGCTCACGTTCGGTGCGGTGTTTGCAGTGGTCGAGGTATGCTTCTACATCGGCGCGTTGAGCGTCCGTCGTGACGCGGTTAACATATTCGCTCTCGGGAGCAAGCACCATAAAAGTAACGCCATAAAGCGTGTCTGCGCGTGTAGTGAAAATAGTGATAGGCTCGTCTTGACCTTTAATGGCAAAGCGCATTTCCGCTCCTTCCGAACGTCCAATCCAATTGCGTTGGGTCTCTTTAAGGCTTTCAGTCCAGTCTATCTTATCTAATCCGGCGAGTAGTCTTGGCGCATAGGCACTGACACGTAGCGACCATTGCCTCATGACACGTTGTTCTACGGGATAGCCGCCTCGGACGGATAGTCCTTCAGCGACCTCATCGTTAGCGAGCACGGTGCCGAGGGCGGGACACCAATTGACCTTGGTGTCGCTAAGGTAGGCAATTCTATAGTTCATTAACCGTTCTTGCTGTTGTTTCTCTGTGAGAGTCGCCCAGGTCGGATCTTCTGCTTCCCATCGGGCGATAAGTTCGCTGATGGGTTTGGCTTTTTGGCTAACAGGGTCAAAGTAAGAGTTGAACATCTTAAGGAATGCCCATTGGGTCCACTTATAAAAATCGGGATCGCAGGTGCGTAAAGACCTATCCCAGTCGTAGCAGAAACCGATTTTTTTGAGTTGCTCAACATAGCGGTTGATATTCGCTGTTGTTGTCACCTCAGGGTGTTGTCCTGTTTGGATGGCGTATTGCTCGGCGGGCAGACCATAGGCGTCAAAGCCCATAGGGTGAAGCACATTGAAGCCCTGCTGGCGTTTATAGCGACTATAGATATCTGAGGCAATATAGCCTAACGGGTGACCAACATGCAGCCCTGCGCCGGAGGGGTAGGGAAACATGTCTAAAACATAGTAGGGGTGTTTGTCGGAGGCATTGGAAACTTTATATACTTCCGCCTCTTCCCAGGCTTTTTGCCACTTGCTCTCAATCTCAGAAAAATTATATTCCATATTGTTGTTATTTGTCTTTATTCTGTTAATATAAGTGAGACAGCGTCTCACCCTTTTGCGCAAACAAGTAAGACCGTCTCTCGTTGTTAGATACTATGATGCTATTATCTAACAACGTGGTCATCAATTTTGCTTGCAAAATTACTACAAAAAATCCGAATGTGCAAATAAAATTCATTTTATTTTGCCATTTGCAGGATTTCGCGACCGTAATTTCGGGGGAAACGTAGTGGCGGAGTCCGAAATTACTACGATCATTAAGATTTCAGCACGGTATCTCATCGGTATCCCATCGGTCTATCGTGCCGTCAGTGTCCCGTCAGCGTGTCGTGTACGGCAGGTAAGCGCAAAAAGTGACGATTATTAAGATTCGGGCAAACAGAGCAACTTGCATACCCTATTACAGCCAAAAACATAAACCAACGAAGCTGTCAATCAGCCACTCTCAAGCCACTATTAGCATGGAACAAGAGGGGGCGGTTGTTAAAATTCACTCATTCACAGATTCACACATCCTTGTGTGTTCATAAAACAACGCGGCACTATCTGTATCGTGTTGTGTTTGGAGAAATATTGTTGTGAGGAGAATTTATTTCAACTATATCATTTCAATATATAGATTTATCAATCTCTTCTTGTAATTGCTTAAAAGATAAGCACTTAGACAATTTCCGGACTTTGCTTAGGCTGATAATATTATTTGTACCACATATTTCATTGATGACCTTGGTGGAAACTATATAAAACTCCCAATTGGCAAGTTCTAAAGGATTACTTTCTTCTTTCGTTTTTCCCTTATTTAGGCAGAATACATATATATCATTCTGACGTTCCTTCTTATAAGTCCCATCAGAATTTAGAACCCAATACCCATCTTTGTACCTTGTATATGTTTGCGGAATACCAAATGTACGTCTGTTTGAAGTTCTTCCTTCTTTCTGCCAAGAATATAATGCTGGATGATATCCCTCGTAATGGAAGAAAGAGAAAAAACCCGATTGAATCTGGCACAATGGAAGAAAGAAATCTCAATTTTTTGGAAGAAAATCGTATTGAGGCAGAAAATGGTATAGAGAGTACGGAGTAGGGGGTAACGGAGTATTGTATTATCCGTTATTATTCAAAAATGTACTGCAATATCTGTCCGGACGGCTATATATAAAAACGTAAATACATAATGTGGGCATAGCAATCCATGCGCATAGCATAAGCAGCATGTGCGGTAACTCTGAGACGTCTATATAGGATCCTATTATGAACGAAGGAAGATTCTTATAGGCAAACAAACTAAGTAGAAACATTGGAAATACAGACACCATCAAAGTGGACATGGATACAATTCTGCGTGCCAGTAATCTGTATGGGTGAATCCATCCATTTCGGCAATAAGCATAGTAAAAGGCCACCGCGCACATATATAACCCTGCAATAAATAAAAATAAAATTACAGCAAAAGATGTTCCAAACAAGGAATTATCAGTAGAAATCCAGAGGAACGGATCTTCAGCCGCATCACTATAGCAAGTGACAAATAAATACAATAAAAGCACAGCCATAAATTCAATATAAATGGCCCCAATCCATGTAAGTACATGCCACAATATGTTGAGGAAGCGAGTCATATCCGTATTATTTATTCGATGTTTATTGGTTCGCCGAGGAAGTGGGGTTGTTTGCCGGTGTGGATGTCAATCACCGCTTTGGTTCGGGCGAGGCATTCGCGGAGGGTCATTCTGATCTGCCACCGTTTGAGTTGTACGTCCCGGGCGTTAAAGGCAACCGCCTCTATCCCTTTGCGGGAGGTGATGAAGAGCGCGCGCTCGTTGTGGAAGGGCTGGGAGATGATGGTAAAAGCATTCAGTCCGAACACCTCTTTTGCGCGTATCATGGAATCCAACGTGCGGAAACCGGCATAATCAAGATATATGACGCTGTCCGGAATACCCGCCGCAACAAGATCCTCTTTGATGCGTGTCGGTTCGTCATACGTAGTACGGGAATTGTCGCCACTGACCAAAATCCGTTCTATCTTGCCGGCGCGGTACAACGTCACGCATGCCTCGATGCGGTAGCGATAGAACAGATTCGGCTGCCCAGACCTCCCGACAGGACTTGTGCCTAACAAGAGTCCCACACGGTTGGCCGGGACAGCTGAGACATCGTCATACATTTTCCCTTCTGCCGCTTTCAGTACCGCCCTATTGCAGCAGGCAACAAAAGCCGTCACCAGAAAAATTGCGGCTACAAGTATAAGTCCTATTTGAGTCGATTTGGTCATGGTTTTCTGCATGTGGCTGCAAACAGAGGCTACCGGCGGGATAGTTGTGTCCTATACTTTTTCGGGTGTTTCACTAAATTAATATACCAACTCCCAATAATCTTGCCCACGGTAATTATTACGTTCAAGGAACCTGTCTTTAATCAAGGTCGCTATGAGCGATTTTACCTCTGCTTCCGACTTGCCCAGACGGATAGCTATCTGTTTTTCCGTTTCGGTATCATATTGCCGAACCGTACGTAAGATAGCTATCTCGTCCTTATTACATTTTCTCCTCTTGCGTTCTGCGCTTCCATGAATAATGTCGTATGTGCAAGCGAATCCACCTATTTCCTGTTGGCGGATATATTCCTCGAACTCAGGAATAATGGGTTTTTCTATGTCTTGAGGGGTTGGCATTTATTTATCTTCCTTATCATCGGACGGTAGTTCTTCTGCTTTGCCTTCTTCTATCGGACGGAGGTGGTCCGAAGCGCGTTCCGAAGAAATGACGGAATGACCCAAACGACTCTCAATGTCCGCACGGGCGTTTCGCGCGACTTCGCCACCTTCTTTGGCAGTCTGGCGACTCTGAGCCATGCCTTTCGGATTGCGCTGACGGGATATTTCAGTGGCAGTCACTTCGGCAAGCGTGTTTAGCGCCAACTCCACATTCGTCATGTTATCACGCAAGTTCTCTTTGGTAAGACCTTTGTGGCGTTTGTACTCGCCGGTGGTCATTCCGCTCCAAGCCTGCGTGAGGACATTCGTGAGAATAGCAAAATCCTTCTGCTCCGTTACACCGGAACGCTTCCATTCATCGGTCAACTCTTTGCGCATTTCGATGGAGCGCATCCTTTCGTTAATCCATTTGTCGGAATAACCTTGGCGGCGATAGTCCTCCACCGCCATTTGGAAGGTCTGCTCCGGGTCGATGATCTGGTCAATGCGCTGTTCGCCTAACTTAGCCAACCACTGTTTGACAGGCTCGGCTTTCTTGGATGGAACAGACTGAATGAGACGGAAAATACCTTGTAAATCAGCTACATCCGTTTTGTATTTTTTACCGTCTGAAGAAAGCAATTTCAGTTGGTGACAATTTGTCACCGACTCATTTCCCTCTTTCTTTAGACGCTCTTTCAGTTTGTTCCAATACTTGCGTCCATCGGCACTATCCGTTAACACTTGTACTATATCTACAATAGAGAAATAGTACTTTTCCTGCTCGGCGTCCCACACGATGCGAACACGCTTTCCTTCAAAGAGTTGTATGGCAAAATTATCGTCCATTTTAATGATTAAAGAATAAGGAATATTACTCCTTCAGCGAAGCGGTCAGAGAAGTTTCTTTACTTGCTCATATACGTTCTGGGCGGTGAAGCCGAGTTTCTCGTCAAGAACCTTGTAGGGTGCGGAGAAACCGAAGGATTCTAATCCCCAGATAGCACCGTTATCTCCCACCAGCCCTTGCAGTGTGCAAGGCAGACCGGCGGTCATACCGAAACGCTTGATACCCTTCGGGAGGACGGAGTCTTGGTATTCTTTGGGCTGTTCGCGGAAGAGCCCTTCGGACGGGACAGATACTACTTGGCAGCGAATGCCATCTTTGCGTAGCAGTTCTGCTCCGCTCACAAGAGTGGTTACCTCACTACCGGAGGCTACCATCACGATGTCGGGGTTCTCGTCCTTGCTTACTATATATGCTCCGTGGCGGAATCCATCTAACGATGTGTTGGGTACGGCAGCTATATCTTGGCGGCTCAAAATGAGGGCGGTAGGTGTTTTGCCATTCTCAATAGCGAGTCTCCAAGCCATGGTTGTTTCTTCGGCATCTGCGGGGCGCAGTACGAGCATGGAGGGATTGCCGCTATGATTATGCAACTTCTCCATCAAGCGGATTTGTGCTTCCTGCTCCACGGGCTCGTGGGTCGGTCCATCTTCGCCTACGCGGAAGGCATCGTGGCTCCATACAAAGATAACGGGCACTTCCATGAGGGCTGCTAAACGCACTGCCGGTTTCATATAATCGCTGAACACAAAGAATGTGCCACAGGCGGGGATGATGCCGCCGTGCAGTTTCATACCGATGCAGACGCAAGCCATGGTGAGCTCACTAACGCCGGCTTGCAGGAACTGCCCTGTGAAGTCGCCACGACGAATAGCATGGGTGTGCTTGAGGAAACCGTCGGTCTTGTCGGAGTTGCTTAAGTCAGCAGAGCTGACAATCATATTACTAACATTCTCTGCCAAGAAAGAAAGTACTTTGGCACTGGCAGCGCGGGTGGATGAACCGGCTTTCTGCTCCACGAGTGACCAATCAATGCATGGAGTTTCCTCGTCCATAAAGGCGTGGTACTCACGTGCAAGAGTGGGATTCTGCTGCTCCCAATCATAGAATTTCTTATAGAGTTTATTGCACTCTTCTTTGAGCTCTTGTGCACGCTCGGCGTACATCTGTTCCACTTCGGGGAAGATGGCAAAAGGTTTCTCGGGATTACCGCCGAGATGGCGAACCGTCTCCTCGTAGGAGGCTCCGGAGGCGCTCAACGGTTGACCATGTGTGGAGCACTTGCCTTCAAAGGATTCGCCGCTTGCGGTGACGGCGCCTTTACCCATAGCGGTATGTCCGATGATGAGTGAAGGTTTGCCGTGCATCTCTTTGGCGCGTAGCATTGCTTCGCGTATAGCGTCAGGGTCGTTACCGGCAATCTCTTGGACATACCAGCCCCAAGCTTCATATTTGGCGGCAACATTCTCGGAGGTTACATCCTTGCACATGGTGGAGAGTTGAACCTCGTTGCTGTCGTAGAACATGATGAGATTGTCAAGCCCGAGATGTCCGGCGAGACGCCCTGCGCCCTGGCTAATCTCTTCCTGTACTCCGCCATCGGATATATAAGCGTAGATAGTAGGATTATGCACATCGCCGAAGCGGGCATTGAACCATTTAGCGGCAATAGCGGCACCAACGGCAAAGACATGTCCTTGACCTAACGGACCGGATGTGTTTTCTATGCCGCGTTCCACATCGCGTTCCGGGTGTCCGGGACAAACGGAACCCCATTGGCGCAAGGTTTGCAACTCCTCCAAGCTGAATTTGCCGGCGAGGCATAACTGGCTGTAAAGCATTGGAGCTTCATGACCGGGGTCAAGGAAGAAGCGGTCACGTCCTTCCCAGCAGGGGTTTTCGGGGTCGTAGCGTAGGAACTCCGAGTAGAGCACATTGATAAAATCTGACCCGCCAAGGGCACCGCCCGGGTGACCGGATTTAGCTTTTTCTACCATTGATGCGGCGAGAATACGGATGTTGTTGGCCGCTTTAATCATTAAGTCTGTTGCGTGCATAGTATTGTGATTTATAGTTTAAAATTTGTAGCCTATATAGTAGTTAATTCCCCAAGCCATATTTTCTCTGTAACCATAACCCGGAATGTAGTAGGGTAACGGTGTATCGCTTGGGACTTTGGTGGTGAACAGGAACTTCATGCGCACGGACCATCCCATCATCAGACCTGCCCAGACCTGCACATTGCAGCCCACAACTATTTCTCCCCACGCATCACAGCGAAAACGGTGTTGTTGGCTCGCCTGTGCTATCTGCGAGGCGTCGGTTAGCCTTAAATCCGTCGCCACATAATCCTGTAACGCCGTACCTGCGCGGATGCCGACGAGAAAGGCATTAGGACCGTATATATTCTTTCTCAGTCCGTTTATGTCCATACCGAGCCGCATAAAGGCGCCTTGTCCGGCGGATTGTATCGAGTCGTGCGTTGTACCGGCATGTACATATCCGGTTTCAAAAGTCGGGTAGAACCTATTTTTAAATCGAACCGAAACTGCGACTTCCGTTGACCATACTTTCCCTAAGGAACTGATGGCTTCTAAGGCAAAGGTTCCTAAGTCCAACTTAATCTGTGTCCCTTGATAGACAGCAGTGTCAGCATAGATTTTGGTGCCATCGGCGTAGTGGAGACTATCGTGAGAGAGGTCTTCGGCATATAAAAAGCATGTGAACCACAAGGTCAGTATTATGAGTGCACCTCTCTTCATGAAATCAGTTGTTATTCCGTCTCGCCAATTTTCCGCGCAAAGATACAAAGATTTTTTGATATATGCAAATTAAAGTACATTTTTTCATAAAAATAACAACTTGGAAGCAGCAGTGTTATCCTTACCACTGCCGCGACCACCTTTATAGATCCGTGATAGATCCCAAATGAATCCCAATACCAAACATGCCCGTCCCTTTTCGGAACGGACATTTTGTGGTCAAATTACCCCGATGCTTAAGTTATCAAATCCGTCGGGTACGTTAGGGGTACGATGCTGTCAGGGCATTATACGTGTTTGTTCGAATTATGCCGATATATATCTATATTACTTTAGCAGCTCCGCGGGGAGTTTAGGCATGGCACCGGACTGCGTGCAGACATAAGCGGATACTTCGACGGCCTTTTTGTGGGCTTCCTGCATGGTTTTGCCGAGCAAGAGTTGTGCCACAAATGTAGCGGTGAATGAGTCGCCTGCACCGACGGTGTCTGCGACCTTAACCTTCGGTGTTGCTTGTTTAGACATATCCGTTGCGGAGAACACATATGAGCCGATAGCTCCGCAGGTGAGAATAAGCATGCTTAGATTGTATTTCTCAATCAAGCTGCGGCAGACTGCCGTTGCTGCGGCTTCGTCTTCGGCTATCATATGTCCTTGCGGCAGAGTAATACCCAATAACATGGGAGCTACGATATCCAACTCCTCATCATTGATTTTGAGTATATTACAGCGTTTAAGGGATGCTTCGATGACCTCGCGGCTATACCATGACTGGCGGAGGTTAATATCAAAGATACGTAGTGCGTCTTGGGGCATAGCGTCCAAAAATGCTTGGATGGTAGCGCGTGAAATACCGTTACGCTGGGCGAGAGAACCAAAGCAGACGGCTATTGTGTCCGGCGCAAGGGCGGCAATCTCTTCTACATAGGGGATATTGTCCCATGCTACGCCTTGGCAGATATCGTATTGGGGAATACCGTTGCCGCTAAGAGTAACTTGTACCGTACCGGTCGGGTAGGGCACATGTGGGAGGACATAGCGGAGACCGACATTGGTGAAGGTCTCTATGATTTCCCGTCCTAACTCATCATTGCCTATAGCGGATACGGCACAGCCGTTCAAGCCGAATTGGGATACATGGTAGGCGAAGTTTGCGGGGGCACCACCGAGTTTACGCCCTTCCGGCAGGCAGTCAAATAGTGCTTCTCCTAAGCCGATTACATATTGGTTTTTGCGCATAGTTGATTGATTCATGATGTCCATTACTTTTTGATTTTAAAGGTTAAACAACTCAGATAGAGTGCGCCGACAGCCATAACGAGTACGGCTCCGAGTGAACCGAGCGTGGTGTCGGATAATAAGCCCATAAAGAACGGGAATATGGTACCGCCGAAGAGACCCATAATCATGAGGCCGGATATTTCATTCTTGTGCGCGGCGTCGTGATTGAGGGCTTGGGCAAAACAGATGGAGAAGATATTGCTATTGCCGAAACCGACCAATGCGATACCGGTATACAGTAACCACTTACTATCGCCTACACCCATTAGTATCATAGCTGCCACGATCATGCAGACAGAGATGGCGAAGAACACTTTTTCGGGCACTTTGCGCAAGATGGCACTGCCGCTGAGGCAACCCAAGGTACGGAAAATGAAGTAGAGCGAGGTCGCAAAACCAGCTTCGGTGAGGGTCATGCCCAAGCGCTCCATCAAAATCTTAGGGGCAGTTGTATTAGTGCCCACATCAATGCCTACGTGGCACATGATACCTAAGAAGCAAAGGAGAATAAAGGGTTGCCCCAAGAGCTTGAAGCAGTCCACAAAACTCTGTCCGATGCCTTTGGAGGCACTTGTTCCAACGGCTTCTTCCTCAATGGAAGTAAAGCCCAAAGCCAGTACGGCAATAATGCCGATGATACCGTAGATGGGGAAAAGTATCTTCCACCCGATGGAGTCGCTGAACTGCAAGGCTCCCCATGCGGCGATGATAGGTGCAAGGAAGGAAGCAATGGCTTTGACGAACTGCCCGAAAGTCAAGGTGGAACTGAGATTGCCTTTCACAATCGCACTGACTAAAGGATTGAGGGAAGTCTGCATCAACGCATTACCGATTCCCAAAAGGGAGAAAGCGACTAACATCAACGCGTAACTATTGCCTAAGAGGGGCAAAAAGAGCGAGATAACGGTTACGACGATGGAGAGCAAAACAGTTTTCTTGCGCCCGATTTTATTCATCAATATGCCGGTGGGCACAGAGAAAATGAGAAACCAGAAGAATACCAATGAGGGCATGATATTGGCTTGGGCGTGTGTGAGACCGATGTCCTGCCGCACATAGTTTGAGGCAATGCCGACGAGGTCCACGAAACCCATGGTGAAGAAGCACAGCATCACAACAGCAAGTGCTCCTAAGGATGTTTTAGAGGTAGATTGAGTACTCATATGTTAGTTGGAATTTATTAGTTAATTTTACACGAATAAATAGTCATCTTTCCACCTTGCACCTCAATCTTGTCATATGGTTCAGAAGGAAAAACGAGGTTGGTCATCGTCCATTCACCATTTGTTCCAAACACCTCAATGGAGCATCTATCAATGAAAAGAGTGATATAATGCGTCTCATGTGCAATAAATAATGGTGTCGTTGTACACGCGGAAAAATCGTGGGAGAAAGAACAATCGCCTGATGCAGTTCTATCCATTGAGAACATTTGCCGATGGGCATCAAGAGTCATTATGACTTTCTCACCTCTTTTATTAGAGAGGGTGATAAGAACATCCCTATTGCCGTCCAATTCTAAATCTACGACAGCTGTAGCCGGAAGATGCTTTGTCTCTCTACCTCTAATGGCCTGGGTCTCTTTGGAGGGGACAGACGCTATGCGATACTCGCCGGCATCATCTTGATAAAGACTCAAATCGCGAGCCACTGTGTTTTGTGAGCGGAAAGCTATGGTCGGGAGTTGATTGGCATACTGCCAATTGGACATCCATCCTAACGCTACAAAACGGTTATCCGGTGCATTGTGGAAGGTGAAGGTAGAATAATTGTCTTTGCCATAATCAAGCCACTTCTGCTCTTCAGGGTTATCTATACATTTGAAATCTGTTCCATTCCAATCACCAACGAAATATTGGGTGGCAGAACCGCCAAATGGTCCGCCCGGGTTAATACTTACTAATAGTACCCATTGGTTGCCCATTTTGATAAGTTCGGGACACTCCCAAACACCATTATGATTGCCATAACCTTCTCCAAAAGAAGATAAATATGTCCACTCCCTTAAATTGGTGGAACTAAAGAACCGAATCTCCTGTCCGCATGCTAAAGTCATGAGCCAGTGGTCGCCGTCCCGAGTCACTTTCGGGTCGCGGAAATCAGGTACATCGCCCATTATGACAGGGTTGCCTTCATACGGAGTGAAACTATAACCGCCATCTAAACTATAGGCTATAGACTGGTTTTGCCCACATATTTCAGACTGGGTATAGATGGCTACAATAGCATTAGCGCCAAAGCCCGCAGTATTATCTGTATCAATGACGGCAGAGCCGCTGAAAATTGTACCAAGGCTATCTGGATAGAGCACAATCGGGTGTTCCTCCCATGTTAATAAGTCGGTAGATGTGGCGTGTGCCCAGTGCATGGGACCCCATGTCGTCCCAAAAGGATTGTGCTGGTAGTATAAATGCCAAACACCATCTTGGTAAAACATACCGTTAGGGTCATTCATCCATTTACTTATCGGGGTGTGGTGATAAGCGGAACGATAAGGCTCATCCGGTTGTGAACTACAAGCTACACACAGCGCTAAAATTGGCAATACAAGAAGATAAATAATAGGCTTCCTCATGGTTATAGTATTTTTTTTGGTTGCAATTTATATAGTCAGCCCAGGCGGTAATCAGCCGCCTGAACCGTAAAGATAATTTTATTTCATGCGTGTACCCAATGCGTTGAATACGCCATCTTCGCGTACGATAACGATATGACCATCAACAATGGCTTTGTGAGCAACTTTATCGAGTTTAATATCCTCAATACCGGTACTTACAACGGTAGCAGTAACGGTTTGGTCAGCAGTGTTGTAAACGAATTTAACCGTTTGACCGGCCTCAATGGTGCCATCAATAGCGCGACCTTCATAGGGCTCACCTGCAGGGAACCAAAGAGCAGTGGCATCTTCCTCTACTGTATTGATATTCACACCGGTACCGCCGAATACGCCTTCGTACAGCCATTCGTCACCATTATTGCTCGGAGTCATCTCTTGCCATGTCCACTCAGAACCACCATTCCAATTGTTTTTGATGTAATAGGTCTCCTCAACAGGTTCGGGCTCAATAGCGGGTGTGAGTTCGGGAACGAGCACAATATCCGTAAAGTTGAAGGCTGCGTTGCCTTGTTTATCCATTTGGATCATCAGACGATCAGAATTTACGTTTTCAATTACTGTCAGCGGGTTCACTTGGCTCAAATCAAGTTCTGCATAACCTGCATAACGTTTGAGAGGATTGGAGGCAGCGGTCTCGTCAGCAGCGGGTTCGGATTTAGCTACGACACCGGCTTCGTCGTCCCACTTCGCGAGAAGGAAGATCAAGTTGTCCGTGTCCGGGCATTCTGAGTAGAAACGGATACCGGCATAAGAGGTCATGTCTTCTGCTTTGAAAGCCTCTTTGAAAATTTCAAGAGTGCTCCAACTATCAACCCAGAAGAAACCTGTCCAAATGGTCTTAGCACCCTCAATATCAGCATCTTTTAAGGCCTTTCCTTCGAGCAACTCCACCTTGGTCAGATTGAGGTTACCACCACAAAGTTCCAAACCATACTCACGCAACATAGCTGCTGCATCGGGTGTCAGGAAATATACGTCGGTTGACATCCAATCGAACAGACTAGTGGAACGGCTACCGGGTAGTTTTTGTCCATTGGATTTGTACTCAACTACATCGGCTGCTTGATCTTCAACGAAGGTCAAAACAATCTTCATTCCTGCCTCAACCGAAGCAAATGCAGAAGCATCAATAGAGAGGGTGGAACCCCAGTCAAAATGCTGACCCTCTGCGTTCTCCCATAGCACATCTGCATGGGCATTCATACTCATAAACACCATTCCAAGTGCGAGCATGCATACGGTAAATAACTTTTTCATTGTAGTAAAAATTAGTTAGTGAATAATAAGGATTATTTAATAATACGAAACTCGTAAATCTCTTACACTTATAGAAGCTGTTCCATAACTGTTAATAGACCAGCAGTTTTTGGCGGAGCAATAGACGCGATTGGTGTAGCAGAGAACGTCATTAATGTACATAACCATGACTGAGTTGTCGGTAAAGATATCTATCTCATAGACATTATCAGTCGGAGTGCGGAACATATAACTATCAATGTCAGCAATAAAGCCTTTTCCACCTTCACCTTCTTGTTCAAAGTTAATCTTACGGGTTGTAGCTCCTTCGGGATTAACGACCAGACTATAGTATACGGATGAATCGGCGTCTGATGTCATCTTGGTACCGCGGCAGAGCGAGATTGCAAACTTATCCTCCGCTGTAGCCGTAGTAACAACCATGTGAAGATGATTATGTCTCTCCAAGCGGTTGAGCAATATATTGGCATCACCGCTTAGGGTCCACTCTTCACCTACTTGAGCCACAGTACCTTGTTGGCGCATCACTTTGACATCGTGTGCCAAATTATAACGCTCTGCCATGAGCGGTGCCGGACCTAAAGTGAGAGAACCATCTGCATGTTGGATGAGTTTATGGGCAACGAGACTACCTGCCCAGTCGGGCTCACCCGCACCATTGTCGGTCTTTGTGTTATCTTTACCGGAACGGGTAGGACACCATCCCCACAGATAACGGTCGGTTCCATTAGAGGCCGTTTTGCCGGCATATAAACCGCGGCTATCCAAGAAACCTTCATGATCATCCGGCCATATGCCCGCGTCATTAGCCGTGCAAGCTTTCAGAGCATCTAAAGTTTTACCCTTAAAGTATTGTACCTTACGGATAGCAGCATGTTTCTCACTGTATACAAGATACCACCAATCACCCATCTTAAACACATTGGGGCACTCGTAGAAACGATCTGCATACATCATGTTCATAAAGGCACCGGCAGAGGTCCATGCCTGTAAATCTGGTGAGGTAAACTCGGCTAATGTACCTTTTGAACCTACTTTAGTGGCAACAATCATATGATATACGCCATCATCGGTGCGGAAAATCTCGGGGTCACGAAAATCTTTTTGGCTATAGCCGTAATCGTTGCCGCGGAGAACAAACAATTCATTTTTCGTCCAAGTCTTGAAGTCTGGAGACGTGGCGTATTGCACAGCTTCAGCATTCTCACTGGCACTCGGTAGATACTTATTGCCGGTATAGAAGAAATAATACAACTGTTGTTCTTCACTCCATATAACAGAACCTGTTCCGAGGGCAGCATCTTGTGCAGTTATACCGCCGCAAGGAATAATTTCCCCCAATGACTCATAGTGAACTGCATCCTCTGTACATACCGCCCAAATAGGGTGGTATGTACCTGCTAAATTAGGACGATATTCTAGTAAGTAAGATACAATAAATTTCTTAGATACAGGGTCAAAGAATGGCATTGGATCACCTATAAAACCACTATAAGGCTTATAGTATGTCAGCGATTGTGGCTCATCCTCTGTGGTAAATAAGTAGGTAGTATTGTCCCAATCACGAGGAGTAACGGGTTCAATCCTTTCGGTGCACGAATTAGATAGGATTATGATGGCCATCAAAAAGATGGTATAAACAAACTTTTTCATAATTTTATTGCATTAAATAGTTAATTGCATTCTGAGCTATGCGATTGACATTGTCATGATAACCCGTATATTCTTCCGCATCAGAGTACCAGTCGAAACAACCGGAACCGATACAAACGATACCGCCATTTTGTGCAGAGCGTTTCCACTCCCAAGCGACAATTGCGCCATCTCCACCATGACCAATCTCATGTGCACCGGTCTTTTTGGTAAAGTATGCTATATCCGGATAGCCTCCCCAGTCCATACCTAAGTGCCATTGAGCCGTGGAGTTCGTAATATGGTATCCGGCGTCGCAGCAGAAGATTTCTTTGGGATCAGCACCCATAATCAAGTTTTGCCATATGGGGTGATTGACAGAGTCCGTGAAGAAACTCCATGTCCCGCTGGCAATTTCTGGACTCATCTCGTTGCCACCCCAACAGTTATTGGGATAGCGACCGGTAGCCTCCTCTCCATTGATGCGTAAGTAAGCGGGCAGGTGTGTCGCATAGCGAGTTAGGAAGAGACTTCCACCACCCTCTAAGAAAGATTGAATAGTTGTGATAGCATTTAACGCGGGTGCCGCGAATTGTTCAAACGCTTCACCTCCGTTACAACCGCCATCGCGATGGTAGTGCCACCACATCAGCTTGCACTCACTGATATCAATAGCACCACTCTTGATATCATCAAAGGAAGCATATAAAGTACCTTCCACATTACCCAACATCCATAGACAAGCTTTATACTCCTCAGGATTTAATTGATCCATAGAACCTGCCAGTCCGACATACAATGCTTTAGGCTTGTCGATTTGCAAGGCAGTTACTGTATAGGTGGCGTGAGCGGAATGATTATCAACTTCATATACAACAGGTTGACTAAAGTCCGTAACCATACCGGCGGCAGGACTAATAGTTGCTCCCTCGGAAATCTCTATTGTCGGAATAAGAGAGGTTAATTCTACCGATACCGGCAAATAGATGGTAATGGTTTTTGCGGATTCATTTATAATACCGGTATAAATACCATTGACCACAAAGGACGTAATCTTGGCAATCTCTTGACGAGCAGACAAACTCCATGTTAACTTAACATCTCCATTCTGAACATTCAATGTGCGGGGTTGAAGGAGATTGATAACATCGCCCGACTTAATGTTGCATGTTGCGCCTTCGGATAACTGCAACTCCGTAACGGTCATCGCAGATAGGTCATAAAACTCCGGCGTAACCACCTCAATCGAACGGGTCTGTAGATCTACAGCACCGATGAGAGAGTCATTCAGTACTAATTTAGTCACTAAACAATCGCCGCCTAACTGGAGGTCGCTGTGTTCGTAACCTTTACAACCAACCATCAAAATGATGGCTACGAGATATAAAAGAGTCTTTTTCATATTACCATCCTCCTATGTTTTGAGTATAATGTCCATTGGATGCTGCCATCTGTGCGAACGGAATGGGCAGGTATTCGTTTTTATCCGCTGTGAAATGAGCGGAACTATAAATGGAGCAGTCATTAGCTTCTTCTGCAAAATAGGTATTCAACACTTCTTCGGCAATGCCCCAGCGTACTAAGTCAAAGAAACGCTCGCTTTCCATACCTTTTTCCAGACGACGCTCGAAACGCACTATCTGCATGGTCTTCTCTTGGTCATATCCACCGGGATAGAGACCTACATTAATCTTCACACCATATTTCGCTTCGTAGTTAGAGACAATACCATCTTTACTGTCACGTGCGCGGGTACGCAAGCGATTAACTATGGCAATTGCTTCATCTGGATGATTGGTCAAGGTCAATGCCTCAGCGCGCTCTAATAGAACATCTGCATATCTAAAAACAATACGGTTCATGGAATTACCCCACCATTTGCCCTTGATGATATATTCGCTGAATGGGTCAACATTATGTTTGAGTGAAACATAATATCCGTATAAACCATTGGAACGAGACCATGTATTTGACCTTTCCATGATAAGTGTTGGTACAAATTCATACGGACAGCCGGGGATACCTACCGTCAGGAACAGACGGGTGTCTGCAAAATCGGAAGTCCTATCATAGTTCTTGGCATTAAAGTTATCTAACATCGGTAGTCCGTTGATGTCTGTCTTAAATGCGTTAACAAGGTTCTGACTCGGTTTATAGAAATCGCAACCGCCATCTGTCACTCCGGGGATATTAGGAACACATAATCCATAGCCCCAGTTCATATTACCAAATTGTGTACCGTCATTTTTGCTATACTGAATAGCCCAAATACTTTCTATACCATTCTCATATTGAGGTTCTGGACGGAAATTATTGTGGTAATCCGGCTCCAATTCATAGCCGCTGTACCATTGAGGATCGGAATAATAAATAGCTTTTTCCAAATCGGCTTGCTCAATGGAGGTCACTTTGTGTGATTTTGCATCATCTTGGTGGTATGCCTTGTACATATACACTTTGGTCAGGAACGCTGCTGCCGCTGCCTTGTTGGCACGTCCTACTTGAGCTTGAATCTCGGGCAAGTTGTTGAAAGCAAACTCAAGATCATTGATAATAAGTTGCCAACCCTCATCGTTGGTATATTGCGTATTGCTGAGCTCATTGTATTGCTCGGTAGTCAACTTGGGATCGATCACGAAGGGGATATTTTTATACAGACGCTTCAACAAGAAATGACCATACGCACGCAAGAAGTACATTTCTCCTAATCGTGTGTTTTTCAGCTCATAACTATCATCCATCTGTTCCAAAAGCGCAATCGCCGTATTGACGCGACTAATGCAGTTGTACAGACGTTCCCACATACTGGAGATATTCCAGTTGGTGGTCAATATACCTTGCTCTACTTCCAGTTGATGGAATACATCGCCATCGCTGGTTCCGTTACCGCCTTTGTAGGCATCATCAGAGCGAACATCAAAGTTCCACATCGAGAATGAGGAGTTGATATCTTCTGCCGTCATAAAGATTGCATACGCTGAGATAACGAGATTATCAACGTATTTGGGGTCTTTTACCTGCTCATCGGAGAGCGTCCCTTGTGGCACTTGCTCATTAAGGAATGAGCAGCCTGCCAGCCCCAATATCATTGCAAATACTAATAATTTATTTCGCATAGTTGTACTATTTAAAAGGTTAATTATTGCTTAAAATGTAACACTGGTACCCATTGTGATGTTTAAGGGAATAGGATAGCCGAAATTGGGATTTTCGGGATCGGTACCCGTAAAGTTCTTAGAGTGGATAGTGAACAGGTTTTGAGCCGAGATATAGAAACGCCAACGTTGCATATGCATCTTCTCTAACGCACTCTTCGGCAGATTATAACCCAATTGGAGATTACGCAGTTTGCAATAACTACCATCTTCTACCCAATAACTATTGATACGCTGCTCGTTATTGGTATCGTGATTGGTTAAAGCAGGAATAGTGGAATTATAGTTCAGAGGACTCCATGCGTCCAACAAACGTGTCCCTTTATTGAGTTTCTCAATATTGATACCGGCAAAAATATCAGTCTCTTTCTTCAGATCGGAGTACACATCTACGCCACCTACGCCTTGGAAGAATAAGGTCAAGTCAAAGCCTTTGTACTCTAAATAAATATTGAGACCGAATGCAACCGCTGGAACGGGATTATATATCCAATCTTGGTCTGCCTCGGTGATGACGCCATCGCCGTTAAGGTCTTTCCACATCATTCGTCCAAGTCCTGCACCATCCTGCTTGGCATGGTTGTCAATGTCGTCTTGAGAACGGAAAATACCTTCATAGACATAACCTACTTTGCTATTAAACGGATGACCAACAACTGATTTAACACCATTTCCACCAAAAGTTCCGGCTGCGGCTACGGTCTCAGGCAATTTAGTGATTTTGTTGTCGTAGTGAGAGATGTTTCCGGCGATATCCCAATGGAATCCGCCATGATCTCCTTTGGTACCAATGGTAAATTCCTCACCGATATTTTGCATCGAACCGGCATTCACCCATTGACTGGAACCTTCACCCATGGCTGCTATACCATTCATGAATAATAAGATGTCATCGGTGGTCTTATAGAACCAGTCAAAACTACCATACAATTTACTGTTCCATAACGAGAAATCTACACCGACGTTGGTTTGTGTAGTTGTTTCCCACTTCAAATTATCATTGCCCAATTGGTCACGCTTAAAACCGGACGGGAGAATGATACCTCCGTTGGTGCCGGCAATATCATAACCGGTACCATAACTTTGACCTCCATCCTCATTAACACCATAGTTACTTACATAAATGGTGTAGCGAGCGAGGTTATTAATCTCCTGGTTACCGGTTTGTCCCCAAGAAGCACGTAATTTCAAATCATCCAGAACTGTGCGAGTACCGGCCATGAATTTCTCCTCACTGATACGCCAACCTGCGCTAACGGAAGGGAAGGCGGCAAACTGATTATTGCGGCCGAAACGGCTTGAACCGTCATAACGAAGGGTCACAGAGGCCATATAGCGGTTGTCATACGAATAGTTGAATTTGCCAAAGAATGACAGAAGACTATATCCGGTGGCACTACCATAAGCTAAGGCGGTTCCTGTACCGGCATCAGGCCACATATAGTCAGGAGTCAGTACAACATATTCCTCTTTTTTACCCGAGAAGTACTCACTGTTCTCACGGTTCAACTCCACACCCAACATGGCATCACCACGATGTTTCTTAACCTCAAAGTTATAAGTGGCAATAGCGTTCCACATCCAACGCATCCAATGCTCCTGCTTGGCTTCAACCGCATTGGTTGTCGTGGCAACGTTACCCTCCGTAATCGGCATAGTGAAGATACGTTGTTTCTTTTGCGCATAATCCAAACCTGCCGTTGTACGGATATGGAAATTCTTCACCGGTTCAACATCAATGAATACATTACCGAATATACGCCAATATTGATAGCGATTATCTTTATTACGGTATAGGCGTGCATAGGGGTTCTCACGATCGGAATAACCTCCGACAGGACCTGCAAACTCACCACTCGTTGTGTACATCGGAATGGAGGGGTTGAATTGCAAGGCGTTCTGCAAAATACCATCCGGAGCCGGAACCTCGCTGGTACGGTTGATGGAGATGTTTTCGCCTATTTTCAAATGATTGTTAAAGAAAGAAAAATCTGAATTGGCGCGTGCGCTAAAACGGTTAAAGTCCGTGAACTCAATAATACCTTTGTTATTATAATAACCTAAGGAGAAGAAACTATGACCTCTCTTGTGACCGGCGCTGACGGCTGCATTATATTGTTGTACAACACCGGTACGCGTTACCTCGTCAAACCAGTCGGTGTCACCGGCAGGAGTGGTTCC
>DFEE01000018.1:73396-74746 GCA_002368645.1 Bacteroidales bacterium UBA3810
ATATCCCCAATTATAGTTATATCCTAAAGGATTGCTATTGGGATCTTCGCCGTCATTCACATACGCTTGCCACATCACTTGACCAAACTGCTTGGTGTTGAGTACTTTCTGCCTATTGGCATATTGGCTGACAGAAACACTCGCATCTAAATCCACTTTAATATTATCCTCGGCACCCTTTTTGGTGGTGATGATAATAACACCATTGGCGGCACGAGAACCATAGATAGAAGCCGAAGCGGCATCCTTCAAAACCTGAATAGACTCAATATCATTACCATTCAACTCATGCATACCCGATTTGGTCGGCACACCATCAATGATGTAAAGAGGGTCGTTGTTGTTGAGTGTACCGATACCACGAATGCGAACCGTTGCTGCACCGGAGGGATTACCGTTGGCTTCAATCGAAACACCCGGCACGCGACCTTGCATCGCCTTAATCGGGTTGTTCTCATTCTGGCTCTTCAAATCATTGGCACTCACGACACTGACTGCACCGGTCAAATCCGCCTTACGCTGAGTCGTATAACCGGTCACAACCACTTCGTCCAATAACTCATTGTCCTCGCCCAGCTTTACATTCATGGACGCTGACGCTTTCAAAACTTGGGTCTTGTAACCCATATACGAAAACTCCAAAGACGAACCTTCCGGAACATCCAACTCGAAATTTCCGTCAAAATCCGTGATAGTACCATTCGTACTACCCACTTGCAGAACACTCGCTCCGATAACAGACTCACCCGTCTTGTCGTCCAAAACGGTTCCCGTTACATGAAGCTGAGCTCCGATTTGCCCCACAAATAATGTGAGAGCAACAAAACATGAGAGGAAAATTTTGTTCTTCATGGTTTTTGTTTTACGTTAATTTATGATTTTTTAGCTTGTTTTTCTCAAAAAAGTGGTGCAAAATTACTACTTTTCGCGCATATACGCAAATAAGCGCGTTCCAAAGCATGTAAAAAATATTGCACCTCCTCCGAGATGCAACATTTGTTTCGTATTTTGCAACAATTGTGCTATTTTAGGGACTCTTGAATCCTCTTAATTCTTGCTCGGCTTTTCGCCGAAATACTCTTTATAGCATTTGGTGAAATAGGATGGGGAAGAGAACCCCACCTCATAGGCTACCTGCTGAATATTCTGGTCGGTTTCCGTCAGTAACTGACGAGCACGCTTGAGACGGAAAATGCGAATCATGTCGTTGGGACTCTCACCGACCAATTGCTTGGTCTTGCGATAGAGTTGCGAGCGTGACATACCCATAATATCGCTGAGTGTCTCAATGCTTAGGCTCGGGTCGGAAAGGTGTTTCTCCATCTCAATATGAAGTTTCTTGATAAAGGC
>DFEE01000015.1:0-65956 GCA_002368645.1 Bacteroidales bacterium UBA3810
CCTTCCATACTTTTTTCATTCCTCCTTCTATGTTATTTCTACCATCCTCCATCATGATTGCAGCAAAAGTAGAGGATATGGATTTATATACTTCTGCATCTCGCACTTTCCTGTACCCGAACTTCACCCAATCCGCACGATTAACATAACTCTGGCTATGCGTAATTGATGAAGGATTCATTATCCATGTATAAATTGGTTTATTGAATATTCCGACTTTACCAGCATGTATCCAGTGCCATGCAATCCAATCCGAATCTTCCATCACCACATTTTCTTCATATGGTCGTGCTGTTTTCTCAAGGAACTCGCGTTTATAGAGGTTTGCCCATGGAGCCAGATTATAACCAGTCATAAAACAGTTTTCACAAAATTCTTTACCTGTTACTATCATCCCATCCCCTTTTGAAATGCCATCATGACGAACCTGTCCATCTTCCTTCAAAATATCATATTGACATGCCAGCATATCAACATCATTCTTCAAAGCAAACTCCAAAGCCAAACGTGCATTCTCCGCTTGTATCACATCATCCTGATCTGCAAAGGCTATATATTGTCCTTTCGCTAAACGAATACCGGTATTCTTTGCGCCCCCTTGACGCTTATTAACCTCATGTCGAACAACACGAATATTGCTATGCTGTGATACAAAATTGCTCAATACATTCTCAGCGGCAACAGGTGATTTATCATCCACGACAATCACTTCAAACTCATCTTCTGTATAACCAATGGCATAGATGCTATCCAGCATCGTGAAGATAGTTTGTTCCCCATTATAGAAAGGGATTATAAATGATAGATTGATCATGCAAATAGCCTTTTAAATTTTCGTATAGTCCAACCAATCACTTTGCGTAGAGAGAACAACTTTTTAAAAAAAGCAATACATTTTTGAATAGTAGGCTCAAAGCGACGGAACAAACGGTGCGGATGTCCCCAATACTTTCTCAACTTATATTTACCCATGATAAATTCCACGTAGTCCTCCCAAGAGAACCTTCTATGCAATGCCTCCTTCGCTAAATTAATTTGTTGTTCTACAAAAACTTTATCAGTATAATGTCCACCATCAATCTTTCTCAATTCCTCTGCAAAACGTGCCACGAAAGGCATTGCAAACCAACGGTTATCAAAAATCATAGCTAGATTATAGAAATCAGAATAGCCATTGCGAGCTTCATCTGGCATTTTCATGTTTTGAGGACAAGGATATGATTTATCTTCTCTAAAATCAATAGCCCAACCAAAATCAATTATTGAAGGTATTCCTTTCTCACTAATCAATATATTTTCCGGCTGAACATCACGATGAAGTATATTGTTATCATATAAAACTTTTAGCACTTCAATTATACGTAATGGATAATTCCGAATATTACTCATCCGAATTTTCCATCGGTTTTTAAACATCTCTTTACCCGGCATTGCAGATATCTCAATCCAATGTTCTTCATCATCTCCACTATATGCCAACAATTTGGGAAAATGAACTCCATCGCCTATACGGTCTAATATTCTCATTTCATTATCAATCAGCCATGGACTCCCTGCCTTGACAAAACTATTCTCCTTTTGAAACACTTTGCTTACATATGCTATAGGTTTGCCTGTAAGAATATCACTCGTAGTTGTACTTATTATTCGAATACACTTTCCATATCGTAAAGCATAATCACGAATTATCGGATTTGACAAATCATAATTATTTGAGATATCAGTATGCTCTGTTATTTCGTAATGATGAGCATCCAACCAATCCACTAATATTTTTGCCCAATCATTCTCAGTGATGCATAATTTTTCCTTATACGATTGCAATTTCTCGGTGTATTTATCATCTATGTAACCTTTATTAGTCAAACAATGATAAAGAAGACAATAGAAATCATTCTCCTCATTCAACATACGCATATATCCATCTAGAACAGACGTTTTTAACATATCATCTAACCATATTGGATCGTAGTACTTGCGTCTTGAATCCCAAACGTCCAAATAATACATCTTATCTAGGATATGCAACTCTGACTTAGGACGCACTTCAGACAATGCTGGAGTCCCGTTTACAATCATTCTAAAATTCTCATATTCAGGCGTTATAATGTCAGTATCGCAGTAAAAGGGGGGGGTGGACGATGGTTCCAAAGAACCACGCAGAATCACATATGAAACTGTATTATTAAGCACGTAAAAGAGATGTTCCAACGATGTCCAAACTATCGCCCCTTCCAAATCCTTTTGGAGAAACTCTAAAGCATCAGAAGGATGACTTTCTTGCAAAAAATCTTTAATATTTTTGCCGACAAGTAATGTCAAATCATGATTCGTTTCGTCTTCACTATTGGTTGCGTGTATTTTATGTCCCCCTCCTGTCCAATCGCGATAGCGTGACTTAGCATCGAACATATTCGTATTTACGATAGCATCTCCAGCGGTAGTATGTCTAAGCCCATATATCGGATGTTCATCACGGACAACACACAGCAAGAATTCACCAGTACCACATTCTTGCTCTTTTACCGAGTTAGAGGGCAACCTCACACCATAGAACCGTGTAAAGTTACTTGACACAAGATCTTGCGACCACGTGATTGCATAACGATGCAATATGACGAAATGCTCCATCATATCCGCGAGAATCTCCTGTTCTTTATAGCGTCCTCGCTGCCAAATAATAAATAAATGTAGCTCTGGTTTCATTATAGCACATCATTAGTGTCCATTAAAATGGACGGTTAATTTTTCAATCTTAATAATCGTACATTTTTAAAAGTCAAAATCAAATTGCAGTTGAGTGTCATCACATATCCTTTTCTCTGTTTCGAGGTTGCCAAACAACTCTCGGATAGGCATTGTATCCAACAGCGAAAAATGTTTATGCCACTTTTTACATTTTTTCTTGTTTTTATCCTATTTTTATACTTTTCTTTCAAGAACCGACTTCCTTCCCCTGCCATTGGCATTATGATATGTAGTGATCTTAGCATTTCTCTATTATCTTCTTTCCTTTCACTTACGAGTGACATACGGGACTGGTATGGGAGGATAAGTTTTTCACCTTCTTTCTCATCATCATGTCGAGCAATATGTCTAGAATCAATATCTTTTATTTGTTATGTTTAGCTTTTTCTATTATCCCAATTGGTGTAATTCGCACTATCCCATAATGTACAATCAAGTATTTGCATAATATTATATGTTATCGTTTAGAAGCCTCCCTGCTGATGCATATCGCACCGGTATGATTCCTACTACTTTCATTATATAATTGTTTTAAGTTATTTTTCGGGGGTTTGAGTTAGTCTTCAGTTATTCATCATTCAAATCATCTTTCATTCACATGACCATCACAGGATCGTGTTACGAGAGACATACGGGACTGATACGTGAAGCGGATTGAGGAGTACCGAGCAATATCCGGTGGATATTCAAAGGAGTAAGTGCTCAATCTGACACAATTGATATAATCCTCCCTTATATTGATTTGATTTATAACTCTTTATATATCTTTTGCTTTCTGATATACGAATATCATCGCTTAAATTTTTGAACAAATGCATTTTCGCGAACTTTGTCTAACCACTGATATATGCTATCTTGATCATAAATCGCATTACCATGAGCATCTGCTTGTTTTTCTAATGCCAATAACATAAGCGTAAACTCCTTTTCCAGTGATGTTGCAAAAATCCCTTGATCGTCTGTATTGATGGTCGCCAGTATTTGCGGGGTTCGTCTGGGCTGTCCTTCATGTATACATTTTAACCCAACATCATAAAATCTTATAATCGGATGCTGAGAATATCGCGCCATATCGCAAATCCTCATATTGGATGTTAAGTTTGTTTCTATTCCTATGTGCTTTAAAGCAATAGTCCCAATCATTTTATCCTGAATTTGAGTTAATACGGTGACAAACGCATGTCTGAATTTTCTTGGGATTTTAAATTCATCAGGTTGAAAACCTCTGCTCTTAACATGGGAATCATAATGATATCTGCTATACACTCTACATGCCTCCTGATTACGTCTGGCTATCATTATTTCTGCCATAACATTAACTGTATTAAGAATCCTTACGTTGTTTCCTTGATTGTTATCTTTATCCAAATATTGCTTAGGATTGTCCCCACGTAACATCCATGATTGATAATATGTATGCACATCGATTAGCTCCTCATAAACTTCATTACAATACTCCATGTATTTACAAGATAACCAGTAATGAATCCCTTCTATGTCCTCAATTCCAAACTCATCCATTTTCATTTGCACCCAGGCTAAGTTATCCAATAAATCATGCTTAGGCATAAAGGTGGTATAGTGATTATTTGTATAGTACAATGTTGCATCTAATCCAAGTGCAATTGCATGTCCGAGTCGTGCTCCATCTTTGAGATTTAGGAATAGCACGGCCTCATCTATGGATCGAAGACCGTCTATTAAGTCATAAAAATCTTCGCCCACATGGAATGTTTGTCCTATTTGGTATTGATCTAACTCACGGTAAGCATCTGCATATACTTCAGGGCGACAGCCGAATTCAGAATTCGCTGCGTCTATTCCAACGATCTTGTTTCCTTTTGATTGTTGGATGAGACTCTTAATTGCTCTCGTTTGTTTTGCTAATAATTCTCTTACTTTTGTGTTCCTGCATTTAAATTCATTTGCTAACTCATCATTAAAATCTGAGATAGAATCCGCTTGTTTAATAAAATGCAATATAAATCCATATTCTATATCTTTAATTTGATTTGGATTATGCATCAAAAAATTATTATCTTCAAATGCCAATTGATACTCATCAATCTTTTTGCGTAATGACGATGCCGTGGCAGAAGGAGTTATACGATATTCAATATAATTGATAGGCTGGTTACAGAGAGTTGTTTGCGATGATAAAAATAACTGAAGGTTACGATAAATAGTATTTTTAGGAATAAATATATCTTTATTTTTTTCGTACTGCTGAAAATTTTCAAAACCTCTTGGAGAAATGGATAATATCATTATATTTCGAAATTGATGTTTGATGAGAAGGTATGTATATAGCAATGCTTCAAAACACTCACACGGTTCATTTTGTCCATATATCATTTTAAAACAGAAATAAAGAAGTTTGCGTTCACCAACCAACGGCACATTAAAATAATTCTTTTCGTCTACTTCATCTAAATATGATGGGATCGCATAATCAAGCACTTCCTTTCCATATCGTAAACCATAATTATGGCATATTGTATGAATCGATGCCATTATCTCTTTAGATGTGTTTGAGGCAAAACTTATCTTATCCTCTTCCTCCATCCATCGGTTGATGAGCTGCGAAAAATCCCTATATGTATCATCTTTGTTTACACAAAGGAATAGATATGCCCGCAGCATTGCCGCAGTATTAATCAATGAATACCAGTTTTTTTCATCATTTTTTATTTCCTTAAATTCTGATTCATTTGCCAAACGATTCATTAATGCCATCCAACTCACGTCAAATGTCAACGAGGATCCTTGTAAATGATAATGCAGCTCGGCCAATCCTTTTTGCATGATAAAATCAATCCTTCGATTGTCTGAACCTAACACAGGCTTCCATGTAAACGCACGTTGTTCCTCTCCAGTTTCTGTAGATAATTTCGCAAGATATGAGCAAGTCAAAATATCTTCTCCAACCAATGAACTCATTTCATGCCATCTCAAATAGGAGTCGTAATAACAAATCGGAGAATATCCCTTTTTATGTAGCAGTTCCTTTGTACACGCTTGTAAAAGGTTATATAGATTTCTTTCTCCATCTATTGTCATCCATTTATCAAACGCCACGTCTATCAGAGCATTGTACTGATTGCCAGAATATTGTGCATAATATTTCTGCAACAAAGTTTTTAGGCTATCATATGATACAATTGAACCGATACTAAAATCGTTTCTACCCAATGACGCCAACACTTCATTAATATCGCGCCTTAGGAATACCATTTCTATGACATGTCTTAAATTATCCATTCTGGGAGTAATAATTTTCATTAAATTTTGTTAATAACTCCTCCAATTGTAATTTTGTATATGTCGGTTGCTCTTTGATCTTGGCATACAAGGCCGACTGGAATTTTTTATTGGACTTAAAGAATATTGCACAAATTCTTGATAAATTTTGCCGCACTCCATATTCTTTATATATGGTATCGTTGAAATTGGCAATTATCTGTTCTACATTAAATTCTTCTATTCCATATACCATATTGAATTCTGCATCACTAACCTCATGTATTGCGCTCTTAATTTCATTGGCATACTTAAACTCTATCGTATAAGGTTCTGTTTGACTATTCCTATCGTACGTTTTTATCTCATAATTTGCCATTCGTCCCAGGAAGTCTTCAATATTTTCTTTGTGAAGAGCTGAAATACCTCTCGCTGTTGGTTTATGGACCATTTCCATCATAAAATCTTCTAATATCTCCGCGTTGCGAATTAAGCCCCATGAGCGCAAAGAGTGTCCAGGATTTTCATTTTCATCTTCTTTAAAGCCACGTGCTTCTACTACTTTTTGAATTCTATTGTAAATTGATGTAGGTTCTTTTTTAGCAATATCCAATAGTTTGTTCTTTGTATCATTATCTTGCATATTTGACATACGTTTATATGCTTTTTCAATATCTGCGATATTAAACAATATAGAACCTATATCAAATGTAGCAAAGACCGTTGATTGACCAATACGCGAGGCGTAATACACTTCATCTGATTTACGATAGCCCATTCCTATGTTTCTATTCTTAGAATCATATCGGCGTGATAATGTTAAGGCGAAAAATTCTGCCAAGTATAATTGATGCAATTGCTCGGAGGAGAGACTTTGAAATTCTATAGGCATTCCAGCAATCCATTGGCGTATTTTTCCGATATCAAATCCTCGTTGAGAGCGAGATACGTATGTAGAGCCATCACGCTCTGGTGTTAACAAATCAAAATAATTAGTGTTAATAAATGCCCCCGCTGCAAATATCTCGTATTCAGAAATCTCGTCTAATTGTTCCCTTTTTTTGATAGTTGAATCTATGTTTTCGTTAGCCGGTTTGGATATGGTCTGTGGAGATGCAGTCAACCGGTCATAATAGTAGTACAGTTTCATTGAATAAACTGTTACCACATAGAATATAAACATTTTCTCCTCTACATCTTGAATGCGTTTTTTTAGATAATCTATGATTACAAACACATCACCTACAGATATGTTGTATGTCACATTTTCATCATCTAAGATCCTTTTAATTTCATCTCTTAACTCCGTTCCGAAAACATCGGCGTACTTTCTCTTCAAAATTTGTATAATACTTTTATTAAACGTTGATACGTCTTTAAAATTGCGTATCTCACGAGCCAATGCTATATCTTTCGCATTAAGATTATTAGAAATCCAAGTTTCGTATACGTACTGTTCAAATAATACTTTGTTTGATTCATCCCAACTTGTTCTATAATCCGTCATCGAATACAACATCGCTATCAAATGGCGAAGTTCACGTAGATTACGTGGTACAATCGGACTTGTTGTTCCATTTGAATGATAAAATAAGAATCTGCACTTCCTAAATATTAAAGATGTAACAGTATATTTAACAGACGAACCGCTAAGTAACACATTCTTCTCTTCTCTGTTATTTATCAATTGAAGTTCCGCGTTTTCAAAATCTTCTATGGTTGGCATGAAAATACGATGATTCAAGGGTATTAACTTCGTCATGTATTTAGAAGCCATATCTATAATATTATCAATATTTATTCTATTTTTATCTATTAAATCCTTATATTGATATATATATTCTTTCTCTTTTAATAGTAGCAATTGATCAATCTTTAAAGCCATTAAGATTACCACATTGGGATGCATCAAATATTTGCGAATTTGTTCAGCCATTATATTCGCTTGAGCACTATGTAAGTCAATATCATCAATGGGTATAACGAGTATTTCTTTTCCCACTAAATCCAAATACACATCTATCAAATGGCCAACTTGAGTTGCTAAATCCATCGTCGCAGAGAGTTCTGGCAATTGATTTACCTGCTCTATTGCAAAAGTTGAACCAGTATGTATATTTGCACTACACTCTCTTACTTGCTCAAATGCACTTAATACGTTATTTTTCTTATATGGCTTTGTTTTGTTTAGCGGAGGAACGTTTTGTTTGAGATAATTATCGAATTGTACATATAATTTACCCAATAATATTTCAATAATATTTGTCTTTTCATCAAAAAAAGAAGGATCTACTATTGGGGTTTTAAAAAAACTTTTTGGGCGACCAATTTCAGTTCGATGTGCTTCAAGCATATCAGCCACAGACAACATGCACGACGTTTTACCAGATCCTCGTTCTCCGACAAACGCAAAAACATTGTTGCAAACAACGAAATCTTCTCTCATACTCGGTGCGTCTAAATATGCATCAATTTCTGCGAAGGCTGTCTTATATTGAGAAACGAATAAGGATTCTCCCCTTTCTTTATATGCCTCATGAATCACTATGGATTCTTCTCCCTGAAAAAAAGATATCTTGTCCATAATAATCAAAATTTTATTTTACATGAATTCTATTGCAATAGTTCGTTAAAATTTTAATAACAGTTTTATATTGTGGCAGTTAAGTACTACCGAACTTTATTATTGCATATTGATTTATTATTCTCCTTATCGCCCCGTTTCTCTCCCGTAAGCGAGTCGTGTTTGTCTCTCGGTCATCTCCCGCTCGTCGGTCGGAAATCACTTATTCGCTTTCATCAGTCGTTTTGTTTCGCGCATTTCTTTTTGCAGGAGTTCCATACGCTCCTTCAGTTGTTCTTGCGTCGGAAGCATGTCCTTGATGCGGACGTTGTTATATGTTGCCACTCCCATTGGAGTACTGATACCGCGGAACGACCATTGTACATCTGCCTTATTCATATCCGAACAAATAAGCAAACCAATCGTCGGATTATCTTCCTCAGCCTTTAACAAGTCGTCCACCGCGTTGACATAGAAATTTAACTTGCCGGCAAACTCCGGTTCAAAAGCCTTCGCTTTCAGTTCGCACACCACATAGCAGCTTTGTATTTTCTATTTCTGCACCAATTTGGTGCAGTTTTGTATTTGGAATTTCTTTACCAACTTGGTAAAGTTTTGTATCTGCCTGATTATAGAACAGATATCACCGTTTCATATACCATAAGTTCAACGCTGAGAATCCTTCAGCATTCGGGAACTCGCGCTGGAGATCAAGGCTGACTTGCTCTACTACTCCTGCGCCCCAACGCTCTTCAGCTTTCTTTTGCACCAAATCGCGTCCCAGTTCCCAATTGAAGAGCAACTTCTCCGCATTCACGCGCACAGACGCCTTCACTTGCGCCGAACGATACCGATGTTTCAACTCGGCAATCCATTCCGCGTAATCCGTATCAATGCGTATGTCGTGAGATTTCACAATGCGCGGTTGCTTTGATATTTCGTTGTCTTCTTTCATTTCCTAATCATTTGTCTCTCGGTCATCATCGCTCGGTGGGTTTAATCATTTGTCTTTATAATTCAACTCATTTTCTATCTCCTCTACCGATGGTAATATAGCTTGGATATCTTGAGGGAGTTGCTGCTGGGCTAATTTGTATTTAGATATTCCTATCGGTGCATTGATTCGTAAGTACAAAATTGCATTTCGAAATCATCAGCAGATTGCTGACGATTTGCATTCACCAATTCGTCAGCAGGTTGCCGACGATTCTCTGCGAGAGAGGAATATAACTGATAAAAGTATTTAGTGTACTTCAGGTTTGTAGGAGAAAAACCTTTCTTGATATTGAGTGCAGCAACTAGATATCTACTCAAATTCTCATAGAAATGTGAGCCGTATTTGTTATCAAATTGCCGCTCTGCTATATCCTTTCCGACAGACCAATAGAAACGGAGCATCTCACTATTTACCCGAATAGATGCCTTAATCTGGCTCTGGCGATAGCGTAGACTCAGTTCCTGAATCCACTGTTTATACTCTGCATCTATATGTAATAATTGGCTCATAGCTACACTACTTCTTAATCGCACGATAGACATAATCTAATCACACGATGTGCAATTTGGGCGCAAAAGTACAAAAAAAAAATGACATAAACAAGATTTTAATAATAAATTTATTAAATTCCTCGTTTTTGTCATTCAAAACGTAAAAATTTATAAGAATAATCATGCCTCGTAGGGGCTAAGACATATTTATGCCGGATTTTTCAAAATTTATTTAGATTTATCCTTAATTGCCCTAAATATCACATTATTAAAAGTAGTGTGATATGACAGAATATTTATTTAGTCATACAACGTAAAAGGTAACATGTAAAATAGTTAGTGCGCGGATTTATATAATAACTACAGTCTATTAAAATTTCCCTTAATTAAATTCATAAGATGTAATACCCATATCAATAGTAAAGGATGCACATTCGCTAAACGGATTTTGCGAAGTGCCTTGGGGGAATCCGTCTCTGTTGATAATGGGCAAATATTTAATTTGCGCAGTTGCCCCAAATAGTTCTTTCTTTCAGAAAATTGAGAAACTCCTATATTCGTCAGTAGCGACACCACAGAATGTGCCTCAATGTTTTTATACCATGCTATCACACCCTCTGTCCAATCATCGTTAACCACTAATCGACCGGATCTAATATCTGCCAATTCTTGCTCAAGGTACTTCAACAGTAGAATTACCCCATCCGACTTACGTTTCATCATCTTGGGAACATTGGTTTTTACAAGTGAATCAGCACGCTCCAGATAGTTATATACTATCGTATTGCAGATATTCATCCGCTCCGCTTTGAGCAATACCAATGGCAGCCATGGCGTATCATCATAGTAATCTCCGGTAAAGCACCAGATGTTATTGTTTATGATTATTTCACGACGATAGACATAACGCCATATATTGCATGCAATATCAAGACGAGTAGCAAGAAATTCAGCGCCGGACATGAGTTTAGGGCTGTAGTCAAACGCATTCTCAAACGGACGTTTCTCAACATAATTATAGTTTTCATCCACTATCTGATAATTAAACCGCAGCATATCCAGTTGTTTATTCTCCATCTGCTGCACCAATTGACCATATACATTGGGTTCTACGAAATCATCCGGGTCAACAAAGGCGAGATATTTTCCCGTAGCCGCTTTCATTCCTGTATTTCGCGCGCCGGAAGGTCCTTGATTAGGCTGATCAATAACAATAATAGACGGATGCTCCTTCCCTACCTCCCGCGCCATATCAGCGGAGTTATCGGGAGAACCATCATTGATACAGATAATCTCCATCTGCTCCTCCGGAATATCCTGACTGAGGATAGAATATAAACATTTCTCCAGCCATTTGGCGGAGTTATAGAGAGGTACTATGAAGGAAAGGATTTTCATTTATAATGATTTGCCTGGTTACACGGAATGATTTCACCGGAAATACATTTTGAAGCATCCGACAGGAGGAATACTGCTACTTCTGCCAACTCATCCGGCATAATATAGCGTTTGCCGATTGCTCCTTTAAGATAAGCATCCTCGTATTTCTCCGGTTGGCTTTTCGTATCTGCCGTTACTCCCGGAGCAATACCATTGATATGCACACCTTGCAGCGCAAAACGGCGGGCTATACCGGATATGATATTACCAATCGCTGCTTTGGTCATGCCATACGGTGCATCGTCAGGATAGAGTCCACGTTCCGAAGTGATAAAGAGTACACCGGAAGATGGGACTTTGTGTTCCGTTACATATTGTACAAAAGCTTGCGTCAAGAAAAACGGACTCTTGACATTCAGCAAGAACTGCTCATCGTAACTCTGTTCGGTTACATTAAGGAAACCATTGTCTATATTGCAAACTCCGGCATTATTTACCAAACCGGTTAAACCACCTAATGCCTCAGCAGACTGCGCGATGAGTTCAGACAAATGGGAAATATTGGTTATATCAAAAGACAAATACTTACATCCTAATTCTGCCGCAGCTTTTTGCAAAGCCTCCGCATTGCGTCCGATAATAAGCACTTCCGCCCCTTCGGAGATAAAGCGCTTCGCAAGTGAATAACCTATACCTCGACTGCCGCCGGTAATTAGGATTTTATGACCAGTAAGTGTTTGGCCATGCTCAATAGACGCAATTCCTGCGTTCACTTTCATAACAGGAATGCCCTTATAGAGCCATTGCCACAATCTATAAATGTATTGTTTCATTTGATTATCCCCCATTTTTCGAGTTTAAATAATACACGTTCCACAAACCAAACAAGCCCCCAAAGATGATATCGTTTGAGCCGATCATATTGCTCCATGGGGAAATGATACCGATCATAATCTTTTAAGATACCTTGTGGGATTAATTCTTTCAATAGACGATTACGCTCATCATTGAGGATATCTTTTCTTGTCTCTGAGATGCCATTCATATCAAAATGCGTTACTATAATATCTACATGCTTGGTAGTTGCTTTTCCCAGCACAATCGATTGCATATAGAACTTCCAGTCAGAGCATATCTTTAGCGTTTCATCGTAGAGACCATACTCTTCAAAAAGCGTACGTTTGATATATGCCGGACTATGATTAAGACATCCACGATAGAACATATTGAGTGTCACACCATCGTTTTCGCCACTGTTGTCTCGGTGGCTACGGGTTTTGATTCCTACTTTCAGCATATCGCCGTATAGGATGTCTATCGTATCTTTGTTTAGAGATAAGCGTTTGGCATTGACCAAGTCCATCTCTGCCATCATACGTTCGGTAACATCGGGCGCAGCAAGTGTATCTCCACTATTTAAGAACTGGCAATAATCTCCAGTCGCTTTGCGGATGCCTTTGTTCATGGCGTTATATATGCCATTGTCTTTCTCAGAGATCCATATAATTTCCCTTCCCTGTAGGGAGGGGTTAGGGGTAGGCCTTTCTGCATACTCCTTGATTACCTCGACGGAACCATCGGTCGAGCCACCGTCAACGATGATATGTTCGATGTTACGATAGGTCTGTGCAGCGACGGAGGAAAGGGTTTTCCGCAGACCTTCGGCGTTGTTATAGTTTATGGTGATGATGCTTAATTTCATTAGAACACCTCCGCGACATGCTTAGGTCCTAACACTTTCAGCAACGATTTGTAGTCTGCAAGCGTCCCGTCGTTAAGAATGGTCTCTATCAGTAACGCGTCTGATATCTCCGCTTTCTTATCAGCGGGAATGTACCAAAACATGTTTTTGTGCGATTGTATGAATTGTGTACGTGTCATTGTCTTCTATTTGGCTGGCAAAGTTACAAAAAAAATCTTACATATACAAATAAAATTAAACTTTTATTTGATTTTATTAATTTTAACATGAATTTCGTTTATTTCCATACAAAAAGCCGCCCTTCCGGACGGCCATACACTATACACTATACACTATACACTATACACTATACACTATACACTATACACTATACGCCTTTTAACCTTATGCATTGTTATAGTTTATGGTGATGATGCTTAGTCTCATTTTCTCGTCTTCAATAGCTTTATTGTTCTATTATAGACTCTCAACTTCTCCAAAATATCTATTCGAACACGCTTAGGATGATCTAATTCTCGAAATAAAGATTCGTTCACCTCCATTTTATATCCCGGATTCACATATCCCGTATGTGTAGCATCTGGATCATCCCCCATATGAGACGTCAAACACGAATTGGGCTTTATGTTAAGATACCCATGAGTCTGGAGAAAATACTCCCATTGGTAATCCCATCGGTCATGCCGATCAACATTGAGTGCCGCTGCAAAATGCGCAATCTGCTTTTGACGATAAATACGCGGCATATACATAAAACGCGACATCGCTTTATCATACTCTTCCGCATTGAACGGAATATCAAATCGGAAATCCTTCCATACTCGTCGCCAAGTTGCCCATCCAAGTGTTCCTTCTGTATCAAAAGTATAATAATACGAGTGCACTAGCGAGTATTTACGATATATATTATGTCCCGCAATCATTCCTATGCGTGTGTCATTTTTGTACCTTTCCAATAATTCTGCACAATATGAGAAGAAAAGTGGATGAGGCACTATATCATCTTCCAAAATAATGCCATATTCCACATTTTGAAAAAACCATGACATCGCTTCATACGGTCCTGGTCCACATCCTAGATTAGTTTCGCAATAATGTGTATGCAGATTACATGGCCAGTCAACCAATTCCTTAATCACATCACGCACCGCTTGAATCTTTGGTCTATCATCCGGTCTATCCACACGAGGACCATCTTGAGCTATAAATAGTTCTGATGGTCGTATTTTCCGCATCTCTGTTAGTGCATTTCGCACATGATCAGGTCGGATAAAAGTTATTAATAATATTGGGGTCTTAAACATTTAGTTCTTCGCCATTATAGCATTCACTATATCTCCTACCGACTTAACCGACATGATTTCTTTAAGGCTAAAGCGTATACCTAACTCATTCTCAATGGCGGTAAGAATCTGCGCTTGCGCTAAGGATGTCCATTCATCTACATCTTGTGACGTAGTTGTTTCAGTCAGAACAATGTCATCATTGCCCAATACATCACAGAATATCTCTTGTACTTTTTCTAATATTTCTTTTCTTTCCATATTAATTGATTTTTATTTTTCAACTATTTCGATTAGACCTACAGACTTATTATATAGATAGCAAATTTGCTTATTTTGCATCGCTACAGATGCAACCGGCATAAATAAAGGCATAAATCCTTCCTGATGAAGATCTTCTAATGCTCCCCACATATCTTCTACCACATAGCATATATGATATGGTTGCACACCTCCGTTTGCAAGAAACTTATCCACCGGTGAATCTCCCTCTAATGGGGAAACCAGTTCGATAGTCGTCATGCCCTCTTTTCGCAAGAATGCTATCTTAGCATGCTGCACTTCCTCGTTATATACCTCGGACAACTCCCATCCTGCAACAATATATGGCGCTGCTGTCTCAGCGATGTCTCGCACCGCATAACCTATATGATCTATAGACATTAAATGTTTCATTTCAGTTTCTCTTTTAGCGCATTGCGGTCCACTTTCTCACTTTTGTTAAGCGGAAACGCGGATTCGTATAAGATGCGCGTGGGAATCATATAATGCGGCATCTTGGAACGCAGGTATTCAAAAAGGGACTTTGCATCTTCTTGCTGCGCCTCTACGAAGAGTGCTATCTCCGTCAGATTCTGCGGATTCTGGAAAGCAATCGCTATCACGCGGCGGTTATTGTTATAAAACATGCGGGCATGATGCTCAATCTCACCAAGCTCTACACGGAAGCCTTGGATTTTGGCTTGCTGATCTATGCGACCGGAATACATGATGTTTTCATCTTTCTCCCAATAGCACAAATCCCCCGTGTGATAGTACCTGACTCCATCGCGGATGAAGAACGAAGAAGCATTCTTTTCGTCGTTCATCCAGTAACCCGGAGTGACCTGATCGCCTGCCACACAAAGTTCGCCTTTCTCTTGACCGTCAACAAGCGAACCATCCTCACGAATGATAATGGCCTGCACATTGGCTAAAGGTTTACCAATAGAAATAATACCATTAAGCGAAAGATTATCGCCTCTTCTTGTTAACTTATAATACGTACAATAAATCGTCGCTTCGGTCGGGCCATAGAAATCGTATATCTCCGTATTCTTAGCGCAACTATACCATGCTTCCATCAAATCCACCGGACAAGCCTCTGCCGTGAGAATACATGCTTTCATCGATGACGCATCAAACTCGTCAAAATACGGGCGCAGATAAGTCAACATGGATGGAGCCATGGCTCCAAAAGTGATATGCTGCTCTTGGATAAGCGATGCAGCATAAAGGTATTTCACTTGTCCGTAGGGCACGGTATAAGCGCATGCACCTCGAGTGAGCGCCACCAGATAGCTCTGTACCGATACATCGAAAGTCAGGTCAAAAACCTGCATACACCGATCTTCAGGAGTAATGTCTATTCCTGTCTTCCAGAACGAATCCATAAATGCAGCAATATTACGCCTCGTTATCTGTACGCCTTTCGGCACTCCCGTACTACCTGAAGTAAAAAGAATATATGCCAAATCATCTTCGGAGGCTGCAGCCCAATCATCCAGTAAATCATCTGTATAGGGTGCATTGCATGCATCCAATACATTGGAGCACCCTACTTGGGTTTTAATAGATTCTATACGATCTGCCGGCCATGACGGATGCAGCGGCACATAGGATTTTCCTTCCATCCAAAGGGCAAAGATAGATGCATAAGTATTCAGGTCGTCATGCAAAGCGAGCCCCCATATCTTCTCATTCTTCTCGGCAGAACGAATCATGCCGCGAATAGCCGAAATACGCTCCGCTAATTGGCGATAAGTATAGGACACACCGTCTATATAGAAAGCATTACGCTCCGGATATTGCGCAATAGAATTACGAACTGGTTTTAATATGTATTGTTCAAAATCACTCATCATATAGAGATTTTAGTAAATTTCGCGATATCTGCAATGTGATTTAAATAATAGCGTTGATAGTTCTTTTCCAATTTGGATAATGGCAATCGTTCCGACTCTGGATAGAGTGCTTTCTCGTGTTCAATGATCTGTTCTGGAGTAAATACAAATCCCACCACTTGCGCAGGATTGCCCATTACAACCGCATAGGGTGGCACATTATTCATCACAACAGAACCCGCACCTACCGTTGTACCACGTCCTATTTTCACTCCAGTAAGGAGAGTGACACCGACACCTATGCCCACTTCTTCTTCAACAACCACATCCTTGTCTATATCATATTTATGTGTTTCTGCTGTTTCGAGGTTACGCATTCCCACCTGCCGCAAATGATTGCCAGTAATGACTGTTAATCCCTGCGCTGCATAACTATGCTGTTTCATGATAAAACGTCCCTTTTCTCCAATAGGAGAGATAATAAACCGAGCACCCTCGTAAATGCTGGTATGTTCATCGAGAAAGATTTTCTCAGGGCATGAGCAGGCGTCCGGCAGCCGAAAAATTGTAGTCTTTCCTATTGCCCCTAACCGTGATCTAATCCTTCCTAACTTATAATATTCTGCATATCGAACCAGTTTTGTCGCTAAACGCTGAAGTATATTTGAAATGCCTTTCATATTCATTTCCTATTGTATATTTTTCCTTATTTTGCACATGTATTTGCCTTTAGAACTGATTTCTTATGCATTACATGCAATCTTTGCCAAAAAACACGTATAAATAACGCTAATTCAATAGACTTGTGAATAAGCAAGTATATCACAATATTGCGACTCCGAGAGCACATAGGGAATGCATCATATTTCTCATCTATATATTTTCCATACCCTTTCCATGCCTCCGATAATTCCTTATACCATTTGCGGCGTTGACGGAAAGTAGAGTGCTTGAGGTTATAATCAAACGGCATCATGGTGGCACAAGGATTGAGAATCATTTGTTGCAGCCACTCATTCCCTATTCCATTCTCTTTCACATAGTTTAGCACCTTATCAGTAAACAAAAAGGATGGATTCTGATAAGCTGCGATGTGGAGAATATGCGCCTCACGTACGAAAGGAGGACGGGTAAAAAGGATGCAATTATATGTATCGGGAACCTGCTGAATAACATGCCCCATTTCTCGATTCGCTTTGGCTAAGGATGGTTGGTCTATCTTCAATCCTATCTCATTACCCTCTTCCCAAAAACGATGCCATAATTCATAAAGCTTGTGCGTCATTTCTGTATCCTTCACATATAGCACACCACTACTGAAATACAACTGCTCTGCATCTATATCTACGCCTATTTTCTCATTGACGTTTTGAGCCGAACGATGCAATGCATCGCAAAACTCGCTCACCGGCAAATGGCTCTCTAATACGGCTCCTATCTCACAATCGAATGTATCTATATCGTTCAAGGGACGTTGACATATCGTATCGCTATCCACAAAAAGAAAATCATCCTCTATAAGTTGTCTAACCTGCGTTTTGATCCAGCGGGAGCGGTACATTGGTGTAAGTGAATCATCCTCAAATGGTACAACAATCTTCTCGGATATGTAATCCAATATCTCTGCACGTTTGCCTGTTAAGAGCACATCTGTCTTGTCATCCACCATGAGCACGATATGCGCATCCGGATTCCAATGGCGCGCCGAGAACACAGCCATCAGAGCTTGCTCTATATACGTTGCCCCCGGGGCGCAGGTTAGTACATATACGAGTTTTGTTTTCATTTATTTTTCAAGGAGTTCAAGTCTATCCAACTTCCGAGAATATAGTCCCATTTTTCTGGTTTGAAAGAGCCAAAGCCACCATCTGGATAAAATGTAAATTCGCCAAAATAAATATGACCATTGACATTATAAAAATCGATTCTCACAAAAGGATTATTTACCAATTTTGCCAATTTTTCTGACATTTTAATCATCTCTTCTATATTGTCTGGCACCTCTATATTTTTTTCTATGTTAGGGGGACACAACTCTTCAATAATAGACAACATTTTTCCGTGAGCATCATAATAATTTGCTTGATGATTTGTGTGTCGATTATAATCTATTTTAAAGCATTTAACCTTACCATTAAAACAAAAGAACTTATAATCGCGTAGCTCATGAACTTCACTATCCTCCATATATTGTTCTACAAATATACATCTATCAATATCTTTATATGCCCATTGCTTATTTTCATAATGATAGTAATCATGAGCCATGCACCATTTCATCTTATACTCTGCATAATCCCAATCAAATTTAGATTTATCTTTGCATATCATCACAGAGGCAGCATCATGATTACACTTAATAACGAACTTTTCAGGCAAAGTATCCTTCTCTATCTCTGTGAGTGATTTATATCCCTCAGTTAAGTTTGGTATTACATGGGTCGAACCAATTATATCGGCAACTATTTTTTTTGCACGTAACTTATCTACTAACAAATGATATTGTAAATTTCTATCGTGTAATTTCAGCCATTGTATCTTCTCATTAAAACTTCTAGGATTATCCCAATCAATAGTCCGTCCATAAACTTTCTTAAACTTCCATGACAAATACCATTTATCTGGAATCAGCCAATACACAATGCAGTTCTTCAGTGCCGAATAAACTCTATTATAGAATCTTTTTAAGTGTAAATATTTCATAACTTGCTTTTATGCTCCTTTAAGATTTCAATCATAACATCGTGGTGAGATTCGCATTGGAAATAGCTTAATAAGGTTAATAATCTTTCGTTATTTTCGAGGATTGTCGGTGGTAAAATTTCTGATGCAAATTCACTGGGTAATAACCCTTTTTTCGCTAACCTTCTCAAAAAGCGATTTTGAGAATTATTGAATACATATATATACTCTTCATGTTTGCTCTGGATAAAATCATCGTATAACTTTTTAATAGCCATCTCATCCTGTATTGCCTCATTAAGTACATCTAATCGTCTATCAAACTCTTCCCTATCGCGCAAAACATAAGTACCCACATTATCATTACATTGCTCATATGGTATCAATTCTATCCTTATTCCTTGATCCAGTAGCACTTGCAGCATATATCCACTATTCCAATCACTATTTCTTTGTCCCTCCCAATCGAAACAAAAATTTCCCAACCCGTAAACTATTGGTTTACCTTGATAGTATTCATATCCACTATAGCAATGTTGGTGATGGTTAACTACGGCATCTGCTCCGACTTCCACAAAGAAACGATACCATTTCTGCATCCGAGGTGTGGGCAATGGGTAATGTTCTGAACCACCATGAACAATCACGAGAACATAATCAGCATGTTCCTTCGCTTCTAATATAGAGTGATATATACCAATGACATCCAACGGATTAGCACCTCCCTCTGTATCTGTCGCTATCGTATACTCATGCTCACAGCAATTGATGATTGCAATTTTTTTGTTTTCTATTTCTATATATTTGACACGCGATGCTTCTTGTAAATTTCTCCCCCCACCAAAATAGTCTAATTTATATTGTTCTAAAAGACTTATTGATTCATTTACTGCCTCAGTACCAAAGTCTGCAAAATGATTATTCGCTAATGTTACACCTTTAAAGCCAATTTTTTTCAATGCTTTAACTGACTCTGATGAATTATGCAAGTTTATTCCACATTTGGTAATAGGTTTATACTCACCGTCAAAAACAGAACACTCTAGATTTGTTATTGCATAATCCGCTCCCCGTATGTACGAAACCACAGATTCCATCGCCGCAACGATTTCATTGCTTCTAAAATGCAGCATTCTATCATGCATGCAAAAATCGCCTGTTATAAGAATTTTCACCATTAGTGGTATAATTTTTTGAGTATAATACTTTCAAATGTCATTAGTTGTTTCTTGAAATATAAAGTAGGCGCATATTTAAGGCATTTCTTTTTACCCAACAAGCCAAATAAATATGATAGTGTGTTTAGAAAACCTGCTTTCTCTAGGGCGTACCAGCGTTCCTCCAACATCTTATAATCCACTTCTATTGTTTCTACAGGGAAGGGCGATTGATTGGTCGCCAGAAGCGACTCTAGCGCCTTGTTAAACTGCTCCGGCTGAATCATGGCTTGCTGCAATCGTTTTCCTTGCGCTTTGCGATAATCTGCATTTTTGATCAACCTATGTGCTTCCATCATAAAGGCCTCCTCATCTTGAAAAGAAATTTGGAATTTGTCATTTATACAGATTGCTTGTTCTGTTTCATCATCTGGTGTACCGGGATAGTAGTATTGTAATATTGGTTTTGCGTTTCTTGCTGCGAGTTGGCTCATTAACGAGCCGCTTGCCGGACATGTTCCCATATAAATATCGACATGTGCTAAAACTTCATCAATATCCGGGCGGAATTGAGTATATAGAAAACGCTTTTCATAATGATTATCTGATATGAACTTGTGAAGAAAATCGATTCCGATATCATCGGCTTTTGTCGCAAACAAAAAAACTATTTCTGGAAAAGTATCCAATAATCGTTTTACTAAATGCCAAAACATGCGTTTCTCGTCAAGTACCTTATAGATATCACTCCCCGCAAAGATTAGCACTTTACCTTCCTCTGTGCATTCATTAGGAAACCCTTGAAATGGATTATTGTCTACTATGGGATAGAAAGGTAACATTAGTTGCTGCTCAGGTTTAATCCCTCGACGTTCACGAGAGACAGTAGCGCCAAACGGACGGAACTCGATGCAATAATCAATTGCACCCGCACCTAACCAAAAGGTCTGGTCTGCAAGGTTAATAAGATAACTTTTGATTTGCTTGGGTAAGCAGAATAATATCGGTATAATAATTGAATTAGCATATAGATGCAAAAGTAATTGAGATGGACGATATTCTATTATCGTATTATTAATTTTTTGCATACGAGCATCTACTTGCGGTTCTTCTATTCGAACGATTTGCAATTTTTCATATCTCTTCAGATATTCGAAAAAGCGAATATTATTAGGACCTTCAATGGGGCGTGTTGACAGCAACATCACTTCTTTCCCATTTTTAACCAAAGCCTCTATATACTGTAAAGCCAAAACAAAAGTAACACAAAAATCATCGAAAACAACAACACGATTATTATCGACTTTGTAATCTTCTATATGACGCGGAATCAATCTTTCACCTATCTCTTTCTCCATCTGCTCCAAATCGGCGTCTGCATATATCCAATTGAATTGCTGAGCTAATACCACGCAGTGACGAATTGTTTCCATCGCATCTTCAATACGACCTGCATCCAGATGCCGACGAGCTACGCCTTTTAAAACAGCGTAAGATTTCTGTATTTCTTTAGGACTTATTCTCATATTAGTTTTCAGCCATATGCGTTAAGTTATCAGTTTCTATAATAGCACAAAATTTGGGCGCAAAATTACAAAAAAAAAATGACATATACAAATGTATATGACAATTTTTTCATTTTTATATGTTTTTACGCAATCTATGTGCCCTATTTCGGCATTTTATTATATATGCCGAAACAGGATTGCATGAAGGACCTAACTGTTGTCCATTTTTAGAAAGGGTTTCGTTCGCATCCTGGATATGCCTTTCATTTAACAATGTGGTAACGTATATACCGGATTTATCCACTTTGTCCAGCCTTGAACGGTTCTTTGCCTACGTATTTCTGAATACGTTTGATACGTCCCCCGGTCATGGTATTGAGGCCTGTATCAACTACAGTCACTTCCCACGGCTCTGCGTGGTTCTGATGGATGGTAATCTCATTCTTACCATGCGTATAATCAAAGGTTACATCGCTAGTCTGCAAGAAATAGTTTGCGAACCATTGTTTGATATACTCCTGCTTGTATCCGGCACAGATGATAAACTCAGTATGCCCATAGGCGGCATACTCCTTCATAATATGTCACAAGATAGGCCTACCACCTATCTCAATCATCGGCTTCGGACGGAAAATACTCTCTTCGCTAATCCGAGATCCAAAGCCACCGGCTAATAAAACTACTTTCATATATCACCATTACTTAAAATCATTTAAACATTTGGTCACCCATTCCACTTGTTCTTGCGTCATGCACGGGCTAATAGGCAACGAAAGTTCGGCGTCAGCTAAATATTCAGTAACCGGCAAATTCAATTGCGGGATATTCCAATCCTCTTTAGCGTAACACTCCTGTTTATGTGGGGCGATGGGATAATGAATGACGGTTCCTATTCCTTTCTCTGCGAGATAGTCATGAAGTCTATCTCTGGTGCTAACACCCCCTTTAGGGGGCTGGGGGGCCAGCACCGGAAAGAGGTGATACACATTGTTCTCATCCGGCAGACGGGTTGGCAATTCTATCAACGGATTAGAGATATGGTCATAGTAATACGCTGCCACGGCTTGGCGTTTCTTAATGTCCTCGTCCAAGTATTTGAGTTTGACATCCAAAATCGCTGCCTGAATCTCATCCAAACGGCTATTTCTGCCAGTATATTTGAAGACATATTTCTTCTGGCTTCCATAGTTTGCCAGCGCACGAATAGCTTTCGCCAGTTCCTCATCATCGGTTGTCACCGCTCCGGCATCACCCAATGCACCAAGGTTTTTTCCCGGGTAGAAACTATGTCCTGCAGCATCGCCTATTGAGCCTGTGCGCTTGCCATTCCATCGGCAACCATGAGCCTGCGCATTATCTTCGACGAGTTTGAGGTTGTATTTCTTGCAGAGATCAGCGATTTTATCCGTCATAGCACAACGACCATAGAGGTGGACGACGCAGATAGCTTTTGTGCGCGGAGTGATGGCTGCTTCGATGAGGTAATCGTCAATCTCCAGCGTCTCGCGCCTAGGCTCAATGAGCACAGGCTTCAGACCATTCTCCGTAATAGCCAAGATAGTAGCAATATACGTATTAGCCGGCACAATCACTTCATCACCAGGCTGCATTATGCCCAACTCAATAAAAGCGCGGAAAATCCAAATGAGAGCATCCAAGCCATTCGCACAACCAATACAATATTTAGTACCAATATATTCGGCATAGTGCTGCTCGAAGAGTTCGTTCTCTTTGCCTTGCAGATACCATCCGCTGTCAATCACTCTGCGTGCCGCCTCACGGATTTCATCTCCATGCATAGCAGTCACATCATGTAAAGATAAAAAAGGAACATTCATATACATTCACAAACTAGCGCACAAAATTAGTAAAAAAAATCCACATACACAAGTATATGGACTGAAAAATGATTTTTTTCTCAATTTTACATTGATTTTATGGCTTTACGGGAAGATTGAGTGGCTATGGCTTTCAAGAAAACACCTATGCAGCGTAATCGACAGAGCAGAACAAATGAAAGTGATTCATTAGTTCAATCAATCCATACAGCCCTTATACTTCAAGAACTCATTATAATCGCGGATATAATCTTCTGCATCATATTTCTCACTCGCCAATACCATGCAGACGGAACCGGAAGAGAAGTCCGTTAATGTACGCCAAATGCCGGGCTTCACAAGTAATCCCTGATAAGGACGATTGAGAGTAAAAGATTTCTTGTTGTCTCCATCGTCTAAGTTTACGACAAAAGATCCACTTGCGGCTATTAGCAACTGATATAACCTTTTATGCGCATGTCCTCCCCTATCTGCCCCTCCCGGTACATCATATAGATAATAGATGCGTTTCGTATCAAAAGGCACTTCCCGCCCATTTTCAACTACGCTTATATCGCCCTTGCGTTGTGAATGATGGCGATCCAATTCGATGATACCGCAATCAAAAACAGAATGCTTTATCGTTTTACTTCCCAAGTTGGCCTCTTTCAATTCCACAGTTCTTGTTGCGTAGCCTCTGTCCAATTCCTTCACCAGTTCCATGTCACGAACTGCATCAGTCGGATCATAAGGGGTAGAAGCCGCAATGACTGCGATAGAATTAGTAGAAAAATTCTCTACCGAACGCCAATAGCCTGCGGGTATATACACCCCCATATAGGAACGATTGAGCGAGAATTTCCATTCTTGTTTTCCATCGCTTACTACCACATCAAAACTACCGGACATAGCAACAATGAACTCCTCCGTCGTTTTATACGCCACACCACCGCGTTCCTCTCCGCCAGGCACATCGTAAATCCAATGCACACGACGTATAGTGAATGGTAGTTGATTATCGTTTTCAAAAAATGACAAGTTTCCTCTGTCATCAAGGAATTTTGGCAATTGTATTATTCGGGGTTCTTGCATAACTTAAGTAGTTTTCTTTTCAATAATAACAATATCACTTCCGGTACAATTACCAATAATTGTGTCCGATATTTGTTTCGTATTTCCGGAAGGTATTCCAAGCTCTCCCATAATAGTCTTGCACGTGCAACAAACTTCCTATATGCGTATTGGCGATAAGCCCAAACATGCTTGCGCATAATGTATATCTGTCCAGCCACGTGTTTCTCTTTATTCACAGAAATCGTATCTGCTCTTCCTACATAATAATGCCACAGCACCTCAGGGATAACAGCATACAAATTCTCTTTGCTCAACCTTATATGCGTCTCTAACTCTTGATGACTAGGACAATGCTCATCCAGCAAACCGATTTTTTTCAAAGTAGTAGTAGTAGTAGTAGTACACTGAAATGTTACATAAGCTCTACTATTCAACAAATCGCGATAAATATTGCCAGAATGAAAACGATCTAACATTTCCTTTTTTTGTCCGGTATCTTCTTCAATGATTTGTCCATAGCAGCAAATAACCTTCGCATCGGTATGTCTCGCCACATCTGCCACTTTCTCCAAATAGGAGGGAAAGATATAATCATCCGAATCCAGCATCACTACCCATTCGCCCTTCGCATCCAAGATTCCGGTATTTCGAGCTCCTTGCGCTCCCTTTGTTCGGCTATTCAGGACATACCTAAACCGCTTATCCTTCTGGATATAGTCTTCCACTACCTCTTTCGTGTCATCCGTCGAATAGTCATCCACCACAATACACTCCCAATTAGCATACGTCTGATTCAGCACACTATCCAAAGAACGATGAATGATGTATGCTCTGTTATATGTAGGTATTACGATTGATATCATATTAAAATTAATTCACCTGCTTATAATCACATATACTATTGCCGTTATTATAATTGGCAATCAGTACTGAAAAAAGAGGTTGGTTGGTTTTCATTTTAACTTGTATCCAAATTTGCGTGCAAAATTACACAAAAAAAATGACATATACAAATGTATATGCCATAATTTTGATTTTTTATTCATTTTTGTATTCTTGTCATGAATTAGTTCTGACTAATTGCACACAAAAGACAAAAGCCAAAGCACAAACTCATTGTAGTTATTCAATTTGTTATCTGCATTATAACTCTCGTTGTATATTTCAACATTGCAAGTAGCTGTTTTAGGGAATATCTCCTTAATGTCAGCACCGGTTACCATTTCGGTATGATTCGATGGAAAATACATACGCGTGGAAAAAGTATTGTGCATTGTTAATACATATCCCCCGATATTTGAGATCATTGCTTTGGGATATTGAGCAACTGCCCGCCGGAGTGCGAATATCATGTCTTGTGTGGAAAATCCCAAACGGCGCAATACTACAAATACTTGCAGTACGCCTTTCGGCAGTTCGACTTCCATATTTATATCTTTGTATTGGGGAGCATTGAAAATAGACCTATCTACATCTAAAATGGCACTCGCTATCTCTCGCATAGTTTTCGTCTTAATAGTATCACTCGGTAGCATAGTTTGTAATATCTCCTCTGATAAATGCGTTATCTCATGCAGGTATTTTATAACGTAATTGTATCGTTGATTAGTAAAAGAATATTTAAACGGCTGATCACTACAGAATTTTTTCATATAGCCATTAAAAGATGTATCTGCACCGTAAAAATGGTGATAAATATTGGACAAATTATCATAATCTAAGACTAAAACCACATGATCTACTCCGAATTTATTTCCGCATATGTTACTCTCATTAACAGATTGTCCGAACTTATACGCATAATCCACATGCGCAGAGAGCACATTTAAAATACGAAACAAATGAGCCGGATCTATACGATCTAAATCCTCTATCAGCCATACTACTCGTTTACATGGATGGGTCTGCTTATACTGCGTAATACATTCCCTGATAAATGATGTCACCGTATCACATTCATACAACATAGAAGCATCTTGTTTCTGTAGAAACGAATTGTAGGCATAATCAGATTCACCATTTTTCTTTTTGAATGTTTCCCATTTGTTATATAGTTGCTTCAGTGGTTTTATTGCAGAAGTGATTGCTGCAATCGTCGCCACTTGTTCCGAACTTGAAGCAATCATTGGAGCCCATTTGGATAGTTCGAATAAAATATCATGCCCATGAGATATGCAAAATAACTGAAGTACTAACTTTTCATCCAACTTTTCTGTTTCGGGAATCATTCCATTCAAAAATAGTTGGAATAGTAAGTCGTACTTTATTAACTCAAAGATATCACGATTCTCGACCACCTGATAATTCACAGGGAAGAGTTTCAAAAAAACAAATTGCTCTTGGACGGATGGTTCTTCTATAAATTTCTGCAGAAAATAGGATTTACCATCTCCAAACTCAGCAGAGAATATCGTTCGTGGATGAGATAACAGATGTGTTCTGAAATTCTCAATCGTCCCATCTATTGGTATGTAAAATTCTTGTTCTGGGTTCATATTGTATATTCTCTGGTTACACCAACGACTCGCGACAATTATTCATACGGATTCTCCTTTTTCCACTCCCAGAGTAAGGAATTAAACTTCCAAGCATGGGCAGTGGTGTAAGTTTTTCCGTTAGGAGCTTTGCCTTGAGCCGTTTTAAAATCAGACTCCATCTGTGCTGTCAGTTCGGCGTTTTCCTCGATTGCATGGAGTTGCTTGTGCGCATAGGCGAAAGCAGCAGAGTTCCATTTCTGGCGAGGAGACTGTTTTGCCTGATAGCCTTCCTCACGGGAACGGAAATACATCTTGCCCGTTTTCTTGGACATATAAAAGTAGCCGTTGCTTGTGCTACTTATTTTTCCATGTAACTCATGGATAAAATCTGCCGGTATTACTTGTGACATAAATTCATTTACAATTTATCTATTTACAATTTTCTCATTTTTGCTTTATCGGCTGTGCAGCCTCATATAGGTGTCATATACGATCGTCGGTCAGCCGTCGGGTGACTGTCGGGAGTAACAGGAAAATAGAACGTATAAACAAGGATATTATTCTAACAATTTGTGCCAGTTATATATATTTAGTATATCGGTTTGTCTAAGTTTGACTTCGAAAAAAACTCATCCCTAAACCTCCAAACAGGCTGCAGGCATTTATCTATAAACACACAACCAGTAAGAACTATTATCGCCACGAATAATACCCCCCCCGAATTTACAAGGTTATTCGTCGAGACATAGCCGGATATTATATTTCTTATCAAAGGTTGTTCATGAATAATGTACACGGCAAACATTGAAGAAGAAACATAATTGACGACTTTGTTAGTAATCTTGATTTTTGTAAATAATAGAAAAATCAGCAGCGCGTTGAGTATGAGTCCTATACTATTATAGTAAAAAGATAAACGCATAATGCTATCAAAGACGACAGCATTGTTTATAGAATAATAGAGAGTGATTGAAATTAACATATTTAATATAAGTAGTGCGAGCAACACACTTGGGACTGATATTTGCGTCTCCTGAACATGATTGTGTATATAATATCCAATAGAATAAATCAACCAAAAATTAAGGAGAGTTTTTCCGCTTAGGCTTCCTTCTTGATCAAAGTATCCAAAATATACCGAAATAACAGATAGTACAAGAATCCAAATTAAGCATCTTTTTTTATCCATTGATTGTAATGCCTGATTTAAAATTGGAGCTGTGATATAAAGGAACAGATATACACGCACAAACCAATAGAAACCTGCATCCGATATAAACAAGAAACTATGAATGTTTAGCCCATGTCGCAAATCATGATATAATAATAGGGGTACATGATACACAACAACTACGGAAATAACTGTTAACAATCCTTTCCATGTCGGTTTTATGCCAAAATAGCCACTTATTAAAATAAATAAAGGGACCCCGACATGCAGAAGCGGAAAAAGCGAACTGATGACTCGATGTTCGGGACAACGCAAATCTGGAAGATTGTATAGATACATGTGATATAACACTATAATGAACATAGCGCATATCCGTAACAATTCAAACGAACTATTCCTATTTTGGATTTTGGAAAGATCCATACAAAGATTTTATATCTTGAGGACTACCCCTTAAGTGAGGTGATTAGCGGTTGGATTGGATTATAAGAAATATCACCAAGATGCCAATATGTAAATGGTATTTTATGATCAGTATCTTGATAATTCACCTCGAATCGTATCACATCTTTTACTACATCGTAATCTTTAATTGCCGCCATACGGTCGTTATTCGACATATTAAAATTGAGAGAGTACTTGCCTTTTGCTAATTGATGATTGGGTAAATCCAACTTAACTTCCATATAATCTGCATTCACAGGAAGTTCTACCTCCTTGGAATACATTGCTCCTACTACATTATCTTGCTCATTGCGTATCACTATACCAAACTGGCACCTATCAACACTTTTTACATTTCTCTTAATTTTAAGTATAAAATGTAAAGTTTCTTCATTTGATATATTTTCTGCATCATTTAACATTTTCACACTTACATACTCTAGTTCATGCAGACAATCATATATATGATGTTTTGGCTTGATTTCAGTATAACCATATAAGTCTGATAGATTATTTCCAATATAATAATTCACGCAATCATTAATTTCCCCAGAATAATCCATTCTCCCATTCTTCAACACCATACCATGTTTGCAAAGTTGCTTTACCGAAGCCATATTATGGCTCACGAAGAGCACGGTTCTGCCCTCTCCTTGGGAGACGTCTTTCATCTTGCCGATGGCTTTCTTTTGGAACTCGGCATCGCCGACGGCGAGGACTTCGTCCACGACGAGGATCTCGGGTTCGAGGAAGGCGGCTACGGCAAAGCCGAGGCGGACGGTCATACCGGAGCTATAACGCTTGACGGGGGTATCTATATAGCGTTCACAGCCGGAGAAATCAATAATCTCGTCCAGCTTGCGGTCAATCTCGGCTTTGGTCATACCAAGGATAGCACCATTCATGTAGATATTTTCGCGTCCGGTCATCTCGCTGTGAAAGCCTGTGCCGACTTCCAAGAGGGAGCCGATACGGCCGTGGGCACGGATAGTGCCGGTAGTGGGGCCTGTGACGCGGGAGAGGAGTTTCAACAATGTTGATTTGCCGGCTCCGTTCTTACCGATGATACCTACTACATCGCCCTGCTCGACCTTGAAATCGATGTCGCGGAGCGCCCAGACGTAGTCCGAGGTGCCTTTGACGGAACGATCGTTGGTCTCACCGATCTTGAGATAGGGGTCTTCCTTGCCTAAAATAGTGGTCTGCCACCAACGGTTAATATCATGGCGGAGAGTGCCGGTTGACACCAAGCCGAGACGGTATTGTTTGCTTACATGATTGAATTCAATCGCAGTTGCCATTTATTCTTAGAAAAAAATATTAATTATACCGATTTGAGAAAAAGTATCGGCCTACGCGACCTTGAGCGTATACGCCTATATGCTTGCTTATGAGCAAGCTCCTAGACAACCATATATCCGTCTACACTCACAACTTTGTTGTTTATACTTTTTCTTCATCTCGGAGATTATATTAAAAATAATTTACTCCAACTATACTTGTTTTCTTTTTAGTTACATTCTTTAATTTGTCAAAAGGCTATCATCTTGCGTGTTTGAGGGTTGTAGTGGTATTTTTCACATTGAGCATAGACGGGAGCGAAATTATATAAAACTCCATAATTGATACCCGTTAAACGCATGTAGTTCCAGAGTTGCTGGCGATGCACATCCGCCAATGTCTCAACCGCCTTACATTCGACTACAACAGGTATATCGCCGCTCAGGACCCGAAAATCAACAAAATGTTTGTGTTCTATCAGTTGTCCCTTATAGTTGGCTGTGAAGTAATACTCTTTATCATAAGCCACATCGCGCAAACCTAACTCTATCGCCAATGCGTCCTGATACATATATTCGTTCAAGAACGGACCGAGTTGCTTGTGCACCTCTTGGCAGGCTCCCACAATGGGATATACCACTTGCTTCCATATGTCTTTAACATCCGACTCCATATGTGCGTATGCGCTTTACGCATAATGCGTATAGCAATTCGGGCGACAAAGGTACAAAAAAAATCCCATATATGCAAGAAAATAGCCAAATATTCGAAAAAAAATTAGATTTTTAATCTTAATTCGAATATTTGACAAAAAAGTTTAGTGGAGCTACGCTCCGTGTAAACGCGACATAGTCGCATTAAACTCTATAAACGCGACGCAGTCGCATTAAACTTTCTAAACGCAGGTTATTCCGTGTAACGGCGGTTGATCTCGGACCAATCAATAATCTGCCAGAGGGAATGGAGATGGGCGGCACGGCGGTTATGATAATCAATGTAATACGCGTGCTCCCAGACATCCATCGTCAGGAGGGGTTTGAGGCCCTTTGTAACGGGATTGCCGGCATTCGGTTCCTGCGTGATGACGAGTTTGCCACTCTTGTCGGCTGAAAGCCAAACCCAACCTGATCCGAAGAGCGTGGTACCCTTCTGCTCAAACTCCGCCTGGAAGGCCTCGAAAGAGCCGAAATCACGGATGATGGCCTTTAGGATTTCAGATTTAGGATTTATGGTTTCTTTACCCGTAGGGGGTACGATTTCTTCAAATTTAGGATCCTCGTAGGGTTTGAACTGGGTGAAGTACAGATTGTGGTTTAGGATCTGGCCGGCATTGTTGAAGATAGCGCCTTGGGATTTGGTGACAATCTCCTCCAATGGCATGGCCTCGAACTCCGTTCCGGCAACGAGTTTATTGAGGTTATCGACATAGGTCTGCAGGTGCTTACCATAGTGATACTCAATCGTTTCCCGACTAATGACGGGTTCCAGCGCATTGGGCGCGTATGGAAGCGCTATGAGGCTTATGATTGCGGATAACATAATGTTTAATGTTTAATGTTTAATGTTTAATATTGAAGGTTGAACGGATTAGTAGTTCTCTGCCAGTAACTGGAAATAGGACTGTGCGTGATGGCAGACAGGGCACTCGTCGGGAGCGGCTTTGCCGACTACGATATGGCCGCAGTTAGAGCATTGCCAGATACAATCACCATCGCGGGAGAAAACCACCTTGTCTTCGATGTTCTTGAGCAACTTGCGATAACGCTCTTCGTGATGCTTCTCGATTGCAGCTACCATCGCGAACTTGGCTGCAATCTCCGTAAAGCCTTCTTCCTCCGCCTCTTTCGCCATGCGGGCATACATGTCCGTCCACTCGGCATTCTCGCCTGCAGCGGCGTCGGCTAAGTTAGCAGCAGTGTCGTTGATCTTACCGCCATTCAGGTATTTGTACCATAGTTCGGCGTGCTCTTTCTCGTTGGCTGCGGTCTCTTCAAAGATCTTACTGATCTGTACGAAACCATCTTTCTTCGCCTTCGATGCGAAATACGTGTACTTGTTACGTGCCATTGATTCACCGGCAAAAGCCTCCATGAGGTTTTTCTCGGTCTTTGTTCCTTTTAAGTCTTTCATAAAAATTGTGTTTTAGGGGTTATACAAGTTTTGTTGAAGAAACGACAAAAATCGTGCCATATATGTACGTTTATTGAGAAAATGATGTTAATTATTAAGAAAATTATAATAAAAATACCGCTTTTGCGGAATAATTATTAATCGAAAACATTTTCATTATGCGGGAGGGGGATCGTTCGAGCTAAGTGGGAGTAAGTGAATGAAGAGGGATAAATAGGGCGCGAGTCCGAAAATGACGTACTTATAACACACTTATCGCGCACTTATCACGCACTAAATTTTCGGGTTAATACATTACAGTATTATATACAATGTATATAATACATAGAGGTTGCCGCAAATATGCGGCAAAAGAGAAAAACGAAGGCAGAGAGAGGAGGAAGGGAGGAAGGAAGGGCTGCCTATGAGACAGCGCAACAGACGAAAAGAGAGTGGACAGGAAAGACAGCAGAGCCGTGTCCGAATGCGGTTCGGACGCAATGGACAAAAGGAAGTCATCATAGGCCGATATAGGCATGAATAGGCAAAACAAAGGTAACTCGCTCGCAGAACTCACGAGCACAGGACAACGAGGGGAGAAAGGGACAGGGAAACGGCATGACATGCCGGACAATAGACAAAATGTAATAAAATGACAGAAAATCACGCGGAGATTTGGATATGTCAAAAAAAAAGCGTACCTTTGTGCGATTTTTCGTATATGCGTGAGGCGCGAGCGCGGATATTAATATAATAATAATGAACATATAAAGACAAGAAAGTAAAAGATATGCTGGTAAAGATTTACAGTGCGGCGCCGGTGGGGATAGAGGCTGTGCCGGTGACGATAGAGGTTCACTCGGTACCGGGGTTTGATTTCACGTTAGTGGGATTGCCGGACAGCGCCGTGAAAGAGTCGCACGAGCGTATCTTGGCTGCACTGACCGTGAACGGGCTGGAGACCCTCCGTCGGTCATACACCATCAACATGGCACCGGCAGACATCAAGAAAGAAGGCGCGGCGTTTGACCTGCCGTTGGCGGTAGGCATGTTAGCCGGAGCAGAAAAACTGAAGGTTCAGGAGTTAGCGAAATACATGATCATGGGTGAGCTGTCGCTCGACGGTTCGCTGCAACCGATACGGGGTGCACTACCTATTGCTTTGGCAGCCCGCAAAGCCGGGTTCAAGGGACTGATACTGCCGGAAGAGAATGCCGAGGAAGCGGCTGTGGTGGAAGGGATAGAGGTGTACGGGTTGAGAGACCTGACGGATGTAGTACGGTTTCTGAACGGCGAGAAGAGAGACGAACTGGATCCTGAGGAGACATGGGAGCCGGTGAAGGTAGATACGGATGTGTTGTTCAAGGAAGCCTCCTACCCTACGGATCTGGATTTTGCGGATGTGCGGGGTCAGTACAAAGTGCGTCGGGCGGTGGAGATAGCCGCAGCGGGCGGACATAACATGATCATGGTAGGTCCTCCGGGAGCCGGTAAGAGCATGATCGCCAAAAGGATACCCGGCATACTGCCTCCGCTGACGCTTGAAGAGGCGTTGGAGACGACGAAGATACACTCCATCGCCGGACTGACGAACAAGAAGAGAGGTGCCGGCGGCAGCGGTCTGATCGTTGAACGGCCGTTCCGGGCTCCGCACCACACGATCACCGATGTAGCGCTGGTAGGCGGAGGACAGAACCCGCATCCGGGCGAGATCAGTCTGGCGCATAACGGTGTGCTGTTCCTTGACGAGCTGCCGGAGTACAAACGGTCGGCGTTAGAGGTGATGCGGCAACCGTTAGAGGATAGGCATATCACGGTAGCACGCACCAAAGAGACGGTCGATTATCCGGCGTCATTCATGTTAGTAGCCGCCATGAACCCCTGCCCGTGCGGTCATTACGGAGAGAACAACCCGGCGCATCCGTGTACGTGCACTCCGGCGCAGATACACCGGTATATAGGCAAGATCAGCGGTCCGCTGTTAGACCGAATAGATATCCAATGCGAGATAGAGGCCGTGCCGTACGAGCAGTTGCGGGACACCCAGCCGGGCGAGAGTTCGGCGGCTATCCGTGAGCGTGTGCTGCGCGCCCGGGCAAGACAGAACGAGCGGTTCAAGGACAGTAAGATCGTACATTGCAACGCCATGATGAGCGCCAAGATGGTACGGGAGTATTGCGTGATAGACGCAGAGAGCGATAAGATGTTAGAGATGATGATGGGTAAGTTAGGGCTCTCGGCGAGAGCGTATGACCGGATATTGAAGGTAGCGAGGACGATTGCAGACCTGGAAGGCAAAGAGGCGATTGAGAAGAAACACCTGATGGAAGCGATCTCGTACCGGTCGCTGGACAGAAACAATTGGGCGGGATGAGAGGTTAGAAAAATATATAAATACATAGATAGAAAATGAATATTTCTTACAAGTGGTTGAAACGCTACATCAACCTGCAGGACGATGCAGAGACGGTAGCGAAGATCCTGACCTCCATCGGTCTGGAGGTAGGAACAGTAGAGGAAAAAGAGACCATCCGCGGTGGTTTGAAAGGGTTGGTAGTAGGCGAAGTGCTGAGTTGCGAAGCCCACCCCAATTCGGATCACCTGCATCTGACGAAAGTGAACGTAGGCGGAGTGGACGCCCAAGGCTCCACGGTAGATGAGCAAGGCAGGCATATCCTACCGATTGTGTGCGGTGCACCGAACGTAGCCGCCGGACAGAAAGTGATCGTAGCCACTGTAGGCACGGTGCTTTATGATGGAGAAGAGAGTTTCACGATCAAGAAGGGCAAGCTGCGCGGGGAGGACTCGTTCGGCATGATCTGCGCCGAAGATGAGATAGGCGTAGGAACCGACCATGCAGGTATTATCGTGCTGCCGGCAGAGACTCCGGTAGGCATGAGCGCCGCCGAGTACTACCACGTAGAGAACGACACGATCATCGAGGTAGATATAACCCCGAACCGTTCGGACGCTGCGAGCCACTACGGCGTAGCAAGGGATCTGTATGCGTATTATAAGAGCCGTCAGCAGTCAGCCATCAGCCTTCAGAAACCGAGTGTAGAGGCGTTCAAGGTTGAGAGCGAGGAGTTGCCGATCAAGGTAGTAGTGGAAGCGCCGGAGGCTTGTCCGCGCTACACAGGCGTGAGCATCAAGGGCGTGGAAGTCAAAGAGAGTCCGGAATGGCTGAAGAACAGTCTGTTAGCTATCGGTCTCAGGCCAATCAACAATATCGTCGATGTAACGAACTTCGTGCTGCACGAGTGCGGTCAGGCGCTGCATGCTTTTGACGCCGACAAGATCAAAGGCAATGAGATACACGTGCGTTATGCCAAGCAGGGCGAGAAATTCGTAACCCTCGATGGTGTTGAGCGCGAAATGGATGCCCGTGACTTGATGATTGCCAACCAAGAGGAGGCGATGTGTATTGCCGGTGTGTTCGGTGGACTGGAGAGCGGCGTGACGGAAGGGACGAAGAACGTGTTCCTTGAGAGCGCCTATTTCGATCCCGTGACGATCCGTAAGACCAGCCGCAGACACCAACTGCAAACGGACGCTTCGTTCCGTTACGAGCGCGGATGCGATCCTAACAACACGATGTACGTGCTCCAACGCGCGGCGCTGCTGATCCAGGAAGTAGCAGGCGGCAAAGTGGCGATGGAAGTAGTAGATTTAGTCGAAAGTCAAAAGTCGAAAGTCGAAAGACCTTTTGCACCGTGGGAGGTGACGATCGATATTCAGCGCGTGAACAGCCTGATTGGTAAAGCTATCGGCGAAGAGACGATAGAGACGATTCTCAAGGCATTAGAGATTGAGATCATCGCCAAGCATAGCGACTGCTGGGAGTTGCGTGTGCCGCGGTACCGGGTAGATGTACAGCGTGAGTGCGACGTAGTAGAAGATATACTGCGTATCTACGGGTATGACAATGTGGAGTTCCCGGAGAAACTGAACACGAGTCTGTCGTACAGCGTGAAGCCCAACCCGGAGCTGCTGCGCCGCAAGATAGCCGAGCAACTGACGGCACAGGGATTCAACGAGATACTGAACAACTCGCTGACGCGCGTTGCGTACTACGAGAAATTGGAGCAGATGCCGCTGAACGAGTGCGTGAAAATCATGAACCCGCTGAGTCAGGACCTGGGTGTAATGCGACAGACGCTGCTGTTCGGCGGATTAGAGTCCATCGCCCGTAACGCGAACCGGAAGAACAGCGACCTGAAGTTCTATGAGTTCGGCAACTGCTACCACTATAATGGGAAATTACGAATGACGAATGACGAATTAATTCAAAACGACCCATTGAAAGCATACTCCGAAGAAGCACACTTGGGTATCTGGCTGACGGGTAACAAAACCGCGCAGAGTTGGGTACGCAAGGAGGAGAAGACCAGTTTCTATCAACTCCATGCGTATGTGAACAATATCCTCGTGCGGATGGGTGTCGATGTGAGCAAAGTGACGGTAGAGCGGTTAGAGAACGAACTGTTCTCCGACGGTCTGGTGCTGAAAGCCACTAACGGCAAGGCATTAGGTTTCATCGGTATCGTGAGCCGCAAGCAGCTAAAGGCCTTTGACATCGACCAGGAGGTCTATTACGCCGATTTAGATTGGCAGGCACTGGTTAAGCAGAACAAACAGTACAAGGCTGTGATCAACGACCTGCCGAAATATCCGGAGGTGAAAAGAGACTTCGCGCTGCTCGTAGATAAGAACATCGAGTTTGCAGACCTCGCCCGTGCGGCGTTCGCAACCGAGAAGAAGCTGCTGAAAAACGTGTTCCTGTTCGATGTTTATGAGGGCAAGAACCTGGAGGCAGGCAAGAAGAGTTATGCGCTGTCGTTCATTCTGCAGGACGCGGATAACACACTCAAAGACACGCAGATAGAAAACGTGATGAACCGGCTGAAGGCCACATTTGAAGAGAAATTCCATGCTACCCTCCGCTGATCAAAACGAGATACTGAGAAGAAGGACGTTCGCCATCATCTCCCACCCGGATGCAGGTAAGACGACGCTGACCGAGAAACTGCTGCTATACGGCGGTGCTATCCATGTGGCGGGTGCGGTGAAGAGCAACAAGATCCGCAAAACGGCTACCTCGGACTGGATGGAGATAGAGAAACAGAGAGGTATCTCTGTGGCCACCTCCGTGATGGGTTTTGACTACCGGTGTGGCACCGAAGCCGGCAATGCGCAGCAAGATGTTACCTACCATATCAATATCCTTGACACCCCGGGTCACCAGGATTTCGCGGAGGACACGTTCCGCACACTGACAGCGGTGGATAGCGCGATTGTGGTGATTGACAGCGCAAAGGGTGTGGAGACGCAGACACGGCGGCTGATGGAAGTCTGCCGGATGAGGAAGACCCCGGTGATGGTGTTTATGAACAAGATGGACCGCGAGGGCAAGGATCCGTTCGACCTGATGGACGAGGTGGAGAAAGAGCTGCAGATCAAGGTGACGCCGGTGACCTGGGCGAACGGTCAGGGACTGAAGTTCGAGTCGGTCTTTGCGCTGGACAACCGCCCAAAAGAGGTAAGCGGCAAGCTCGCCGAAGACCTGGAGATGGTAGATGGCGTGTACCCGGAGTTCGACAAAGAGGCGTATCTCCGGGGCGAGTTAGCGCCGGTGTTCTTCGGCTCGGCGTATAAGACCGTAGGCGTACAGGAGCTGCTGAATTTCTTCGTGAAGAACGCTCCGAGTCCGCGGCCCGTGACGGCAGAAGAGCGGGCAGTGGAGCCAATGGAGGACAAGTTCACGGCGTTCTGCTTCAAGATCCACGCGAACATGGACCCGAACCACAGGAGCTGTATCGCGTTCTTCAAGATCTGCAGCGGTAAGTTCCTGAGGAACACCTATTATTATCACGTGCGCAAGGACCAGCAGATGCGTTTCGCTGCTCCGACGTGCTTCATGGCGCAGAAGAAAGAGACCGTCGATGAAGCGTTTGCAGGCGATATAGTGGGTCTGCCGGATACGGGTAACTTCAAGATAGGCGACACGCTGACCGCCGGAGAGAAACTGCATTTCAAGGGGCTGCCGTCATTCTCGCCGGAGATGTTCAAGTATATTGACAATGCCGACCCGATGAAGCAGAAACAGCTGGAGAAAGGTATCAACCAACTGATGGACGAAGGTGTGGCGCAGCTCTTCGTGAGCCAACTGAACGGACGGAAGATCATCGGTACGGTAGGTCAGTTGCAGTTCGAGGTGATCCAATACCGGCTGGAGCATGAGTATCAGGCCAAGTGCCGGTGGCAACCGCTGCAGATGTACAAGGCGTGCTGGATAGAGAGCGAGGATGATGCGGAACTGGAGATGTTCAAGAAACGCAAGGCGCAGTACATGGCGACGGATAAAGAGGGTCGCGATGTGTTCATGGCGGACAGCGCGTATGTGCTGAACATGGCGCAACAGGATTACAAGCATATTAAATTCCACTTTACGAGTGAATTTTAAGAATTAAATAATACTATTATGAAAAACAAATCTTTACAAATCCGCCTCATCGTGATGAACTTCTTGGAGTTCGCGGTATGGGGCGCGTATTTAATCTGCATGGGCCGTTACCTTGCCGAGCACGGCATGGGTACGCACATCGGTATTTTCTACTCTATCCAGGGTATCGTGTCAATCTTCATGCCCGCACTGATGGGTATTGTAGCGGACCGATGGATTCCGGCGCAGAAGTGCCTGAGTCTGTGCCACCTGTTAGCCGGTCTGTTCATGGGCGCTGCGGGTGTCTATGGTCTGAGCGCCGGCGACGCTGTGCAGTTCGGTCCGCTGTTCACGCTCTATGCGCTGTCGGTAGCGTTCTTCATGCCGACGATTGCGCTGACTAACTCGGTTGCGTTCAACGCTCTGGTGAAAGCAGAGATGGACACGGTCAAAGATTTTCCGCCGATCCGAGTGTTCGGTACGGTCGGCTTCATCGCCATGGAGTGGTGCATCGATCTGATGGGTTACCAGGCTACGGCGCATCAGTTTGTAGTCAGCGGCGGTCTGAGTCTGCTGTTAGCCGCTTATTCGCTGACACTGCCGAACTGCGAGATCAAGAAGACAGAAGGCAAGGTGGATCTGGTAGAAGCATTGGGACTGAAGGCGTTTGCGCTGTTCAAGCAGAAGAAGATGGCGCTGTTCTTCATCTTCTGTATGTTCTTAGGCGTGAGTCTACAGATCACCAACGGTTTTGCCACTCCGTTCCTCGGTAGTTTCGCCGCTGCACCGGAGTTCGCAGAGACGTTTGCGGTACAGCACAGTACGATGCTGGTGTCGATCAGCCAGATCTGCGAGGCGGTATGTATATTGCTGATTCCGTTCTTCCTGAAACGGTTCGGTATCAAGAACGTGATGCTGATGGCCATGTTTGCGTGGGTACTGCGTTTCGCGCTCTTCGGCGCCGGTAATCCTGCCATGCCGGGTGTGCTGCTGTTCGTACTGAGCTGCGTGGTGTACGGTTTTGCATTCGATTTCTTCAATATCTCCGGTGCGCTGTATGTAGATCAGGAGACGGACCCGTCGATGCGGTCGAGCGCCCAGGGTCTGTTCATGGTGATGACCAACGGCGTAGGTGCTACTATCGGTACGTTAGGTGCGCAAGCGATTGTAAATAAGAATGTCTATGCGCTTGGTCAGGCGGCTGAGTTTGCGCAGGTATGGGACGGCTGGAAGATGTCGTGGTACACGTTCGCAGCGTACGCGTTGGTAGTCGCTATCGCGTTCTGGATTATCTTCCCGAAGACTCCGGTGAAGAAATAGTGTACGGTGTAAAGTGTATGGTGTACGGTGTATAAGAAGGAACTTCGATATTATTTCTCGACGCCGATTGCGTATATCGTGATCGGGTTGTACCAACTGGCGATCAGTCTCTTCCTATGGGTGATCCCGGGTCAGTGGAATATCATTGACTCGGGGTATGCCCAAGTCGATGGATTGTTCCAGTTGAGTCCATGGCTGTTCATGCTGCTGTGTCCGGCACTGACGATGCGTCTGTTATCCGAAGAGCGACAGAGCGGGATTTGGAATCTCATTCGCACGAAACCAGTATCATTAACAAAAATCATGGTATCCAAATATCTGGCGGCATGGACCTTAGTGTTGATCGGTCTGCTGCCGTGTTTCGTGCATTATTTTGTAGTGGCGTACATGGCGGAACCGATGGGTAATTTAGATAGCGGTGCTTTCTTAGGATCGTTCATCGGACTGATCCTGCTGAGCGGTACGTTCATGGCAGTGGGGCTACTCTGCGCCACGGTAAGCAAGAGCCAGATTGTATGTTTCATCTGCGGAGCGCTGAGTTGTTTCGTGCTCTACTGGACGATCCTACAGGACCACTACTCCGCCCTCTCGCGCGGGGTGCTGGATCTAAGGGATGTATGTTTCTTCGCCACGATAGCCGTGATAGCTATCATCGGCGCTATTTTCACCATTGACAAACTGACCCGCAAATGACACGAATAGGCGTATTGAGCGATACACACGGGCTGCTGGACAAACGCGTCTTTGAGCATTTCAAGGATGTGGATGAGATCTGGCATGCCGGCGACATCGGCAGCGACGAGGTACTGCGCAAGCTGCGGGAGTTCAAGCCCACACGGGCGGTGTATGGCAACATGGACAGCGGCGATGTGCGGTACTCGTTGAGTGAGTTCTACCGGTTCAAGGTAGAGGATGTGAATGTGCTGATGACCCATATAGGCGGTTATCCGGGGAAATACAACCCGTGGCTGATACCGATGTTCCGCAAGGCTCTGGAGCATTATGACGATCCAAACCAGCGGATTGATCTGTTCGTCTGCGGACACAGCCACATTCTGAAGATCCAATATGACAGCACCTATAAATTCCTGACAATAAACCCCGGCGCAGCTGGTAAACAGGGATGGCAGCCTTGCCAGACACTGCTGCGGTTTACCATCAACGGAAGCAAGATTGACGACTTGGAAGTGATTGAGTTGGAACGAAAATAGCCATTTTGCAAAGTACATTTTACAATTTATGTTGCATAACATATAAATAAATTTGGTCATATCAGAAAAAAGCAGTACCTTTGCACCGGATTTGAGAGAGAACCAAATCCCACTAACAAGACCAATCTTTTTTGTACCTTAAATAAACAGACTAATACCTTAGAAAAACAGACGTCGCGATGACGGCTGTTTTCGCTTTGAAAAAGAGCACCTCACTATACATAGCTTCCGTCCCATGGGCGGGAGTTTTTCGTAAAAAAATACGCACTCGGACTTGCATATATCAGAAAAAAGTTGTAAATTTGCAGCCTAATTCGGATAGATATGGGATTTACACATTTACATGTACACTCGCACTACTCGTTGCTGGACGGATTGTCGAAAGTAGAGGAGATAGTGGATAAATGTATCGCGACAGGAATGAATGCTGTGGCGCTGACGGATCATGGTAACATGTATGGCATCAAAGACCTGTTGGATTACTGCAAGGGCGTGAACAAGAAACGCAAGGCAGAGGCGGAGGAGAAAGGCGCGGAGTATGTACCGTTCAAGCCGATTGTGGGTTGCGAGGTATATTGCGCCCGTCGCAGCAGACACTCGATGAAAGACGACAAAGCGGTGAACGGCGAGGGGCGTACGTACGTGATCGACCGTTCCGGGTGGCACCTGATTCTGTTAGCGAAGAACATGACAGGTTACCATAACCTCTGCCGGTTGGTGTCTCACGGCTATATGTCTGATGCGTTCTACCACACCCCGAGGATTGACAAGGAGCTGTTGGAGCAGTGGCACGAAGGGATTATCTGCAGCTCAGCTTGCCTGGGCGGTGAGTTACCACAGAAGATATTGGCTAACCTCTCCCAAACCCTCCCCTCAAGGGAGGGCTTAAGCGTTGCGGAGATGATTGAGCAAGGTGTTTTCAAGGAGGCGGAGGAGACGGTCAAGTGGTTCAAGGAGCTGTTTGGCGAGGATTACTACATCGAGTTGCAACGTCACGAGACTCAGAAGCCCGCAGCGGATGTAGAAGTATATGAGCGTCAGAAACAAGTAAACCCGGTGCTGATTGCGTTAGCCCGCAAGTACGGCGTAAAGATCATCTGCACGAACGACAGCCACTTTGTGAACGAAGAGGATGCGGAGGCGCACGACCGCCTGATTTGCTTAAGTACGAACCACTATGTCTCGGATGTGAACCGGATGCATTACACCAAGCAGGAGTGGCTCAAGACGCCTCAGGAGATGGCTGCCATCTTCAGTGATATCCCGGAGGCTTTAGAGAACACTCAGGAGATTGTGGACAAGGTGGAGATATACGATATTGACCACGGTCCGATCATGCCCAAGTTCGACATCCCTGCCGAGTTCGGCAAGGAAGAGGATTACCCCGACCGTCTGGCGTTCGAGAGCGCATATCTGCGCCACCTGACGATGAAAGGTGCGCTGGAGCGCTACGGGCAGGAGCGGTTGGAGAATGACGAGGAACTGAAAGAGCGCATTGAGTTTGAGCTCAACACGATCATCAGCATGGGTTTCCCGGGGTACTTCCTGATTGTGATGGATTTTATCCGTGCCGCCCGTGAAGAACTGGATGTGAGTGTAGGTCCGGGTCGTGGATCGGCTGCAGGAAGTGTAGTAGCGTACTGCCTGAAGATCACGGATCTGGATCCGTTGAAATATGACTTGCTGTTCGAGCGATTCCTGAACCCCGACCGTATATCGCTGCCGGATATTGATACCGATTTCGAAGATTGCGGGCGTGGCAAGGTGCTGGACTACGTGAGCCGCAAGTACGGCGAAACGCACGTAGCACACATCGTGACATACGGCAAGATGGCGACCAAGTCGGCACTCGCCGATGTAGGCCGTGTGCAACAAGTGCCACTGTCGTTTGTGAACGAACTGAAGAGTTATGTCCCCGATCGTGATTTCCCGGACAGTGTGTTAAAGGATCTTCCGCCGGGATCGAAGAAACCGAAAGTGAACCTCAAGAACTGCTACAAGTACGTAGATGAGTTGAAACGGGAGTATGAGACGGGGGATCCGAACACGCGGTCGATGCTCCAATACGCGGCACGGTTAGAGGGCACCATACGGCAAGTAGGCGTACACGCATGCGGTGTGATCATCGGCGCAGACGACCTGACAAACTTCGCTCCGCTGAGTTCGGTAGAGGACAAGAACAGCAAGAAACGCGTGCTGGTGACCGAGTACGACGGGCACGTAGTAGAGTCCGTGGGACTGATCAAGATGGACTTCTTAGGACTGATTACGCTGACGATCATCAAGGAGTGCCTGCGTAACATAAAGAAGGCACGCAGCGAGGAAGTCGATATAGACCATATTCCCATTGACGACGAGGTAACCTATAAGCTCTTCCAGGAAGGAAGGACGGTGGCGGTGTTCCAGTTCGAGTCGGCTGGCATGCAGAAATACCTGCGGGAACTGAAGCCGACCGTCATCGGCGATCTAATCGCCATGAACGCCCTGTACCGTCCGGGGCCGATGGATTACATCCCGCAGTTCATCCGCCGCAAGCAGGGCACCGAGGAAGTGACATACGACATCCCCGTGATGGAGAAATACCTCAAGGACACCTACGGCGTGACGGTTTACCAAGAGCAGGTGATGCTCCTGAGCCGTCTGCTCGCCAACTTCACCCGCGGCGAGAGCGACAAACTCCGTAAGGCGATGGGTAAGAAGCAGATGGCGGTGCTGGCAAGTCTGAAGGACAAGTTCATGGACGGCGGCAAAGCCAACGGGCACGATCCCAAGACGCTGGATAAGATATGGCACGACTGGGAGAAATTCGCCTCGTACGCGTTCAATAAATCACACGCGGCGTGCTACTCATGGGTGGCGTACCAGACTGGGTACCTGAAAGCGCACTACCCTGCCGAGTTCATGGCGGCTAACCTCACCGTCCACAAGGACGACATCAAGGAGGTGACCAAACTGATGGACGAGTGCAAAGTGCTCGGGTTGAGCGTATTGGAGCCGGACGTGAACGAGTCGGAGTTGTCCTTCACGGTCAATGAGCAAGGTGCGATCCGTTTTGGTCTGGGTGGCATCAAGGGCGTAGGAGAAGGTGCCGCGGAGGCAATCATCTCCGAGCGCGAGAAGAACGGGAAATACAAGGACATATACGATTTTCTGGAGCGCGTCAATCTCCAGTCATGCAATAAGAAGACCATCGAGAATCTGGCGGGAGCGGGTGCCTTCGAGTGCTTTGCTGACATCTACCGCGAGCAGTTCTTCGGCGTAGATATCAACGGCGTGACGGGACTGGAACTGCTGATGGCGTACGGGCAACGGTGGCAGGCAGACCGGGCGACAAACAGCAACTCGCTCTTCTCGGATTTTGACATCGAGGTGGAGATCAAGCATCCGGAACTGCCGCAAGTACCGCGGTGGGACACCATAGAGCGGCTCAACAGGGAGAAAGAACTGATCGGTATCTATCTCTCCGCCCATCCGTTAGACGAATACGAATACGAGATCCGCGAGTTGTGCAACACCACCGCAGACGAGCTGACCCGATTCGATAAATGGCGCAAGCCGGAGGAGCGCGTGGAGGCAGAAAAACGCATCCGCGTGGAGATGGCAGAGAACGGCGAGGAGTTAGAGGAGAAAGTTCTCCTGCCCTCCGAGTTCCTCAAAACGCATAAGAACCAACCCTGTCTCATCGGCGGACTCATCACTTCCGCCGAACAGCGTATCAGTCAGAAAGGCAATCCCTACGGCCGTTACGTAATAGAGGACTATACAGGCAGTTATGAGTTTGCCATGTTCGGCAACGCCTACAGCCGGTTCGGGCATCTCATGCTAAAGGATCTGTATGTGCTTGTTTCGGGTGTCGTGCAGCAGAAAGGTGCCGGACAAAAATGGTTCCGCGAAGCGAAGGACGAAGAGGCAGAGTTTGAGTTCGTGGTGACCAACGTGGAGATGCTGAACGAGACACAGACCAAACGCACAGAGGGAATGAACGTGCGACTTGATCTGGAACACCTGAACGCCGAGCTCATCGACGAACTGGCAGACAAGATCAAAGAGAACAAGGGTGACGGACGACTCCACGTAACGGTCTGTAACTCCCGTAATAAACAGCAAGTAGCGCTCACCAGCCGGTCGCTGCCTATCCGCGTGACGCCGCGCTTCTATAAATGGCTCGCGCAAAAACGGTTAGAGAACGTGCTTGATTTCAATGTAATAGGCAGATCATGACTTACAGCGAAGCAGTAGCATATCTATATTCCTCGCGCCCGCCTTTCCATCAGGTAGGTGCTGCGGCGTACAAACCGGGGTTAGAAAACACCCTCCGGCTTATGGGACATCTGGGCAACCCGCACGAACGCCTGAAAGCAGTCCATGTGGCGGGCACAAACGGCAAGGGCTCGACCTCCCATCTAATTGCGGCAGTGTTGCAGTCGGCGGGACTAAAGGTAGGGTTATATACCAGCCCGCATTTAGTCTCTATGACCGAGCGGATACGCATCAACGGGACTCCCATTCCCGAAAAGGAAGTGGCATCGTGGGTGAAGAGGAACAAACCGTTTCTGGACGAGGCGCAACCCTCTTTCTTTGAGACCATGACCGCCATGGCGTTCGACTATTTCGTGCGGGAAGGTGTGGACATAGCGGTAGTGGAGGTCGGTCTCGGCGGACAGCTGGACAGCACCAACGTACTCACACCGCTTCTGTCCGTCATCACCAATATTGGCATGGACCATACGGAGTTCCTGGGTGACACACTCGCCAAGATTGCCCGTGAGAAAGCAGGCATCATGAAACCCGGCGTGCCATGTGTCATCGGAGAAACGCACCCGCAGACCATTAATATATTTATAGAACGCGCGCGCGTACTCGGCATCCTGGGTGATGGTCTGGAGACAACCGGCTGCCGGATATGGTTTGCCGACCAGTGCGGTTACCTGCGTACACGCAGGCTGCATGAGGCTCCCGGTTGCGAACTCAAAGGCATCTATCAAGAGCACAACCTGCAGACTGCATTTGTCGCGCTACAGGTGCTGAAGAACTACGCAGCTATCCGTATTCAGCCCTCAGCTATCCGGGACGGTTTCGCCAGAGTGTGTACTATGACAGGTCTGCGCGGCAGATGGGAAACATTGCGTGAAAAGCCGCTGGTCATATGCGACACCGGACATAACAGCCACGGCATACAGTATGTTGCCGAACAACTCAAAGAGCTGCCCCACCCGCATATCTGGATTGTTTTCGGCATGGTGAATGACAAAGACACGGATGTAGTCATGCAACTGCTTCCGAAAGGCGGGAAGTATCACTACATCTTCACCACGCCCAACACCCAACGCGCCAGAACTGCGGAAGAGATGCTGGAACTTTGGGAGGCAGTCAGCCACGAACGTTCAGCCGTCAGTATCCCGTCTCCCATGGAGGCCATCCGTTATGCTCTGAAAAATGCCGATGAAAACGACGCAATCTTCATCGGTGGCAGTAATTACCTTGTGGGAGAAGCGGTGCGGATAATGAATAATGAATAATGATTAATGACTATGAAAAAACTCACACTTGCAGCCCTGTGTGCTATTATGTTCATCGGTTGCACAACAAAACAACAAAGTATGGAAAATCAAGCAGTAGAAAACATTATGACGCGCGTGTCCGTACGCCATTTCACAGGGGAGAATATCTCTGACGCGCAGATTGACACCCTTCTCCGTGCAGCCATGGCTGCCCCTTCCGCAGTCAACCAACAGCCATGGGCATTTGTCGTAGTGACCGACGAATCCGTCATTGCAGAATTAGGCAAACAGCTACCTTACTCCCGTTGCGAGAACGGCGCGGCGTGCGCTATCGTTCCCTGTGGAGACCTCAGCAAAGCGCTTGAAGGCGCAGCAGCCGATTACTGGATTCAGGATGCTTCGGCTGCTACCGAGAACCTTCTACTCGCAGCCCATGCCATGGGACTCGGTGCTGTGTGGACAAGCGTTTATCCCATAGCCGAGCGCGTAATTGCCACACAGACTATCCTCGAACTGCCGGAGCATATCATTCCGCTCTGCGTTGTCCCCGTCGGTGTCCCTGCGGAACAACCCGAGGTCAAGGATAAGTACAAAACGGAAAATATACACTACAATCGCTGGTAATGCGCTATCACGTCATCCATATCAAGACCTCCTTTGCCGAGGAGTGGCAGCAAGATCTCTTCAACCAGCAGCTCTGCGATCTGGGGGTGGACACCATCGACCCCGGTTCAGAACCGGAGCTTGCCGGCAGTTCGGACTACTATATCCCCTCCGACATTTGGTTACAGAACCAGACCGTCATCACGGAGTACCTTTCATCTTTCCGTTTCCTGTTTTCGGTTGACGAAGTGCCGGACGAGAACTGGAATGCGGCATGGGAGGCGGAGCACCCTGTTCAGGAACTGCTTTTAGGCGTGAAGATTATCCCTCATTGCGCTTTCGGTGCCGGATATCATGAGACAACCTCAATGATGATCGGAGAATTGCTGAATACCTGTCTGGAAGGCAAAACGGTATTGGATAACGGATGCGGCACGGGCGTCTTGGGTATCTTCGCAAAAAAACAGGGAGCACAGGAAGTGATTGCAATCGACATTGATGACAAGAGTGTTCGAAACACCCTTGAGAACGCCGCCTTGAACGGCGTGGAGATTGATTCGCGGTTGGGAGACCTATCCTCTTTCAACTTTCCACTTTCACCTTTTAACCTCATTCTCGCCAATATACACCGGAATATCCTGCTTGCACAGATGCCACTATACGCCCGCTGTCTGGTACCGGGCGGCGAGCTCTGGATGAGCGGGTTCTACGAGTCCGATCTGCCTTCCTTGCAATCGGCAGCAGGACAAGAGAACCTGACTGTTACTGGCGTCCTTGCGAACGGCGAATGGCGGTTGATGAAATGTCGAAAAGAGGAGCGTCATTCAGGAACACAATGCTCTTGGAATTGATCATTGATAATTGGTCATTGACTACGGTTCCTTTCCGCGGATAAACAAAGATGCGGAAATTGGCGAGTATATACTCGTACTCGCGCCACCGGTCAAAGATGGCTATATTGTCTTCCCCGATAATGAGTGTGAACTCATAGTCGGGGTATTTTTTTTGCAGTTCGCGCAGGGTGTTGGCTGTATAGGACGGGCGTGGGAGAGAGTACTCGAAATCCGATGCTTTCAGCCCGGGAATACCCTTTATTGCCTCACGCACTGCCGCCATCCTCTTCCGGAAATTGGAAGTCAGATTGTTTGCGCTACCAAAGACGGAAACATCAGCCTTCAACGGATTAAGAGGGCTCACCATGAACCATAACTCATCAAGGTCGGTATGCCCGATGACCCATTTCGCCAAACCCACGTGCCCGAAATGCACCGGGTTGAAACTACCGCCGTATATTCCAATTCTCATCAATGATTGCGTCGAGTTGTTCGAAGGCGTGCTCAAGGTCGTCATTGACCACCACACGGTCGAAACAGGGTTTGTAGGACAGTTCCTCTTCCGCTTTCGCAAGTCTTTTCTCGATCATCTCGGGACTTGTGTCACCGCGTCCTTCCAGACGGCGGCGCAACTCTTCTACCGACGGCGGGCAGATGAAGATGGAGGTTGCCTTCTCACCGAGAATCTTCTTGAGGTTGATACCGCCCTTCACATCCACGTCAAAGAGCACCTCACGACCTGCCGCCTCAATGCGGTCGATCTCCTCCTTGAGCGTACCGTAATAGAGCCCGTCGTAGACCTGCTCATACTCGATAAAATCGTTGTTTTCGATACGTTTTTGGAACTCCTCCACGGAGATAAAGTAATACTCCTTACCGTGAACCTCCTGTCCTCGCGGTGGGCGCGTGGTACAAGACACGGAGAGTTCAAAGAGGTCCGGGTGCATCGTCAGCAGGTGCTTCACCATCGTCGATTTGCCGCTGCCCGAAGGCGCACAGAAGATATATATCATAACACGTTGAGTACTTGCTCTTTGATTTGTTCCAGTATGTCTTTCATCTTGACCACAATGATCTGCATCTCCGATTGGTTGGATTTGGAGCCGAGGGTATTGATCTCGCGCCCCATCTCCTGAGCGATGAAGCCTAACTTCTTACCCACGCCGCTACCGTTACCCGAATGGTTTTTCTGCGTATCAAGGCACTCTGCCATCGTCTCGCGAAAGTACTTTATATGGTTGGAGAGACGCACTTTCTCCTCGGTGATATCCAGTTTCTCGAGGTAGTAGATCATCTCCTGCTCCAACCGGTTACGGTCCACTTGCGCCTGGGTCTCTGCGGAGAGTTGGGCGAGGTTTTGCTCCAACCGCTCTTTGATCTTCGCCACCCTGCCCTTCTCGAACGATTCTACCTGCGCGAGCAAATCGGCAATGCCGTCTAACTTCTCGGTGAACATGGCTTGCAGCGCCGCCCCTTCTTGCGTACGGAACGCGATAAACGCCTCTATCGTTTTATTGACCAACGCCTGCACGGATGCCCATTCTTCACCGGTCAGGTCGGAGTGGTCCTCCGGCGCTTTCAACACGTCCGGGAAACGCAGGATAGCAGCCATCACTGCGGCAGGAATCTCCGCTACACCCATCTGCGCCTTGTACTGGTCGGCGTACTCTTTCGCCGCCCCCCAGTTGATATAACTGATGCAGGTCTGCCCCGGCTGGCTACCGGAGGCTGATTGCTCTTCTATCACCAAATCCACTTTGCCGCGCTCAAGGCGTTGGGCAATCATGGCGCGGATTTCCAACTCGTGCGCACGCAACGGAGAGGCAAGACGCGTAGATAAGTCCATTGACTTGGAGTTGAGCGAGCGGATTTCGCATACCAATTTATGTCCTCGGAAAATCATTTCGGCCTTTCCGTAGCCAGTCATGGATAATATCATTATAAATTCATATTTATGATTTACGAATCAGTTTGCAAATTTACTGCTTTTTTTTGACATATGCAAGAGATAGGTGATTTTTTACATGACACTCCGTAAAAAAATTACAGTTGGACAGTACATTTGGATGATTACACAAGCGTTTGCACATTTTTATGCTATTTTATTTGCACATATCAAAAAAAAGCAGTAAATTTGCAGCAGAATTGGTATGAAGATTGCATTTACCACAGAATTGCCACGAGAGGGATTCAGGCGTTTGGCAGGTCATGAACTCTACGCCCCACGGGAAGAAGCGGAGGTGCTGGTTAGCACTTTCGACTACCGCGTATCCCGTGATATGATAGAGGCGATGCCGGCTCTCCGCTTGATTGCCAATTTCGGTGCGGGGTACAATAACATCGACTTGGAGGGATGCCGTGAGCGCGGAATACGTGTGACAAACACCCCGCAACCGGTGGTTGAGCCGACTGCAGAGTTGGCTTTTGCGCTGATGATCGACATAGCGCGGAGGGTGAGTGAATTTGACCGGTTGGTTCGTTCGGGCGAAGTGCAGTTCGGAGTGATGCGCAATCTGAGCCATTCGCTGTATGGCAAGACACTCGGTATCATCGGCATGGGGCGTATCGGTCAAGCGCTCGCACGGCGGGCACTGGCAAGCGGAATGCGGGTGATTTATCATAATCGGAAAAAACTGTCAGCCGTCAGTTATCAACCGTCAGACTGGCACAGAGAGGTGATTGAGCAGGCGGAGTACGTGGATTTCCAGACGCTGTTGCAAGACAGTGACTACGTGAGTCTCAACCTGCCCTATACCCCGGAAGTACACTATCTGATTGGCAAGCCGGAGTTAGGGATGATGAAACGCAGCGCATACCTTATCAATACTGCGCGCGGCGCACACGTACACGAAGAAGCACTCGTCGAGGCGCTCAAGAGCGGTATCATTGCCGGTGCGGCATTGGATGTCTATGAGCATGAACCCGCGATTTCATCGGAACTGTTGAGCCTGCCGAATGTGGTACTATCGCCGCACACCGGTACCGGCACATGGGAGGGACGGATAGCCATGGGTGAAAACGTCACCGACAACATCCTTGCGTTTGAGAACAATGACACAACTAAAATGAATATAGTATTATGAGAAAAGTAATTTTGATGGCAGCAGTGCTGATGATGGCAGGCTGTGGATTTATGAAGAACAGTACGAGCAATGTACAGAGTACACCGGCAACGACAACCACGACAACCGCCAACACGGCTTCCAACGCCGCTTTGGTAGCAGGTCAGGGCGCAGGCAACGCACTACAGGCACTCTATGCGCAGTACAAGGTAGATGGCAAGTACGACTACAAGAACCTGCAGAACATTATGAACACCATGACACTGGTGTCCAACTGCGAGGGGCTGAAGGACAACTTCAAAGACAGAACCTATCTCTCAGAGTTCGGCAAAGGCATGATTGCTTCGTCGCTCGGTCTGGTAACCCAGAACAACGTACAGACCGTAACCAACAGCCTCGTGGACATGGTGAAGAACAGTGAGACGCTGAAGAATGCACAGAGCCAGACGACTCAGGCTGTTCAGACCGCCGCTACGCAGGCACAGAGCACCGCCTCACAGGCTGCTACCTACGCCAACACCGCTGCTCAATACGCAAGCGCATTGAGTTCGTTGCTGGGTGCTTTCAGCGGCAAGTGATTACAAATTACAAATGACAAATCACGGATTACGAATGAATATTGTAGATCGTTTTCTGAAATACGTGTCGTTCTGCACGACGAGCGATGAGAATACAGGCATGACTCCGTCCACCCCAGGGCAGATGGAGTTTGCCAAGTATCTGACGCAGGAACTGAAAGAGATCGGTTTGACCGATGTTTCTCTCGATTCCAACGGATATATCATGGCAACGTTGGAGAGCAATCAGCCGTCAGATGCCAGCAGTCAGATACCGGTCGTCGGTTTCATCGCACATATGGACACATCCCCGGACGCAAGCGGAAAGAACGTGACTACCTCTATCGTCAAGGCTGAGGAGCGCGATTATATCGACCCGCGATACTCCGGTCAGGACGTCATTGTAACGGACACGACTACGCTGCTCGGTGCCGATGACAAAGCCGGTATAGCGGAGATTGTCACCGCCATGGAGTATCTGATACAGCACCCTGAGATTCCACACGGAAAAGTGCGTATCGGTTTCACGCCGGACGAGGAGATCGGCTGCGGAGCGGATCATTTCGATGTCAAGAAATTCGGTGCCTGTTTTGCCTATACGATGGACGGAGGTGCGATTGGAGAACTGGAGTACGAGAACTTCAATGCCGCCGCCTGCAAGATCAGAGTACACGGTCTCAACGTCCATCCGGGTACGGCGTACCACAAGATGCGTAACTCGATGCGTATCGCCTACCAGATAGCAGTCATGCTGCCGCGTTTCCAGACACCGGAACACACCCAAGGATACGAAGGTTTCTACCATCTCATCGGCATGAACGGCACCGTGGAGGAGACGACACTCAGTTATATCATCCGCGACCACGACCGCACTCAGTTCGAGTACCGCAAACGCGAAATGGAGCATCTGGTACGTAAAATCAACACCGAATACGGCGAGGGCACGGCAGAGATTGAGATTCGCGACCAGTATTACAACATGCGCGAGAAGATTGAGCCGGTAATGCACATCATCGATCTGGCAAAAGAGGCGATGAAATCAGCAGGAGTCACCCCTGTAGTCAAACCCATCCGTGGCGGCACAGACGGCGCAAGACTGAGTTTCGAGGGACTCCCCTGCCCTAACATCTTCGCCGGTGGCGAGAATTTCCACAGCCGATATGAGTATCTGCCGATTCCATCGATGGAAAAAGCGTGTCAGGTTGTGCTCGAAATCATCAAAAGAGTTAAATAAATATTAATTACGGAATTCCGTCGGCATCTCGTCGGTATCCTAAATTATAAATTACTATGTTAAAAACCACTCCGTTTACAGACATCCATATCGCGCTGGGCGCAAAGATGGCAGAGTTTGCAGGCTTCAACATGCCTATCCAGTATCCCACGGGGATCAACAAAGAACACATGATTGTCCGTGAGGGTGTAGGCGTGTTCGATGTCAGCCACATGGGCGAGTTCTGGGTCAAAGGCGAGAAAGCGCTCGATTTCCTGCAGTACATCACCACCAACGACCTCTCCGTCATCGCAGCCGGCAAGGCGCAGTACACCTGTATGCCCAACGGCAAAGGCGGTATAGTGGATGACCTGATCATCTACAAGTACTCCACCACCAAATATCTCATGGTAATCAATGCCGGCAATATCGACAAAGACTGGGCATGGGTCAATAAAATTAAAGATGAACACCCCGAATGGGAAAGTATTTCTTTGGAGAACGCATCGGAGCGTTACGGTCAGCTGGCAGTACAAGGCCCCAAGGCAACCGAGTTGCTGCAACTCCTGACCGATGCCGACCTCAAGTCCATCGACTACTACGCTTTCCGTGAATGGAGTTTTGCGGGTGTGCCGGGTGTTATTCTGTCCAACACCGGCTACACCGGAGCAGGAGGATTTGAACTCTATTTCCCTGCCGACAAAGGCAAACAGATATGGGATGCGCTCTTTGAGGTAGGCATGCCTTTCGGGCTGGCTCCCATCGGTCTGGGAGCCCGCGACAGCCTGCGTTTGGAGAAATGGTACTGCCTGTACGGACACGACATAGATGACACCACTTCGCCATTAGAGGCAGGGCTCGGATGGATTACCAAACTGGACGCCAAAAATTTCATTGACCGCGATTACCTCCAGGCGCAGAAAGCAGAGGGCGTAAAACGCAAACTCGTACACTTTGAATGTCTGGAACGCGCTATCCCGCGCAACGGCTACGAAATATGCGATGAAAACGGCAAAAACATAGGTCACGTAACTTCCGGAATCATGCTCCCGGACACCAAGACCGGTATTGGTATGGGCTATGTAGAAACGCCGTACGCCAAGAAAGGTGAAACCATCTGCATCCGTATCCGCGAGAAACTCGTTCCCGCAAAAATGGTATAAATCATCCGTTTGAAACCATCCATCATAAATAAGAATGTTGCGTTGGTATTAGGTTCCGGCGGTGCGCGCGGACTGGCGCATATCGGAGCCATCGAAGCACTGGAAGAGCGCGGCTATACTATCACAAGCATAGCCGGTTGTTCCATGGGTTCCATCATCGCCGGGATGTACGCCGCCGGACAACTCAAAGAGGCGAAAGAATGGTTTCTGCGGGTTGACAAGCAGCTAATTCTCCGTATGATGGACATCAACCTGCTCAGCAGCAATTCGCTTGTCAAAGGGCAACGGATTATCAAAGAGCTGGAGAAAGTAGTGCCCGACCGGCCTATAGAGGAACTGGATATACCCTGTTCCATCGTGGCTTCGGACATGCAGAACACAGAGGAGGTGATTTTCCGCTTCGGCAGTCTGTTTGATGCGGTGAGAGCGTCAATCAGTATTCCGCTTTTCTTCGAGCCCGTGCGGATGGAAGAAAAATTGCTCATAGACGGTGGTATTCTCAATCCCCTTCCTCTGCATGTCGTGCAACGCATGGCAGGCGATATCCTTGTGGCTATGGATATCAGCGGCAAGGACTCCAAACCCATGAATCGTGCCAATTTCATCGGCATTTTAGACCGCATGAATGATATGCAGATCCAGCAAAACACTATTATGGAATGCCAACTCACGCCGCCGGACGTACACGCCGTCATGCGCCAGTACGCGTATAATACCTTTGATTTCGACAAAGCCGAAGAAATCATCGCCGAGGGCAAACGACTTATGAACGAGGCATTGGAACATTATGAAAGACCGTAAAGAGTATATCATCCGCAAAGCCATGGAGCTCTACGCCACCAAGGGCTACCAGAACGTGAGTATCACGGACCTGCAGTTCGCGCTGGACATCGGTCGTGGCACCATCTACTATTATTTCAAAGACCAGGACGAGCTCTTTCTCAAATGCATGGAGCGGTATTTTATTGAGCCAAAACAGCGCGCGCTCAACAATGTACCAGAGGATGCAGGGATAGACAAAATGATTGATTCTATCGAGGAATACCTGCATAGTCTGGAGGAAGCCCTGCTGACTTTCGACAACAAAGCCATCAACACCTCCAATGTCAACGGTCTTATGTTCTCCGCCTATAGCAAGTTCCCCGCCCTCCACCGCAAGGCGCAACGGTTGGCACTCAAAGAACTGGAACTCTGGCGCAAAGCTATATATACTGATCAGCGCGCGGGACTCGTGCGCGATGATATAGACAGAGAAGAGGTTGCATTGATGTTCACACACGTCAAGAACACCTTTGATCCGGGACTCGGTCAAACCCAAATGGACTTTTCTTTATTACAGAAAACATATTCAGAATTACACCATTTGCTGAAAAAATAAAAAAAAATGCAGTTTTTGAACGATTATTCAGAAATAAAGTTGTACCTTTGCACTCGAAATCGAATAAAGCACAACAGAATTAGCATTTTATGGCAACAAAACATTACCTGACATATTTACAAAACACCATGGCTCGCCGTTGGGATAATTTGGCTCTGGCTGACCTCGACGGCGAGAACAGATATACTTATGCAGAATTAGCCGCGGCTATAGAGAAACTGCATACCACTTGGCGCGAGTGCGGGATCAAGGAGGGCGACAAGATTGCACTCTGCGGTCGTAACTGCGCCAATTGGGGATTGCTTTTCCTGGCAGTGGAGAGTTACAAGGCAGTGGTAGTAAGTATTCTGCCCGATTTCACCGGAGAAGGTATCCATAGTCTGGTGAATCACTCCGAGGCGGTGCTCCTGTACGTAGGTCCGAATGTCAAGAAAAAGATTGACACAAAAGAGATGACGGGTCTGAAGGCGACCATCTTCATGGACGACATGACGATAGTGACAGCCGATGATAAGTTCCGCAAGGCATACGAAGGTGCGGACGAGGTGTTCAAAAAAGCGTTTCCTGAAGGCGTCAAATTGAGTGATATACACTACCCTGTCGATAACCTCGATGAACTGGCGGTTATCAACTATACCTCCGGATCGACGGGTAACCCGAAAGGTGTCATGCTGACCCACCTGAACTTGAGTGGCAACGTAGAATTCGCCGCCAAGCGTATTCCTCACAAGCCGGGCGACACAGTGCTCTCCATGTTGCCGATTGCACATATGTTTGGACTGATGTTCGAGTTCCTGTATCAGGTATGCGAGGGTGCCGAGACCTATTTCCTCACCCAAGCACCTACCCCGACGGTACTGATGAAGGCTTTTGCACAAGTCAAGCCGTTCATGATTCTGACCGTGCCTCTGGTTATCGAGAAGATTGTGAAGAAAGGTGTACTGCCGAAGATTAGCAGCCCGTTGATGAAGGTACTCTGGAAAACTCCGGGTATCAACCGCATCATCCGCGGTAAGGTCAAGGAGGGTCTGGACAAGACTTTCGGCGGACGTCTGCGTTACCTGATTATCGGTGGCGCTGCACTGAACGGAGAGGTAGAGCAAGTGCTCCATGATATTAAATTCCAGTATTGTGTGGGGTACGGAATGACGGAGTGTGCACCGCTAATCAGCTACGAAGACTGGTGGGCATATAAGTTCCATTCCTGCGGAAAAGACCTGCCGCAATGCCGTGTACGTATTGACAGCGAGGATCCGATCCACAAGGATGGTGAGATCCAGGTAAAGGGAATCAATGTCATGAAAGGTTATTATAAAAACGAGGAGGCTACCAAAGCCGTCTTCACCGAGGATGGATGGATGCGTACCGGCGATTTGGGGGTATTGGATAAGGACGGTAACATCTTCATCCACGGTAGGTCGAAGAACATGATCCTCGGCCCTTCAGGACAAAACATCTATCCGGAGGAATTGGAGGACAAGTTGAACTCTCTGCCATGCATTGTAGAGTCAATTGTAGTCGATCGCGATCATAAGCTGGTGGCCCTCGTCTATCCCGACACATCGGCGGATGGCAAGAAACTGTTAGGCAACAAGAGTCTGACCCAACAGATGGAGGAGAATCGCGTTGCTGCCAACAGGAATCTGCCGCAATACAGCCAGATTAGTGCAATAGAATTAGTCGCTTCGGAATTTGAGAAAACACCGAAACGGTCTATCAAACGTTACTTGTACAAGTAACTATATAGTGAGTAAGTATAGGCTCCTTCGGGAGCGAAGCTTGTGCGTAGCTGGGAAGCCGCGCACTTGTTTTTTATGGCTATACGAACAAAATATGCAAAATTATTTGCGTATTTGAAAAAAAATTAGTAATTTTGCAGCGAAAATCGGAATTGTGCCGGAGTAAGATAATTTTAAGGCTTATGGTAAAACATTACTTAGACTATCTGACGAATGTCATGGCGCATCAATGGAATGATGCTGCATTGACTGACTACAACGAGTCCCACGAGTACACCTTCGGGGAATTGGCAATCGAGATGTTACGGCTACACGTGCTGTTTGAACAAATGGGAATCAAGCCTGGTGACAAGATTGCGTTGGCGGGTCGTAACTGCGCCAACTGGGCGGTAGCGTACCTGTCTATCGCGTCCTACGAGGGCGTTTGTGTCTCTATTCTGCAGGATTTTACAGCGGAGGATATCGCACATCTTCTGGAGCACTCGGACAGTGAACTGCTGTTTGTGGGACCGTATGTGTGGAAAGAGTTGCAACACCAACCCCTGCCTGCTAAACTGAAAGGAGCGCTGTCTCTGGAGGACTGGAGACCGCTTTACACCGCAGAAGGACAAGTTATGCCGAAGAAAGAAGAAATCGACAGGCTCTTCAAAACCAAGTATCCGCAAGGCATTGAGCCGGAGGATATCCGTTTCACCGCCGATCCTGATAAACTGTGTCTCATCAACTATACCTCCGGTTCGACCGGTAGCCCGAAGGGTGTGATGCTCAACGGACGGTCACTCTCCAACAACGTGGAGGTGGGGATGCAGATGCTGCCCGTTGATCCGGGACAGCGGTTGGTCTCAATGCTCCCGTTGGCACATATGTTCGGCCAGATATGCGAGTTACTTTATCCGCTTAGTTCCGGTACCCATATCTATTTTCTGACCAAATCCCCCACCCCTTCTATTCTCCTGAAGGCGCTGAAGGATGTACAGCCTTACCTTGTGGTGACGGTTCCGCTGGTCATCGAGAAGATTTACAAAAAGAATCTGGATCCGATGCTCAGCAAACGTGTCATCCGCGCATTCTGGCACACGCCGCTGATTGGAGACATACTCAAGAAACATGTGAGAAGCGGGCTCAGAAACGCTTTCGGAGGCAGACTGCGGTACTTCATCTGCGGTGGTGCTGCGATGAACCCCATTGTAGAGAAATGTCTGATGGACATCCATTTCCCCTTGTCCATCGGCTATGGAATGACGGAGTGCGGTCCGCTCATCGGAGGCAATCCACCTAAATACTTCAAGGCGCGTACAGGCGGCGTGCCGGTCATGAACATGGAGGTCAAAATTGACAATCCCAACGAAGCAGGCATCGGCGAAATTCTCGTCAAAGGCGAGAACGTGATGATGGGCTACTACAAAAACGAGGAGGCTACCAAAGCCGCTTTCACCGGGGACGGATGGCTCAGAACAGGCGACTTGGGACGATTAGACCGGAAAAACAACATCTATATCAAGGGACGCTGCAAGACCATGTTCCTGGGGGCCTCCGGACAAAATATCTATCCCGAAGAGATCGAAGATAAACTAAATAACCAAGAGGCAGTAGGCGAATCGCTCATCGTAGAGCGGGAGGGGAAGTTGGTAGCCCTCGTTTTCCCCGATGAAACCTTGACAAAACGCATGTCCATTGAGGAGATACAGGCGCTCATGAAAGCGAATCTCGAGAAACTCAATCACCTCATTCCTTCGTACAGCAAAGTATCGAACATCGAAGTACAGGACAAACCTTTTGAACACACGCCCAAACGCTCCATCAAACGATTCCTGTATAAGTGATGTGGGTAGTACTGGCATTTGTCTCCGCGCTGTGTCTGGGGTTCTACGACATCAGCAAGAAAATTGCGCTCCACGACAACTCTGTCGTGGACGTTTTGACAGCAAGTATCCTGATTTCATCGGGTATTTTGATTGTTCCGCTTCTGCTCTCGCGCTTGATGCCAGAGATAATGGGCACCACGTTCTTTTACGTACCGGCTCTTGACCTGCATGGGCATTTGCTGACCATACTGAAATCGGCGATAGTCCTCAGTTCGTGGATATGCGCCTACGTAGCACTCAAGCACCTGCCTATCTCCGTTGTAAGCCCATGGCAGGCTACACGGCCAATGTGGACTCTCATCGGCGCACTGCTGATTTTCGGCGAGCGGCTGAACAGCTGGCAATGGACAGGCGTAATACTGGCGATAGGGAGCATCTTTGTCTTTTCGTTCTTTAACCGTCCTGCCGGGCATACCAAGGAACTGTTGCACATTCCCGAAACGAAGTATTATGTTACGTTGGCGTTAGCCATCCTTATAGGAGCCTGTTCGGGGCTGTATGACAAATATATCATGCGGCTATATGACCATAATGCCGTGCAGGTCTATTATACGCTCTATCAGGCGGTGATGATGACCGCTTTTTGCTACATCCACCATCGTCGCCACCATACCCGTCCTGCTCTGCGTGCAGGGAGCGATGCGAGGGCGCTGATAGCTATTCCGCTCATCTCACTCTTCCTCGTCATCAGCGACAATGTTTACATGCTGGCGTTGCAGGATCCTGACTCGATGATTGCGGTGGTATCAACCATCCGTCGCGGCGGCACGGTGATCGGATTCGGATACGGGCTCCTTTTCCTGCGCGAGAAAGACCCGTGGAAGAAAATCCTCTGCATGACCGGCATCTTAACCGGCCTCATATGCCTGGCAATCGGTACCATTTAGTTAACACGAAAATCAAGAATATATATCATGAAGATTCTTTTTGTCATTGACACGTACGACACAAGCAACAACGGAACAAGTATCTCCGCGCAGCGTTTTGCCGCAGAGTTGCGTAACCGTGGGCATGAAGTGATGATCCTGACGACGGGAGAACCCGGTGAGCACCGTTTTAACGTGCCGGATTTTCACATGCCCATCTTCCAACCGCTGATGGACAAGCATGATTTCAACTTTGCTAAATTCTGGGGCGATGAAGCGCTTAATATCATCCGAAAAGCGGTGGATTGGTCCGATATCGTGCATTGTTTCCTGCCCTTTGCGCTGGAGACAACGGCGCAGCGTTACGCCAAACGCATCGGCAAACCCTGCACCGGTGCCTTCCACATTCAGCCGGAGAACATGACTTCCTCCGTTTATCTGGGCAAAGTGACTTGGGTCAACGAACTGTTTTACAAGCAGTTCCGGTATAATATGTACAATAACTTCCGGCACGTACACTGCCCCTCGCAGTTCATGGCGAACATGGTCATCGACCGCGGCTATACGGCAAAGATGCACGTCATCAGCAACGGTATTCAGGATGATTTCCTCATTGCCGGAAAGAACTATATTGATCACGGAAAGCCTGCCAGAAGACCGGAGTTTGAGGGTAAGAAAGTGATCATGATGGTGGGGCGTTTGAGCCAGGAGAAGCGGCAGGATGTTATCATCAACGCCGTGCAGTACAGCAAGTATGCGGAGGATATACAACTGGTGTTCGCCGGCAATGGACCTGAGAAAGAGAAATATATCGAGATGGGCAAGAACCTGCCGCACGAGCCCATGTTCGTCTATTTAGGCAAAGAGGAACTGATAGACCTCTTGGGGCAGGTCGATGTATATGTACACGCCTCTGACATGGAGAGCGAGGCGATCTCCTGTATCGAGGCGTTTGCAACGGGCTTGGTTCCCGTTATTGCCAACAGTGAGGTCAGCGCAACACCGCAATTCGCACTGGACGGACGCAGCCTTTTCCTGCCCGGCAATCCCAAAGACCTGGCACGAGCGTGGGACTACTGGCTCGACCATCCCAACGAGCGGAGATACATGCAGGAACTGTACTACCAGTCCGCCAAACGCTACTCTCTCCGCAACTCTGTGACACAGTTTGAGGAGATGTTACAAGAAGAAATAGAAGATAACGAGAAAGCAAAACGTGAGGAATAAACTATTTTTATTATTGCTGTTTTCCGCTCTTTGTGCGCACGCGAAAGAGCGGATCGAACTTATACCCTACGGCGATTTTGAGTCGTGGACGGTACGGTATATCAAGGAATCGGCACTGATAGGTGGCAAGACCAAAGCACTCTATATGGTTGGTCCTACCGATACTATCCGCTCCAACAAACCCTTCACTCCGTCTGCGGACTCGCCCTGGGGCACTTCCAATGCCCATGCACGGGCAGTCGGCATCGAGAAAGTGTCGCTCTCCGTCCGGCCAGACAAACGCGGCAACGGATGGTGCTGCCGCATGGAGAATGTGCTGGAGATCATCACCGCTGTCGGCATTGACCTCAAGGCACTGGCTGCCGGCTCCGTCTATACCGGCAGACTGGTTGATCCCGTGGGACTCAAACAGGGCGCCAATCCCGTCTCCGGCATTGATATGGGTATTCCTTTCAAGGGGCGGCCCAAGGAGCTCATGCTCGATTACAAGGCGCATATCCAGCCTGATGGACAGGTCGTTTTCGCCGATGCCGGCACACGCGTCAGGAAAGTTAACGGACATGACGAAGGACAGATCACGGTGCTGCTCCAGCACCGTTGGGAAAAGGACGGACATATTTACGCTTACCGCGTAGGGACGGCGCATGAGAAAATCAGCCACTCCACGGCCTCTTGGGTCAACGACCACCGCGTTCCTGTCCATTATGCACCTTTCGGTGCCATTACCGATCACCCGGTCAATGCACGCAATACACAAGGAAAGATGGTTCCGGTGGAAGAACTGGCTTTCCGGCCTGACCTGAACCCGACTCACATCATCATTCTGGTGGGCGCAGGCAGCATGAAACCCTTCACCGGATGCCCGGGAAATATCGTTTGGTGCGATAACATACGTTTGGTTTTTGAGGATTAGACAGAGGATGAACAGATATTTTAACATACTTGTTGTATTCTTTTTGTGTGTACCGGCCCTGCATGCTGAAGAGCCGGTCGGGTTCTCCGATAACTACACCACCATGGAGGTGAATGAGGACAGTACCGTCACTTTCTGCTACTGCGGACCGGCAAAGCGTGTGAGTGTTCAGGCGGATTTTCTTTACGCCGATGAGGACAGCACCTGGTACACCGACCACACGCGGCGGATCAAGATGAAAAAACAGAGCGACGGCTGTTTCCACGCCACTACACGACGGATCAGTCCGGAGATGTACACCTATTGTTTCCGTGTGAACGGCAAGCGCAAACCGGATCCCTTCAACCCCGACACGGCATGGCAGAAGATGCACATGTGGAATGTCGTCAACGTAGGCGGCTCCGAGGCGGCTGACCTCTACCGCACGCCTTACGAACAGGGAGAGGTTATCCATACGACGTGGCGCAGTACGAACGAGAAACTGAACCGGAGAGTCAATATATACCTGCCGGTGGGATACGACGAACAGCCGGAGAGGCGCTACCCTGTTCTCTACCTCATTCACGGGATCAACGGCTACGAGGGATCATGGAGCGAGAGGGGACGGGCGATTAACATTATGGAGAATCTCGTAGCGGACGGCAAGTGCGAGCCCATGATTCTTGTCATGCCCGATGTCAATATCGGCGTACACGAGGACCGCCCGAGCCACCACACACTTTGGAACAATATCTTCAGCTACCCGCGTCTCTGCCACGATCACAACATAGAGAAAGGACTGGTCGAACTGACCCGGCTCATCGACACCACCTACCGCGTCTCGGACGAGCGCCTGATTGCAGGGATGTCTGACGGCGCACGCATGGCGGCGAACACGGCAAATGCGCTTCCGGGGTATTTCAAAGCCGTCGGGATGTTCTCGCCGGTCGTACATAAGGAGCAACTGCCCAAAGACAGCGCCTACTACTCCGTCTATGTCGGCAGAAAAGACATCTTCTACCCGAACTCCAAACGCTACCACAAGCGGTTGGAGAAACAGCAGACCGCCCATCGCTACATTGAGACGATAGGCGGTCATTACTGGCGCAACTGGCGCATCTATTTAGCCGATTTCTTGCAGCATTACAGCAGGTGACAGGTCACTGTCAGACCCGCCATTACGATGCTGACCATGGACATGAGTTTGATCAGTATGTTCAGACTCGGTCCCGACGTGTCTTTGAACGGGTCACCTACGGTGTCGCCCACCACGGTTGCCTTGTGGCAGTCGCTTCCCTTGCCGCCGAAATGACCTTCCTCCACATATTTCTTCGCGTTATCCCACGCACCGCCGGCGTTCGCCATGAACACAGCGAGCACGAAGCCCGTTGCCAGACCGCCGATAAGCAGACCTAAGACGCCTGCCACGCCTAATATCAGACCTGTGATAATCGGCACGATGATCGCTAAAATGGAGGGCAGTAACATTTCTTGCTGCGCACCCTTCGTCGAGATGGCGACACAACGTGCGTAGTCCGGATCGGCTTTGCCCTCTAAGATTCCCTTGATGGTCTGGAACTGCCTGCGCACTTCTTCTACCATCTTCTGCGCCGCACGGCCTACTGCGTTCATCGTCAGTCCGCAGAACAGGAACGCCATCATCGAGCCGATAAAGATACCTACTAACACAATCGGGTTCATCAGATTGACATTATACGCGTCCATGAAATCGACAAGCGTGGCTTTCGTAGCCTCTACCCCGTTCGGAAGTGCCTCGCCCGTACGGATCAGCGCAATCTTGATCTCCTCTACATATGATGCCAACAACGCAAGTGCTGTCAGAGCTGCACTTCCGATGGCAAAACCCTTACCCGTTGCCGCTGTCGTATTACCCAGTGCGTCCAAAGCGTCTGTTCGCTGACGAACCTCTGCCGGCAGACCGGACATCTCGGCATTACCGCCTGCATTATCGGCAATCGGACCGTAAGCATCCGTAGCAAGTGTAATGCCGAGCGTCGAAAGCATGCCCACTGCCGCAATGCCGATTCCGTACAGCCCCATGCTCAGGTTGGCTGCGCTGAACTCCACATGGAATCCGTTGGCACAGAGATATGCCAGAATAATCGCCACGCCTACGGTGATGACCGGTACCGCAGTGGACAGCATGCCTAATCCCAAACCGCTGATGATTACCGTTGCCGGACCGGTCTGGCTGCTCTCGCTCACTTTCTGCGTCGGTTTGTAGCTCTGCGAGGTGTAGTACTCCGTGCTCTGACCGATGATCACTCCGGCGAGAAGACCTACGACTACCGACAGGCTCACCTGCCACCATTGGCTCGTTTCCGTACCGAAGAGCCATGCAAAAATGCCGAATGTGGCAATCGCAATCAGAACGGCGGCGGTATTCGTTCCGATACTCAGCGCGCGCAGCAGTTCTTTCATGCCCGCTCCTTCTTTCGTTTTCACCAGATAAATACCGATAATACTCAACAACACGCCGCACGCGGCAATCAGCGACGGAGCCAGAACGGCTTTCATCTGCATGCCCTCTACGGCGGCTCCGGCAAAGGCGGAAGCGCCTAACGCCATCGTTGCTAAAATCGAACCCGCGTAACTCTCATACAGGTCGGCGCCCATACCCGCTACGTCACCTACATTATCGCCCACGTTGTCTGCTATCGTGGCAGGATTGCGCGGGTCATCCTCCGGAATATTGTACTCCGTTTTGCCGACAAGGTCGGCTCCAACGTCCGCGGCTTTAGTATAGATACCGCCCCCCACACGTGCAAACAACGCCTGCGTCGAAGCACCCATTCCGAACGTCAGCATCGTCGTCGTGATAGTAATAAGGTCCGCGTCCGCGCCCACAAGCGCGAGAAGACCGGTTTTCTGGAGGATCAGGAACCAGCCTGCGATGTCAAGCAACGCCAGCCCCACTACCGTCAGCCCCATCACCGCACCGCTGCGGAAAGCCACCTGTAGACCTGCGTTCAGGCTATGGCGCGCTGCATTGGCGGTGCGGGCGGATGCGTACGTAGCGGTCTTCATACCGAAAAATCCCGCTAAACCAGAGAAGAAACCGCCCGTCAGGAACGCAAACCACACGATTCCGTTCTGCAGATTGAAATAAGCCATTACCGCAAAGACAACGGCTAACACCACAAAGACGATTGTGACCACCTTGTACTGCTGCTTCAGATACGCCATCGCACCTTTGCGCACATGTGATGCTATCTTCTTCATGAGATCCGTACCCTCTTCTTTCCGCAACATCGAGCGGTAGAAATAGTACGCAAAAACAAGGGCAAGAATTGATGCCGCCAGAACGACGTACATCAACATTGTTACATCATTCATAAAACTGTGTTTTTAGATTAGTATTAGTTTTGTTCAAAAACGGCTGCAAAGATACTATATTTTTTTTAATTATGCAAGAAAATAGACAAAAATTTGCATATATCAAAATTTTTTTGTACCTTTGCATTGGATTTGATGAAAATGCAAATCCGCCTATCTTGGCGGATGCACCAAGTCCTTTTTCTTCCTTTCTTGTTACATTGACGTTATACTATCGACCCACTAACGACCCACTAATCACCCACTAATCACCCACTCGGAGTCTTATGAAAGACTGATGAGGGACACCCCCCAGCCCCCTCTCAGGACACCCCCCAGCCCCCTCTTAGAGGGGGAGAGCGTGTTAGGGGCGAAGAATGGTGCGAGGAATGGGCGAAGAATGGGTCAAAAATGGGTCAAGAATAAAGTCAAGAAAAGTAAAAAGGGAATAAAAATGCGTGCGGGCTTGCATATATCAAAAAAAAGTAGTACCTTTGCACGCAGTTTTTAATCGAGTGCTGT
>DFEE01000015.1:66082-66907 GCA_002368645.1 Bacteroidales bacterium UBA3810
GCTAAATCACGCAGTTTTTAATCGAATGCTGTAAAGTACGAGAAAAACAGCGCTAAATCACGCAGTTTTTAATCGAGTGCAGTAAAGCACGAGAAAAACGGCGCTAAATTTGCCGATTTGATGAGAAACACATTATTCATTATAATAAATACATTTAACTAATGGAAAAGAAGAAAAGAGTTTACACCTTCGGTAACGGTAAGGCCGAGGGTAATGCACAAATGCGTGAGCTGCTGGGCGGCAAGGGCGCTAACTGCGCGGAGATGAACCTCGTGGGCGTGCCCGTTCCTCCCGGATTCACCATCACCACCGAAGTCTGCAACGAGTACTACCAGGTAGGTCAGGAGAAGATTGTTGAGGAACTGACCGAGGAGGTTAACGCTGCTGTCAAGCACGTAGAGGAGTTGATGAACTGCAAGTTCGGCGATCCGAAGAACCCGCTCCTTGTTTCTGTACGTTCGGGCGCACGCGCGTCGATGCCGGGTATGATGGATACCATCCTCAACCTCGGTCTGAACGATACCGTAGCAGAGGGCATGGTGGCTAAGACCAACAACCCGCACTTCGTTTATGACTCCTACCGCCGTTTCGTACAGATGTACGGCGACGTCGTGTTAGGTATGAAGCCGGTGAACAAGACCGATATCGACCCGTTCGAGAAGATCATCGATGAGGTGAAAGAGATCCGTGGTATCAAGCTGGACAAGGACCTCAACGTAGATGAGTTGAAGCTCCTCGTAGCGCGTTTCAAGACCGCTATCAAAGAGCAGACCGGCAAGGATTTCCCGGATGATCCTATTGAGCAGCTCTGGGGCGCTATCTGCG
>DFEE01000015.1:67028-67154 GCA_002368645.1 Bacteroidales bacterium UBA3810
GAATTCCTGACGAGTGGGGAACCGCCGTTTCCGTAATGGCTATGGTCTTCGGTAACATGGGCGAGACCTCCGCTACCGGTGTCTGCTTCAGCCGTGACGCCGCAACGGGTGAGAACCTCTTCAACG
>DFEE01000015.1:67200-67439 GCA_002368645.1 Bacteroidales bacterium UBA3810
GAGAACCTCTTCAACGGTGAGTACCTTGTAAACGCACAAGGTGAGGACGTAGTAGCAGGTATCCGTACTCCGCAGCAGATCACGTTGGAAGGCAGCCGCCGTTGGGCAGCGCTCCAGGGTATCAGCGAGGAAGAGCGTGCAAGCAAATATCCGTCCATGGAAGAGGCTATGCCGGCTCTTTATGCCGAACTGAACGAGATTCAGCAGAAGCTTGAGGACCACTACCGCGACATGCAGGA
>DFEE01000015.1:67501-68844 GCA_002368645.1 Bacteroidales bacterium UBA3810
ATGGAGTTCACCGTACAGGAAGGCAAACTCTGGTTCCTCCAGACCCGTAACGGCAAGCGTACCGGTACTGCTATGGTGAAGATCGCGATGGACCTCGTACGCGAGGGCGTCATCAGCGAGAAAGAGGCTATCATGCGCTGCGAGCCGCAGAAACTGGACGAGCTGCTCCACCCTGTCTTCGACAAGGACGCGCTGAAGAAAGCGAAAGTCATCACCCAGGGTCTGCCTGCTTCTCCGGGCGCTGCGTGCGGACAGATTGTCTTCCACGCGGACGATGCACAGGAGTGGCATGAGAACGGCCACAAAGTGATCATGGTTCGTATTGAGACCAGCCCTGAGGACCTCGCAGGTATGAGCGCCGCTGAGGGTATCCTCACCGCTCGCGGCGGTATGACCAGCCACGCAGCTGTGGTAGCTCGCGGTATGGGTAAGTGCTGCGTTTCCGGCGCAGGTGCCATCCAGGTGGACTACAAAGCCAAGACCGTTAAGATTGAGGGCGTGACCTACAAAGAGGGCGATTATATCTCTCTCAACGGTTCTACCGGACAGGTTTACGCAGGTGAGATCCCGACCAAGGCTGCTGAACTCAGCGGTGACTTCAAGGCACTCATGGACCTCTGCGACAAATATACACACCTTCAGGTTCGTACCAACGCTGATACCCCGCACGACGCTGCTGTGGCACGTGCCTTCGGCGCAAAGGGTATCGGTCTGACCCGTACCGAGCACATGTTCTTCGACGACCAGAAGATCATCGCTATGCGTGAGATGATTCTGGCTAAGGACAGCGAGGGCCGCGAGAAAGCACTGGCTAAACTGCTGCCGTACCAAAAGGCTGACTTCAAGGGTATCTTGGACGCTATGGACGGACTGCCTGTGAACATCCGTCTGCTCGACCCGCCTTTGCACGAGTTCGTTCCGCATGATCTGAAGGGACAAGAGCAGATGGCGAAAGAGATGGGCGTTTCCGTAGAGGAGATCCAGACCCGTGTAGCTCAGTTAGCAGAGAACAACCCGATGCTGGGTCACCGCGGTTGCCGTCTGGGAATCACCTTCCCGGAGATCACCGCTATGCAGACCCGCGCTATCCTCTCCGCTGCTTGCGAACTGAAGAAGGAGGGCAAGAACCCGATGCCGGAGATCATGGTGCCGCTGATCGGTATTCTCTATGAGCTCAAGCAGCAGAAAGAGATTATCCAGCGCGTAGCGAAAGAGGTATTTGCCGAGTATGGTGTAGAGGTTGAGTTCGAGATCGGTACAATGATCGAGATTCCGCGTGCTGCTCTGACTGCAGACCGCATCGCTACAGAGGCGCAGTACTTCTCCTTCGGTACCAACGACCT
>DFEE01000015.1:68897-74002 GCA_002368645.1 Bacteroidales bacterium UBA3810
TCTCCTTCGGTACCAACGACCTGACCCAGATGACCTTCGGTTACAGCCGCGACGATATCGCTTCGTTCCTGCCGGCTTACCTAGAGAAGAAGATCCTGAAAGTCGATCCGTTCCAGGTACTCGACCAGAACGGTGTAGGTCAGTTGATCAAGATGGCGGTAGAGAAAGGTCGTGCCGTTCGTCCGGGACTCCGTACCGGTATCTGCGGCGAGCATGGCGGCGAGCCGAGTTCCGTTAAGTTCTGTGCCCGTGTCGGCATGAACTACGCTTCCTGCAGCCCCTTCCGTGTACCTATCGCACGTCTGGCAGCAGCTCAAGCCGCCGTAGAGGACGAAGCGTAAAACCTCTCCCATGCCCTCTCCTCAAGAGAGGGAGTAAGGATAACAACAACGCACTCTCATTCGGGAGTGCGTTGATTTTTTAGTCGTGTCTCACACATGTTTACGAGAGATACCTGACGATAAAGATTTATTTAAAAATCAATCTATCAGCCAAAAGAGCGAAATATTCATTGGACCAGATGTCTAATTCAGAAGGATTGTTGACAAAAGGAAGCACATCCTCTTTCACTTGATTGATATTGGCGTTTGCCAGTCTGTCACGGAGCAAATGTATGAACTCTTCTTGCGTGACTTCTTGCCCATTAAATTCCCGGATTCGTTCTTGCAAATGGGCAAAGTGAAGAGGGATATTATGCCGTATATACCATTCAAAATCATACCAATCGCGGCCTTTAATGCGGGTCTTCCAATTACGGAAAACCAAGGCATGCATCTTTCCGGCAAAGAGATCCGGCAAGGTTAAACAACGAATCATCACCGAATACGGTTGCATCATCAGTTTCTGCTCCGTGTCAAAGAGCAAAGGAGGATTCGTGTCCAACTCAATCTTCACTTTGATAGTTTTTTCTGTTTGGAAAGCGATGTCATAGGCAGTCGTATCTTCCTTGAGAAATGCCGACTCAACCCGACCGAAATGCAGTTTCTCTTTCTTGGTAATCACAACATCCTTTCCTGTGAGCGCAAACACTTCACGGATGGGGTGAAAATAATTCTCCAAATGTATAGCAGGATTCTTCTCCACTAACGTAAAATCCATGTCCTCGGAAAAACGCGGAAGACCATGAAAAATACGCAAACATGTACCTCCATAGAATGCAGCATGCTCAAAGAACCCGCCTTTTTGCAAGCCGGCAAGCACAATCTGTTGCATTACTTGGTGTTGCGCATTAGTCTTTTGTGTGACATTTTGCGGATTGTACGCCGCTACCATTTCATCAAAGATGGTCATCGTTGGCATAGTTTGATTAGATTTTGTATGATGGTTTGCTTGGAAGCCACTTCGCCACAAGCATGCAAAAGAGGTATTTTCATCTGCGGAAGTGCATCCATGTCAAAACGCAAATCTTCTGCCAAGAATTGCTCCAAGCCGATGAGTGAAGCAGGTACTTGTCGGGTAAAAAGAATCGTATCCACCAAAGCCTTCTCCTGTGTCGCTATCAAATAGGAACTATTCCCTTCCGTACGCGAAGTAATACCCAATGCAAAATACGCACGGTTGACAGAATGGTAAGAAAAGATTCCCAACTCATTCTCAAACTTACGCGCGTGGCAAGTGGTTATATTCGTAATCGTCCGAACATATTCGGGGATGAGTCCGTACTCGCGCAAGGCAAACTGAAGCGAAACATAGCTGGGTGAATACAAGTGATTAGCAATGAGCCCTATGCACGGCTTTGTTTGTGTCAATTGTGGTGAGATAATATATAAGCCACGCTTTAAAGGAAGAAGATAACCTTGCTTCATCCACAACGCGATTTTTGCGTTGGGATTAGTATATTCACGTAACAAGGACTTCAGTACATCCGTAGAAACAGGGATATTTCCCAAAGGCCGTAATATGTCTAATTCCGAAATCACGGTGCAAAGGTACAACTTTTTTTTGAATCCCGCAAGAGAAATTAGTATTTTGCGTACAGAAAATGCATTTTATTTATATTTTTTATTCCTGAAACTGCCATTATACCTATAAACAAACTCTTTTTTGAATGATCATTTATTGCCGATTATTAAGATTCTACCCCTCACGACAGGCTTACTACCGGCGTACGAGAGGCATACGGCACACCTACCCGACGATAGCACCCCGAAAATTGCCTCTTCTCGTCCCTCAAAAGTTTCCGATTTTTAAGATTTTGGCTTTACACTAGAGTCAGTACAAGAGGTGCTTAAGGTCAGCGCAACGTCTGCTATTTGAAACGATGTTGGAACGAGGCGGAAAAGTTCCTGTTATTAAGAATCACATATTTACAGATTCTTCGACACTTACACACCATGTGGTGCAATTCAGAAGCCCGCCTTCTTTAGCGATATCATTATAATTGATTGGTTCAATATGTTTGTCGGGGAAGGTCTTTTTGATAATATCCAATGCTCTTTGATCTTCTTCTTTTCCAAATACAGGAAATACGATTAAATCGTCCAATTCCAGATAATTTACATAAATACCGATAGCACTATACGGATGTTTAGGATCTTTGTCTATGAAATATGGGATATCAATATACGCAAGGTTGAAGGAGTCCAATGCCTTTTGCAAGCCTTCTTTCATGTATTTGTATTCATCCGGTTTACGTTCATTGCCAATAAGTGTGTTTCTGTCCACAAATCTCACCATTCCATCTGCGTGCCCTGTTAAATCCTCGTCCTGAGATTTTAGCGCCGGGATTATGATTATTTCGCACTCTAACAGTTCAGACAATTCCTTTATCAATGAATCTTTCTCACGCTCCGGATTCTCCGAAAACAATCTATCTGAAATAATAGCTCTGCCATCGCATATCAGTACATTTCCTCCATCCAGATTTATATCTGAGAAAATAGCGTCTATGTTATTTAATCGGCATATTTCCTTCGTGTCAGACCGTGTTTCCTCCCATTCCTTTTTCCCCTTCAAATAGCTTGGTTCGTATCTAAACTGAATGAGTTTTCCCAACTCAGTTTGAACCGGCATATAATCGCGACACCAAATATCTTTAGTGCCTTTTATAAATGCATAGTTTGTATTATGCTTTTCGAGGATTTTAATCAAATTACCACATGTTTCCGGATAGCGTTCTTTTAGCAATTCAGACATGTAAACAACTTGCTTATTATTGGTGTTAACAGGTTTTTTGTTTGGCAGAATCTCTACATGTGTTGGAACCGTTGGATTAGCTTTGAGTTTATAGTACTTATCCCTTGTTGCAGAACTATCGTACCCCAAGAACTTAATACATATTTCTTTGGTTGGCTCGATGTCATTCTTCTCACAAATATCTAAAAATGCCTTTTCAATTTTTGTTTCGCCTGGTACAAAATTTCGGATATATTCTAATTTAATCTTCATACCCAATTTGAGATTCATCTTTTTTAGAATCTCCTGGCTCTCTTTCTTTGTCAATTTTGGGCTCACTAATTGTTTCATCAGTTCATTAACTGATTGATTCTTCATACGATGGTATAGCCAGATAATTATACTGGCAATCAAACTACCAACAATACCGATTACTAATTCTGTTACCATAAGATTAATATTTGAAGATTATAAAGATACTAACTTAAGATAAATACTCTGAGATTTTCTGTCTTGGTATACATCCATTTCAGGCATATTTGAACTATTTTTCTCATTTAATAAATATGATGTTGAGTTGTTTATCAATGCAATCTGAGTATCATTTACACGACGATAATTGAAATATGTAGTATTGACTGATGTTGTTAATTTTTCTGTTCTATTGCTAATTGAGAATTCAGATTCTATTGTTAGAGTACTATCTGCGTCAATTGGGCAATGATATAGAGCAGAGTCATTATGAATGATATACGCATGATTTTCATAACCTCCATAATTTTTTATCACAAGTTTATAATCTCCGACTTGTTGCTCTGTCATGCGATATTTTGTGTAAGTATAAGTTCCTGTTTCTGTAGTCTCTGTAACTGAGTCAGTATGCTGCCAGCTACAAGTGGTATAGTTAAAGTGTAAATTGATATAATCTACTGAATTCTGATGTGTTTTGGTTGAATCAACGGTATAAGAAGGCAAGTTTTGAATGTTAAAGCCATAATTTTTCAAATAGTCAATAAAAGTGCGTTTATATTTTTGTGGATCCTCTTTATTAGGTACAATTATAAGTTCATGGTAAACTCTCCCTTTCCAAGTAGAGTGATACCATTTATCTTTGGAAATGGATGTGTCTTCATAAATACTATTATCAATGGTGATAGTTTCTCCTGTCTCTGTGACAATCGTAATATTCCCGTCTTTGTCTTTGTTTATCGTATTTCCTTTATCGTCCGTCATTACAATGGAGCCGTCATTTAAGTTTTTCGTACTAACGATTCTCCCGATACCATCCACCATGTCACTTAACTGATTGGTGATTTCGGTGTTAGTTTTGTTTCCTTCATCAGTTTTGTTTGGTTCATTGTTTTGGCATGCAACCATAATAACGCAGCAGAGTACTGCTCCAATAAAATAATTGATTTTCATATTTCTGTTGTTTTCCCCCTCTTACGCCTTTGGGGATTGGCTTACTTTAACTATAGTATATACACGAAAAACGTGAGGCTTGTTAGCTTCAATCTGGGTTTTCGAGGATTTCTGGACTACCTTATAAGACCAAATATCTACCGAACAAGGCTCACGCTTACGCATGAGCACTCAAAGCCTTGTTCTTGGTCTTATAGGTTCGAAAGTGTCCAGTTTTCAACAATCCAAGCTCTTAACTGAATGCTTTATTATTTATGTATGTTGTTTGTCTGTTGTTTTATGCCATAGGAAGATTTTTGTTTGTTTCTATGTTTGGTATTAATCGACCAAATGTGGTCGATACTTTCTCCTGTTTTACATCTCGGAGGGGGACGATTTATTTTATCCTTTCAAAATATGTTTGCTCTCCACATTTTCCAATACGGTCATTTGCTGGATGGCTATTTGATTGAGTTTCTGGAGACGTTCGCCTTGCGGCATACCTTCATGGATAAAGACCGCATTAAGGTTCTCCATGTTACTCAGACAGATCAGTTGGTTAATCGTTGCGTAGTCGCGGATGTTGCCTT
>DFEE01000025.1:0-23247 GCA_002368645.1 Bacteroidales bacterium UBA3810
GAACCGATGTTTGGGCGCGATGAAGTTCAGCCGTTCGGAATATGAGATGGATGATGCAGAGAGAAATAAGATTGAAAATCGCATTCTTCAGTTTCAAAACCATGCAGAATCCCGCAAGTCCATTCGCCTAACGTTGGTCACCAGTTACGGGCTGAAACGTAACACTCATAGCAGCATCGTACAGAACGAAATCACTTTAGCGGATTTGATGCGATAATAGGTATTCCCATTTTGATTACTCTACAAATTCTTGATCACAAAGATTGAGAATTTGTTTTTTTATTTGTCAAAATAAGAGCAATTTGTTCCCTACAAGTTGTTCTTATTTTCTTTTGTCAAAAATCAATCTGAAAATAACTAATAGGAAGTCACTCATCCGTGTGAAGCGCCCAAAGGTATTTGCCACCGCTCGACGGTATCTCGACGACGTCTCGATGCCAGGGAGATGCAGAAAGATAAAATAGAAGAAAGGTAATTATTAAAGATAGGTAATAGCAGCAAAGTAGAATCAAAAAAGTCTATCATTTCTACCCCAAAAACAATAGATCTATTAGGCGCGAGAGCGCTTTTTTTGTCATTTTACCAAAAAAAATCACTTTTATTTGCATAAGTCATTAAAAAGTAGTATCTTTGTCGCCGAAATTGGTAAATAGGCTTTATAGGCGTCGTCATCGGCGCAGATTTTGTGTCTAAAATCCATAAAAGTACCGTCATGTCTCGGACGTTAAATGAGACCGCTGGCTCCGACAGCGTAAAAAAGCGGTGACATAATAAAGGCGTTTATTGAAACGTTGTTTGCGACTCCTTGAAACTTCGCAACTTTCAAAAGAATAAAGTCCAGACAACAACAATGAATGTCCCGTGGATATGTATTATCTATCCACGCTCGCTAAGGGCGGGCGGGTATACATATCGAGCGTGGATTTCGGTTGTTTTTCTACTTTATTCGGGCAGTGCGAAGGCCTCAAGGAGCGTGAAGACAGGTGAGTTTCACGCTTTTTTGTGTCCCTAAACTTATATTCCCCCGCCTCAGGGAAAAACGAGGCAAGTGACCTTTGAAATATTGGATAATGGTAGTAAAAGACAAAGAACTATTCAAAGTTCGTATAATTGTCTGAGAAATATGTGCTTATGTTTTTGATAAGATCCGGATTAGCGGATAATGCTTTACGGCTGACCAATGCATATGCACTCTTCTCTACAATTTGGTAATGAAGATATTGCTCCTCTGAAAAATAAGTTGTGAGCATCCTTCGATATACCCGAAAACGTTTAGTCTCATACTCATCTTCTCCGATGATGTTAGAACCAATAAAACCAAAAGATGCTTCGGGACAAGTATCTGTTAAATCCATTAATATGGCAATGCACGTGTTGATAATGGAGCGAGGTTCATTAAGACCTGTCAATCGATTAAACTTATTGGGATTTAGCCGATCTGCCTTAAGATAGAACTTGATGCCATAAAAATCACTGGGATACTCCTCTACACGAACAATATACCACTGACGGGTTTTTGGTGACCGAAAATGATATACCAAGACAGGTACATCTCCGGAGATATCTCGCATGAGGAATGTGTAAGGATAATGCTGTAGCATCAAATGAGATAACCATAGGAAGAAATACGAAGGTCTTCTAATTCTTTAGAGGACAAACGCTTAAACTCATACAATTGATTACCTTTATCGGTTTTTTGAGTCTGAGTGGTGGAAGTAAAGATATTTCCCATAGTTGGTGATTTTTATTGACGCTGCAAAAGTACTACTTTTATCTGATATGTGCAAATAAAATGTTGTTTTTTTGATGAGTTTGCTGAAAAAGTAAACATAAATGACAAAAAACAAGAACAAAATACGAGGAAAAGAAAAAACGATATAGCAATGGTAAATACAAGAGTACATGCGATTATTGGTAATCCCGATACGGGAAAAACCGGATCTGTTTAGTCCGTTGTGTCTCAACGACCAATGGGCATCCGAAATAGCTAATTGATTGCAGGTTGGTGATATGCTGGGAAATAATACCACACCTATAAATAACTCGCGAACGTGTACACGTAAAAAATAGAAAACACACAAATAGCTAACTTTAAATACAAACCACACAATGAAAAACTTAGCTTTAATTAACAAGGAATGGAGTAGGAGATATACATCCAATTCCGATGGTCACCCGACGGTGAATCAACAGCCAAGGTTAAGGTTGCACCATAGATGGCTCAGAAATCTTGCCATAATCTTTGTTGTACTCACGCATAGTATGGCGAATATCGGTACGGCTTGGGCACAAGATACATTAGCTATTTCCGAGGAAGGAATCGAAAACAATATAACAAAGATAATACTTGCTATAATAGCTGTTATTGCTGGAGCAGGAATATGTATTTATTTTGTGAACAAATCAAAGAAGAATAAGTTTCAGAATAATCCAAGTACAAAAGGAGACAATTCTCCAATAACAAATAATAATCAACAGGGTAATGGCAATACTATAGACCAGAGTACTAATAAAGGCGCAACTACCATTAATGTTAGTATGAGTCCCAAATCAATATTGAGCGATAGACGTGCCGCCGATTTTGAGCAAGACAGGCGAACCATTGAATCAATGATGTCTAATTTTAGCATCTATATCGTTCAAGAGTTCTTATTCGGTAACAACCAAAACAGGTTAGATAATAGGTTATTTGATATTCATGAAGCGTGGTATAATAAGTATAATCCCGTAGAGCCAATATTTAATAATCCGGAAACAGAAAGGATTATGAAGGCTTTCTATGTCAAGTTTAACGAATTGATGTCAATGTGTGGTGATTATTATGATCCGATGACCAATAGTGATCGTTATAGCAAGATACGTGGGTTAATATGTGACTCTTTTGATGATAGAAAAGAGGATGAGGAGCATTTTGAACAAGTGCTACAGAAGATTAAAGAGGTAGAACCGGTCTATACGGCGATGCGTGAGCACGTGATACGCCGATATAAAATCAATCTTGAAGAGCTTTCAAAGAAATACGAAGGTAGAAATTAATAAAAAATAAGTAGGAAAATGTCTCTAAAACAATATATAAATAGGCAGAACAAGACTTTAGGTGAAGTAGAGTTGTTTGACGAGATGATTGGTTATTTCAAAAACCAACCATTTGCTACCGTCGTAGATACGGATCGGACACATCATCATTTAGTTGATTATACTCCGCTCCCTCCATATAATACGCATTGGGGAAATAGGGTAACAAAAGAGATTTCGGATGTGTTCTTCGTGGTTTTTTCTCCGATAAAGAGAATTGCTCGAATGACACATCTACAGGCAAAACTTAAAAACAAAATATTGCCAATCCTTGCCAATAAACACGCGTTCTCTTTTACCTTAGATGTGGGGCAATATCACATGCTGCATAATCGTTTGCCGATTAATGACCCAAAAGGAATATACCCGCGAGATATACTATCATTCCCATTATATTCGGATTCAGTTAGTTCGTATGGTGTGTTCTATTTGGATGGCAATAGTCAATATGATATGGCATTTGAGATAGCATCACTTGTATCCTATTCTAAAAACAAGCCATATAAATTTGCCTACTCTCAACTAATACATTCTTTTGCCACGGCAAACGATGTATGGGGATATACGAATATTAAGCATTTGGAGGCAATGCCTATGCTACCATATATACATCATTATTGTGATATCTGTTGGGAGGGATGCTGCGAATATGTGCCGGAACTATTGTCCACAGTTAGTGTAGATACTTTCGAAAATGAATTATTAAAATTGCATGTAGGAACAAGGGTTGATTTTGATATAACAACTTTACAGGCAATTGCGCAATTGTTTAAGGATGAACAGTTTACTAGTTTTGTGGATGAGCAGGCACAGTGGATGGATAGGTGGGGAATACTAGAGAGAATTGAAAATATCCGCAGAGAGCAAAACGGGAATGAGCCTCCACGTGAGAATGTGCAAGACATCAATCCCGAGGAAATGGGAGGTGCATATATATTAATTAATGCAGATGCAATAGAGAGATAACATAATATAACTAAATACAATCAAACACAATGAAAAACTTTAACTTTATTAAACGGCTATGGGTAGATAGCCATGAAAAACACTTACCGCAAAGGTTTGGACACTATGCGGCAATCCTCATCATGCTCCTCACCCTCGGTGTGGGACAGATGTGGGGTGCGGATGTCGAAAAAAATGCTCGAATCTATTTTGACAATTCTGCTTCAAACTGGGATTATAGCTACCGTTATTTTGTCATTAATGACGATAAGGGTTATCCTATGAGCCCCATTGATCGTTCAAAACTATACTACCACAAACGATCAGCTAACACATGGGGAGGCTATTCGTATATTCGTTTGTTTGCAGCTAGTGGTTCCTGGGGTGGTGATGACGCAAGCATGGGCGGTTATACCAATATGTATAACAACTGTTCGAACATGACAAACACATATAACAACTACGGATTCGGCTCTGGAGGCTACCATTTCATTAAACCAAGCAAAAAAGGCTCAAAAAGCGATCAGGCTAGTTTAACTATAACTTACCATGGAGACAAACCAACATGTGTTTCGACCGCAAAAGCGAGGGTAAGAAGCAACTACGATGGTTCTTATTCCACAATTTCTACTGGAAGTTGGCCGGCAACTGTCGATATGGAGGGAACATATTGGGATGGAGATGGAGCTTCTGGACATAGTAACGCGGCAACGAATTCTGGTGCAAGTGGTACATATACAAACATGTATACCGGACTAGTGGAAATGTCCATTTCTTCATTAAATAGTCAATACACTTTCGATGGTTGGGCTACTAGTGCAGCAACTTCTCCTAGTAACACCAATGCTACTTATTCGTATAACATTACTTCCGCCACTACGGTATATGCTTATTTCACAAAAAAGTGGACTATCACATTCGACAAAAATGGTCATGGTGATGAATCCACTCCTTCTACTCAATATGTAGCAGAAGGAAAGAAAATATCAGCAGTTAGTGATTTATCAGAAACAGGTTATACATTTGGAGGATGGTATACTAATCAAGAATGTACCGGTAGTGCATGGAACTTCAGTTCAAATACTGTTAGCGAAGATATAACTCTTTATGCTAAATGGACCCCTACTGACTACACCATTACCTACACTAATATGACAGGGGCGACGAACCATGCGTCTAACCCGTCGACTTATACTATTGAGAGTGCGGCGATCACATTGCAGGATCCGAAGAAAACCGGATATTTGTTTGACGGTTGGTACACGGATAAAGAGCTCACAACTCCGGTTGGTACTCCTGCTATCGCTGCCGGTTCGACAGGTAATAAGGTGTTCTATGCCAAGTGGACAGAAATTACTCTTACGGAAGTATCGGCATCGCCTTCGACCGGTGGCACAGGTGTGCAAAGCATGACAGTTAGCTTCAAGACAAACGTTCCCAGAAATAGCGGTTATTACTATCGTGTAGTTGAATTTGGTGGTGTAGATGCCGGAACGACAGGAGGCGGCTTCCATTCTAACGGAAACCTTATTTCTACAGGTGATGCAGCGACATTGATCACATCCGCTTCGTTCCCGACGATCAACTTTGCAACAAGTGGTGTCTATACTTCAGCAATAGAGATTTATACAGATGGTCCTGTTGTCCAAAAACGTGTGACGTTCACATACGGAGCCGGAAATTATTATACTGTTTCATTCAATATGCAGGGACACGGTTCTGATATAGATAATCAAGTTATTTTGAGTGGAAGTTACGCGGATGAACCTGATGCTCCATCAGAAACGGGATATACTTTTGGCGGATGGTATAAAGAGGCAGCGTGCACGAATGCGTGGAATTTTGCGAGCGATGCTGTTACAAGCGACAAAACGCTCTTTGCTAAATGGACTGCTAATCAATATACCATCACTTTCGACAAGGAGGGTGGTTCCGGAGGCTCTGACAACGTGACTGTGTATTATGATGCGACGTTGGGCGCCTTTGCGACAGCTCCGACTCGTACCGGATATACATTTGCCGGTTATTGGACAGGTGATAATGGCACAGGAACCATGTTGTTCGCTGCTAATGGTGCTCCGCAAGCGAGTGTAGGTAGTTATACCGATGGAAGTGTCAAATGGATTTATGCAGGCAATCCGACCGTGTATGCAAAATGGACGGAGAACACGACGACGGTGACTGTTAATGTTAGCCCAGCTAAGTCGGGAACACTGACAGTTGGCGGTTCAGCCTTCACCCCGGGTAACACCACTACAGCGGGCGTAGCAACCAACCGTACCGTTGTAGCATCCGCTAATTCCGGCTACGGGTTCGATTATTGGACGACAAGTGGTAATGCAACGGGTTCAGCATCGACCAATACCTATACTTTGGCAGGTAATGGAAATGGTAGTACGGGTACACTTACGGCTAATTTCTATACTAAAGTTAATAGCGGATGGTATTTAATCGGTGGACCATTTGGCAGTTGGGATACGGACAATCATAACTATCTTATAGACAGACAATACCGCGAAGTTTCTAATGTTTATTATCGGGTGGTAGATTTTGGAGGAACAGCCCAATATTTCAAGCCACTGAACGGTGGCACTATATATGGACAATCATCGGGTAGTGACCAAGAGATGACTACCGGTACAATGTATTCTATCGTAAGTGGGCAAACCGCTAATGGTACGGCATTTAAGTCGAAGAATCAAGGAAATGTATGGGTTGTAGTCAACACTTCTTCCAATAAAATGTGGATACAAAATGCTGCGACATACTACACTATTACGTTTGCAAATGGTTCGAGCGGAAACACGAATAATGGTGTGGCAGGAACGGAAGGAACGATAACAACGAAGACGTCTAATTATGGTGAACTGTCTACTAAGAAATTTGCTTCAGGAGAGACGATTAAGTTAAACGTGAGTGCAAAAACAGGTTACGTCATTGACGATATTACTATCGGGGAAACAAGCGTAGCAACTGATGTCAATTCCACTTCGTATAGCGGGAATACCACTATGCCGGCAGGCGATGCAACATTAACGGTAACATACAAACACAATTATACCGTTACTTATGGCGTTGGGACAAGTTATACCTCAATGGGAAGTGTAAGTAGTAGCCCTGCTCACACTTCGGGACAAAGAGTCATCGAAGGTACATCTATGACATTTACCGCTACGCCGAACTTGGGATATAAGTTTGTAGGATGGTATAGAGAAGCTGCTTGTACGAATGAGGTTAGTACCGACAATCCGCACGAGCCAACTATCAACGCAACAACGACCCTTTATGCGAAGTATGAGTTGCTGACATTGTACATGAATTCCGATATCAATAATTGGGCGAGTGAAATTAATCTAACTCATACGACAGAAAACGCGGCTATATATAAGTATACAGGCACTTTGAATGCAAATCCAACTAACGATGCTCCTACATATGCAAGTGGTTGGCATTTTGAGTATTGCTATGATGCAGCACGAAATGAGAAAGCTTATCAATATACCAGCGTTCAAACTCCTAACTATTCCGGAAGTAGTATAGATGGTGTTCATACCTATTCTGGCGCGAATACTATCCAATTTGGTTTAACCCGCAAGAGCGATGTGACTATCATGCTGACATTACAGACAGCTCCAACCATGCCGACCCTAAATATTGATGCCGATCCTTATTATACGATTACTTATGGAGTGCCGACGCATGGTTCTTATACAATTCAGGTTGGCAGTGCTGCAGCTGTAGGAGCAAGTACAGAATCAACGGCTGGCAAAACTATTACTTTAGTGCCTTCTGCTTCACCAGGCTATCACTTTGATAGTTGGACGGTTACCAAAGCCGGAGAAGGAACGGTTACTGTTACAAGCAACCAATTTACCATGCCAAGCGATGACGTTACTATCGCAGCTACATTCTTGCCGACCAGTTATGATGTCACATTGAAACCGAATGGTGCGACAACAGGTAGCGACCAAGTGGTACGTGCTACGTTTGACGCTGCAATGCCTACCACAACAAAAACCAGTTCTGCCCTGGTCGCTCCGACAAAGACAGGTTATACTTTGCAAGGTTTTTATCAGAATAGTGATGGAACCGGTACCAAGTATTACAATGCTAACATGACTAGTGCTAACGCTTGGGATCAAGCCGGAGATGCTAATGTGTGGGCAAAATGGCAAGCAAAGACTACCACTATTTCATATAGTCAAAGTGGTTCAGGATATAGTACGGGAGGTCAGTCAACGACCCAAACAGCGACTTATGATGCTGCGATGCCGACGCCGATCTCCACTCCGACTGCGGCTAATGGCTATGCGTTCATGGGTTACTATGATGCCCTTGAGCCGCTTGGTAATAAATATTATAATGCAGATGGTACGAGTGCGCGTACGTGGAATAAGGAAGATGCAGAGGTTACTTTGTACGCTTACTTCAAGCAAGCGGAGATTACCAATCTGGTAGCAGCTCCGGGTGTTATTGCTCCGGGCGAGACGATAACGATCACTCCGACGATTGAACCGACGCCGACAGGAACAACAAAAGTATGTTATGAGTTGCAATATAGCAACGGAACTTCGCTTCCATCACAGCCGACATTTACTCCCGGCGTAGGAAACGCTGTTTCATTCCCTGTACCGAACGCGAGTGCAACGTATATCATTCAGGCAGTTCTGGAAACCGGTTCTACCTGTGGTAGTGGAACCGAATTAAGCAGACGCACCACTACCTTCCAAGTTGCCGGAAGTCACTCTGTGAGCGTGCAATACAAGTGTGGCGATCGCACTATTGCAGCCTCAACATCTGTTTCTGCACAACCATTGGATTGGTCGGAGGAAATTGAAGCCCCGACAATCACCGGCTACACCTTTGTGCGTTGGGATGCAGGAGATGGCGTGAGCATCAAGAATGGCAACTCCGATCCTGTGACGACCACCACTACTCCGTCCATTCAGATCAAAGCTGTTTATGATGGTACGCTGACAGCGGTGTACAACAAGAAGAATATGATCTTCTTCAACAACACACTTGGTTGGAGTGATGTATATGTTTATTTCTATAGTTCTGAAAAATATTGGGTAAACGATCATATCGACGGACAAGGATGTGGTACCGGTTCTGATCAGAGCTATGAAGTTGGCGGTAGTACTGCATATTATAGAGGATACCATGGCCATATGACGCAGATTGAAGGAACTAATATTTGGTACTATGACTATGAAGCAGAGCATGGAGCGAAAGATGGTGGAGAAATTAAGGGTTATGAAGATGTCGTCTTCGTTGAGACTGAACAAAACAACTATAAATTCTTCCATAATAACAAAGCTGCGCGTCGAGGAGACTTTAAGCACTCTCTCCCCATGTTCGTTCCTATTAATAGTATAACAGAGACAAAGAATGGCACTAAGTATTATAGCAGCGGTTATTGGATGAACTATCCGGAGAATACGGGTTACTCGCTGCTTATCTACAACCAAAAGGCAAAAGCGGGAGCAACCAAGTTGTATGAACTACCATTTGAGTATACGGAGGATAAAACCATGCCGATGGAATTGGTAGTGGATTTGGAAGCTGGACAAACGTATGGCTTTGAAATCAAGCGTGCAGATGGCAACTATTATAGCAATACGGGAACGATGACCGCCAACTCAACAAACTGGGCAATGGAAACTGAAAAAGCTTCCTATTGCGGTTTGCAAACAACGGCTGCCGGTGACTACACAATTAGATTGTATTATAGCAGTAGTAATTACAAAATTGACGTCACTTATCCTGTCGCAGTCAATGACTATCGTATCGTGTATACCGACTTGGCTACTTGGTCAAAGACTGCTCATACAGCAAGTTGGAATCACCCATCCAGAGTGATTACGAAGAATAGCAGCGCAACCGAAATAAAGAAAGATACAGTATCGTTCTTCTGGTCATACGGCTCGACCCCTGCGATTAAATATCAAACCTGTACGGCGGTTGCAGCCGGTAGTGCTTCATGGAACGCCGGAACGGCAATTGATGTAAGTGGCTTTAGTTCCGTGCTGACGAAAAATGGCGTATATAACTTCATCTTTGAGCAACCGGCAGGTGGTGCTTCCATTTCGCTTGTGGGTGTTGAGCCATATACCGGCAACTATTATATCCGTACAGACTGTGCGGGTTCTACCAAGTGGTCGAACTTCCGGTCGCTGGATCATCAGATGACGTATTCAGACTACGCCGAGACTACCTCGGGCTACAGCCACTATTACACACACTGGGTACTCAACGGCACGAATGTGAAGTTCTGCATCGCTAACGACTATAGCATGTGTATCACCGATACATTGGAAGCAGATTATGGTACAACGATTGCCAACATTGCCAGTGGCGGTGCTCTCAACAGCGCGAGTGCCAATATCCGCTTTATGTGGAATCAAGCAACGAACAAGATTAGCCGTGCGTATATCAGCGGTTCAACGAATATTTCCGACCGATTCCTCGTTCTAGAAGGTGATGCAAAGATGTACGATGAGAACGGTAACACTTTGAATATCACTGGATTGAATGCCAATGAGATCAACTTAGTTGATGACCAGAACTTCTTATACGAGCGAACCATTGAGGTGAACACAGGTGCTCGCGCCAAACTGACCGCGAAATACAACAATAATGTACAATATTTCAAGGGTAGCGCAGGTGCTTTTGAAGATGGAACGACCGTTGAACTATTAGGCGGCGATGCGAGTGGTAAACACACCATGCGTATCGTTTATGACTTCAAAACGAATCGTCTAGTAACGGCATATGTACCGTCCAGTACAATAGACAAGCCCATTGCCATTAATGCCGACTTGATGATTGTTCGTGAGCATCAGGAAGAAGGACAACAGTTACGTTTTGAGAGTGAAGGAGCACTCTCCGAAGTACACACTGTTTACGGCGTAATGCGCTTCAACCGCTGGACGCTGAATAACAAAGAGAAGACGGGAGTACACTCTCCTGTAGGCGATCCGAAGTCCATCTATGAGCGTTCGCTGTACTGGATATCCTTCCCGTTTGACGTGAATTTAGGCGACGTATTCGGCTTCGGAACCTACGGCGTAGATTGGATAATTGAGTATTATGATGGTGCTGAACGTGCAACCAAGGGTTTCTGGGCGGACAGTCCCGGCTTCTGGAAGATGTACACCAACCGCGCAGGTGTCAAACTGGAAGCAGGCAAAGGTTATGTTCTGGCTATAGATCTTGACCGGATGAAGGATAATAACACCGACTTCTGGGTTAACAATATCGAGCAAGTGGAACTGTTCTTCCCGTCTGCAACGAATGTTGAGGATATCAGCAAAACAACTGCTCACACTGTAGCTGAATCACACCTATGTAGCATCGACCGCACCAATTCCGGCGGCACGGATATTAACAAGAATCGTACGAAAGCCGATAGCCATTGGAACATGATTGGTGTACCGAGTTATGCCAACTACGGTGAAGCGCTGACTTCAGACGGAAGCTCAGCTACCATTACATGGAATAGTAACCCGTACACCAATGACCTGCCGTTCCTCTATGAGTGGAACATGACCGACGACTCCTACACCGTACAAAGCGGAACGACCTATCCGTTCAAGGCAATGCACTCTTATATGGTGCAATACAGCGGCGATTTGTATTGGTCGTTAGCAAGTGCTACTCCTACATCGCCTATTGTAGCAAGACGCACTTATGCGCAAGCTCCGCAAAGTACAGAATTCCGGCTTGAGTTAAGAGAGAACGAGAAGATGGCTGACCAGACTTTCATCCGATTCAGCAACGATGAAGAGGTAAGCATGAACTTCAATTTCAATGAAGATCTCTTCAAAGAGTTTAACGGAGGTAAAGCTAATATCTATACCCTTATTGAAAACTATATCCCTGCAGCCGGTAATATTCTGCCCACTTCGGAACAAACGACGGTTATTCCGGTAGGCGTAAAAATCGTTTCGGCAGGAGAATATACCTTCTCTATTCCGAATGGTACCGGCGGCGTGAGTGTAGTCCTAATAGATAATATCACCGGCACTCACACGAACCTCGCACTTGCCGACTACACCGTTACACTTGGTGAGGGCACGTTGAGCGACCGCTTCACTTTAGAAGTCTCGCCAATCCAACAGATGACGACCGAAATAGAAGAGACAGAATTCGTAAATCATGAATCGGCCAGTCGTAAATTACTGATTGACGGCATTCTGTATATCATTAAAGACGGTAAGGTATTTGATGCCCGCGGAGCACGTATACAATAATCAAGCCAATTAACTGTTAGACTAATACCCCATTAAACAATAAAATTAACGAATAGATATGAAAAGAATTGTTATAAATATTATGGCGGCGGCGCTTATTGCGCTGCCTGCCGTAGCACAGCAGGAATGGCAATCTACCTCATCTATGCAGGGATCGGGTAGTGCCTATACGCCTCAAATAAGCGAAGTAGGCTCTACTAACGTCCCTTCTGTTGCAACTACTACCGAGGCCTATTCGCCTAACCAAGCACCTAATAGAGCAAGAAAGACACTAATTACTCCGAGTGATCCGGGACAACAATCTAACGAAGGTCCTATCGGCTCGGCGTGGGCGTTACTCACTTTTGCGGCTGTCGGCGGGGCAGTAGTGCTCCGCCGCCGCAAGGGGCAGCGCGAGTAAGGTGTCAGGAAGGTATAGATAACGGAACTATACAAGTGCTCTGGTAATGCTCTGGTAGTGCTCTGGTAATGCTCTGGTAATGCTCTGGTAGTTGATAGGGCGCGGAAGGGAGCGAAAAGTGCGATAAAAAATGTTATTTGCTTAATGGTGATTTGAGATTAATAGAAAAAAACACTAAAAACCCCTTTACTGTTTGCAGTCCTGCGGACTAGTTATATTCGGCTGTTTGTGTGCCTTAGAATGCAAGCATCCAAGCCCCACAACCATCCAAATATACACCTCTATGAGGTTGCAAACACCAAAGGACATAAACATAAAAAACATTCGCGGAAACAACCGCTATTAGTCGAAAGTCGAAAGCAAAAAGTCGAAAGTCGAAAGCAGATAGTCGAATAAAAAAATAGTAAGTGGACAGGATTTTGGTGGACCGAAAGGCACTGCGAATAGCCGAGAGTAACCCGCCAAACCTGTTCACTTCTTTTTTGTGAACCGGTCGAATAGTCAACTAACTGCGGAAGATTAGTTATATATGCAATTTGGTGGTAAATGCCGAAAAATGCAAAAAATATTTGCATGAGCCAAAGATTTTTAGTAATTTTGTGGGGTTTTACCGGGATACCAGGAGGCCAGGAGACCGGGTGGCCAGGAGGATAGGAGAGAGAGGATAGGAGAAGGGGGAATAGGGATACTAAAGTCAATAAGGTCACTAAGGACAGTAGGGACAGTAGAGACAGTAAGAGCAGTAAGGAGGATTAGGAAGAATAGGAGAAGGGGAAGAGACTAATTCAAGGAGAGTTATGAGTAAATATATTGTTTAACAACTTAATAAAATAATACTTATGGGATATAAAGCACAACCAACCATGCAACATGCGGAACCGACCAAACACATGTTTCATTACATCAACGAAGCCGTTAAGACCTATTGGACGAAAGAGGAGTTCACGGACTACGAGACGAACCAGACCTACACCATGCAGCAGATTGCAACCGAAATCGCTAAATTGGGTCTGCTCTATGATTTGATAGGTCTTAAGAAAGGTGCTCACATCGCCATCTGCGGTGCGAACTGCTCACGTTGGGCCATCAGTTTTCTGTCCATCATGGCCTCCGAGCGCGTGGTGGTTTCCATTCTGCCGGATTTCACCGGGGCAGATATAGAGGAGTTACTGATCCATTCCGACTCGGAGTTGCTGATTGCCGATGCCACCATCATCAAGAAGCTGAAACACCTCGATATACCCAACCTGAAAGCCGTGGTACATATGCAATCGGGGCATATCTATTACACCAACGATGACGATATACAATCGGCTTCCAACACATTGGAGGGCCAGTTCCTGCACCGTCATCCGCAAGGATTAGTGCCAGCCGATGTACACTATCGTGAGGACAATTTAGGCGATTTAGCACTGATAAACTACACTTCCGGCTCAACAGGACACCCCAAAGGCGTTATGCTGTCCTATCAGTCGCTATCCGCCAATTTGATGTACTGCATGGAGTATATGCCGCTTGATGCGACTATGAGTTTTGTGTCCATCCTGCCGCTGAGTCACCAATTTGGTATGATGATTGAGCTAATCTTCAACTTCGCCAAAGCCGTGCATATCTACTTTATCATGAAAGTAGCGCCGACAAAGGTGTTGGAGGCGTATAAGAAAGTGCAGCCGATACTGATATTGACCGTGCCGTTGGTATTGGAGAAAATCTATTGGGGCAAGATTAAGCCCATGCTGTCGAACAAGGTTTTGAATTTCCTCTATCATCTGCCGGGCACCAGCACGATAGTGAAGAACAAGATCCGCAACACCATCATGCAGTCCTTCGGCGGTAATTTGGACAGGTTGATTGTGGGCGGCGCTGCGTTCAACGAGGAAGTGGAGCGGTTCTTTATGGATATTCATTTCCCGATTTTGGTCGGTTACGGCATGACGGAGTGCGGTCCGCTATTGGGTTATGTACATGCCCAGGACTTTGTGGCACGTTCCTGCGGTCGCCTTGTGGACCGAATGGAGATGAAGATAGTGTCCGAAGACCCGTCTAAGATTCCGGGTGAGATATTGGTACGCGGAGAGCACCTGATGCTCGGGTACTACAAAGAGCCGGAGATGACCGCAGAGGCGATTGATAAGGATGGCTGGTTCCATACAGGCGACCTCGGCGTAGTGGATGCCAAAGGGAATATCTTCCTCAAAGGACGCTCCAAGTCGATGATTCTCGGTCCTTCAGGACAAAATATATTCCCGGAGGATATAGAATCCGTTTTGAACGAAGGAAGCCATGTGGCGGAGTCTCTTGCGCTCTCTAGAGACGGTAAGCTGATAGCGTTGGTCAAACTGACCGACGAGGTTGAGGACCAGATTAAGAAAGGTGTGACCAGCTATGAGAACGAGAAAGCGATTATCATGAAGCGCGTCATGCAGAAACTGCCGGCATACAGCCAAGTTAAGGAAATCGAGTTCATGAAAGAGCCTTTCGAGCATACCCCGAAACAGAACATCAAGAGGGGACTGTATAAGTAATTGTTAATTGATTAATGGTGTAAAGCAATCAGCCCGCAGAGAACTGCGGGCTGATTGTTTATAATAGATTATCGCTCATCTTAATAGATAATCACCTTGTGTGTCTCTTGGGTGTCTTGGTGCGCGGTGCGCAGGATATAAATGCCTTTGGTATTGGGCATCAGGAGCGTTGTTTTGCCTTCATAGAACTCACCCGTGCTCAAAAGCATGCCGGTAGCGGAGAAGAGTTCGTAAGTACCATCTGCCGGCGCTACAATCGTGACATACGGTGCATGTCTCGGTGCGTAGTTGGGCGATAAGATGACAGGGGTCGGCGTCAAGTTAGGCATCTTACCAATCTCAATAGGACAAGTCGGAATAAAGTAACTCTCGCCTTTACGCATAGCCCGCATAAAGACAATGTCTCCCTCCTTGAGGTTATCGTCATGGAGGTATCCCAGTTCCGTGCCGGTAGCCAAGGTGTTATTGACATACCACTCGGTTTGCGTGAACTCATAACCGCCATTATATTGCGAGTTGAGCGGCGCTACAACATCGTCCCAGTTCTGTTGGATAATCCAGTCAGGATATTGAACCAACAAGGAGATATTATCACGGGAAGCATTACCACACGTGCCGTTATCCAAGATGAGTTGCATCTTATAATAATCGGGGCGGAGGTAATTGGGAGATGCTTTCTCGGGCAGGGCAATATGCGCGACAGAATCGGAGGTGAGGGGTTGGTCATAGACATTCAGGAAGCCATTGACTTTGGCGTCCGTATCGAAATAGACGCTATAGGTCGTCGGTTTCTGCCCCTGATAAGAGAAGAATATATCAAACTCTTTATCCCCTGCGCAGACGGGCTCTGTATGCACATCAACGATGGTGATAGGTCCAGACATCTTGAGGTTGAGCAAGTATAGCGTAGCAATCTTATTGACAGAATCGGTCACGAGGTGGGCATAGGTGCCGGACCGGCGGAGCGTGTCACCATAGAAGGTATAATAATCTCCCTCGCAGACGGTGACATTGGAACGAATCGTATCCGTCTCGACGACAGTGAGGTGCAAGGACCAGATACTATCACAATTGCCTTTCTGCCATGCCATATTATAATCACCGGAGTTATAGTAACCTCTACCCTCCCAGATATACGGAACCTCAGAAGGCCATATACGGACATACTTATGGAAGTGGTAAGAAGGATTGACCGTAAGTTCCAGCGTGACTATTGAGTCGCACCCGTCCACGGTAGTCAAGTGAACGACATGGGTACCATTCTTGGAGTATCTATGTCCGGCAAAGAGAGTATCTTCTCCTTCACAGATAGCAGCTTTGACAGGCGGCATTTCATAGGCGGGTGCCTCATAGACCTCAACCCGGTAGAGACTATCGAGTTTATTGGTCACGAGGGAGCGGCGTACAAAGGTGTAGAATCCAGCCTTATGGATAGTATCCTTATCTATAATAAGTTTCTCACCGGTACAGAGCGGAATCTGTGCCCATTCAGAGTAGTGTGTAGTGACGACAAACTCAAGACGAGTGATACTATCACAGCCATATATATTATATAAGGTGTCTTCAATAATCGTCGTGACGACATCCGGTTCCCATTGACGGGTAGTCGGATTCCAGGTCGGTACCGCCGGGTCGTAGAAGTGCCCGTTGTAAATATAGGGCAACTCCTCCTCGGTAAGGACTATTCTTTCTTTATTCAAAGAGACAGGGTTGACGGCCAGTGTGACGGTAATCAAGGAGTCCATCTGACCGGCAGTTTGGACAATCTTGGAATAGACGCCGGCTTTAGTCAGTTTTCTATCATAGAACTGGTAGTAGTCATTGGCGCAAATAGTGATGTCGCGCTTTACCTGGATAGTGCGTTTGGAGTTAACGGCTATCTGGAATATACTATCGCAGCCATAAACGGTATGCAGTGTATCGGTGTAGATAGAGTCTGTTTTAGTGATATTGATACCGTGGAGAATGGTCGTTTCGCCATCGTTGATGAGATACTGCTCATAGGTGAAATAGGCAGGGTGCACAACGAGTTGGAGTTCATAGATACTATCAAAACCGTAATGCGTCGTCAGCTGCTTATCAAAGTAAGTACCGCTCTCGGTAAGCAACTGTCCGTGCCATTTGCAGGTATCGGGTTGACATATCTCGAGAGCCTCCTTGAAGTAATAAGACGGGTGCACAACGAGGTGCAAGTGCGCAATACTGTCACAACCGGATGAAGTGAGTGCCGAACTTTCATAATCGCCGGTAATCATCAAGTCACGATCCCCGAAACGGTAGGTCTGTTTATCGGAGATATGTACCGTATCCCAGTGCTCATAGGTGGGATGCATACTCACAATATATTTAATGATAGAGTCGCAGCCATTGAGCGCCGGGATAGTGTCATAGAACACGCCGCTGGTCATGAATGTATCCCGATTGAAGATAAAGACATTGCCTTGGCACAACTTGACATTACGCTCGCCATAGAAAGTCTCCCGTACATTGAGATGCAGGGTCGTGACAACCCGTGAAGAGTCTGTCCACGCTGTCGGGAGGGAATAATCACCGGTTTCATTAAACTCATAGCCATGCCAGATGAAAGGCAACTCATTGACGCAGACATAGGCGGTAGTGTCTATATTGAAGGTCTTGAGGACAGTGAGTACAAATTGGTGAACCGAAGAACAATTATTGCTATTGGTGGTGCGATACTCATAGACACCGGACTCTTTCAGCCACGTGCCGTTGAAGAAAGCCGAGTCACCTTCAAAAATCCGCTTGTGTTCGGTTTGATACTCCAAGGGCTGTACCTGCAGCGACAAGGCGACAATACTATCGCAGCCATTGGCGGCTGTGAGAGTGTCATAATAAACACCTTGTGAGCCTAATAACGTATCGCCGAATTGGTAATAATCACCTTCGCAAATAGTCACCGTCAGGGGCTCTACATTACGGGCTATAGGCAGGACATTAACCTTCAAGCCGGTTATGGTCAACGTCCCTTCGGAATCGTAGGTTGTATCGCGGTAGATGCCGGACTGATAGAGTGTTTTATTGCGCCAGAGCAGCGGCAGTTCATTCGCGCAAACGGTGACGGAGTCATCAAATAGTTTGCTGACGGTCAAATTAAGTTCAATAATACTGTCACACCCTGTAGATGAAGTATAGCGATAAGGATAGCGTCCGGTGAGGTTATATACTTTATCTTGGAAGATTACGGTATCGCCCTCAAAGATATGCCGATTGACAATATGGTGATACAAAGGATTGACATTCAGATGCAGGATAACGACACTATCGCAACCATTGGCAGCGACTAAGGTATCTCGATATTCACCACCGGTAATCAGTTGCCGATTATTGAAATAATAGGTTGTTCCATCACAGATAGAGATATACAAAGCAGTATCTACAGGTTGATTAACGACAAGTTGCAAACCATAGTACATTTTTTCTCCATTGACATAAGTCGTGTCATTGCGGTATAAACCTGCCGTATAGAGCGGGGTAACTGTACCATTCCACTTATTCACCCATTGGTAGGGCAGGTCGGCGGTACAAATAGTCACCACAGTGTCAACTAAGGGATGTACAATCAGTTGGAGCACAGAGGTACTGTCACAGCCATCGGGGGTATGACCATAATGGGTAAAGGTACCGGTCTCGGTATACGTATTGCCGAAGAACGTGACACTTTGTCCCTCCAAAATGTGCTCTACCCGGTAGTGGTGGTAAGGTTCGTTGACCGTCAAGATAAGGGTGATGACGGAGTCGCAACCATTGGAAGCCTGTACTGTGTCGCGGTAATTGCCGGTCTCTGTCAGTGACAAGCCTTTGAACAAGTAAGAGGAACCGCGGCAGATAGAAGCACGGATTGTATCTTGCTTAGGCTCATTGACAATCAACTGCAAACTATAGAAAGTACGCTGACCATTGACATAAGTCGTGTCATTGCGGTAGAGACCGGGGGAATATAAGGTCCTCGATTCCCCACTCCACTTGTTAATCCAAATATAGGGCAATTCGTTGGAGCAGAGAATGACCGTGGTATCAATCTGAGGATGTACGGTGAGGAAGAGCTCGGTAATGGAGTCGCAACCATCCGGTGTCTGGCCATAGCGGCGATACGTACCCGAAGTCGTATAGTCCTCCCCATAGAAGGTATAAGACTCGCCTTCATATATATCCGCAGGTATGCGCACATAAACGGGTTTATTGACTTTCAAGACGAGCGTTACGATACTATCGCAGCCCTGTGAGGAAGTCAAGGTGTCGCTGTAAGTACCGTTTTGATAGTACCGTACACCGTTGAACAAATAATCAGCCCCCTCGCACATCTCATGGCGGATAGTGTCATGAGGAATAGGGATAACGCGAACAAAACGTACATGGGTACTGTCGTAGCCGTCATGGGTCTGCAGGTTCTTGATATATTCGCCGGTAGAATAGATATCCAAGATACCCTGCCAAGCATACGGAGTTTCATCTTGACAGATAGTAACGGTATCGCGATAGAGATAGGTAGCGTGGACGCGCAAGCTGAGGCTGTCTATACTATCGCAGCCGTACTCATTGGTATAATGATAAATATATTCGCCAGAAGCATAGAGAGTATCTTTCTTAATGACTACTCCATGTTGAATATGCTCCCAGACAAAGGGTAACTCGCTGTCGGAAACATGATGCGTGTATGCGTTGAAATATCTCTGGAAGACATTGAGTCTCATCTCAATGATTGAGTCACAACCATTGGCGTAGCGCACTAAAGTATCCCGATAAATACCCGTTTTGGAGATAAATCGCGGTTGGTGGGATTTTGTCAAACCAAATTGAACGGAATCACCATAGCACAGATTCATATCCAGATAGGTCATAGTCTCCCGGTGATAAAGCACATATAGGTCATAGATGCTATCCAGTTTAATGCGCGTACTTAATGTATCATAATAATGGATATTTTGGTCATGGTCGGGCACGGTATATGTTTGCTTATATCCTGTGGACCAGAGGTGCGTCAGGGTTTTGTTCGCCAAGGCACAAACCTCAATGGTATCGCGGAAGAGGTGTGTTTGGTGCACAATGAAGTCCAAGATGACCGTACTATCACAGCCATAGATAGAAGGCATTGTGTAGCGATATTCGCCAGTAGCGCGTAAGGTGTCCACGTGGGTTGTATCAGAGCCGTCTGCCTTATGCCATGTATGAGACCATAGATAGGGAAGGTCACGGTCAGAAACCATGTGCTGCGTGCGCTTGAGAGGAATACTATCACGGGTCTCTAAATAGAGGATAATGACGCTATCGCAGCCGTTGATGGCCGGAATAGTATCGTAGTAAATCCCTTTGGTAGTGAGGTAGCGTTGGGTGAGTGTATTGTCGTGATGATGGGCATCAAAGCGCAATTCCGTACCCTCACATATGGTGTCATAGATCTGCGTGATATAACGCACGCGGTAGTCAATATATAAATCGTAGATACTATCAAAGCGGTAAACCATGGTCGGTAAGCGGTCAATGACATGCAATGCCGTGTCCTTAGTCGGTAATGTATAGGTGCGGGAATAGCCATCCTGCCAGGTATATAGGATCTCCTTACCGGGTAATTCGCAGAGTTCTAATGTATCGCGGAAGTAGTAAGTAGAATCCACATAGAGGTGCAAGGTCTTGACATACTTACAATACTCACCCAGCGAATTGGTGTCAGTGGCAAAGCCGATGGAGTCATACGAACCGGCGGTGTAGTAATAGCGATTATTCCAGAAGAGCGAATCGCCCATTGCGATGTGAACAGTCGTGTCCTCGTGAAGCGTATCGGCAAATAAGACAGTCCATTGAACAATACTATCGCAAAGGTAATCACGGTCGTTATGAACATAACCATGTTTACTATCCACAAACGGCGTGTTGGTCTGAATCGTGTCAAGATATACGCCGGGCTGATAAATCCACTTATCGTCATAGGGCCAGAATAATTGAACAGAGTCCCCTTGACACAACAAGTAAGTCTCTTGAACAACTTGCGCTTGGCGAGGACGCATGATAATATGGTGGAAATACGTACTATCGCAGTCCCAAACAATAGTGTCAGTGTTATAGCCGACGCCATGCCATTTGCCTTCCCATTGTCCGTGATAGTGGTTATCAAACCACGGATGAACGGTGTCGCCCAAATAAACATAGCCTCCATCGCGGAAGAAATCTTCGCAGACAAAAGTGGAGTCGTTCTTACTTAGGGTCGGGGTGATTCTCAGCTTAAGGGTGATAGTAGAGTCACAGCCACAAGCCGTTGTATCATTGATAGTAATGGGGTCAACATGTTCTTCCCAAATCAGAATAGGATTATGCCGCCCTAAGACAAAGGGTAATTGGGTTTCACATATAACGGTATCAATCACCGTCTGATAGACTGTATCAATAACTATATTAACATGGAAGACCGAGTCACAAGGGGCTTGAGGCGTATAAGGATTAACCTCCACACGCTCCACAAAGGCGGTGTCATTCCAATAGATATAATCGCGCCACACAGCTCCCTTATCTTGGCAACCATGCACATAAATGGTAGTGTCATAAGGCTGTGTAATCGTCAGATACAAGGTGTGATACTCCGAGATAAACCCTTCAGCGTCATAAATGGTATCAGTCCAAATACCTGAGGTGGTGTAGGTTTTATTGTTTTTCGGCCAGAGATACGGGTATTTTTTGTCAGGATGGGTGTTGGCGGCGGTATCAATGGTACAGATGACTTTTTCTTCCCGCATTTCCTGAATAACGCGCAGCGTACTAACACTATCACAGCCGCCTACTCCTACGCCATAGGTGGTATGGTGATATATGCCGCCTTGCGTAATGGTTTGGCCGTTCCAGTCATAGCTATCCCCTTGTTGCAATATGATAGTCTGAATGTGCTCTTTAACGGGGTACTGATAAATTTCGTAGAAGATGATGCTATCGCAAATTGTGCCGGTATTCGGTTTGGATATTGTATCCCGATAAACCCTATCGGACTCAAGATTGAAGTAGGTTCTGCCATTTTCTAAAGTGACCGCCTCTCCGGCGCATAGATAGATAGATTGTGTCCGCTTGGGTGCCGTCTCAATAGTGAGATGCAACCGGTAGATACTGTCGGTGTGATTGACAGTTTGGTAGCGATATTCGTACTGTTTGGTTTGACCGATAGCGTGTTGTAGCGCATCATTGACATGTTCAGCCGGACCGCTCAACCAATGGAATGGTAAGTCCATTTCGCAGATAGTGGTATCCAACTCATAGAGATAAGTAGGATAGACCAGCAAAATGATTTGCTCTTGGTTATAGCACCCTCCTTCCGCTATTTCAATATGATTATAGGTTCCGGCCCTCGTGAGAACCGTATCCCGCTGCACACCTCCCAAGCGATAATGCCATGTATAGGGCAGTTCTGTATCGGCAATCTCCACAGTATCGGTCAAGAAGAGGGAGGTATTGAAATGCAGATAGACTTTAACGGTACTATCGCAGCCATGAATAGTCGGGAAGGTATTGACCAAGACGGTATCGGCGTAATAATCCTTACCTTGATACCGGATAGCAGCCCCGACAGCCCCACAGGTATAAAGGTGCTGATGAATGGTATCTTTTGGCGCAGGCCAAACGGTGAACCGCAAAGTAAAAATAGAATCTATCTCGCTATGCCCTGCACTCCACACTGTATCAACATACGTACCACCACGCCATATCAGTCGGTCGCGCCAAAGGATAGTATCTCCTTCACAAACCGATAATTCCTCCGCATATTGATTGGTCTCGGGAGTGGCAGGAATAATGGTAACCGCTATTTCATAAATACTATCACAGCCATAAATAGTTGTGTATTCATCGCGATAAATGCCATCGGTGGTAATGGTTCTGCCATGCCAGTTGAGAACTTGCCCTTGCGGCAATTCCTTTGCCTCATAACTATAGAACGGCATGGCTTTATCCAGATTAATACGCTCTATACGATAGCAACCGCTTGCCAACGAAATCGTGTCGTACACAACGGCAGAGGAAGTATATGTGATACCGTCCCAGGCGATAGAGC
>DFEE01000025.1:23369-49335 GCA_002368645.1 Bacteroidales bacterium UBA3810
ATACTGTCCTTCCCTGTTCGGGTTTGATAGGAGTCATAGTAATGGCTGGTTTCGCCAATCCCCTGATGACTAAGTCCTGTCAAATTCCGCCATGTGAAATCGTCTCCTTCGCAGATACTGATGGTTTCTACAAAATGATATTCTGTTTCGTCTTTAGTCAGTATCAATCGCCATAATTCGCTACAACCGGTAGTTGCATTGGGGGATTCAAATTCATAGGTACCGGGTTGAGAAAAAGTTTGTGTCTTTTCAATACCATTATCACGATAAGTCCATGTGTAGCCATGTTCACCTCCGAGACTTGCTTTTGTTTCATACACTTGCTGCGGAAGAACTACGATATGCACATTCATCAATGTGTCACAAGTCAAGTAATCGCGATAATGACCCGCCGCTGTATAGGTTTGACCATTAAAGCTCACAGAAGCATCAGCGCAGACGGTGAACGTAGTATCTATTTGGACTATCTCGCGTACCGTCAGATGAAGTCGGTAATAAACATATTGACCACCTGCTTGTTGCTCAACCGCAGTATAGTCTCCGGATTGGTTAGCCCGAATGCCGTGCCAAATAACAGGCAACTCATTCTGACAAACGGTGATAGTGGTATCAATGGTGTCAACCTGATTAACGGTTAACTCCAAGATAGAGACTGAGTCACATCCGAAACGGTTGGTCGCATAATGGTAGTACACTCCGGGCTCGTAATAGGTTGTGTTGTTCCAAACATAATGTTGCCCCTCATCCATGTGGTGCATGTAAATCATGGTGTCAGCATTAACCACATTGAGTGAGAGATGCACCGTAGAGTCGCAGCCTGAATTGTGGAACGTATAAGTATAGTTGCCTGTAGTTGTCAATGTCCGGTCTCCGAAAGTATAACTGCCACCTTGACAAATAGTTTTCGTTATATAGGTATCCGGAATATACCGTACCGTCAGATGAAGGATATGTTCCACGCTATCCTTGCCGGTTGCATCTTTAATCGTCTGAACATAGGTGCCCGGTTCCGAATATGTCCTGCCGTCCCACTGCCAAATAAATGTTTCATTAGGACAAATCATCTCCCACTCTTCCGTGCGGGTTAACTCCCTCTCAGCAACGACAGTCACAATACTATCGCAACCGCCCACTGTCGTGAAGGTAAAGGCGAACTCTTCCCCCGATGCATGGAATACATGCCCCCGATAAGTGGCAGGGAAAGAATGGAAGGTGATGCGCTCCCGGGAAGCATATTTAGGATGAACCGTAAGAACCAAAATATGGAGCGAGTCAATAACCTCTGTCGTCCCGACAAAAACAGTATCTACATAGGTACCGGTGTTAAAATAGTGCTCTCCTCGCCACTCGTAATAGTCATCCGCACAAATTTCTGCGCGATAGGTTCTGCTCTTAGTTGAAGGTACAATTTCTTTTAAACCTACACTGATAGAATATATGCTATCACACCCGGATACCGATGTATATCTATCCTCGTAGTACCCGTCCTGATTAATGGAGCGACCGCGCCATTCCAAAGTCTCACCGGGGTAAATCGTTATCGTATCGTGGTGTAGGAATGGAATACCCTTTGCAAGTATGGTTGTAACGATAGAGTCACAGTGATAGCGCGCGGAAACCAAGGTATCAATCACCGTGAAAGACTCCGGATATGTCACTCCATTATAGGTTACGCTTCCGCAGAACGGTATAGTTTGCACAGTCCTAAGAACGGGATAAACCGTGAGGACTAACTCGTAAATACTATCTTGATCTGCCGCTGTTTTATAACGGTCATAATAATGGGTTGTCTGTCCTATGCCGGTGCGATTCAGATTGTTTCTGCCCCGCCAAGAGAACGGCTCTGACTCGCAAACAGTAGCCTCTTCAAGGAAATGGTAACGCGTTTCGTCCTTAGTCAGTATTAAACGCCAAATATCATTACATCCTGTTTCTACATTGTGGGTCACGTGTTGATAAACACCAGGCTGCGAGATTGTGTCCGTTTGTTCGACGCCATCGATACTATACCTCCAATAATAGGGATGTGTTGCGTCCAAAGTACCGGTTTGCTCATGCAGTTGGGTAGGATACTTGCCAATCACAATTTTGCACAAGGTATCGCAACTTAAGTAATCAAAGTACGTTCCGGCATTGACATAGGTTTTGCCATTAAAGGTTACGGACTCTTCGTCGCAAAGGGTGAATGTTCTTTCCACCTCTTGGAGAGGAAGAACAGTTAAGTTCAAACGATAATATACCCTATCGCCATTGGCCCTCACTCCGGGAAATTCGTACCGTCCGGTCTGGCCATATGTCATACCATGCCAGGTAAGCGTTTCAGATGGGCATATAGTCGCTGCGGTATCAATCGTGTCAACATGATATGTCGTAACGATTAAACGCGAAAGAGAATCACAGCCAAAGCGGTTCGGGTACGTTTTGTCATAAACGCCTGCCTCGGTGTAAGTCTCACCATTCCATATAGTACTGCTACCTTCAGGAATTCTACTGACTGTAGTAGTTGTATCGGGTTTAACCACATTCAAAGACATAATGATTACCGAGTCATAATCAGAATAATGAATAGTATCCCGATAGATACCGCTTGTACTAATGGTTTTGCCTCCGAATGAAATGGTGTTTCCTTCGCACAGAGTCTCCGTAAGGGAGGTTTCAACACGCTCACGCACAACGATGCGATACGTGCTGTCACATCCGCTGATAGTGGATTTGAAAATCTGCTCATACATTCCTGCATGGCTAATCGTTCTTCCGTACCAGTCAAAGGAAGTTCCCCTTTCAATGGTTCTCTCTTGGTAATTCAGGAAAGGCGGATAGGTGTTAACGACATAAACATAGATACTATCTTGAGCGGGGTTCAAGACGCGGATGGTATCAAATAAAACAGTATCGCGATAAACAACGGTTTGGCGCGTGTCAACAGTTATGGTATCCCCGGGGCAAATTTTATAGGTGCGGGTCTCGATAATTCCATTGGCGGCCATAACATCTATGGACGAGAGAAGCAAAAGGATTGCCGTCATCAATTTTCCGGCAGCAAGAAATATATTTCTCGTTTTTTTCATAATCATATATCTAAACAAATTCTTGGAATATCAATTTTACTGGTAACACATACAGCCATGATGGAATCCTGCCCGAGCAGTCCTACTTCCGCCAATCATATAGGTCAATTTGACACCGGTGAAGAACGGAACTGTTCTTGAGGATTGGTCTATGGTATTGAAATATGGATTAATTACAGCTTTAGTAGCATCGTTTTTATCGGGTATTTCTACACGAAAGGTTGGTGTTTCATTTATTCGCAATTGGTTATTCAAACCATACTCGACATAAAATGCCAACTTGAGTACATTACATATTCTACTACGTGAGGGTACTGCCGATAGGAGGTCATAACCTATTTCACCGATAAGGCTAACACCCACATTAAGCTGATTGTCAGTAATATTATCAAACTCATAGTCTTTGTAGCCACGGTCAGGCATATTCTCAAATCGAAGCGGATAATAAGCCTCGTTGGTTGCACTAAGATTGTATATTCCCGTTGAGTGCGTCTGAGGACGAATGGCATAACTCACTTTGAGCCCCGCACCGACATGAAAACCTTTGACATAATATCCAACTAATATCGGTACATCAATATAATTCCAACTTATCTCATCTTTCTGCGATACTCTATAGTGAAAAACAGCCGGTTTACCTTGCGTGTCAAGACCTCTAAAACGGTCGTACTCTGTTGAGTAATATGACAGATTGGGATTATACGTATCATACTCGTTCATCGTCAGTGATGAGCGGTGGAAAGCCATTTGCACGCCCACATTGACCCACAAGCCACTATTACGGAACTCATAGCCTATGCCAACAGTTCCACCGACATTGCCACTTGGAACGATATTGGATATGCCGGTCTGTAACATCGAATAGCCGACACTTCCACTAACGTATCCGAAATGGTAATCATCTCCATTATCAAACGGATTCACATGGCGGCGGAAACTTTGTCCGCTCATGGGAATCGAACTGAACATCATCAGCACTGCCATGATGCAGGTTTTCCATAAACTCTTTAACTGAACGTCCTGTGTCATATAGGATTTATTGTTTATATAGGGTATCGAATTTTGCCTCTTCGCGAGCGCTCGCGCCGGCACACGCAAAATTTAGCCGCAAAAATACACTAAATTTTTGAATTGTGCAAATAATTGGATAGAAAAAAGATTTTTTGCTTGATTTTTTGCCAAAAATATGCCATTATGTGCGAAAATTGATAGAATTATTTGCTTTATTCATATTTTTTACCTATCTTTGCGGCTTAAAAATCGGATGCGTCATTGGGCGCTACTAAATAATGGTATTTGATTACGACATCATAGTTGTGGGAGCCGGTCATGCCGGATGTGAAGCAGCGAGTGCTGCGGCTCATATGGGTAGCAAAACGCTACTCATCACAATGGATATGAATAAGATTGGCCAGATGAGCTGTAATCCCGCTGTAGGAGGAATCGCCAAGGGACAGATAGTAAGGGAGATAGATGCGCTTGGTGGGCAAATGGGGATTGTAACAGACCGTAGTGCTATTCAGTTTAGAATGCTAAATCGCTCCAAGGGTCCTGCCATGTGGTCTCCCAGAAGCCAAAGCGATCGTAAGCAGTTTATCAACGAGTGGACTGACATACTCAGTTTGACTGATAACCTTCACATATGGCAGGATGTAGTTAATGAACTGGTAATCAAAGATAATCAAGTCGTTGGACTTAAAACGGCTCTTGGTATAGAGATGCGTGCCAAAGCGGTAGTACTCACTAATGGTACTTTCCTCAATGGATTGCTTCATTTCGGCCCCAAACAGATAGAAGGCGGACGCATTAGTGAGCCGTCCGCAAAAGGACTGTCTGAGCAGTTACGCCTATTGGGGTTCGAAACGGATAGGATGAAAACCGGAACTCCAGCCAGGATAGATAAACGCAGCATTGATTTCAACAAATTGACCGAGCAACCCGGAGATGACGATGGGCATCATTTCAGTTACTTACCTGATATACAACGGAGGCTAAAGCAAATGAGTTGCTGGATTACTTATACCAATCCTCGCACCCACTCAATTCTTCGTGATGGTCTCCCCCACTCCCCGCTCTACAACGGACAGATACACAGTATCGGCCCACGCTACTGCCCATCTATAGAAACGAAGATCATAACTTTTGCCGACAAAGATGCACACCAAATATTCCTTGAACCGGAGGGTGTGGATAGCAATGAATACTATGTTAACGGCTTTAGTTCCTCCCTCCCTTGGGAGATTCAATGGCAGGCTCTTAAAACAATCGAAGGGCTCGAAAACGTGCAACTCTACAGACCCGGTTATGCGATTGAGTACGATTTCTTCCCACCAACACAGTTATACCACAGCCTTGAGACAAAGCGAATTAAAAACCTATTCTTTGCCGGACAAATCAATGGCACAACAGGTTATGAAGAAGCTGCCGGGCAAGGATTGGTAGCAGGAGTCAATGCGCATCAAGCCATAAATGGATTGCAGCCTCTCGTTATGAAGCGGGACGAAAGTTATATAGGAGTCCTCATTGATGATCTTGTCACAAAAGGAGTCGATGAACCCTACAGAATGTTTACCTCAAGAGCCGAGTATCGAATCTTGCTTAGACAAGACAATGCGGATGAGCGACTGACGGAGAGGGGGTATCAATTAGGTTTAGCAAACGGCCAACGATATACATGGTGGAAGCGCAAGGAAGCAGCCATCGTATCTATCATTGATTACCTACAAAATACTTCCGTCAAAATCGGAGAAATGAATCGCAATAAATTAGGTGCCATTTTATTAAGACCCGAATATACATTATCAGCATTGATAGATATGGTTCCTCAATTGCACGACATGGTTGATAAACTGACTATCGGGACCAATTCCACCGAGGTTATAGAAGAGACGGAGATCAGGTGCAAATATGAAGGATATATCCACCGCGAAAAAATGGCAGCTGACAAGTTACATCGACTGGATTCCATTAAGTTAGCAGAGAATTTTGACTACAATAGTATACAAAGTTTAAGTACGGAGGCGCGTCAGAAACTGACTAAAATTCGCCCTGTAACCATCGGGCAAGCAAGTCGAATACCCGGAGTTAGCCCCAACGATATTAGCGTCCTATTAGTACTATTGGGTCGATAGTGTTCCACGTGAAACAATACAGTGAAATATTATAAACACAATTCATATGACAAAAGAAGAAGTTATTCAATCAATCCGAAATGTACCCGACTATCCCATTAAAGGGATTCAATTCAAGGACATCACCACAGCATGGCACAAACCTGAGTGTTTAACGTGGATGCGTGACGAATTAGTTGCACATTACCGTAACATGGGTATTACGCAAGTAGTAGGTATTGAGTCTCGCGGATTTGTTATTGCACCTGCCATAGCGATGGAGTTAGGCGCCGGCTTTGTACCCATTCGGAAACAAGGAAAATTGCCCGCAGAAACCATTCAGGTGGAATATAAAAAGGAATATGGTACCGATACTATTCAGATGCACAAAAATGTTCTCAATGAAAATGATGTTGTACTGATTCACGATGATATCCTTGCGACTGGCGGTTCAATGGAAGCAGCTATCAGTTTGGTGCGCAAGAGCGGTGTCAAGAAGATTTATGTCAACTTCATCATTGAGCTTGAAGGGCTCAACGGTAGAGAATACTTGAAGGGACAAGCAGATGAACTATTTTGTCTCCTATCCATAGGGGTGAATGAGTAGGGTTTAATCGTGAAGAAAATCTCTGAACATATACGCACTATTCTCAGTAATATACCTGAGTCACCGGGTGTATATCGTTATTATGACTCAGAGGGAACGATTATCTACGTTGGGAAAGCTAAGAACCTGAAGCGTAGGGTAAACAGCTACTTTAATAAGGAGCATGACACCTTTAAGACCAACCAATTAGTCAAGCACATAGCGGATATACAGTACTTAGTAGTTAATAGTGAACAAGATGCATTTTTGCTCGAAAACAACCTCATAAAGGAATACCAACCTCATTACAATATTCTCCTCAAAGATGGCAAAACCTACCCCAGCATCTGCATTACCAAAGAAGATTTTCCTAAAGTAATAAAGACACGCGTAATTGATAAAAAACACGGAGAGTACTACGGACCATATACATTTAGCTATGCGGTAGATTCTGTTCTGGAAATCATTCATAAATTGTGCCCATTACGCACTTGCTCGGGAAAATATACCGTTGAATCCGTTCAAAAGGGGAAACATAAGGTGTGCCTTAAGTACCATTTAGGCAAATGTTGCGGAATCTGCGAAGGAAAATGTTCGCAAGAACAGTATATGCAGTACATAAATACGGCACGCACGATTATCCGCGGCGATGGCCATCTTATAGAGAAGGAACTAAGAGACCGTATGCTCTACTACTCCTCTAAAATGGAATATGAAAAGGCTGCTTTAGAGAAAATAAAGTTAGAGCAATTAGAGAACTTCGCCTCAAAAAATATTATAACAAACACCAACACCGGAGATATAGATGTTGTAGGTTATGACGAATTAGACGATACTATTATCATCACAATGCTTCATCTTCACAAAGGTAGTATAGTGTGTGGTAAGACGATAGAGTATTCTCGTCAGATAGAAGAAAGCAAGGAGGAGATATTAGCCATCGGCATTAAAGAACTAAAAGAACAATTGGGGAGTAGTACTAAAGATGTTATTGTTCCATTTATTCCCGATCAATACGATGAAACGTTGCGGTTCCATATAGCTATAAGCGGAGATAAAAAGAAATTATTGGATTTGGCACAAAAGAATGTAGAGCAATATAAACAAGATAAGATTAAGCAGTCGGATAAGCTCAATCCAGATCAACGTGCAGTGCGTATTTTGGGTGAATTACAGAAACTATTACAATTAGAAAATTTGCCTGTAGTCATCGATAGTTTTGATAACTCCAATATTCAGGGCACAGATGCTGTAGGCGGCTGTGTCGTTTTCCGCAAAGCCAAGCCCAGTAAAAGTGAATATAAGCGTTTTGAAATTAAGACCGTAATAGGAGCAGATGACTACGCCTCCATGCGCGAAATTGTCCGTCGCAGATACCAAAAAATCCTCGAAGAAAACATGGAAATGCCATCACTCATTATAGCTGATGGCGGAATAGGACAGATGCATGCAATCAGAGAGGTGGTAGAGGACCAATTAGGGCTACATATCCCCATTGCCGGTCTCAAGAAAGATAACCATCACAGGACACAAACTCTACTATATGGTTTTCCGCCGGTGGAGATAAGCGTCAGCGTAAAGAGCGAACTCTTTCACTTATTGACTGCCATACAAGATGAGGTGCACCGATTTGCCATAAGCTATCATAAATCAAAGCGATCCAAACATCAAATTAAATCACAATTGGATGAATTACAAGGAGTTGGCCCTGCAACAAAGAAGAAAATCCTTAGTCATTTCGGTTCTGTGCGCCGCGCTCAAGCAGCATCAAGAGACGAATGGATAAAATTGCTCGGAAATACCAAAGGTTCAGCTATTTATGATCAATTACAAGCCAAAATATCCCTCTGAGAATAAGGACTTAGAATAGAAACACGAACAATGATACAACATTTTGAACTCCAAAAACAAGAAGATGACACCCTCTGTCTCATAGATGAGCAAGGACAAAAGCATTCTTTAAAATATCTGATGACTTTATGTCCTCAAGCACGGGTTTATGCATTTGAGGCTAAAATGGGTGCGGGCAAGACCACCCTTATCTCGCAATTGTGTCGGGAACTTGGTACAGCGGATGTCGCCAATAGTCCAACTTTTGCCATTGTCAATGTTTATGAAGTCGGTGCGGAGGAAATGTATCACTTCGACTGCTATCGACTTAAGAATCTACAGGAGGCATTGGATTTAGGGGCAGAGGAATACCTATACTCCGGGAGCTATTGTTTTATAGAATGGCCAGAGGTGCTATCCCCCATCCTACCAGAAGATACTATAAATATTTCGATAGATGTCAACCATGACGGAACCCGTAAATTAACGATACATGACTACATTGATTGAAGTTAGGAATCTCCATAAGGCCTTTGGCACACTTGAAGTCCTCAAGGGGATTAATATGGAGGTTAAAAAAGGTGAGATTGTCTCTATCATCGGTAAGTCCGGAGCCGGCAAATCTACTCTCTTACAGATTATCGGCACGTTAGACACACCCACCAGCGGTACAGTATTGATTGATGGAATTGAGGTGCTTAAACTCAAAGATAAGGAACTTGCCTCTTTCCGAAATCAGCATATAGGTTTTATTTTTCAGTTCCATCAACTACTACCGGAATTCACCGCTCTTGAAAATGTCGAGATACCCGCCATGATAGCAGGCAAGCCGCAAGAGTGGATGGAGAGTCGCGCCAAGAAATTACTCACAGAATTAGGGCTAAGTGAACGCTTGGAGCATAAGCCCAATGAGTTGTCCGGTGGTGAGAAACAGCGTGTAGCAGCTGCTCGGGCGATGATGATGAGTCCATCGATCATCTTGGCGGATGAGCCAAGCGGTAGTTTAGATGAGCAGAATAAAAAGGAACTGCACGAGTTGCTTAAACAGCTAAGGGAGAAATTCGGTCAAACCATACTTATTGTCACCCACGACCAGGCGTTAGCTGCAATCAGCGACCGCGTATTCGAGATAAAGGATGGTGTTATAGTTCATACTGCGTCCAACACACAAAAGTTCATATGAAAAGATTTGTAATACTGATAACCTGTTTAGTGCTATTGCTCGCCGGTTGCCGGAAAGGGCGTTCCTATTTTCCGCCCCAACGGGAGATTGAACCTCAAGACATCCGATTGATACGCTTTGACAAAGCACTACTCTCGTTGGATCTGTCAGACAGCTCTACTCTCTTGCCGCAAGTAAGAGAGTTATATTACTCCTACCCCATTTTTATGCCTCGTTGGACGGAAGATATCTTAGGTATCCCCACAGAAGATACAGCATATCTCTGCCACCAATTACCGCTATTTTTAGAGGATACACTTTACGGATTCAAGCAGACCAATGAGCGGGAGCAAGAACTATTCCACGATGTCAGTGATATTGAAGCCGAGTTAGAAGTGGCTTTCTCACGTCTTAAGTATATAGATCCGGATGTTGTCATTCCGGATATCTATCTCTTTGTCAGCGGGTTTAATGCCAGTATCATGTTTATTGATGAGGACATGGCAGTTGGAGCAGATATGTATTTAGGTAGCGATTATGCGTTTTATAATCGTGTGGTATACGATTACCAGAAGTTCACTATGCGCAAGGAATGTATTCCGGCAGATGTAGTGAGCGCCTACTTGTTCCGTACATTCCCTTATATGGGGGGTAAGAACAGACTCATTGATAATATGATTTACCGCGGCAAGATGATGTATATTCTCAATGAACTCTTCCCTACCCTCTCGGAGGCAGAAGTGATGGGTTATACAGATGAGCAGTGGCAATGGTGTGAACGGTATGAGAGGTCAATCTGGCATCTAATGATGGACAAGAAAGATCTCTTTAAGACAGAGACCTTAGTACTATCATCCTATCTCAACGATGGTCCCTTTACCTCAGAGGTAAGCCAAGACGCTCCGGCTCGCCTCGGCACATGGGTTGGTTGGCGGATTGTAAGGAGTTATATGGAGGAGCATGAGAAGGTCAGTCTCTCCGAATTATTGCACGACGATGATGCCGAAAAGATATTGGAATATAGTTATTACAGACCATAATGAATAGAGACGATTTTGCAATATTAACACAGATGGTACATAACCATCCGCTCACCTATTTGGATAATGCAGCGACGAGCCAAAAGCCGCAGCAAGTCATAGACGCTATCGGTTTTGCCTATACCCATTTCAATAGCAATATCCACCGCGGTGTTCATCATTTAGCACAAGTGGCAACGGAGGAACACGAGCGAGCGCGACATAAGGTGGCGACATTCATTGGTGCTGCCAAGAAGGAGGAAATCGTCTTCACCAAGGGTACGACGGATAGCATCAACATGGTAGCATTCTGTTGGGGTGAGCGGTTCATAACGAAAGGTGATGAGATTATTATCAGTGAATTGGAGCACCATAGTAATATCGTCCCCTGGCAGATGATGTGCCTTCGAAAAGGCGCGACCCTTAAGGTTGCACCTATTACTGATAAAGGGTATATAGATACCGAGGAATTAGAACGGCTTTTGACCGAGCACACCAAATTGGTAGCGATTTCGATGGTCAGCAATGTATTAGGTACTCGCCAGAATATAGAACATATCATCCGCATCGCGCACGATAAGGGTATTGCTGTTTTGGTGGATGGAGCACAAGGTGTGCCACATGAGCAAGTGGATGTACAATCGTTAGACTGTGATTTCCTGGCTTTTTCAGCCCATAAGATGTATGGTCCGACAGGAGTAGGCATCCTGTATGGTAAAGAGAAATGGTTAAATGCTTTAGATCCTTATCAAGGCGGAGGTGAGATGATTGATCATGTCCGTTGGACGGGCACAAGTTACAATGTGCTGCCATATAAGTTCGAGGCAGGTACCCCCGATTATATCGGTACATACGCTTTCGGAGTCGCATTAGACTATATCAATAGTATTGGCATACAGCGTATTAATGCCCATGAGCGGTATATAATGCAATACTTAGAAGACGAACTGAGCCATATTAAGGGTGTTCATATCTACGCTGCCGGCGAAGAGAAAAATGGCGTATTGAGTTTCAATGTATTCCATAATGGCAAGTTAATTCATCCCTATGATATCGGCATGTTATTGGATCAACAAGGCGTGGCTGTCCGCACAGGGCATCATTGTGCTGAACCATTGACGGAACATCTTGGTTGCGTAGGGACAGTGCGCGCTTCCATAGGATTGTATAATGACGAAACAGATATTGCTCGGTTCATAATGGCACTTAATAAAGCCATCACGATGTTAACATGAAGAGACTCATTACGATAGGACTCGCCTGTATGTTCATAGGCTATGCAATTGCGCAAGACTCGCTATGTATCGTCTCTTACAATGTGGAAAATCTCTTTCATCCTGAGCATGACAGTCTCAAAGAGGATTGGGATTTCACACCGAAGGGGATCTATCGTTGGACCAAGTATCGCTATTACCGCAAAGTAGAGCAAATCGGTCGTGTCATTACGAATATTGGTAGTACACAGTCACCTGCCATCATCGGTCTCACGGAGGTGGAAAATAAGCAGTGCTTAGACCAACTTGCTAAAATGATGCGCCATTACCCGCTTAAGTCAATGTTGTATGAGGGGTTAGACCGTAGAGGTATAGATGTCGGCATACTTTTTGACACTACTCAAGTGGAATTACTATTCTCACGCCCTATCCGTGTGGCGACAGAGGCTGACGGGTTTGTGACACGAGATGTGCTCTATGCTTATTTTAGGGTGCGGAGTACAGGTGAATGGTTGCATGTTTTGCAATGTCACCTGCCAAGTCAACGCGGCGGCGCAGCGGCGAGTGCATGGAAGCGCGCATTGGATAAACAAAAACTACAAGTAATTATTGACTCCATTATCGGCACGGACCCACAAGCCAATATAATTATGATGGGTGACATGAACTCGCAGCCCCAAGAGGATATGCTTCCACTCCGAAATATGATGCTTCAATACCGCCAAAAGGGTAGGGGAACACATCGTTGTCAAGGAGTCTGGACATGTTTAGATCAAGTTTATCTTAGTGACAGGCTGACTATGAGAACAGCAGTCTCTATCTATGAACCGCATTGGTTAGTGGAACATGATAGGCGCTATTTAGGATTTAAGCCCAAACGGACTTTTACCGGTTTTAGATATAATAAAAACGGCTTTAGCGACCACTTACCGGTGGTCATCACAATAGCAAAATAATTAACCAAAGTATTAACTTTTAAAATCTATGTATTATGGCAAGAAATGCAGGTAGTATTTTAGCAGCCTTATTAGGCGGTATTGTAGTTGGTGGTGTTGCAGCGTTGTTGCTTGCCCCGAGTAGCGGTAAAGAACTTCGCGAGAAAGTCGCTGAAATTGTACGCGAAAAAGCCTCTCATCTCAATAAGGAGGAGTTCGACGCGTTTATTGAGCAAGTGATGGCTAAAGTGAAAGATTATTTCAACGACGAGGAGATTAAGCAAATCGTTGAAGAGGAGTTGAAACATGAAGAAAAGAAAGCCTAAATATGGATAATATTTTATTTGATTCAGCTGAGTATCAGTACCTATGGGAGGACGTTAAGAAGTATGTCACGACCCGCTTTGATTTATTCAAATTGGAGTTCCTGCATAAGTTCGCCAAGGTCATCGGGCTTATACTCTTTGGTATTGCGACTGTTTTTATCTCCGCTTTGATAATTACTTTTGGCGGAGTAGCGGCAATCTTTGCCATGGCAGAAGTGATGCCCACATGGGCCGCGACACTCATCATGATGGGCGGATGGTTGCTCATATTGGTGGTGGTAATCCTTTTCCGCAAGCAACTTTTCTACGAGCCTATGCTTTTGGCTATCAGCACTATTCTATTCGCCGATGAGCCAAAACGCAATGAGGAAGAGTTGGAGCGTGACCGTATGGTCTTGGAAGTTAAGGAGCATGAGCAACGCACCAATGTAGAACGTCAGGCTGCACGGATTGAGCATAGCTGGACACTGATGGTACGCAGAGTGGAGAAGGTCAAAAATCTGCTCGCTTCACTCAATCCTATTCGTTTACTGAACAAGAAGAAATAAGTATGTTGATGCACTCCAAACCTTTTGATTTGGACCGCACGGTCAGGCTTTGTATAGGTCTGGCCGTTGCGGTTGGTCTATTTGCGCTGACAAAGGAACTCAGTAGCGTTTTGCTACCATTCATTATTGCACTTTTCTTGGCATATCTCATCCAACCGCTCGTGCTGTTCTTCCGCGACACCTGCCGCCTGAAGAACAATACATTGTCGCTTATCGTGGCGTTGATTGTCTTGGTGGCATTTGTGGCGGGAATCATCGCTATTTTAGTGCCTTTAGTCGGTGCCGAAGTCGATAGGATGGGGGTGTTGGTGAACCAATATATGGCCGGTTTCGATGCCCAAACGGTGTTATCCGAAGAGTGGCAGGACCGTATTCGCGAATGGCTTAAACAGATTGACATCAAAGCACTGCTCTCTAAGATTGATATAGAAGCCATGGCAGGTAAGATTACCTCGTCTTTAGGTGGCTTGATTGGGGGAGGTATGAGCATTGTCTCGGGGATTGGTGTGGCGCTTATATGTTTGCTTTATACCATCTTCATTTTAGTGGACTACGATGCTATAACGCAAGGTCTAAGGGATATTGTTCCACCTAAGTTTCGTCATGTCGTCTATGGACTTTTTGATGATCTGGAGGCGGGCATGAGCAAGTACTTCCGAGGTCAAGCCGCGGTAGCAAGTACGGTAGGGATTCTCTTCAGCATCGGTTTTCTCATTATGGGTTTGCCACTTGCAGTGGTAGTCGGCTTATTCATTGGATTACTCAACATGGTTCCTTATCTGCAAGTCTTGGGTATCCCGATTACTATGGTATTGGGTATCTTGCAGTCTATGGAAACCGGCACACCTTATTGGATTATTCTCACAGAAATAGCGGCAGTTTTCCTCATTGTACAAGCAATACAAGATATGGTCCTCAATCCGCTTATAATGGGTAATGTGATTGGTATGAATCCTGCTATTATGCTCCTCTCACTCTCTATCTTCGGGTACTTATTCGGAGTATTGGGTATGATTATCGCTCTGCCGGTAACGACGGTCATTATCAGTTACTATAAACGCTATGTTTTAGGTGAAGAACCAACAGCAGCGCCTCCGGGAGGTATACGACTCAAACGCCGCACTTGGTTTAACCGTAAAGGTTGATTCCAATTATGAAACAAAAAGATATAAACCTGAAAAAAACATTCAACAAGCAGTCCTTGCGCTCCCATGCAGGGCTATGGCTAACGCTCATAGCCATACTGGCAATGGAGTCGATTGCTTGCATCCAATACTTCTATACACGGGCTACCATCAAAGCAGACGCCGTTTATCGCGCCCAATCGGAGTTACGGTCGGCAGAACAAGAGATCAACACCATTGCTGTTGAGTTAGAAGCCTCAGCCAAAATGCTTGCCAAGATGGCAGAGTATTGTCTGAACGATCCTGATGCCATATCAGGATGTGTGAGTACGATGTTAGAGACAATAGAAAACGTGGAAGGAGCCGGAATAGCTTTTGTACCCGATTATTATCCGCAAAAAGGGCATCTATACGAGGTATATGGCACCCGTAACGAACTGATTGAACATGGTTTTAACATCCGTCAGATAGGCGGGGTTGACCACGACTACACACTCTCGGAGTGGTTCAACAACGGCCTGACCAAAAATCGTACCTATTGGTCTAACCCTTACATGGACAACGAGGGGGCACAAACCATTATCGTCACTTGTTCCTACCCTGTTCGCGATGCCGACAAGCGTATCGTGGGAGTCGTTTGTATCGACATATCGCTCAGCAAACTGAAGTTCATCTTCGATTACCTGCAGGTCTATCCGGACAGTTATTACTCTATCTACACGGCTTCCGGCAAGGATATCGTCACGCCGGACACCATACCCGGACGCAAATACCTCGTTTTTGATGAAGATATTGACGCGACAGGTTGGCGCCTTTCTATCATCATTCCGGAGGATATTCTCTATGTTGAACTCAAGCGCATCGGGCTGATTGTGAATATTCTAATGCTGCTCAGCCTCGCTCTGCTGGTATTTATCGTGTACCATAGCACCAAAAATGCCTACAAGATGATTGAAATTAACAACCAGAAAGAGCGTATGGAAGGCGAATTGGAAATTGCCCGAACCATCCAGAGCGCCATGCTGCCAAAAGTGTTCCCGCCATTTGCCGACCGACCGGATTTAAACATATACGGCATAGTACATCCTGCCAAAGAGGTAGGTGGAGACCTATACGATTTCTATGTCCGCAATGATAAACTCTTCTTCTGCGTAGGTGATGTAAGCGGCAAGGGAGTTCCGGCATCATTAGTAATGGCAATGATTCGCTCGCTTTTCCGAAGCGTCACTGCCCATGAAGAACGCGCCGACCAAATCATGCAGCAAATGAATGACCCGCTCACCGAGCAGAACGAACAGGATATGTTCGCTACCCTTTTTATCGGCGTATTAGATATGGAGACCGGCGTGCTAAATTACTGCAACGGAGGACATAATGCCCCTGTATTGGTACATAAAAAGGATACCCGCCAATTAGAGGTACTTCCTAATTTGCCGATAGGTATTATGGGAGGCTTTGAGTATGCCGACCAGACCATACAAATCCAGCGCGGCGACACACTCTTCCTCTACACCGACGGACTCACCGAGGCGGAAAATAAAGTACATGCCCAGTATGGCGAGGAGCGAATGTTGAAACTATTAACTACAACCGATGGTATGCCGCCGAGAAACATTGTGGAGACCTTCCAAAAAGATGTCAATTCCTTCGTCAATGGAGCACCACAGAGCGATGACCTCACCATGCTCGCTATCCGCTACCAGATATCGGCGATTGTCATGCGCAACGATATACAGCAGATTCCGACCCTTTCCGAATGGGTGGACGGATTGCATGTGCCCGACGAACTGAACATGCCCATCAACCTCGCTTTGGAGGAAGTGGTCAGCAATGTTATGCTCTATGCCTACCCGGGACGCAAGGACGGCAAAGTGTTTGTCGAATATACCGAGATTGAGAACGAGCAGGGCAAACAACTGATCTTCACCGTCTCCGACTCCGGCATACCTTTCGACCCGACAAAGCAGAAAGAGGTGGACACTTCGCTTGCAGCGGAGGACAGAGAGATAGGCGGTTTGGGCATACACCTTGTACGCCAACTCATGGACGAAATCCGCTATGAACGCGTAGATAACAAGAACATCCTCACGCTCGTAAAGAAAGTATCAACAAAATAAATCGCACACCATATGACCACAACAATTCAAATCAATGACACCCAACTGATTGCGTTCTTCGAAGGCCGTTTGGACACAGCAGCTGCCATCCCCACTGCGGAGGCAGTCAAACCGCTCTTGGAGGCGGAGGGCAAAGAGATTATCCTCGATTGCTCCAAACTGGACTATATATCCTCTTCCGGTCTTCGTATCTTCCTCTCCATCAGGAAGGAAGCAGCAACGCATGGCTCAAAAGTGATTGTCCGTTCCATTAATGCCGACATCCGTCAGGTCTTTGTTATGACCGGATTCATCAGCCTCTTTGAGATTCAATAGCATGGCTATTTCCGCTCCCAAGCTACATACCGACGCGCTGCACCGGATGGCTTATGCCACGGACGCGAGTGCCTATCGTGAGATGCCGCTGGCGGTGGCGTACCCCAAGACGGAGGACGACCTGCGTGCGCTGATTGACGAAGCACGCCGGCGCAAGACGCACCTCATTCCCCGTGCCGGCGGAACGAGTATAGCCGGTCAGGTGGTGGGCAGCGGTATCGTGGTGGACGTGAGCCGGTACATGAACCGTATCCTCTCCATCGACCCCGAACGGCGCATAGCCCGCGTGCAACCCGGCGTGGTGCGTGACGAACTGAACATCGCGCTCCGTCCGTACGGGCTGTTCTTCTCGCCGGAGACTTCTACCTCTAACCGCTGCTGCATAGGCGGCATGGTGGGTAATAACTCCTGCGGCACGCACAGCCTCGTCTATGGCTCCACGCGCCACCATGTAGTGGGACTGCGGGTCATGTTAGCGGACGGAAATGTGTACACCCTTACCCCCTCTCTTGAGGAGAGGGTTGGGGAGAGGTTTCCTTCTGCCATCCTCTCCCAACTGCGCGAATGGCAGAAGGACGGACAAGTGATGCAGGCGGTACGGGAAGCCTTTCCGGACGAGTCTATCCGCCGCCGTTCGTGCGGATATGCGATAGACGAGTGTCTGGATGTCTATGGCGAGGGCAGGGACCTCAACCTGCCTGCGCTCATCACGGGCTCGGAAGGCACCCTTTGTTTCGTGACTGAGATCACTCTCTCATTGGATGTCCTACCGCCGAAAGAGCAGATGGTAGTCTGCGTACACCTAAGCGGAATGGACGACAGTTGGCGTACCAACCTCATCGCACTGGGTTGCCAACCTACCGCTGTGGAACTGATTGACGGCAAGATCATCGACCTCGCCCGCACGAACATAGAAGCAAGCAAGAACCTCTTTTTTGTCGATGGCACGCCGGCTGCTGTCATCGTAGCGGAGTTCAGAGCTGCGACACGTGAGGCGCTGGACAAGCAGGCGGAGGCGTTCATAGAAGCGATGAGGCAGTCCGGCATTCCTCATACCGTCACCACCGTTTATGGCAACGACGTGAGCCGCGTATGGGCGCTACGAAAAGCAGGCTTGGGGGTGCTGTCTGCCATGTCGGGCGATGCCAAACCGGTCGGCGTGGTGGAAGACACCGCGGTGGCGCCGGAGCGTATGGAAGCCTATATGAAAGACTTCCGGGCGATGATGGCGGAACTGGGACTGGACTGCGTCTATTACGGACATATATCTACGGGCGAACTGCATCTGCGCCCGGTGCTGGATTTGCACAAAGAGCATGACCGCCAACTTTTCCGTCAGGTGGCGGAACGGACTGCGGCACTGGTGAAGAAACACCACGGCTGTCTCTCCGGCGAACACGGCGACGGACGCCTGCGGGGTGAGTTTATCCCGCTGATGTACGGCAAGGAGGTCTATGAGATGATGCGCAGCCTCAAACGCACCTGGGACCCCGAAGGGTTGTTCAACATGGGCAAGATTGTGGACACCCCGCCGATGGACGAATATCTGAGGTTCGCCCCTCAAAGCACGATTGATACTCCGCAGTCAGTTCCCCCTCTCCTTGGGAGAGGGTCGGGGAGAGGTCTTCTCCCTCTGCTTGAGCAATGTAACGGGGCAGGGGACTGCCGCAAGTCAGCGGTCATAGGCGGTACGATGTGCCCGGCTTACAAAGCAACGGGCGACGAACTATTCTCCACTCGCGCAAGGGCAAACGTGCTCCGTGAGATGATTGCCAACTCTCCGGACGGTATCTATTCCGAGGAAGTAAAAACGGTGCTGGATTCCTGTCTGGCGTGCAAAGCCTGCCACAGCGAGTGTCCGAGCAATGTGGACATGACGCGGCTCAGAAGCGAGATTCTGCAAGAGCGGTACAACCACTCGCATGTGCCTTTCCGCACATGGCTGGTAGCGCACATGGCGGACATTGAGACGCTCGGAGGACTCGTACCCGGTATCTATAATTTCTTTGCTACCAACCGTTGGACCTCTTCGGTCATCAAAAGGGTAGTGGGTTTTGCTGCCGAACGGCATATACCCACGCTCAGCCGCCACTCCATGCGGTGGCTGGTGAATAATCATCTTTCGACTTTCGACTCTCGACCTTCAACTAAGACCGGACCGCGGCTTTCGACTTTCGACTTTCGACTTTCGACTAAGAAACTCTATCTCTTCGCCGACGAGTTCACAAACCGTGCGGAAGCGGAGTTAGGGTTGCATTTTGCCCAACTCCTGGCACGCTTCGGCTATCATGTAATCATCCCCAAGCACGTAGAGAGCGGCAGGGCGGCAATCAGCAAGGGCTGTCTCAAACAGGCTTCTCGCTACGCCAAACGCAATGTGGAACTGCTCAAAGACCTCATCTCCGCCGACACGCCGCTGGTGGGTATCGAGCCTTCGTGTATCCTCTCCTTCCGGGACGAGTACCCGCGTCTGGTGCCCGAAAACCTGCGCGAGGACGCCAAACAACTGGGCAAGAACTGCCTGCTCTACGACGAGTTTCTGATGCGCGAGGTGGAAGCCGGACGGCTGCCTCAAGAAGCTTTCGGCGAACTGCAAGGCGAACTGTGGCTGCATGGCCATTGCCACCAGAAAGCGCTGGTCGGCATAGAGAAAACCGCCTCGCTGCTGCGGCTCGTCAAAGGATTGGAAGTACATGTCATCCCTTCCGGATGCTGCGGCATGGCGGGCTCTTTCGGCTATGAAGCGAAGCACTATGAGGACTCCATGCGCGTTGCTAACACCACGCTGGTGCCGGCTCTGAAGAAAGCCCAAGCGTCGAATCCCTCTATCTATGTTGCTGCGCCCGGCACCTCCTGCCGCACCCAGATAGCCGACACCACCGGCATACACGCCTGCCATCCCATAGATATCCTCTGTATTGCAACCCAACTATCATGGAACTGCTGAACCACCTCGTCATAACGCTTCCGATGCTTATCTGTCTTGGATGGGCGTTGTTCTTTCTCATCCGTTGCGCCACGCGAAATGGCGAAGCGCGAGTAACACAGATACTTCTGATTTTTTACTGCATCACCACTATTCTGTATATCGACCACTGGTTGTATTTCTCGGGAGTTCCTTCTTTTGCGGGTGAATGGAGTTATAAGGTGGTTAACCTCTGTGTCTATCCTGTTTATTATGCTTACCTGCGTGCATTGACACGTGCTAAAAGGACTTACGAAGTTCCACTTCTCTTGCTTCCGGCACTCGTTGTGGCAGTTTTAGACCCTATTGATTACTTCGCACGTATTTGTTTTGCCGCACAAGTTGTATGGGTGTGGTACCGCGGTTACCGGTTGCTCAAGCAGACCGTCCGGCGCTTGGACAACACCTATTCGGATGACCGTAGCCGTCTACTGCATCCGATGCATATTCTGCTGCAACTCTTCGGTGTCACCGCAGCGGTCTCCATGGTGCTTAATATCATCGGGCGTGAGTTCTTTACCAATGGTTTGAGTGTAAGTATTCCGGCTGTCGTCATGACAGTTCTGCTATACGGTTTGGGCTATGTGGCGGCACACACGACCTTACCGCAAGAGACGATTACCTTAGAGGAGGCACAGGCTCAAGAAACCACTATCGAAGAGACAGATGCACTGATTAGCCGCATAGCGACCGTGCTTCGCGAACAAAAACTTTATGCTTCGCCGGACATTACTATCCAAGATTTAGCAGCAGCTGTACACAGCAATCGAACTTATGTCAGTCAGTGCATCAACCGCCGAACAGGACTCAGTTTCTCGCAATATATAGCGCGCTACCGTGTAGAAAACGCGCAACAAATCCTACGAGAAAACAATCACATCACAGACCATGATGCTATCGTCAAAGCCATGACTCTGAGCGGGTTCTCCTCTGACCAGACTTTCTATCGGGTCTTCAAGGAAATCACAGGCGAAACTCCCCTACAGTACCGACACAAATATCTCCAATAAAACCTTATTTTATGTGAAATTTTTCACTTTTGTACGATTTGAGAGTAGATTTGTACGATTTGCGAATGCTTTTTCATAAAAAAGCACTATTTTTGCGCGTTGATTTGATTATTAATATACGAAGCTCCGGAATTTTAATTTATTAAATTTATGAAAAAGATTTTTATTATTTTGATGGCTGCTATGGTAGCCACAGGCAGCGTCTATGCTGCGGACAACAGTAAGAAAACTGCGAAGTCTGGCAAAGCGTACAACATGAGTATCGGTATGGTTGCCGGCTCGGGTATCGGCGTACAGTTCAAAGACATGATCACCGACCATTTCACGATGATTGAGGAGTTCGGTTACTTGGGTAGTTTTGCCGCAGCCGGAAATGGGGGCAGTATGCCTACCCTGGGTGCAGTGGACAACCTCGTCTTGGCTTATCAGGCTCAGTGCGCCGAAGGGCAGGGTATCCGTCTGGATTATTTTGTAGGCGGTCAGCTCAAAGGTGGTTACCTCGGAGGAGGTGCCGGTGTAATCGGTTTTGGTGCCGCCGCAGGTATTGAAGCCAAGATGAAGAACGCACCTATCGCTTTCTCGTTTGACTTCCGCCCCGGTTACGGATGCGTCCTTATGGGCGGCGGTGGAGGCGTTGGAGCTTTCCATACCTTCGACTGGACGATGAACCTCGGTGTACGGTACACGTTCTAAAATGAACCTTCCTCATTCCTGAAAGCTGCACTCCTCCGGGGGTGCAGTTTTTTATCCCCAAAAGCAGATTTGTACGATTTGAGAATAGATTTGTACGATTTGCGAATGCTTTTTCATAAAAAAGCGCACCCTTAGGCACGCTTTTTCGTTGTTTGCTTGATGAGGCGTATCACCTCAAACACCGTCTTGATGACGAAACTAATCCACGGGAGCACTTTGACCCTTGTCTCGGGGTCGGTTTTCTCCAGTTGCTTTTCTACTTGTACGAGTTCTTCGCGCATTGCTGCTTTCCTTTCCATCTTTTTGCGTAGCATCGCCTTTGGCTGCACAGCCCCTGCGGCTACTGCCCAGTAGCTTCGCAGCGTCGCCGGGACTGCCGCCACGGCAGCGGTAGCTGTAATCAACGCCGATGATGGCACCCGCGAAGGTGAGCGTCTCGCCATAGGCGACCAACAGGCTGTAGTCTATCTCGCCCGGAGGCTCCATGTACAACCCCACGAACAGCAACGCCACGCCCGCGAGCACCGCCAACGCACTGAGGATTATCTCTAACTTACCACGCATTATAGACTTTGAGTTAAAAACCTTAGAATGGTGACTTGGCCACCCGGGATCCTGGAAAAACACCATTAAGGGCGTAGCCCGTCACCATTAATCAATTCTAAGGGCGTAGCCCGTTATCCTTGAGTTGCGTCATACTGCGCGGCACACACGACCCACAAATACTTGCGGAAGGTCTTTTTGCCGGAAGCTTTCCACGCAGCCTTGTCGGCAGGCAGGGTCTCGGCGTTGTGCATACGGGTGTTGACCAAGGTGCAGATAGCGCCGAAACGGGTCATAGCGGCTTGCTGCGCTGCGGTCAGTTTGGACGGATCGTACTCCTTATCGTAGATAGAGGTGTAGTTCGTCTTCACACCGTACTGGTTGATTTGGGACTTACCGTGATACACGGTGCGATGGGCTTTGGCTAACTTGCCATGAACGGACTCAATGGGGTCCAAATACTTGATTTTTGCCATAGTTTTGTTTGTTTAGGTTTTGATTGTTAATTACTTTGTGTTTGTGACGGCTTTGCCGTGTTAATTACTTTGTGTTGGCTACTGCGTGTTAACAGCGGAGCGTATCAACAGCCGTAGGCTTGCTAACACGAAGTCGCTAACAGCCGAAGGCTTAAAAACAGCCCTTCGGGCTTAGGCCAGTTTGCCGTACTCTTGTTTGAAGATGTAGCCGGACAGGGTCGGGAAGGCTTTGCCTTTGAGTTTGCTCCAGGCGGCTTTGTAGTCCGCTTTCTGCTCGGGCGTCAATGCCTTGATAGCAGCGGCTACCGTCTTGAACTTGTTTTGTTGGGCTACTTGCTCCGTAGAGGTTGGCGTTACCGGATTGCAGAGCTTGACCGCGAAGGTCGCGCCGTCAGACTTACGCGTCCGCATGTAAACGGCATCGTGACCGCACACGGAACCGCGGATAGAGGCGATGAGCTCCATTGGTTGGATTCTTGCCATGATTCTTTGAGGTTTAGGTTTATTACTTGCCGGTATCTTATGCCCTACCGACTTGGGCGTTATCCTAGGATTTGCTTTTTGCTTTCGACTTTTGACTTTCGACTAATATAGCGGCAGCTTGCGCTGCATTTTGGACTTGTATCTCCAAAGCCGATGGGCTTTAACAACGCCACGGAGCTACTCAGAATAGCGGTTGTTTCCGCGTATGTTTTTTATGTTTATGTCCTTTAGTGTTTGCAACCTCATAGAGGTATATATTTGGATGGTTGTGGGGCTTGGATGCTTGCATTCTAAGGCGCATAACCAGCCGAATATAACTAGTCCGAAGGACTGCAAACAGTAAAGGGGTTTTATAGGTTTTTTTATTTTTTATTCGACTCCCCGCTGCACAGACGCCAGGACTGCCGCCACGGCAGGCGCGAATGTTTTTTAGGTTTATGTCCTTTAGTGTTTGCAACCTCATAGAGGTGTATATTTGGATGGTTGTGGGGCTTGGATGCTTGCATTCGAAGGCACATAACCAGCCGAATATAGATAGTCCGCAGGACTGCTAACACTAAAGGGGTTTTATAGGTTTTTTTATTCGACTATCCGCTGCACAGCCGACCGACACTGCCGTCACGCCGGTCTGTACTCTGTACTCTGTCAGCGTAGCGGTCTGTACTCCGCGTTTACGCCAGCTAAACGCGTTGGTACTTCTCCCATGCCCGCTTGAACACCTCTTGATAGTCATATATCTCGCGCCCGCTCTCGATGATAGCCATTGCCCATAACAGCGCAGCCACATTATACGTGCCGATGGTGAGACGCTGATTGGTTTGAAATCCCGTCGCGGCGCACACTTTGGTGATATAACCCTCCGTGTCGTTCTCCGTCGGAGGTGCCCACCGGCTGATGATGAAACGCGGTGTGTCATAACCGCGGCGGATGTAGTTGTTCACTAACTTGATCGCGGCACGGAAGCCATACTCCATGCTCACGAACTCTTCAAACTCCTTGTCGGTCTTCATCACGTTGGCCAACTTGCCTTGCCAATCGTTGCGCCGGTTAAAACGGATGTTCAGCGGGTTATTGTTACGGATTCCTCTTGTCATAATGTACTGCTTTCGACTAAAAACGCTGCAAAATTACAACTTTTTTTCCATATCACCTAATGTTTTGACCAAAATATTTTTCCTAGCCCTGCCGGCTTTTGACTTTAGGGCTCTGCCCGGACTTTTGACTTTTGACTAAATAAATGTTTTTTATGTTTATGTCCTTTAGTGTTTGCAACCTCATAGAGGTGTATATTTGGATGGTTGTGGGGCTTGGATGCTTGCATCCTAAGGCACACAAACAGCCGAATATAGATAGTCCGCAGGACTGCAAACAATAAAGGGGTTTTATAGGTTTTTTTATTCGACTATCCGCTGCACAGCCGCCCGACACTGCCGTCACGGCAGGCGCGAATGTTTTTTATGTTTATGTCCTTTAGTGTTTGCAACCTCATAGAGGTGTATATTTGGATGGTTGTGGGGCTTGGATGCTTGCATTCTAAGGCGCACAAACAGCCGAATATACATAGTCCGAAGGACTGCAAACACAAAAGGGGTTTTATAGGTTTTTTTATACGAATCTTACAACCTATCGGAAGAACCGCTAAATGTTTGTATATACCGGCAACGGCACGCCACATAACTATGCCTGATGACCAGTAGATACGGACAGTTGACACAACGGCGACCGCCATTTTCACCCGTGCGGACAAACACCTTTTTGCCCGGAGCTAATGGACAGTCCAGCACATAATCATGCACTATCTCATTATTGCTCTTGGACCAATATCGGCATTCATGTATCGCTATTCGCTCACTCATACCTTTAACTTCTGATTGATGTGCAACAACTTGAAAAGCAGCTGTATCTCGTGGACATAGCGGAAACTCTTGCACAGCGGGCTGTCCGCCAAGTCGTTCTTCTGCAAAAACTCCTCCGTAACCAGAACCGGCTCCACTAACATCGCGTGCTCTCTAATCAGCTTTAGGTCGAACGGTAGTAACCGTATCGGCTCTTTGTGGCCTACTTTGCGCACTATCGCGCCTACAAATAACAAATCGTTTTCCATAACTTTCTACTTTTTACTAATATGTTTTTTCTTCTATTGCGCGGCATTGAATGCCGCTTCTGCCGCTGCACAGCCGACCGACACTGCCGTCACGGCAGCCGCCTCTGCCGCTTCGTCCATTATGCCGGATATTATCCGGAACTGCCGCCTCTGACGCTGCACAGACGACCGACACTGCCGTCACGGCAGCTGCCGCGCTTGTTCACGCTCTATCCGCCGACGGATTTTATTATAATGATAGGCAAAATCGTAATGCCAGTCCGTTACACCTTTCCAGCCGCGACCCTCATTATAATAGTAGTATTCCTTGCATGCCTCCATGTTGAACAACTTGGCAT
>DFEE01000004.1:0-180 GCA_002368645.1 Bacteroidales bacterium UBA3810
AAGTTCAACTCCATCTCTATCTCCGGCTACCACATGCAGGAAGCCGGTGCTACCGCGGACATCGAGTTGGCTTACACGCTTGCCGACGGTATGGAGTACCTCCGCGCAGGTGTCAACGCCGGTATGGATGTGGATACTTTCGCACCGCGTCTCAGTTTCTTCTGGGCTATCGGTATGAAC
>DFEE01000004.1:252-47482 GCA_002368645.1 Bacteroidales bacterium UBA3810
GCCAAGATGCGTGCAGGACGTATGCTTTGGGCAAAGATTGTCAAGTCCTTCGGCGCCAAGAACCCGAAATCCATGGCGCTTCGTACTCACTGCCAGACCTCCGGTTGGTCGCTCACCGAGCAGGATCCCTTCAACAACGTAGGACGTACCTGTATCGAGGCGATGGGAGCTGCCCTCGGTCACACCCAGTCGCTCCACACCAACGCGCTTGATGAGGCGATTGCACTGCCGACGGACTTCTCCGCTCGTATTGCGCGTAACACCCAGATTTACATCCAGGAGGAGACCAAAGTCTGCAAAGAGATTGACCCGTGGGGTGGTTCCTACTATGTTGAGTCGCTTACCCAAGAGTTGATGAATAAAGCGTGGGCACATATCCAGGAGATTGAGAAACTGGGCGGTATGGCAGCAGCCATCGAAACCGGTATTCCTAAGATGCGTATCGAGGAAGCAGCCGCGCGTACACAAGCTCGTATTGACTCTGGAAGCCAGAAGATTATCGGTGTCAACGAGTATCGTCTGGACCACGAAGATCCCATTGATATCTTGGAGATTGATAACACGGCCGTTCGCGAGGAGCAGGTAGCCCGTCTGGCGGAACTCCGTGCTAACCGTGACGAGAAAGCCGTTCAGGCTGCTCTCGCCGAGATTACCGCTTCGGTGCAGGCTTGGGCGGACGGCAAGAAAGGCGAGAACCTCCTCGCGCTGGCTGTCAAGGCTGCCGGCCTTCGTGCTTCACTTGGCGAAATTTCAGACGCATGCGAGAAAGTCGTAGGGCGTTATACAGCAACCATTAGAACTATTTCAGGCGTGTATAAAGCAGGAACACAAAATGATGAGGAGTTCAAGGAAGCTTCTCGTCTCACCGCAGAATTTGCGAAGAAAGAGGGTCGTCAACCCCGTATCATGATTGCCAAGATGGGTCAGGATGGTCATGACCGTGGTGCTAAAGTGGTAGCAACCGGTTATGCTGACTGCGGCTTTGATGTGGATATGGGTCCGCTCTTCCAAACACCTGAAGAGGCAGCCAAACAGGCCGTCGAAAATGACGTCCATGTACTGGGTGTCTCCTCGCTTGCAGCAGGCCATAAGACCCTCATCCCGCAGGTCATAGAGGAGCTTAAGAAACTCGGCCGTCCGGATATCATGGTCACCGCCGGTGGTGTCATCCCTGCGCAGGACTATGACTTCCTCTATAAAGCCGGTGTCGCCGCCATCTTCGGTCCCGGAACTCCTGTCGCACACAGCGCTAAAGTGGTAATGCAACTCTTAATGAACGAATAACTATTCGCATAGTCTACTAGTCCTAATGGTCTAGTTAACTATAGAGATAAGAGAGAGCCGCCTTTCCGGGCGTCTCTCTTTTTCTTTGCATCCGCCAAATTATCCCGTTTTCGTCCATTATGCCGTCTGAGAGACGGCGTTTTGACTTTGTTTATTGCGTCGGCAGTTGACATCACCCCACGCCGCTCGCACAATAAAAGTGAACAGGGTAGGTGGATTACTCTTGGCTATTCGCAGTGCCGTTTCGGTCCACCAAAACCTCTGTTCACTTACTATTTTTTATCGCGCTTTTCGCTCCCTTTCGCGCCCTATCAACTACCAGAGCATTACCAGAGCACTACTATAGCACTACCGGAGCACTTGTATAGTTCCGTTATCTATATTTTCCGGATACCTTATTCTGTCTGCCCCTTGCGGCGGCGGAGCACTACTGCCCCGCCGACAGCCGCAAAAACTAACAACGCCCACGCCGAGCCGATAGGATATGTATTCTCTTGTGTTCCTCCTTCCGGCACCGGATCAAAATTACCGGTCTTGCGGGCTCTGGTAGGAGCATTGGCTGTGGACGCCATTGCCTCCGGTGCTTGTGCGCCGACAGGCGTTATCTGTGAGGAGTATGCGCTACCGCTACCTTGCATAGCGGAGGTGGAGTTGAAATCTTGTGCCGCTGTGGGTACTGAGAACGCTACTAACGCTCCCAGTACCAATATCTTCATGATGTTTTTCATATCAGTCATCTGTTTTTCTGTTATCATTCATTAACCACCATTCTATTTATTTCACCCGTTTACCCATAGCGTCATAGATTACTCCGTCGCAAAGGATATACATAACTCCGTTAACCAATACCTTACGTGCTTTTTCAGACTCTTCGCTTGGGGATAGGGTCGAGGATATATCATCTCCTGTCGCAGTCTGCTGAATCGGGGAGATTTCTAACACGAAGCGGTTATTGTAGACGCCTTTTTCCATTGCTGCGGTGTAGTTCATTAGCCCGAGTTGGGTGCGACTGCCGGTCTCATTATCAATAAGCGTTATGCCAACTCCGCTTGTCCCTTCTGGTATCGCAATGGTGTACTCGCCATTGCTGCTAATCTTCACTCCAACGGGCACAAGGGTTGTTTGGTCGCTTATTGGTAGGCAGTTAGCGGCTACCTGCAAATCATTTCCGATAATCGTGTAGATATTCGGTTTGTTAGCGTTCTCCATCTTCACAAGGTCTGAGTTGCTATCGAATCCCGCGGAAATACGTTCATCACCAAGCAGTGTGATATATGTTTGATCTGCTTTTGTCTCTCCTTGAATCAATTGCAGTTCGAACTCATACACGCTTGGTTGGGTATTACTCAATCGCTGTGCAGCAGGAAAAGGCTCATCAGCAGTCCAGTCTATATTACCGTAGTATTGAATCATGTAACTATGCATAAACTTGAACTGGTGTTTACGTGTGGAACTGGTGGATAGCGTGTTGGTGGCAGGATCCCATGCGTAGAAGTATTTAAAAGTTCTTCCGTCAATAACAGTTACATCTGCTGTTGCTTTTCCCCAAGCCGTTGTGAATCCCGGAATACCAATTACATTCCAGTTAGCATCTTTGATAGTACGGTCGGCAGGAGAGGTTATTGAGCATTCATGTTGCGGAACCGTCATGGATGCGGATGGCAGAACGGAGGTAATGTCTGTTACTTTGTCTTTGGACGGGAAGTAAAGGTATTGCGTAGTTCTGCTGTTGGGCCATTGAATGGCTTCGCAGTCAAGGGACAATACATATCCTTGTCCGGCTTTAAGGACATAATCCCTATCCAGAATATATTCCCAGAATGTCGGGGTGTCCAAGAACCATCCCTTCCGCGCACGTTCATCTCCGCGATAGCGTTGCAGAATCCATGTCTCGGTATAGTCACCCAGACCGAAGATATCACTTACTTTGACATCAAATGGGAAGGATATCCAATAGGTGCTTCGCTGTGGACGGCGACTACTCAAGCCCGCATAACTTCCTTCGCCGCGCACATAGTCTTTCTCAAATTCAATGGCTCCGTATAGTGTCTTTGCTGCTCCTGTAATTTTTGCTCCTCCGGAGAGCGTAAGAGTTGTAGGATCAGCTGTTCCGTCAGTTACAAAATTGTCTTTTGCTTTGCGAATAAACATAATATCTACATCTACTGTCATATTCGAGGATACAGTGTTCGGTATATATGCTGCTACTACTTCATTGGTTTTGTAGTCATATATAATCCGCAAATCATAATAGTTTGCATCATCAACATCCAATACTTTTTTGGTTGGCAAGATGGTCACAAACTTATCATTATAATGTGACTCTAAAGTGATGGTGGCATTGTTAGCGGCTTTAATCTCAATGGTATAAATCCAGTCATTTTGATCTACCATAGCGGTTCTTCCGCTCCAAACTGCACCGTCGGATTTCTTGAGGTGCTCACCATTAATAACCAGATAATCGGCGTCATGCGCCGAACCGCCGACACAGGTACGAGTGGTCGTGTTGGTTCCCGGATGATATGTGAAGCGCACGTTAGCACCCTTACCCGTCAAGGCTTGTCCTCCGGACAAACTTCCATCCGCAGGGTCATTCCCGTGCTCTTGCGAAACGCAATTGTTGTAGTCGGTTGCAATACAGAACTTGACATTTGCAGTGGAGTTTCCATCCTTATCTCCAATCCATCTCAGATAATAGTAGTTATACCCGGCAGCAAGGGCACTCGCTTTGTCGGTGTGCTTCATGATATTATCCGGATTAGACAAGTAATTTCCCCATCCTCCTTCTGCTCCATCTGTGCGGATATAGTAGTTGCCGGAATAGTATTCTTGTCCTACCTTGCTGATTTCCGTACCAGTGCCATTTTGTTGGAAGATAAGGTTATATACGGAGTCTTTATCAACGGTAATTGCAGTTGCAGAACCTACATTTTCCCAAGTGGGTGTCGAACCGCTAAATCCGGTACAACGTTTGATTTGGAATGTCGGTGAACTGTTTTTCTTAACAAAGAAACTAACAGTATCGTTCTTTGCACTACCACTTGTATTCTTGCGGATATAGTTCGAATAGTTATTGTTGTTGCCGGTGATATCGGTGTAGTACACTTGATAATCGCCTTGGCTCAACGGATATTCCACAGTCAGTTTTACAGTGCCATTCGCTGTGCTGAGATGGAAAACATAATCACCTTCTGCTGTAGTTGTAAAGTTACAAGTTCCACTGGTTTGTGTGAGGGTTAAGTTCGAGCAATTATCTTTTGTTATAGTAGAACTGTTTTTCCACGTCTTACTCATACACGAGTTGTTGACATATATGGGGTAGGTCGTTCCTGCTGCACGCAAAACAGTTACTTTGAAGTTTTCGGTATCCACACTTGGATCCTCCGGTAAGAAGGCTACCTCCCGATCGGCAAAGTGTAAGGTGTAGCCCGACTTTTGCGGCATATAACGACGCCAATATCCATTGTTGTAATAGTATGTGGGTTTATTGTTTCCATGATCATATTTGGTTTGATCAGAATTCTCCGGAGCTACATAGCATGGATTGCAAGAGCTGAAATCAGTACGCCATACGCCCTTAGTGTCATATAAATGGCCATAATCATATTGGTTTCCGATAGAGAAAGCCACTTTGCTGAATGATAAAGCACCATATTCATAATAATATATATCAGACTCTCCAATACGCGTCATTTGACCATATCCTATTCGGTTTATACGAGGAACAACGCCGGGACCATTGTCATTAGATCCGTTATAATCATTATACCAAGAATCACCACTGAAGAAGTAAACGTATATATTCCCCGTCCACTTGGCTTTGCTGTTGTCAAAATAGATACGCTTTTTCTCGGTGTAACTGGCTGTCAGTGTGCCACCTGCTGCGGTTGCTTTCACATAAACGGTTGCGTTCGAAGAAGTACTCTTCCATGTAGAACCGTTGTCACTTACTTGTACGTTAGAGTTGCTACAAGTCCAACCGGTGAATGTATAACCCGCAATCTCTGCTGCGGTGTGCTCTTCTCCGCTGCTCTTGAAGAGACGGCTTGTCGAAGTAGTTGCCACATCGCCGTACATATCCGTTAGGCTCGTAGTGTATGTCACAGGGTTAGCAGCATAGGTAGTAACATCTAATGTTCCCGTCCAATCATCTCCCAAATCCGAAGTCTTGGCTGTCATAGTTGTGACATCTGCTGACTCAAGCGTATAAGTAGTAGTTGAAGAATATTCCCCACTTCCTTTCTTGTATAGGAATGTTGGTTCTCCTCCAATTTCGGTTACCGATGCAGCTACCGTGATTTCTGCATTCTGAGGAATCTCGCCCACAATAGGACTTCCATTATAGGTCGCCGTAACCGTCACTACAGGATTGGCGTTGATGGTATAATAAACCGTCGTAGCCAATGATTTTTTTGCGTCGGGCGCTGTTTGCCCGTCTAACTTGGAATAAAACTTAATAACAGCGGTGCGTCCTGCTCCAACTGTCTTGTCCGGCAGATCCATCGTCACAGAAGCGGCTGTTCCAGCAACGGTTACTTGTCCTTTTTCTGTACCATCAACACTATACCATAATTGCTCTCCGCTGGCAAGTGCCGCCGGCAAAGTAGCTGTTAAATTCAACTTGCCATTAGCCGCTGCTTGCTTCAGATATACAAAGTACGGAGTAGCACTCGCGCCATTACCTCTCATATAGGTGGTGCTGAATCGTGCGTGGCTAACCGTTAGACTACTTCTGTCCGGGATGGTCCTCATCGCAACCGTTTTCTCAGCGGACTCTGCTAATAAGGTTCCACTGCCGCCGGATGCGGTGCGGAACTGTACCTTGAAGGTATAGTCACCATCTTTGTCGACGGTTGCTACACCGGTAGTTTGGTTAATCGTGCAAGTAGCGCCATCCGGTTTTGAGGTACATACATAATATACGAACCAGTTTGTTCCTTTCGTGCCTTCCGGAGAGTGAGTAGTGGTATAACCCAAGGAGAAAGTTTTTCCTTCATAACTCGGAGTGGCAGTTGCGGACAAACCGTATGATGCAGCAGACACATTGAAAGTCACAGCGTAAGCCGGTTGAGTGAAAGTATATACCAATGTCCCTGTCGTGTGACTGACGCTGACACTTGTACTGGCATCGCCGGTCTTCTTCGCAGTAACACTTGTTATCTTATAGTTCTGATTCGGCGTAACGGTTATCGAAACGGTTGAGTTATATGTTCCCGAAGAAGGCTTTACCGTGTATGCGAAATTCGACGGAGTCGCCGGATTATATGTGATAGTATAGGTCTTTGCCGTCCATTTTGCATAGAGAGTACAGTCCTGTGTAACAGCAGTACTAAAACTCCATTCATTTCCGGCTGTGCAATCAGCATCCGTATACCAACCTCCAAACGTATAACCATCTGCCGTCGGAGCAGTAGGGGCCGAAGCAGTTCCACCATGTAATACCTCTACAGCACTTGGCGCCGAGCCATGCCCATTAGCATTATACGTGATTTTCCAAAGTGCAGTTAGAGTTAAAGTGGGAGATGAGGATGACCCATTCCAAGTCGTCATATTCAAACGATAACGACACCTGTGACCAGCTGCAAGATCTGAAGGTGTAGGCGTGATATTGTCAAGATATGCCCATGATGTACTATTATCGGTTCCATAGTCTGCTCCATTAGCACCATGGTTAGCGTCAACATAATAATAACCATTGTTTTCGTCTGTACACTCTTTCCATGTCCAACTGGCTGTGTTCCAACTGTTTTTTAGATATACTTTAGGTCGAGTAAGCCATACATATGGCGTTCCGTCTCCACCTGACTTCTGATTATAATGAAAACAAACAATACCATTATATCCCGTATATTTAAAGTTATAACTTCCACCGATTTTGTAACCGGCATCACCAACGTTCATAGATGTTGGGTCAGAGTAGCCACCAAGCCATGAATTATCAATAACGAACTTAAATTGGTTGTCCGTTTCAATGTAGAATTCGGAGGATCCTTCTCCACTGGTGTTTTCCCATGTGAACCCACCACTCCAATTATTAAACACAGATCCGGGGAGGTTTCCTTTTAGGGTAACCCAATTGTACGCCCACATCTGTCCCACTCCGAGGGTGAGGAGGGTGATTAAGGTTAATAACCATCGTGCTTTACTCCGCACAATTGATTTAAGATTAAATAAATTTAAGTTTTTCATAATAGTATTGTGTTTGATTAATAATTCTATTTATAATATCGCCGCTATCTTTCAGATTGAATTTTGACAAAAGAAAATAAGAACAACTTGTAAGGAACAAATTGCTCTTATTTTGACAAAAATGTGTATCCTCGGATTTAGAGGTCAATTGCCTCCGGATGCAGTAGAAAATCGGTCAGCGAGATAGTCAATATGCCATTGTTGTCATGCCATGGAACTACCGGCTGATGTTATTCCCGCGCTTGCTTTCCAAGCGTGCGATGTACTCTTTTCGACTGACTTCCCTCATTTGTCTATTGAAATTTTGCGCAAAAGTATGCATTTTTTTTCAATAAAACAAATTTTTCTGCTTTTTTTTGTCAAAATATCTCAATCTGTCAAAGATCACTTAGCGTTTAGGGATGTTTTCTGTCGGGTACGTTAGGGGTACGATGCGGTCCCGCAATGGTTCCTGTACAGTCCTGTAAAAGTTCCTACGCAATCCCGCAATGGTTCCTGTACAGTCCTGCTATAGTTCCTAATTCAATTCTGCAACAGTTCCCGTACAATCCTGCAAAGTCTTAGTTCGCTTAGGGACATAAAAATAGCGTGAGAGTCCAATTACTCGTCACGCTACTTAAGGCTTTCGCAGGGCCCAACAGATATAACAAGAATCAGAAACCCACGCCGAATGCCTATGCGAAAATACCTACGCACATAGGACAATATGCCCTATACAGCATAAGTAGATGCTATAAACATCCCATGGGCATTTACTGAACTTCTTTGCTGCGACCTGTTGTGAATGTTTGCGAAATTCTAAGTAACCGCGACAAAGCGCCATAAACGCCAATTATTAATACATATACCCACCCTCCTACATCAAAATGATGCCATCAGCGTGGGTTGAAAATGGGACGCTTCCCAAATTCGGCAGCAAAGGTACAACAAAAAAATGACATATGCAAATAAAAAATAATTTTGCATGGTTTTTATGCAAAAAGCAAATAAATTTGTGTATGTCGAAAAAAAATACTATCTTTGCAGCCGAGAGAAAAGAAAGCTTATGTTAACAGCCATTCTGAGTCAGGAACAACTGCACGCCGTGTCCGATTTTATAAGCGGCCATACCCGTTTCGCGGTGCTGACGCATACGTCGCCTGACGGCGATGCGATGGGCTCGTCCTTGGCGATGAGGCATTACTTGAAGGATATGGGCAAACAGGCGCAAGTGATTGTGCCTAATGCTTTTCCGACATTCTTAGAATGGTTACCCGGAGCTGCGGAAGATCTCAATTATGAGACTCAGAAGGCGGAGGCGGATAAGGTATTGGATGAGGTAGATGCCATCATCTGTACAGATTTCAATGAACTTAAACGAATCAATAGCTTGGGCGAGAAGATATTGGCGTTGCGCCAAGAGCGTGAAGTGCCCATCCTGATGATAGACCATCATATTGTCTCGGCGAAAGAGCCCCCCGTAGCGGAAATATTATTGAGTTATCCTGAGTCTCCTTCAGCCTCGGAGATTGTCTATCGGGTTATACATGCGCTATCAGGAGCGATAGGTCAGTTGCCATCGTCCTGTGAGATAGCGACCTGTATCTACTGCGGCATGATGACCGATACGGGCAATTTCTCTTTCAACTCCAACTACCCCGAGATGTATGAGATAGTGGGGGACTTGGTTCGCTTGGGGGTTAACAAAGATCAGGTATATAACCGCGTTTTTAATCAATACAGTGTAGGACGGATGCGATTGATGGGGTATTGTTTATACGAGAAGATGCGGCTCTATAAAGACTATCATCTTGCCCTCATAACACTCACGGGGCGGGAACTTTACCGTTTCCAGTTCCAGAGCGGTGATGCCGAGGGGCTTGTCAATCTGCCGTTACAGATAGATAATGTCTATTACTCCTGTTTCATGCGGCAAGATAAGGTGGCATCCTCCGAGGTCGCTAAAGCCAATGGGGCGAAGACCAAAATAAAAATCTCTTTCCGCTCGCAGGGTGACCGGCCGGTGAATATCTTTGCGCATGACATCTTCCATGGCGGCGGACACGCCAATGCAGCCGGAGGAGAGTATTACGGGAAATTAGAAGATGCCGTGAAACTATTCTTGGAGAATTATCCGAAATATCTAAAAAAGGACTGACGGGTGTCAGTCCTTTTTTTTGGGGGGGCCTGGATTCCAGGATACCAGGTTGCCTGGATTCCGGGTGTTTCTGGGAGGGGTCGTTAGACAACTCCGCTGAAGCCCATGAACGCCATGGCGAGCAGACCGGCAGTGAGCAGAGCGATAGGTGTGCCCTGCATACCTTTAGGCACTTGGTTGAGTTGGAGTTGCTCGCGGATGCCGGCGAAGAGGATGAGTGCCAGCGTGAAACCTAATGCTGTAGCGAAAGCGAACAACGTCCCCGTCAGCAGGTTATGGTCAAGACCAGCCGGTAACTTATCTGTCCCGTTGGCTACCAAGATAGCCACACCTAAGATGCAGCAGTTGGTCGTAATAAGGGGCAGGAAAACACCTAACGCCTGGTAGAGCGACGGACTGATTTTCTTGAGCACAATCTCAATCATCTGCACCAATGCAGCGATAACGAGAATGAAAAGTATAGTCTGCAAAAATTCCAATGACCATAGTACCAAAAGTTTCTGGAGCAGATAAGTCACAATAGTCGCTAAGGTCAACACGAAGGTAACCGCTAAACCCATACCGACTGCCGTATCCAGTTTCTTACTGACTCCCAAGAACGGGCAAATGCCCAAGAACTGGCTCAAAACGATATTATTAACGAATATCGCCGAGATGAATATTAAAAAGTATGCCATAATAAACGCACTAAATTATTTTTTCATAAATTTTTGTACTATTGCCATAAGGTAAGCCAAGCAGATAAACGCTCCCGGTGCAAGCACAAAAATCAATGCGCCGTAGTTATCGGGATAGACATGTAAGCCGAACATCGCACCGGTGCCGAGGAACTCCCTAATGCACCCTAATACGGTGAGGGAGAGGGTAAATCCTAAGCCCATACCTAAACCGTCCATAAAGGATAGCGCAACGGTGTTCTTGGCAGCAAAAGCCTCTGCACGACCTAAGACAATACAGTTAACCACAATCAGCGGGATAAAGAGTCCTAAAGTCTCATATAACGCCGGCAAATACGCCTGCATAACGAGTTGGACAATCGTCACGAAAGTGGCGATTACCACAATAAATGCGGGAATACGCACTTTGTCGGGAATAAGGTTCTTCAAGAGCGAAATAACCACATTGGAGCACACCAAGACAAAGAGCGTGGCGAGCCCCATAGACATACCGTTAATGGCGGAAGTCGTAGTGGCTAAGGTCGGGCACATACCCAAGACGAGACCAAAGGTCGGGTTCTCCTTCAAGATACCATTGGTGAATACCTGTAAACCTTTATTATTCATACAATACCTCCTTATTCTATATTAGTGAGTGAATCCTCCGCGTTAACGGGTTCTGTAACAATGGTTGAGTCTTGCTGTTGCAGGATAGATGCTCCGCTGTATGCGTCGGTGTGAAAAGCTTCGCTATAGGCGTTATTGACCGCCTTGAGGAAGGCACGTGACGAGATTGTCGCAGCCGTAATGGCATCCACATCCCCGCCATCTTTAGAAACTCTCAATGCACCTGCTTTGCGTCCGATAATATTTTGGGCAGGTTTGGAAGCGTCTTGGAACCACTCTTCCATATGAGAGCCGAGTCCGGGAGTCTCTTGGTGTTCAAGTACTTGGTAACCTAAGATAGTGCCGTCTGGGGCGAGACCAACCATAACCTTGAAGATACCGCCAAAACCATTTTCCGATACTTCTATAGCTTGCCCCTCTTGACCGTTAAGAACCGCTAAACGGGCAGCCTCCTGTTTGGCACGCGCCTGCTCGGCAATACGATATTGGGTCAGCATATAAACACCGGCTAATAAGCCTGCTGCCACCAACGCGATGAGGGTCAGCGACAGAACCATATTTTTGAATGTACTTTCTAATTTAGCCATAATATTCTCCTATTTAGCAACCTCGCCGAAGCGTTTCGGTTGGATGCGGTTCAACAAAGGTACAACAGCGTTCATCATAAGGATAGCGAAACTGACTCCTTCGGGGTAAGAGCCCCATGTCCTGATAACCATTACCAAAACACCGATACCGAAGGCAAAAATAACCTTGCCCCATGCGGTCATCGGGCTGGTCACATAATCGGTAGCCATAAAGAATGCTCCTAAGATAGCGCCACCGGAAAGGAGTTCGAAGAGGATGTATGAGCCGGTTGTAAGACCTTCCGGTAGGGCACCGCAGAGACCGGCAATAGCGCACCAGAGCGTCATAGTCCCTAACATAACGACGGGAATATGCCATGTGATAACACGGCAGCAGATGAGCACCAAGCCGCCGACGAGTAGCAGTAATGCACTGACTTCACCCATAGAGCCTGCCATATGTCCGATGAACATATCCCAAAGAGAGGGTAGGTGGCTCAGTAAAGATGCGTCGCCCGCTTTGACTGCCTCTTTCAGGTAGAAGAGAGGTGTCGCCTCCGTAGCGGCGTCGATGTACTGTGTCGCGAAACCTAATGGTCTCGGCCAAGTCGTCATTTGCGCGGGGAAGGAAATGAGCAGGAACACACGCCCGACCAAAGCGGGGTTGAAGATGTTTTGGCCAATGCCGCCAAAAGTCATTTTGCCGACACCGATAGCTACGACAGCACCAATCAGCACAATCCACCAAGGCAGATTAGCGGGCAGGTTGAAAGCCAACAACAGTCCCGTCAGCACGGCAGAGCAGTCGTAGAGGGTCGGTTTTTGTTTGAGCAAGTACTTAGCAATCAGCCATTCGGTCAGCACACAAGCAGCTACACTGATTGCCATTGTGATAAGAGCACTCCACCCAAAAGCCATCACGCTCACGACATAAGCAGGGAGTAAGGCTGCAATGACGATAAGCATATTGCGGCGTACACTGTCACCGCTATGCGCATGGGGAGCACCTGATACTAATAAGTTATTCATATTGTTTGAGTATTTCGTCTAATGTTAAATCTTGGTCACCATATCCGGCTTCGCGAAAGAACATCTCCTTAGCTTTATCGGGGTCATAGGTCATGTAGGTACATTCGCAGTTAGCGCATAATTCCCCTTTTGCGTTCCATATCTCGCCTTCGATAACGGCTATATGGTGGCTATGGCTCTTCAGACGCGCCTTCATTAGGAGATAGGGCTGATTGATTTCCACCACTTTACGGTATCGGATATTCATCTTGGCGGTATATCCTGAGGTATTAAGTACCGCGAAAACCACCCAACCGCATACCTCGTCAAGGAGTGTTGCTTGTATTCCGCCGTGCACTGTATTGATCCACGACTGGTGGTTGTAATTGGGCTTCCACGGGCTAATAATCTCGTCTCCGTCGCGGTAGAAACGCATATGTACCCCTGTCGGGTTATCGGGACAGCAACCGAAACAGTTGTAAGCCTTGAGATTGAGCCAGGGATTGATGATTTCTTTCATAGGTTGCGAGTCGATAATGTGCTTGTTACTTTTTAGGCGCACGAGCGCGGATAGCAGCACCGACCTTGGCCTTGCCTGAACGGATATAGTCTAATAGCGGTCTATGCGAGGGGCATGTGAATTGGCAGCACCCGCAGTCAATGCAGTCCATGACATGATGCGCTTCCATCTCATCGAACATACCGAGTTCGCTTTGTCGGCTGAGCAGGTAGGGTTCAAGCCCCATCGGGCAGGCATTGACACATTTGCCGCAACGAATGCAATTTTCGGGCTCTTGGCGACGGGCTTCATCCTCGTTGAGGAAGAGAAGACCGCTGATACGCTTATTCGCCGGCATGTCGATATTCTGCATTGCGCGTCCCATCATAGGACCGCCGCCGATAATCATGGCGGTATCGTCGGGCACACCTCCGGCAGCAGCAATGACATCACTGAGCGGCGTACCGAAACGCACGAGGTAGTTACCCGGACGCTTGACAGACTTGCCGGTAACGGTCATCACGCGGCTGATGAGAGGTCTATTCTTTTGAATTGCCTGATAAACGGCATAAACGGTAGCCACATTGCTCACCACCGCTCCGACATCAATCGGGAGCGCGCCGGAGGGCACTTGACGACCGATACAAGCGTCAATAAGTTGTTTCTCACCCCCTTGCGGGTACTTAAGATTGAGGGGCTTAACCTCAATTCCCAAGGACTTGGCCGCCAGAGATTGCATTAACTCAATGGCATCGGGTTTATTCTTCTCAATACCGATGATGGCTTTCTTCACGGAAAGAGCTTTCATCAGTATCTTTATACCTAAGATAATCTTTTCCGCCTGCTCAAGCATAAGTTCGTGGTCGCAGGTGAGGTATGGTTCGCACTCAACGCCGTTGATGATGAGCACCTTAGCCGTTTTTCCCGGAGGTGGCATCAGCTTGACATGGGTTGGGAAACAGGCTCCGCCTAATCCGACAATACCTGCAGCGGCTATCCGGTCTATCAACTCTTTGGATTCTAAGTTTCCTTCACGAACAAGTGTCTCTGTCTGATCTATCTCATGAAGCCATTCGTCTCCTTCAACGTCCATAAAAATGGCCGGCATTTTCATTCCCCAGGCATCGGTTGTGGTATCTATCTTTGTGATAGTTCCGCTGAAAGGGCTATGGATATTGGCGGAGACAAAACCTCCTGCCTTGGCAATCAGTTGACCGACCAGGACTTTGTCCCCCTTTTCCACAACCGGTTGAGCAGGCGCACCGATATGTTGCACCAATGGAATAACCGCTTTGGCGGGTAGTGGAACGGCTTCAATCTTTTTATGCGCCGAATAAATCTTGTTATCATGCGGATGCACACCGCCTATTGAAAAAGTATTCATGCTTGAGCCTCCTCTTTTTTAGGTTCTTCTACTTTTGTCACATTGGGCTGATTAGACGCCGGGGCAGTAGCCTCTTGGACGGGCTTGCGTGGAGGGAAGTTCACCGCATGTATGGCACCGGTCGGGCACTCACTTTCGCATTTACGGCAAAGGCGGCATTTCTCGTAATCAATATATGCCACGTTATCCGTTACATGTACTGCGTCAAAGGGACAAATCTTCTCGCACTTGCCGCAACCGATACAGGCGTTCTTGCATGCCTTGCGGGCAATAGCACCTTTATCCTTATTGGAGCAGGCAACGACCATACGGCGGGACTTAGGTCCTTTATTGCGGAGTTCCAGGAGATGTCTCGGGCACGTAGCGACGCACTTGCCGCAAGAGGTACATTTGTCCTCATCGATCTCCGGCAGTCCGGTCTCGGGGTTGATGTGAATAGCGTCAAACTGGCACGCTGCGACACAATCGCCGTCGCCGAGGCAACCAAACGGGCAGTTGGTCTCGCCGACATAGAGACTGTTCTTAATTGTGCAGGAATGAACACCGTCATAACGGCTTGTCTTAGGACGTGCCTCGCAGGTGCCGTTACAGCGAAGTACGGCTACTTTCGGCGTAGCGGCAACCGCTTCCATACCCAAAATCTGACTCACCTGAGCCATGACTTCTGCGCCGCCGACAGGGCAATTGAGACCTTCCAGAGAGGTCGCCTTGCAGCAGGCTTCTGCCATATTGCGGCAGCCCGCAAAACCGCAGCCACCACAGTTAGCACCCGGCAGAACGGCTTGAACCTCGTCTATGCGAGGGTCTTCCTCAACCTTGAATTTCTGAGCAACGAGGTAGAGCAGTACTGCTGCCAGCAAACCCGTTATGCCCAAAACCAATAATGCAATTACAATTAAATTCATATAACTTATTTATCTTTCTTTTTGTCCTTTAGACGATAATAGCCTGCTAACACAAGGTAGTAGAGTACAACCGCTGAGAGGGCGATGAAGGCACTGAAAGCTTCGCTTATGGCGGTGAAACGCCCAACCAATACCCCACCGATAAGCAAGAGCAGCGGCACAACAAATGCCACTACTATTGCAATCCAACGGTCCTTACTCGTAACCGTCACATCTTCAGTCACTGCCTTATGGCAGATACCTACTATTGCACATGAACTACAGACTTCGTCTGTCATATCGTTAGAACCCTAAGAGATTATATTTCTTACCGTCTTTAAGAATAAATATCTGTCCGTTCTCAATTATTTTGCGGGCACCTGAAGAAGGCTTCCCGTTATGTACATCCTCGATATCGGTACTCCCGTCAATCTTAGTGACGCGGAGATAGGTGTAGCGGCCGGCTTTACCGAACTTAATGATATCGCCGATGGTCGGCTCGTCTGTCGCATAGACCCACATCTCGAACATACGCTTGTAGTCCCAAAGGCTGACGTAATTATCGTCGTCACCGGTCACGTTGTAGGTGTAGTCAGCGCCCATAGTGACATACTCAGGACATTCGATCTCTAAGTTCCACATGAGTGTTACGCTATCATAGGGCACAAAAGTGGAGTAAAAAGCGAAATACCTGTAACTGATATCACCCGCGTAGCGAGCCTGATAGCGGTAATAGGGAGAGGTGGCATGCTCGAAATTGATGTCAATAGTATCACCATGTACACCTGTCTCGTAGCCTAATTCAGCAATGGCGTCGATGTCTTGGTAGTTCTCCCATGTCGGCATAATACCATTAAGCATGATATAGGGTTCATACCCATTAGCACTAATGGTGTTGTCGGTATAGTATGTCTCAGTCGCGCCTATCCGATTATTGCATTCCGCCGCATAAATGCCGAATGTATCAGCTTCATTGAAATTAGAGATAACCACTTTAAAGGGCTTGTCTAACAGGAGCCCCTCGCTCATGACTTCTCCGTAAGCGGAGGTGGTCTTAATGGGGAAGGTCAGCAGTTTGCCATACCGTTTGAACGCAGCATTGGATAGCGTTGAGAGATTCGAATTATTCGCTGTAGAGGAGGCTAATACATTGCCGTCTTCGTCTTGAATCTCCATATGTAAATCTGTTACATTGAGAGCATTATTCGCAGTATAGTTGCTCTGATTGATACTTAGAGCCACGGACACGGATTTGACATAGAGAGGGGCTTGCAGCGCGTTATAGTGAGTCTCAATATGGTCAATAAGGGTCGTGTCTGTGCCATAGAGGAACTTTCCGTTCTCGTCATATAGCACCATGGAGAGACCTCCCTCTTGGATAGGCTCGGCTAAGGTCAATGGCCATAATCCGTCGGAACTGGATCCGGAAGGCAGGCCACCGGCGCATAAACCGCTCTTCTCCGCTGAAAAATCGGAACGCTTGGCGAGCATCTGATACTTATCGGTTGTGCCATCGGCAAAGGTAACGGTTTGCAACGGAATAGTCATCTGCCATACTTGTCCGTCATCACCGTTGGCTCCCATAGCGTAAGCCTCATCCCAGCCACCGGCCGGAGTGATGGAGTCGGTGAATGAATAGTTGTCGGTCATGCCGTAGAGGGCATTCTCGACCTCAGAGGGCCAGCGCGTACCTACAGGCGTGTCGTATTTTACTTTGGTGTACGCACCGGTTGCGGTGATAGGCCATACCCATGCTTTGATGGAGTCAGACCATGCACCAATGACACCATTGGAAGAGAGCCATGTGCCTCGTCCTGCCTCGTCAATACCGAGAAAGAAGGTGCCATAAGGCATTGAGTAGCCGGCTTTGGCAGCATTTGCCTTACGGACAGGTGCCTCTTGTTGAGGAACTATTTCCTCCTGCATGACGGGAGTCGGAACACGCCAGTCGCGAGTCGGACCCGTGATATGTTTAGCCGCTAACTCCTTTTGTAATTGGGAAGCGGGGTGGGGGAAAGATGCTAATCTCTGTTGTGCGGTAGCAGTCAGTATGCCCGCAGATAGAAGTATAAATAGTGCAATCTTTTTCATAATCTTACAAGGATTTAATGTCCGCAACAAATTTAATCACCTTTGTGGGGTCAGTAGTAGAAGTCAATGCCATCTCAACCATATTGAGTTGTGAGCCGGAGTAGGATTCTGCCGTAAAGGTGTCGCAGAAGATATCACTAAAGAGTGCGGCACCGTCCGCTACTGTGCTGCCTAAACGTAACAACAGGGGCTCGATGGACTTGTCGGCAGAACGATAGGTAAACCGAATACGGTTCGCCACATTGGAATAACGGAGGTTCAGATAGCCTTGGAACAACTTGCCTTCTACTGAATAGTTAACAAGCAGCAGGTAACTGTAGTCATTATTATTCACCCTACGGCGGGCATAGTTGATATTATGAATCTTTGCTCCGTTTGCCTCAGCAGCGGCTTTGATTGTTTCAATGGCTGCGTTGGTAGTGGCATCTGTGCCGTCAGGTCTGTAGGACCAGATAGCGCCTTTGTTGAACTTGAAATTAAAATAATCCGCGGCACTGTACTCTGACACGAAATAAACGGCAGGGTCAGCTGTGCAAACAAGCTTAGAAGTATCTTCGTTGAGCACAAAGTCTTTAGCACTGATACCGGAAGCCGTCGGGCTTTGATTGTAGAAGTGCATGGCACCCGGAGTAACCACAAACCCTAATACCGTGTCGGCATTATTACGTGTGTAGGTCAAAGTTCCTTCGTTATAGGTCATCGTCAATATAGTGTCATAACCTATGTACGTAAACTCTGCCTCATCGTTACCGGTGAAAGTCATTGCATTAAAGTTATCAATAAGTTCGAAATAATGTTCCCAATTTTCGGTCTCATTCATCTTGAACATATCAATATATGCCGATCTCTTCTTGCTCTTCAAGTAGAAATAATTAGGCGTTGAGTTCATGATTACAAACTCGTAGTCACCGTTATATCCTATACCATCGCTCAGCGGGTCAGAGAATATATGCAGTATATCGTTATAGCTGTTGAATGTCAGTGTCACGGATTGTGTATAATCAATATCCCAAAGGCTTGTATCCACTTTATAGGCGTCATTGGAACTGATTGGGTTTTTAGCGGAAACGACAACGGAACCATTCTTGTCGAAGTGGCAAATCAAGACATATCCGGCAGCATCCGGCGTCGGGAAATAGCGCATTTCCCACCCGTTAGGGGCGTCCGTAAGATAGGTGATTGCTTTTTCGCGTTGTTCTATTAAGCGCTCCGCAGCTGTTTTGTCAAACAGGTTACCTTCCTCTCGAGAGCATGAGGCAAATACCATTAGTATGGCTGATAGTATCAATACAGTCTTTTTCATCTTATTCATAGTACTTGTACAGTTGGTTCATAACTACTTCTTCGGTCATATTGTCTTGACGGCGTTGTACTTCAGCACGAATGGAGTCAAGACTGTAATTGTACTTCTCCAAGAGCCAGGTCTTGCAGTAATTGATTTTGAGTTGAATGGTTGAAGTACCTTCTTGGTCTTCATTGACGGAAACTATATGGGTGTGGTCTTCTGCCATTTCAAACCCTCGTTTAGCCCAAACAGCACGGGTATCGGTGATATAGGAAGATATTACTTCTACGAAATCTTCGTGCGCCTCAGCCATGGAGTAGGGGGTAACAAATCCCATAGAGTAGGCTTCTTCGTCCGTATGATATTGCCAGCCCTGAGAGTCATATTTGCCTGCACTGATGCGCTCGTATTCCTTGGGGAAGGACTTTGTCTGGTGCAGAATATGGCTGAACTCGTGGTGCATAACGTGGAAGATATATTGGTTCATCCACGCCATGTTCTTGAGGTCAAAACCATTCATGTTGTAGAGCGTAATCTTAACACCGCCTTCAGCAACACCGAGTACCTCTGTTCCTTGTTCCGCATTGATGGCGGGAGAACCTAAAACATTGATAATCCGAGGTGCATAGAGTTTCAAGAACTCGGGATTAATCTGCTTCGCATACACATCAATCCAGAGATACTTGACAGCGCAAGCCACCTGCTTACTTAAATCGTACTTGCAGGGTACAAGGTTATAATCCATGTCGGTCGTTTCGTCACCTAATTTATATTGGAAAGCAATATTATAGGGTACAAGTAGACTGTCATACAGGAATTTGTCAAAGGGGTAGGTGTACGATGCAGAATCCAATACCGGTACATTAGCAAATATACTGGTATCTGATATTTTATCGCGGTCGCACGCGGTAAGGGTGATTAGCGCCAATAGTGCGATTCCTACTAAATGTCTATTCTTCATAATTAATCCTTTCTCTTATTGTACATCAAAGGGAACTAATTGGGGGGTCTCACCTTTTAATTCTACATACAACTCCAAGTCGTTCTTTGTGGCTGGAGCCTCTGCGGCGTTCACGGTCTCTTGGTCACCGAGTATGACACGGGGGTTGGCTTTTTGTCCGGCTAAGATGGCTTCTTGGGGCAATTGCAAAGCGCGACGGTCATCGTTCCATACCAGGGTCTTGGTTACTATGGGATAACCTATTTCGTGCTGAATCTCAATGCCGTAGCGTTTAATATCAAAGATACGCTCTCCGTCATGGAGTTTCTCAAATCGGCGAAGTGCCAGTACGCACCAAATGTAGGGCTTTTGCTCCTCGCTGATGGTCCAGGATGAGGACATATCGTAATTGTGCAAGGTCGGGCAAATTTGCGAAGCCATGGATTGGGGTGACACAACGGCTTTCTCATTGGCTACTCTATAGTAGCTATTGATACGAGCATCAGTCAAGTCTTTGGTGCAAAGCCAACTCTTGCAGTAAACATTCATATCTTCTACTGCTGCAGCTGTTTGTCCCAACATAATCTCTGCTTCGGCACGGGCAAGCAATACTTCACCGGCGGTCAACTCACGACGGATAATATGGGCGTAGCCGATACCGGCTATCTTGTCGGTGTACTCGAAAGCAATATCGATTTTAGCGAGGAAACCGCCGAAGTTCTGGTTGTACTGCCAAATATTACACCCTGGAAAACGATCGTCCCAGCAGGGACCACTACCGGTCAACACAGCGTCTTTAGGTATACGGTTGAAGGTATAACGGCAGTAACTGGGTACAAATGTGTACAAGAAGTAGGACATGGTGTTGACAATCATCAGATTGCTGTTGTCTGCCACATCTACCCAAGCGTTGCGCTCCTCTTCACCATTACCTAACGCCTTGGCACTGGCTGCATTGAACATCATTTTGCGCGCATCTGTTGCGCTGGTGCCTAAGACTCTGTTGGCATGTTCGATAACCTTTTCGTACTCACGGGTGAAAAGGTAGAACTTCGCCGCAAAGGCGTGGGCAGCCTGCACATTAAAATGGTATTTCGGTACCGTGTAATAACTATCGGAAACCCATTGAAGCGCCTGCTCAAGGTCTTGCCTTATATGGGAATAGGTACTTTGTACAGAACCACGGTCATAGTCTGGCTTAACGGCTGTCTCTGCTGCTGTCATATAATGAATACCCAAGTCATTGAGCGAAGCCACAGAGTCCTTATAGGCTTGGCAGAAGATGTTTACCAAGATGAAGTGGTTGTAAGCGCGAATCAGTAGGGCTTCTGCCTTCTCGGCAGTGAAATCATCATTGGGGTTGGCCGCCTCTAAATCGGCAATGGCACTCAAAGCTTGGTTCGCCACTGCGATATTCTTATAGCAGTGCTCCCATAAGCTATACGGGGTGTCTTGTGATATTTCCGCCGTTACATCTTCCCAAGCAAAAAGCTGGTTGTAGGTCTGGTTGAAAGGCACCTTATTATTAACATGTCCCCGTGAATCAGGCGTGTCGTTATCAACGGTATTGTCGGACATCATCTCGCCGATAGAGGCTATGTTGGCAAAATCGTAGCCGTTGACTAACAGCAACCTTACTTTCTGACGCGTATTGATTTCGGCACGCTCATCCGGGTTCTTGTCTAAGAAGTGGCAGCTCGTCAGCGAGAGCGTCAGCACACCTATTATAAATAATGTATATTTCTTCATATTCATTCCTCCTTAAAAGCCTAAACGAAGGGTTAATGTAAACTGTCTTGGAACAGGCGAACTTACACCTCCGGAGTTATAGTATTCGGGGTCTTGCCCGTTCAACTTCTTATCTGCGTAGAGCAGAGCTAAGTTGGTACCGCTGAGTTTAGCCGAGAAAGAACTAACCACATTTTGGTTCTCAAACCATTTCTTCGGGAAACTGTATTCTACGAAGATTTCCTTCAAACGGATGAAGTCACCTTTTGCTACGCGTACATCGCTGTAGTTATAGGCTGAGTAGGCATAGTTGAGTCCTTGGATGGTCTCAAACTGGCGTTTGGACGGGATGACGGGAATATTGGTGGTGTTTTCATCACCGGGTACCGACCAACGGTTCTTCATCTCTTTCGCTGACGCTGTCAGGTCAGAATAGTCAGAAGCATACACATTGGTGAGATTGCTTAATCTCAGTTTGTTACCAAAGCTGTAGGTGAAGAATACGCCAATCTTCAAGTCCTTGTAAATGGTGAAGGTGTTGTTGAACGAACCGTAGATGGTGGGGTCAATTGAGCCCTCATACTTCAAGTATCCGTAGTCGTAGTCTTGGAAGTTAATCTCCGAGTAGTTCGAGGGATCATACTTCTTGGTATGTTCTTTGTCTGCCCAGAAGGTCGGAAGTCCTTCATCGGTGAGCCCTGCAAATTCTATACTGAACAAGGCACCAATGGGGAAATCTTCCAATCTGCCCCAGCCATTAAGGAGTTGGTAAACACGGCTATAGGAGTTCAGCCTTGTAATCTTGTTGGTCGAGTGCGAGAAGATAAGGTCTGTTGTCCAACGGAAGTTCTTCTTGTCTATGTTGATGGTTGAAATAGTAAATTCTTCACCGCTTGACTCCATTTGGGCGTCATTGGCGAGTTTACTGATTTGTCCACCTACACCGGCGGTCTGTACATAACCAATCAAGTCATAGTTGTTACGGTGGTAGTAGTCAAACTCTATGTTGATGCGGTTCTTGACAAAACCGAAGGCTACACCGATATTGAACTCATGTTTCTTCTCGTAGGTCAACTCGCTGTTCTCAAGGTCAACTAATTGAATACCGGTCTCGGACAAGTTAGCCAAGTGTCTCCACGGGTTGTACGCTTCGAACACGGCAAGTGAGTTGGTCACGGAAGCGGGACCACGGTCGGCAGTCAGTGAGTAACTGAGTTTGAGGGTAGCATTGGTCCACCATTCGGTGAAGGTGGGCTGCCACCATCTTTCCTCGTGTGCGTTCCAAGCACCGGACACATTCCATGTAGGCAGCCAACGGGCTTTGACGCTCTTACCTAACTTGTTGGTTCCCTCATAGCGGATAGTACCGTTGATGGTATAACGGGCTTTATAGGAGTAAGTCGCCATGCCGAAGAAAGCCAAGTTGCGGTAGTAACTGAGTGAGCGCCCATAGTAGGTTCCACCTTCCTCCTGTTGCTGCTTGAACATCTGATAGGTGGTATAAGGAATACCGCCGTTATTGTATTGGTAGCCATAGCCTTCAAAGGCGACGGAAGTACGGTCAGAGGCGTTCATCTCTGCACCTGCAAAAACGCTGATGATATGGTCATCACCTTCGCTGCCGTCATTGGCAAAACCGTGGTTATAACTGATTGTACCGCGGAAGTCATAGGCTAATAATTCATTGGTCCTGAGGGTGTAGATACCACCGGCAGGAAGTACCGTGACGGGCAATGCAGAGGCTACATCCGGATCGGTGTATAAGTATGTATTGGCATCACGAATCAAGTCATTTTCAGTCTCCTCATCCACACCGGCACGGTATGCGCGGGCTTGGTTGGAGTTGTCCTTGATATGGTGCTCCATACGGTTGTTCTGATAACGAATAGCACCCAAGGCACTGACTTGCAGACCTTTGACTGGCGTCCAGTCTAATTGGGCTTGGAACTTAAGGTCCGTTACTTTCACGTCCATGTAGTTATTCTCCAACTCATCAAAGATATTGAATCCGCAGTAGTTACGACGATAAGTCGCTTTTGGATCCAAGGCACGGGAGGAGTTCATGGAGAAGGAGAAGGGGTTGATATCGAACTCACGGCTAACGGCACCGGTTACTACGTCGGTTTGTTGAGATGTTGTACCGGGAGCGGTCTGCTGACGATAACTACCGGAAGTGTTGATGCCGAGGTTGAGTTTCTGTTTGTTGCCGGCAGGCAGCAAATCGAAATTAGCTTTGACATTACCGGTATAACGTTGTACATCGGATTTCTTATACCATCCGGGGTCGTAGAGTGCGGACAAGGAGGCATAAACCTGTGCACGATCTGTACCGGCGGAGAAGGAAACGGCATGGTTCATCATGATGGTGTGGTTGAACAGTTCGTCGAACCAGTTGGTGTTCCTAATCTCGGCATCGTGGAGATAGTTGTTGATGGCTTGGGTCGTGTTCTGCAAACCATAAGTTCCATCGGTTGGGTTGTATGTGTCAATCAAAGTGAACATACGACCATAAACACCGCTGTTTTTAGCCGTTGATAGATTAGAAGCCTCGAGCCAGCCTTTATCACGCATCTCTTGGTAAATACCCATTTGCTCCTGAGAGTTACTGATATTGTAGTCGGAGTAAGACGGTTTCATACGGTAGGTGAACTCGCCGGTATAGCTTAAATGAGATTGTCCCGCTTTACCTTTCTTGGTCGTTACGACGATAACACCCGCCATGGCTCGTGCACCGTAAATAGAGGTGGCGGAACCATCCTTAAGAATTTGGAAGGACTCAATATCATCGGCGTTTAAGCCGGCGATAGAACTGGCAATAAGGGTCGTAGCGTCACCGCTGGATAAATCGTCTGCACTTAGTTCTACTGCATCTTCCAATACAACACCATCCACTACCCACAGGGGCTTGGAGGCACCGTAGATAGAGGTTGCACCACGAACACGAATCTTTGGAGCAGTACCGAATGTACCACTCACGTTTTGTACACTAACGCCGGAAGAACGTCCTTCCAGGCTTCGGCTGATATCAGCCACACCATCCAATTTAGCGTTTTCGGCATCAACACGAGTAGCAGCGCCGGTGAACAAACGTTTGTCTTGTTTGACCATACCGGTTACTACCACTTCTTGAATCTGTTGGGCATCTGTCCGCAAAGTTACTTTCACTTTGGGTTTCACGGGCACCGTCTCGGTTTTATAACCCATGTAGTTGATGATGAGGTTCTTAACGCCTGCTGGAACATCTAACTCGAAGAATCCGTCAAAGTCGGTTACCGTACCGATTGTAGTGCCTTCCGCCTCTACATCAGCACCGATAACAGTCTGACCGGTTTCATCAAAAATCGTTCCCTCTACATGCGTCTGAGCGACAATCGCGCCCACAGACAAAAGCATACATGCTAAAAGGGTCTTTACTCTTTTCATTATTATTGTTATTTATGACTATTTATCGATATGATTTGCTAATTCGCGAAATTAGCCCACAAAAGTACTGCTTTTTTTTCAGATATGCAAATTTTTTTTCAAAAAAGTGTCAGTTTGTGCAATTTTTTATGAAAAAATCGAAAAATTGCTATATTTTTTTGGAGATTTCAAATATTTTTGCTAATTTTGCATTGTTTTTCGCGGCATTGGCGGAATTGGTAGACGCGCCAGACTTAGGATCTGGTTCTTTACGAGTGAAGGTTCGAGTCCTTTATGCCGCACTTCCTAAAATCTTTTTGATATGAATAAGAGATTCTTTTTATTCCTTATTTTAATAATAGGGCTGACTTCTTGTAAATGGGAGAATAAGGCGGATTACACGCCGGTTATTACATTGTCGCGGCAGTTCTTGGTTTTGCACACGGACACGACTATACCGACCGATACGCTCTATATGGGCTATTCCTCGGCGAAGGAGATGGACACGCTGACGACCTGCCATGTCGGCGATACAATTGCTTTTAGGCTTGGGTTATTTGGAACTGCGAATAATTTGGTGTCCTTTGATATGGTTTGGGATTCGACTTTAGTACGTTTTTGGGAACTTGACGGAACTGCTTCCGCGAATGTTATATCGGCAACAACGCATGAGGCGGGGCATTTGAACTATGCCTTTTATCCGGGATACTTGAGTGTGGTGATGTCGATGAGGTATGTCACGGTAGGAACGGGGAACAATACATTCAGTTTGTTGCTGAATACTGACTCGGAATTTTCGCCGCGAGCGTATAAGTTCCAACAACGGGTACAATAAAAAAGCGAGGTTCACTCGCTTTTTTTGGCTTCCTGCCATAAGGCTTCCATCTCCTCAAGGCTCATTTCGTCCAATCGCTTGCCTTGTTCATGGGCGCGGGCTTCTATATAGTTGAATCGCCGTATGAACTTCGCATTCGTCTTTTCGAGCGCATTATCGGGTTTCAGTTTATAGAGTCGTGCTACATTGATGAGGGCAAATAGTAAATCGCCGAGCTCTTCCTCCATTCTGCCTTTGTTTCCGTCTCCGGAACCTTGTTCGGTGCGTAATTCCTCCTCGAACTCGTGTATTTCCTCCTTCACTTTCTCCCACACATCTTCGCGTTTTTCCCAATCAAACCCGACATTGGCAGCTTTATCTTGAATGCGGTATGCTTTAACCAAAGAGGGGAGGGCATCCGGAATACCGGCTAAAACGGTCTTATTGCCCCCTTTCTCTTTCAGTTTAACCTGTTCCCACAGATGGCTCACTTCTTCGGGGTTTTCTATCTTACCCTCTTGAGCGTCAACTCCATACACGTGCGGGTGACGGAATATGAGTTTGTCACACAGCCGATTGCATACATCTGCGATGTCGAAATCTCCGGTCTCACTGCCCATCTTAGCGTAAAATACAACGTGCAGTAATACATCGCCTAACTCCTTGGAGATTTCGTTCATATCCTTCTTGATTATCGCGGATGCCAATTCATAGGTCTCTTCGATGGTATTCTGGCGCAGGCTTTCAAAGGTCTGCTTGCGATCCCAAGGGCACTTCTCCCGAAGCTCATCCATGATAGTCAGCAGACGGTCAAAAGCGGCTAATTGTTCGGCTCTTCGTTCCATAAGTCAAAATGATTTAATGTTACTTCACCCTTCTCATCCATCCGGGCATAAGTGTATTGTTGGAAACAGTCCCCCAAGATAATCACGCGGCTGTCGCTCGTTATGGGCAAATCCAAGGCGATGTGGCGATGCCCGTATATATAATAGTCGTGGTGATGGTGTTTCGGGTCGGCTTCGTACTCTTTGCTGTACAGTACTAATTCTTCCCTGTCCTCGCCTTTATACGGGCAGGGCTTGGCGAGTTCTTTCAGACGGCTCCTTTTTGCCCAATTATACCCGATGGCATTGCCCCATTTGGGGGGCATGAATTGAAATGCCTTTTGGGCTACGGGATTATGGAAGAACTTGCTAAGGCGGATAAAGCGCTTTATCTGAGGTATCTTTTCCATGCCGGAGGGAATTAAACCGTCGCCGTGCGCGATATAGACCTTTTTCCCGTTTAACTCCATCTTCGCTGGGCGGGTGTGGACATGCATACCTGTCAGTTTATGCAATCCGCCGAAAGTCCATAAGTCGTGATTGCCGGGCAGAAAGTGTACGGAGATACCCCGCTTAACCAAATGGCGAAGGCATTGCATCAGAGCGGAGTATTGTTTCTTACTTTTGTCGCGCCATTTATACTCATACCAGAAATCAAAGATATCTCCCACAAGAAAGATTGCCGTGGCGTCTTTCTTAAAGGTGTTAAGCATATGAATGACACGCCGCTGATGTTCATATACATCATATGGCATTGCCAAAGAACCGATATGGGCGTCGCTTAAAAAGTATATCATAGGAATCCTAATTCTAATTTAGCTTCTTCGGACATCATGTCCTTCGTCCACTCCGGCTCAAATACGATGTTTACTTCCACTTCATCTATGCCGTCCACAGAACCGACTTTTTGGCGGATATCTTCTACTAAAAAATCCGCAGCAGGGCAGTTCGGGGCTGTCAGCGTCATGTCTATCATACATTTTTTGCCATCAATCTCTACTTTATAAATCAACCCAAGGTCATATACATTAACAGGGATTTCCGGGTCAAAGACCGTCTTGAGCATCCCTAAGATCTTTTCCTCTTGTTCTAAAAACTCATTCATATATTATGTATATATCGACTTTCTACTACTTTAACTCTTTGTTCTATGCTCTAACTTGCGATATTTCGAGCTCTCGATATCCTAATCTCTCGATATTTCCGGCTGCACAGCTACTGGGACTGCCCCCTTGCTCCGCAGCGTCGCCGACACCGGCGTCACGCCGACAAAATTACACTTTTTTTTTGATATGTCAAAATTATTTTGTATTTTTGCCGCAAAAATGGAAACTATGTTGATATTTGCCACCAATAATGCGCATAAATTAGCGGAAGCGCGGGCTATTTTGCCGATGTCAATTGCCTCTCTGAGTGAGGTCGGTATTCATGAGGATATTCCCGAGACAGGTGTCTCGCTGGAAGAGAATTCCCTCCAAAAGGCGCAGTATGTCTTTGATCGCCTGCACAAAGCTTGTTTTGCTGATGACACCGGCCTGGAAGTCGATTGTCTCAATGGCGCGCCGGGCTATATGACCGCCCGTTATAGCGGCGAGCCGGTGGACTCTACCCGCAATATGCTTAAACTCCTTGCCGAAATGTCCGCAGCCACTGCGGCCGCCCTCCGCTGCACAGCTACTGGGTCCGCAGCCACTGCGGCGTTACGCCAGCGGCGCGGAGCGCAGTTCCGCACAGTTATTACGCTTATCAGGGATAATGGCGAAATATGCCAGGTATCCGGCATTGTCAGGGGACGTATCGCACTGGAAATGAGTGGTGTCGGCGGCTTCGGCTATGACCCGGTCTTTATTCCGGAGGGGTATGATAAGACTTTTTCTGAATTAGGAGAAGAACTTAAAAACCATATCTCCCATCGTGCCCGAGCACTACAAGAACTCTTAAAAATCCTCTAACACCAACCCATCACCACTTTCACTCTAATAATATGTGCGCCGTATCCGCATCGGGTGCTGATCGGGTGCTGATCGGGTGCTGATCGGGTGCTCACCGAAACCTTACCCTTGCGCACCTTACACATCGCCAAACAATCTGTCCTTGGCAGCTTATATAATGCACGCTTGACATTTAGCACAAAAAATGGAGACCTTCATCGGCCTCCATTTATTACGTTCTTTTGTTCGCTCGTCCTTAACGGCGAGAAGATTTGCTACTGCGCGAGGAAGAAGTGCGAGGAGTGGCAACAGGTTTAGATTGTACTGGCGCTTCGACTTTTGGTTGCTTAGGCGCTTCGGCTTTTGGCTGCACAGACACCGGGGCTGCAGACTCTGCATCACCTGCGTTAATCACGATAGACTGCATGTCCGTTACGGGATACAGGTATTGCAAACTATTGTCGTTGTAGAGCAGCAAGTATTTCTCAATATCCTCACGACTGATGCTATTGAGTTCTTCTACTTGTTGTTTCAAAGTAATGGTTTGCGGGTTCTCGTAATAACCGGCAAGACCGGTCAGAGCAGCCTTATAGCCCAAACGTTTGGTGGGCTTGATTTGAATGGAGTAAATTGGTGATACCACAATGTCGATATTGTTGTTGAGGATTGCCTTGTAGTTAGCTTCTTGCATGGCAGCTTCACGCGAACCGCACCAACCGGACTCGGCAACGACACGTTTGGTGAAATCGCAACGCACATCAACGCGTGTCTGGTTCGTCATAATGGGCTGATTTTGGATATTGGTCATACGGGAAGTATGTTGGTAGGTCTTACAAGACGCAAAAGCGAGCACTACCAAACTCATCAAAATAATCTTATAGTTTTTCATAATCGTTTATTTTAGTCAATGTAATTATAGATAATTATGCTTTTATTAGAATTGGAGTTTAAGCCCAAGTCCCTGAGTCGAGGGCGCTATGGCGAGTCCGGAGTTTTTCAATTTATTGGCTTTCACACCGCCCACCGAAGCGCAAACTATGCCGACTATAGCAGACGCACCACCGAGGGTCATCATGGCAATACCGGCATCAACGGCTGCAATATTAGGCTCATAGTAAACGCGACCTCCTGAGTAGTATGGCTCTTTAGCCAATAAACAAGGTAAACCAATCGGGAACATCATTACCACACCGGCACTTACCAGACCGATACCCGTATTGCGAAGTCTTAGTGCGCTGGTAAGTTGTTGGTCAAAAGGGCGCAGTGACTTGGGTTGCTTTGGAACTTTCTTTATCATCAAAGATTGTGCATGAGCGGCGCCCTTGCTCCGTGGTGCTGCTAATGCCGGCGTTGCACCGGCGCCAACGCCTACGGATTGGTTACCATTGCCATTGTTGAAATAGATGGTGGTGCGGTTGCTGTTGTCAATCATGTCGCGTTGGTAGTATTGATCAACAAAATTGGGATCAGTCAAGAGTTTGTACTTCACGATGTCATCCATGCTCAGATTGGAAACACGCTGTACTTCTTTGTCGATTTCATCAATGGTTTCCACCTTGTTGTAATATCCGGCGAAACCGGTCACTTTGGCGTAATAGTGAATACGACCGAACTTGCGGTGAATCTCCACCTCATAAATAGGGTCAATAACTACATCCACATGGGCAGCAAAAATGGCATTGTTCAGCGCATTTTCGATAGCCTCTCTGCGGCTCAAACAATCTCTGCGGGACTCACCGTTTACCTTAACGGAAAAATCGACGCGCATGTCGGCGGTCATTTGATGAGCTGCTATTCCGCGTTGCTGAATAGCTGATGTTCTGGAAGTGTGTTGATAGGTCTTACAGGAAGGTAGTAAGCAGCCTAAAACAAATAAGGGAATGAATAAACACAGTTTCTTCATGGTGTTTAGTATTAAGTTCTTCCTACTCACTTATGGCTTTTCGGTTACTCCATTTCATTTGGCGGTGCAAAAATATAAAAAAAAGGAGACTTTTGCAAAAAAAACTTTCTTTTTTCTACAAAAGCCCCTCTAATTGTCAAAAAATCGTGTTATGCGAGTGCAATGACTTCTTTTGCTATATGTTGTGCGGCATCAGGTTGCGCAAGCTTGAGAGCATTGGCGCTGAGCGTACGGAGGCGTTCAGGGTCATTGAGTAGTGCGATAGCAGTGCTTACTAAGTTATCCCGCGCGTCTGCATCTTTCACGAGTACAGCTGCATTCTTATTTACGAGTGCCATGGCGTTATGGGTCTGATGATCCTCGGCGACATTGGGTGAGGGAACAAGGATAGCCGCTTTACCAAGCAGGCAGAGCTCACTGATGGATGACGCTCCGGCGCGTGAGATGACGAGGTCGGCGTTGGCGTACTGAGTTGGCATGTCGGAGAGGAAATCGGTGATATGAATTGCTGCGCCTTTGCCCGATTCCTGTTTAGTGTCTGCGAGGTGGCGGTAAAGGTCAATATAGTTTTTGCCGGTTTGCCAAACAAGGTCAATACCTGCAGCTTGGATTTCGGGCAAGTGTGCGGCTATTGCCTCATTGATGGTTTTGGCTCCGAGTGAACCGCCGATGACGAGTAATCGTTTAGTTTCTTTGGGCAGAGTCCTGACACCGGATGTGAGGTTCATCCTTACAGGATTACCGGTCAAGATGATTTTGTCCTTCGGGAAGAATTTTTCCATGCCCTCATAGGCGACACAAATCTTACGGGCATCATTCTTGAGCAGTTTATTGGTGACACCGGCAAAGCCGTTTTGTTCCTGTATCAGTACGGGAATACCCATTCTGGCTGCGACTTTCATAGCTGCCCCCGAGGCATATCCGCCAACGCCGACGGCGACATCGGGTTGGAAGTCGCGAATAATCTTTTTTGCCATTCGCATAGAACGGAAGAGATCAATCAGAACGGAGATATTCTTCCATGGTTGTGAGCGGTTAAATCCGCGAATAGGTAGCCCGACTATCGGATAGCCGGCTTGAGGAACACGTTGCATCTCCATTCGGTTATCGGCACCGACAAATAAGATTTCTGCGTTAGGGTCTAATTGTTTGAGGGCATCTGCAATGCTCACGGCGGGGAAGATGTGACCTCCGGTTCCGCCTCCGGAAATTAGGTACTTCATATTAACTTCGTGTAGGTTACTGATCTAATGTTATAATGGGCGTGTCGTCGTTGGCGGCATCTTGAGTTATTTGTTGCTGCTGTTTCATTGCCGTTTGCTCTCGGCTGACCGCCATCATGATACCGAAATACAGCGATGTGACGACGACACCCGTTCCTCCCATTGAGATGAGCGGTAGTGGTTGTCCTGTAACAGGAAAGATACCGACCGCCACCATCATGGAGAACAAAGCTTGGCACGTGGTCATTAGAGCTGCTGCCATCGCGAGTAGCGTAGCGGCTTGGTCTTGGAACTTATGGGAGGTGTAGCAGGCTCGGTAGAGCACCATGAGGTAGAGAAAACATAGAAAAATGGCACCGAGAATGCCGCTTTCCTCAACGATTATGGCGAAAATATAGTCCATGAATGCCAGCGGCAGAAAGTCCCGCTCCTTGCTGTTTCCTGGCAAAACCCCGATAGGACTTTTACCTCCCCGAGCGATAGCAACCTTGGCGATAGAGGATTGGTAATTATCGTCGGTTAGCTTGAACTCCGCTGTGTCTGGCTGCTTCATTTCGAAGATTTTATTGTCAATACGCTTGACCCAAACGGTTGCCCGCTTAAAAGGACCGGACATTATCTTGTCTTGTTTGACAAAAGCGAAATCAACAAAGATATAGCCCAATAGCAGTGCTAGAACTGCAATGCCGATAGTCGACAGAATGTATTTCCAGGGTATATGAGCTAAGAACCACATGATAACTAAAACACCGGCAATGAGCACTGCGGTAGAGAGGTTTTGCGTCATGATAAGTAGTGCTACAAAGCCTGTTATACCTAAGGTCCAAAAGAAATACTTCTTTTTATCCTCCTCCGTCTCTATTCGTGAGAGTAAGTCGGCATCAACAATAACAAGTCCCATTTTAGCGAGATCAGACGGTTGGAAGGTGATAGGTCCTAATCGCATCCACCGAGCGGCGCCATTGACCACCACCGCAAAAGGTGAGCCGGGGATAGAGACCAATATCAGGAATAGAATGGCTACTGCCAAAATGATGTATCCTGAAAGGCGAATATATATCGTTGGCACATATTGCACAAAATATGCCAAAGCCGCGCCCACGATGAGGAATATCATTTGCTTGCCGACGGGTAAGAGCATAGACGTGCTATTATAGACCTGCAGGCTGGTGGCACTGAAAATAGCGAGCACTGCATAAATCATAAGGAAGATGTATATCGTCCAATATGAGCGGTCAATGGAGGAGGGTAATTTCATGTCGGTAAGTATAGGTTGGCTTATAATTTTCTGACGGCAGTCATGAATTGGTCGCCGCGGTCTTCATAACTATGGAAGAGGTCAAAGGACGCGCAGCATGGACTGAGCAGGACACTGTCCCCTTCCTTAGCCGCATGGTAGCACGCTTGCACAGCGTCATGGAGATTGTCGGTTGAGACATAGGGAATACCCAGCGGTGCGAAGTGCTCAATGAGTTTCTCGTTATGCAGCCCCATGAAGACTAACGTGTGGCATTTCTCTTTGACCAACTCGTCTATTTCAGAGTAGTCATTGCCTTTGTCTTTGCCTCCGAGAATGAGAACTACAGGCGTTTTCATACTCTCTAAAGCGTACCAGCAACTATTGACATTGGTGGCTTTGGAGTCATTGATGTAGCGGACACCTCTGACGGTAGCGACATACTGTAGTCGATGACTGACACCGGCAAACTGCTGCAATGACTCGCGAATGGTGCTGTTGCGGATGTTCAGTATCTGTGCCGCGATAGATGCTGCCATGGAGTTGAGTTGATTGTGTCGCCCCTGAATGCGGATTTCGTCAACGGGAATACTCAATGCTTCCGGTGCGGCTTCGACTACGAGGTTATTGCCTTCTATATAGGCAGCGTTGACAGTATCGCTATGTGCCTTTCCCTTCAGCGAAAACGGATAGAGCGTAGCGGAAGGGTTCATCTTCTTTATCTCGCGGTCTATAACTGGATCTTCCGCCCAATAGACGAAGGCATCGTCTTTAGTTTGGTTTTGGGTGATGCGGAACTTGGCGTTGACATAATTCTGAAAGTCATAGTTATATCTGTCCAAGTGGTCGGGCGTGATATTCAGTAGGATAGCGATATTGGCCCTGAAATCATACATGTTATCGAGTTGGAAAGACGACAGTTCGATGACATAGTAGTCCTTCTTCTCATGTGCGACCTGGAGCGCTAAGGATGCCCCTATGTTGCCGGCCAGTCCGACATTCAGTCCTGCCCTTAGGAGCATATCATAGATAAGGGAAGTAGTCGTGGTTTTGCCGTTAGAACCGGTGATACAAATCATTTTGGCATCGGTATATCGTGCAGCAAACTCAATCTCGCTGATGACGGGCGTTCCTTTCTCACGCAGTTTGACAATCATTGGAGCCGTCTCGGGAATGCCGGGGCTTTTGATAACCTCGTCAGCGGCCAAAATCTTCTCTTCGGTGTGATGACCGGACTCAAAGGCGATATCGTTCTGCTTAAGTAATGCCTGATAGGGTAGTGATATTTCGCCCGAGTCGGAGACAAAGACCTCAAAGCCCTTTTCTTTTGCGAGTATGGCAGCACCGGTGCCACTCTCTCCTGCACCTAAAATAACAATCTTTTTATTCATATTACCGTATCTTTAACGTCAAAATAGTAAATGCAGCCAATAGGAGTGTCACGATGCAGAAACGCAGTACAATCTTTGTCTCATGGTGCAGTTCGTTACTGCCCTTAATTAGAATCCGGCAAGTGGGATTATTGTCGAGAACCTGACTGACGGATGTCCTGAAATGGTCATGCAGAGGCGCTCGTTTGAAGACACGAACTGGGCTGCCACTCTTCTTGGTGAACTTATATACTTGGGTTTGTAGAATCACGCTGACGCTCTCCATCAGGAATACCCCGCATAGAATAGGAATTAGTAACTCCTTGTGTATCAGTACGGCGCTCACGCCGATAATACCTCCGATCATCAATGAACCCGTGTCACCCATGAATATTTGTGCCGGAAAACCGTTCCACCACAGAAAACCGACTAATGCGCCGATAAATGTCGCCATAAAGATTACTAATTCTTCGCTTCCGGGAATGTACATGACATCGAAATAGTCCGCCCAGACATAACTGCCGCTCACATAGGCGAGAATTAAGAGCGCTACACCGATAATGGCACTATTGCCGGCACACATACCGTCCATACCGTCATTGAGATTGGCACCATTGCTGACCGCCGCAACGACGAACACCGTGAGAAGTACAAAGAATATCCAGCCGGCTTTGTACTTATTGGCTTCGCCCAAGAAACTGAACATATCAGCATAATTGGCGTTATGGTTTTTGATAAAAGGAATGGTCGTTCGGGTTGACTTGACTTCGGGAGATTTTTCAACGACGGTGATGTTATCTTCAACATAGGTCGTGACCGTCTCGTTCATTACCGTGACAGGGCTGTAGCGAAGTGTCAGTCCGACAATCAGACCGACTGCTATCTGACCGATAATCTTAATCCAGCCGTTGAGCCCGTCTTTATTATGCTTAAAGGTCTTGATATAGTCGTCGGCGAAACCTAATGTGCCTAACACAATGGCGGTGGCAAGCATCAAGAGCATATAGACATTCTTGAGGTTGCCAATCAATATACTCGGTAGTACCACAGCGACCATAAGTACTATCCCGCCCATAGTCGGTACGCCTTTTTTATTGACGTTAAATGGGTCTAATTTCTCGTCACGTTGTTGCTCCGATATATGTTTTTTACGCAGCAAACGGATAAACCATTTGCCGAAAAAGACACTCACTAATAGTGCCAAAACGCCGGCTATTATGGCTCGGAAAGAGATATATTGCCATAGACCTGCGCCCGGCAAGCCCTTTGTTTGTAATAAGTCGAATAACGGGTATAACATAGATAGTTCTTATTGATTAATAATTATAAGCATGATTTAACAACTTCGTGATCATCGAAATGGTGCTTAACCCCCTTGATGATTTGGTAATCCTCATGTCCTTTTCCTGCGACAAGAATAGCATCTCCCTTTCTGGCTAAGGTGCAAGCGGTCTTTATTGCCGAGGCCCTGTCTTCAATAACCAGTGTATCCTGCATCTCGTCAGGAGTAAGTCCGTTGGTCATGTCTTTTAGAATGTCGGCGGGTTCTTCGTCGCGCGGGTTATCGCTGGTCAAAATCAGTATATCGCTCATCTGACGTGCCAATTTAGCCATCATGGGACGTTTGCCTTTATCCCTGTTGCCGCCGCAACCGACGACAGTGATGACCTTAGCGTCTTGTCCCGAGGGTTGCGCATCTAATATATCGTGGATGGTGCCGAGGACATTTTCAACGGCATCGGGTGTGTGAGCATAATCGATAATAGCTGTCCACCCCTTAGGACTCCTAATAGTCTCAAACCGGCCGTTGACGGCAGTCAACGTGCTGAGTATGCGCATGACCTCCATTTTGTCAAAACCGAGTGCTATTGCCGCGCCGTAAATGCATAAGAGGTTAGAGACATTGAAGCGACCTACTAAGGGCACAAATACCTCGATGCCATCCATCTGCAACTCCATACCCTCAAATCCTTCTTCTAATATCTTAGCCCGATAATCCGCCATGGTGCGGGTAGAGTAGGTATAGACTTTGGCTGCGCAATTTTGCGTCATGACCAAGCCGTTTTTGTCATCTTTATTGGTGACGGCGAATGAGTTCTTTTTGAGTCCGTCAAAGAGCCTCTTCTTGGCATCACGGTAGTTCTCAAAGGTCTTGTGGTAATCCAGATGGTCTCGCGTGAGATTGGTGAATAACGCCCCGTCGAAATCGAGTCCGGCAATGCGCTCTTGCACGATGGCGTGGGAGCTGACCTCCATAAAGGCATATTCGCAGCCGGCATCAACCATGCGTCTCAAGAGGGCGTTTAACTCCAAGGAGTCTGGTGTCGTATGCGTCGCGGCAACCGGCTCATCATCAATATAATTAACGACTGTGGATAGTAAACCGGCTTTATGACCCAGGGCGCGTGTCAGTTTCCATAGCAACGTTGCGATAGTAGTCTTGCCATTAGTGCCCGTTACACCAACAAGTTTTAACTTCTTGGAAGGATAGTCATAAAACTTACCGGCTAATAGCCCTAATGCTTTATTGTCCATGTCCTCGACTGCACCGATGGCGCCGGACTGCAAAGCCGCAGGGATGAACTGCCGCCCGTCCGCTTGAGTTCCTACTTGGGCGACAAAGAGAGTGCCGTCTTTCACCTTGCGGCTGTCGAACTGCAAATCGTTAACTTCTGCCTCCATGTCGCCATGTACCACAACATTCGGCGCTAAAACTGATACTAATTCCCGTAATTTCATATCTTGCTTCCTTATTTACGTTTTACCAAAATACCATCTTTATAGCAATCAACATTGGCGATAGTCTTTTCTGCAATAATGCGCACGACTCCTCCGCAGTCATATCCGGCATCATATCCCCAGACGGTAGGGGCGTTAATCATACAGATGCAGGTGTATTGTGGGTTTTCCTCGGGGAAATATCCCACGAAGGTCATTCTATGTTTCCGATCAGAGTAACGACCATTCTCTAATATCTGTGCCGTTCCTGTCTTACCGGCGATATGCACAAGGCTACTCTGTGCCTTATAGTCGGCGACTTTGCCGTTCCACATGCGTACGGATGCTGTGCCCAAATGGTTGTCCCACACGACATCGTGCAGAGCCAGACGGATATCTTCAATTGTGGACGAGCGGGCGATAGAGCGCTTGACAACCTCGGTGTCAAAATGCTTAATGATTTCTTCCCCATCCTTGATGTCCGTCACCAACATAGGTCGCACCATCTTGCCGTTATTGGCGATAGCATTATAGAACATCAACAACTGCATCGGGGTGATCAAAACGGAGTAACCATAACTCATCTTACTGATTGTCACCGTGTCGTTAGGCACGCGTATAAGAGCTGCTTGTGCGCCCGGTATATCGCTTTCGATGCTGTCTGCAATGCCGAGTTTTAGGACACGGTTAATGAAGCGATTGGCTGAACCTTCGTATGCCCTGGTGATGATTTTTGCCAAGGCAATATTACTCGATACTGCTAACGCACTCCTCACGGTATAAATAGTGTCCTTCGGGTGCGCATCGCGGTGGGTGACCGTGAAGTATTTCCAAGGCGCTTTAGTGACGCTGACGGTGTCGTATAAAGCGACCTTATGATCCTCCATAGCCGCCATAAGCGCTACGGTTTTAAAGGTTGAACCCGGCTCGACCATAGTCACTGCATGGTTGACCGACTCGATATATGAGCCATCGGGCTGTTTGTCTAAATTGGCGATAGCTTTAATATGTCCTGATTGGGTTTCCATCAAGACGCAGCAGCCCCACTCACCGTCCACCCGCTTCAGGCGGTTCATAAGTGTTTCGCTGACAATGTCCTGTAATTCGGCATTCAAGGTGGTCACTACATCGTAGCCGTCTTCGGCTTCCACTACTGTCACATTTTCGTACTGCCCTGCAATGCGTTGACGTACACTTACGCCGTCTTTGCCGACGAGATAACTGTCATATTTCTTTTCAAGCCCTGTCTTGCCATGTCCGCTCTCAGCATCTATAGAGCCGAGCGTGCGCGTCGCTAATGGACCTAAGAGGCGCATGCGTCGCTTTACTTCTTGAAACTGTATGCCGCTATAGTTCTTGCCTCGTTGGATAAGAGGATTGCGCTCCAGTTCTTTGCGCTGCAGGTAGTTAATACGCGTCCGACTGATACGCAGACTGTGCTTGCCGCGACGATGGGCAGTGGTTATTTTATTCTTGTAGAAGAGTGCATCATTATCACTTAAGACGCGACTGAGATCGCTTGATAATGTGTCTATGTAGCGATGAAAAAGGCTGTCATTGCCTTGTGTCAGAGCCGGCACGGCAGCGTCCATGTATAGCGTGTATTGTGGCATACTGGAACAAAGCAATTTGCCCTCGCAATCTAAGATATTGCCCCTTGTGGCAGGTACTACTTGGTTATTGCGCACCTGAGCGTTGGCGAGTGAGAGCCATACCTCTTTCTCTTTGGTCTGAATAAGTATAATCTTGGTAAGCACCGCAATGAATCCTGCAGTAATAATCATGAAAATTACTGCGAATCGGATGATGGTATTGCGTTGCTTGTCTCCCATATTTAATCAACGGCTATAGCGGGTTTGCGGTTTACTTGCAGACGACTATTGCGCGCTGCCAATTCTGCGGCGACACTGCTTTGCCGCGTTTTTTCCATAAGGGTGGCACTGATGGTGAGGTACTCGAATTTGGCATCCCTCACTTCGCGCCTCAAGTTGCTTAAATGTTTCTCCTGCCGCATGGTGTTGTAGCCTGCGGCAATATAGATAAAAGCACAGAAGGAAATCAAGGCTATCATCCACTTGTATTGGTGAAGCCAGATAGTCCATTGCTCTCCGCTAATAAGTTTCTGTATGTCGGCTTTGATATTCATCTTTTTTCGGCTACGCGTAGTTTGGCGGAACGGGCACGGGGATTGCGTTCTACTTCCTCATCGCAGGCAGTATCGCCTTTGACGAGGACATCAAACGGTGTGGATATGTTTCCCCAAAAATCTTTTTCGATGGTGCCGTCTATATTGCCGCTCTTTAGGAAGTTCTTGACCATTCGGTCTTCTAAACTATGGTAGGTTAGGATCACCAATCTGCCGCCTTGTTTCAAACAATTACGGGCTGCCGTGAGCAGACTCTCCAATGCTCCTAACTCGTCATTGACCTCTATCCTTAGGGCTTGGAAAATCCGAGCGAGGTCTTTTTTATGCCCCTCAATGTCCTTGTAACCTAAGGCACTGACCAACTCGCCGGTGCTCTCTATCTGGTGTTGCGCTCGTGCGCGAATCAACTTTGCGGCTAAAACTTTTGCGTCGCGACATTCGCCGTATAAATGTAGTACGCGCGCGATATCGGCTTCGCTGTAGGTGTTGACCACTTCCTTGGCGGAAAGTGGGGCACTTTGGTTCATACGCATATCGAGAGGACTATCAAATCGAAAACTGAATCCTCTTTCAGCACTGTCGAAGTGGTGAAATGAGACACCCAAATCAGCTAAAATGCCATCCACGGAGTTAATGCCGAGATAGTCAAGGTAGTTCTCTAAGTATCTGAAATTGCCATGAACTCTTGTCCAACGCGCATCGTTGTCGGTAATCCGTTCGATGGCTTCTAAATCTTGGTCTAACGAAATAAGCCGTCCGTTTTCGTTGAGTTCGTTCAAAATGGCGCGACTATGTCCGGCACCACCCATTGTTACGTCGACATAGGTGCCTGCAGGCTTGATTGCGAGGCCTGCTAAGGTCTCTTTCAGCATCGCGGGAATATGGTAGGAGAGGTTATCCATTGTTCTTTCGGGTAGCAATTTTGCTGCGGATAGCAGCGGCTAAATCACTCGGGTTGACTTTATGTTCCTCAAAAGTTGAGGCGCTCCATAGCGCAAAGCGGTCATACATGCCTACAAAGACAAGATCTTTGCCGCCTACAAGACTCATGTTCTGCTTGTTGAGCAGTACTCGCCCTTGAGCATCGGTCTCTAAGAAGTCCGCTTCGCTCATGAATTGCATGAGCAACATCTCATCTTCCGGATCCCACTCGTCCAGCACGGCGCGCAACCCGCTCACTTTCTCGTTCCAAACCTGTTCAGGGTAAAAAATGAGACACTCGTTGTCCGTGTCGCGGCGAATGACAAGACGCTTGCTCCCCATCTCTGCTAATATTCGCCGATAGGTGGCCGGCACGAATATGCGACCCTTATCATCCGCCTTAACCTCTATGTTTCCCAAAAAAGTACTCATGTCATTTTCTTTTTGCGCTGCAAAGATACGAAAAAAAAATGATTCCCCCAAATTTCCCCACAAAAAAAGTTTTCAATTTCTTTATAAACATGTTTTCTACATCTTTCTGTTGTAATAATAAGCATAAAATCAAATCATTCTATATGTTTTCAACATTGTGGGTTAAAGTGGGGTGATTTTAGATGTGCAAAAAAAATTTGCATATCTCAAAAAAATATTGTAACTTTGTCGCCGAATTTGATAAACTCCAAATTTCGAGTATTATGAATAATTTTGGTTTTGTACGTGTTGCAGCAGCAGTGCCTGTCATTCATCTGGCAGATTGTTTTCACAATGTGAAACAAATGAAATCCATGATTGATGAAGCCATTGAGGAGGGTGTTGAGATTATTTCTTTTCCAGAGTTGTCGGTAACAGGCTATTCTTGTGCCGATTTGTTTTTTACCCAGCAACTTCAGCGAGATGCGCTTAAGGCACTTGAGGAACTCTGCGCTTATACGCGTAATAAGCCGATTATTGTGTTGGTCGGAGCTCCTCTCAAGGCGGATAACAATCTCTATAACTGTGCATTCGTGATGACAGATGGCGAGGTGCGGGGCGTTGTACCTAAAACCAATCTGCCCAATACGGGCGAGTTCTATGAGAAACGCTGGTTCACCTCTGGCAGGGCTATTCGAGAAGCGAATGGTAAACCTCGTATCCCGGCTGTCGAGTTGTGGGCAGGAGAGGTTCCCTTTGGAGTGGATTTAATTTTTGAGGCCAATAACTATACCTTTGGTATTGAGATTTGTGAGGATTTGTGGTCGCCGCTACCGCCCTCGACGCAGTTGGCTATACAAGGTGCGGAACTCATTTTCAACCTTTCTTCTTCCAACGAAGTGGCTGATAAGCATACCTTCCGCCAACACATGATTACCCAGCAGTCGGCGCGTGTGCACTGTGGCTATATCTATACATCTTCCGGTGCTGGAGAGAGCACTACGGATGTCGTTTTTGCCGGTTCGACTTATATTGCCGAAAATGGTGACTTGCTCTTGGAGGGAGAGCGCTTTCAGCGTGAAAACACTATTTCCATCATGGAATTGGATATCCAACGCCTTCGGACGGACCGGCAGCGTAATACCAATTTTACAAAAGACCAATTGGGACACTATCGTCGTGTACAGGTGGCTCCCCTGACGCATGATGAGGCGGCGGACGAAGTCGTTCCTTTGCACCGCACTTTCTCGATGCACCCGTTCTTGCCGGAGATAGAGAATCAGACTTCCTATTGTGCCGATATCTTGAATATCCAGTTAGCGGCATTGGCGCACCGCTGGGAACATACTCATGCGCAGTCTATTGTAATTGGTGTTTCTGGTGGTCTTGACTCGACTTTGGCACTATTAGTGGCGGTGCTTACGGCGGATTTAATCAACTATGATAGAAGCCGCGTTATCGCGGTGACTATGCCCGGCTTCGGCACTTCTGATAGAACATATCATAATGCCGTTAAGTTGATGGAGAATTTGGGAGTGTCTATTCATGAGATACCTATTCGCGACATGGTGACGTTGCATCTTAACGACATCGGACATGACATTAACGCACGCGATGTTACTTACGAGAATGCTCAGGCGCGGGTGAGAACATTGGTGCTCATGGATATGGCGAATAAATATAACGGTTTGGTGCTGGGCACGGGAGATATGTCGGAATTAGCGCTCGGTTGGTGCACTTATAATGGCGACCATATGTCTATGTACGGTATCAATGCCGGTATCCCTAAGACTTTGGTTCGCTTATTGGTGACTTATGCGGCAGAGAATATCTTCGCTGACACAGTGCGAACTATTCTTCTGGATGTTTGTGAGACACCGGTTTCGCCGGAATTGCTTCCTACGGACGAAAAGGGGGATATCGCCCAATTGACCGAAGATAAACTTGGTCCCTATGAACTCCATGATTTCTTCTTGTATTATTTCCTTCGCTATGGTTTTACGCGGGAGAAGATTGCTTTTATGGCTTGCGTAGCATTTGAGGACAAGTACTTGAAAGAGCAGATCGAGCATTGGCTTGACTTGTTCTTTAGACGATTCTATTCGCAGCAGTTCAAACGTACTTGTCTGCCGGACGGTCCGAAAGTACTGCCTTTGTCCCTCTCTCCGCGTGGTGATTTACGAATGCCTTCAGATGTATGATTACTAATACTTTCCATATTCCTGTATCGGCGAGGTATTACCATGAGTTTGCTTCTGTCGAAGAGTTGATAACGATCTTGAAGCGTTATTCTTCCGAGCCTGTACTTCCTATCGGCGCCGCTTCTAATATCCTTTTCACCCGTGATTTTGAGGGGCTTGTCTTGCGCTCTGCTATGTGCCGAGCGCGGGCATTGGACGAGGACAATGACTCTGTGCTCGTCAATGCCGATGCAGGCCTTGTTATGGATGACCTTATCGCGCAAATAGCGGATATGGGGCTTCGTGGCTTAGAGAACCTAAGCGGTATCCCCGGTACGGTCGGAGCTTCGGCTGTGCAGAATGTCGGTGCTTACGGAGTAGAGGCAGGCGATTGCATCGTGGCTGTCGAAGCGGTTGATCGCAATACGCTGACTTGTTGCACTTTTGAGCATGATCAATGTGCTTTCGGCTATCGCGATTCGTTCTTCAAACATGTTAATAAACGGTACATTATCACTTCGGTGACTTATCGGCTTAGCAAGGGCGGTCCTGCTAATCTCAGTTATGCTGCCCTCAAGGACTATGGCCTGACACCTCAGTCAAGTGCCAAGGCCGTTCGCGAGGCTGTGCTTGCTATTCGGGATACTAAATTACCGAATCCTGCCGAGATTGGTTCCGCGGGCTCGTTCTTCCGTAATCCCGTGCTGAATGACGAAGCGTATAAACGATTCTTGAGTCGGTTGGCAGACTTAGGGCTCACACCGCCTCGCATCTTTGAAACGCAAGGAACCTATAAACTCAGTGCTGCATGGCTCATAGAACAAGCGGGCTTAAAAGGTCGTCAAATCGGTGGAGCAGCCGTTTATGAACGCCAACCGCTGGTACTCGTCAATGCCACGGGCACGGCTACTGCCGGCGATATCCAAACGTTGGCACAACTCGTTATTGACACCGTCAGGGAGCGTTTCGGCATAGAATTGGTGCCCGAATGTGAAATCATTTGACTATAGACTCCACGAGAGACTCACGCCTAATTGACGGCCTATACCCTTCTGCAGAAATCCGTTGGACATACTGACGAAATAGAAGACATCATACTCAGTGCCTACTACATTGCGCCCCCAAAATTGGAGATTTAATTGTCGCCAACTGAGGTTCATGGCGAGGTCTAATAATTGATAATAGGGTTGGGAAACGGTATTGTTTTCGTCCCAGTAGGTGCGTCCTTGTCCTCGGGTGCTGAGGGTGAGAGAAAGTGCCCAATCGCTTGTGAATCGGTATCTGCCGGTTGCTTGAGCGGAAAAGGTATGTTGTGGAGCGTATGGGACGAACTTACCGTCATAAACGCCCATGCCGTTATCGAATCGAATGAACCTGGCATCGGTGAAACCGTAGGCTGTGTGGACTTCAACTTGCCAATGAGTATCTTGATAGCGGTAGTTGAAGGTGGCTTCAACGCCTATTGAACGCGCGTGAGCGGCATTTGACATCATGCGCCCGGAGGTCTTGCCTGAGGGAAAAACCGTTACTTGTTGGTTTTGCACATCGCTGTAGAATGCAAGGGCATTTAGTGACAGCCGATGGTTATTGGTGCTGGTTGTCCTGAGAGGATTCCAGCATCCGCCAAATTCGGTGGTCCATGCTGTCTCGGGCTTGTAAGCGGTAATATCCGCTGAACCGTAATTGATTCCATCGTCTGTAGGCATGAGTCTTACGCCCATTTCCTCCATCAAGCCATTCATCAACCGCGTCTGCATTATAGTGGAGAATATCTGCGGATTATACCCGCCCGCTTTGCTGCCGCGTGCTGTTGAGGCATAGATTGAAAACTTGTCCCAATCATAGCGCACCAACAACTTCGGCAATAGCGCGACATGCGTCTGTGACCTAAACCCCGCCATGTAATTGCGGTAATGTTCTGGTGCTGCCATAAAAGCCGTCATTCGGTAATCCAATTCTGACGAGGATTGGTATTCCATTGAACTGTACTCAATATCAACCCGCAGCCCTGCTTCAATACGGAGTCCCGCGATGGGCGTGAAGGTGGACTGATGATATACCGCGCCGGCGAAATTCATGAACCTAAAATCCGATGGAATAGCCATTTCGGTATTGCTAATCTCCAAAGAATCATTGGGAAACGCCGTGTGAATGCCCTTATTGGCATTGGACAAAATGAGGGCCTCTATGCCTTCTCTGAGAAATGTTACGGGAGCATTCATTGTGTTGTGCTTGAGGTAAACGGTCGCTCCGACGGAGTAGTTATACCATGAGATTGGACGCTTGCCGTTGAGAATGGCGTCTATGTACGCATTATGCTGTTGTTGCCGTTGTTCAAGGGTGAAGATGGACGCGGGAGTATAGTCTTGGTCCATAACCATATGGTCTTTTAGAAATTGGTACGAACCAACCAACGCCAACCGGTACCCATCCTTGTCGTAAATGGCGCGTACGGATTGTGAAGCCAATAAGCGCTCATAACTCGCGGGCGAATTATAGGCGATGATGCCCGTCTCGGCTGCGGCATACGGAAAGGCGCCTTGCTTGATCCATGATGCCATTGTTGTTGCGGTGATTGACCAATGTGGATTGGGCATAAACTGCATCACAAACCGTCCCGATGCATGGTCATTGCCGTCAATAAGTTTCCCCGTATAATCATTGCGATAAAAACCGTCGGTACGCCCGTAGAGTACGCCGATACTGTAGCCGAAAGTCTGCGTAACAGAGTGATATACAGAGGCGCGGGCATCAACACTATTGGCACTTGAATATCCTACCGAAGCTCGTACACCCCACTTCGCCACATCCATAGGTTGAAAGGTCGTGAGCTCCATCACGCCACCCATTGAGTTGCGCCCGTATAAGGTGCCTTGGGAACCGGCACGAAACGTAACGCGCCTTAAATCAATTGGCTCGCTGTCAAAGGCATTTTTGTCCAGAACAGGCACACCGTCTATCAGAATTTGTATGACTGGCTGGTCTAATCGCGACCCTAACCCCCGAATATAGATAGTGCTTGTCATGGCTGAGCCATAAGCGGGCATAACTAAATTCGGAATAGCGAAAGCTATATCCTTGGGGGTGTTTACGGGCTGAACGCTCAGTTGTTGATAGCCAATGGTGGTAGCCGACGGGGTGGGAGTCGTAGAGCCGTCTTTGGCTACAACTTCTATCGTATCTAACACAAAATCAGTGGTAATTGCCGTGGGAGCGGCAATTACCATTGAACTAAATAGGGTTACTATAAAGAGGTGCTTAAATCTTCTTGCCCTCATAGGTCACTGCCATATCTCCGTGGCTACCGGCAAAGGTGCAACTTATACGCATCGTTTGACTTTCCGTGTCGTACTCAAAGACAAGATCGTTGACTGTATATTGGGTGTATGGAGCACCTTTGTAGAGAGGGATAATACCGGTGCCTGTGATGTGATAAACGTATTGATTGGCAGCCGATTTGTTCTCGGTTGTGTAGTCGAGATCCGATAAGGTTAAAGTGGTCTTTATCGGCATCATTGCGTTGAAACGCACATTCTCAAGAACGATATTGGCTTTATTGCCCTGCAATACCTCTAAAGCTATGGTATCGGTTTCGGAATACTCGCCGGGAGTACCCTCTGCAACCATAAAGAGGCCGGAGGTACTGATTGTTTGTTCGGCGTTGGGATTAACAGGTTGGGGAGTTGGAGTAGGCTCTACATCCGAGTTTGGTCTGCAGGCAACCATCATAATGGCTAAAATAGCCGTCATCAAAAGCAAAATCTTTTTCATATTCATGTAATTTAACGCTGCAAAATTACTGCTTTTTTTTAAGATTTTGCTTAAATTTACCTTAAATCTTTATTTTATCCGTCATTTTTAGTTTTGGACGGGTATGGCGAGTTTCAATTCGAGATTTGGAGATTGGATAAGGATGGTGAAATTATTGACCGATAGGGAAGTGGAGAGACTTAATTTCCCTTTTGGAATGAGAAATAGCGGCATGACGGCATCAACCATCCGCCGTAATATATCCGTATCTATGGTAATTGCGTTCACAAAGGGGTCAAGGTGCAACTCTATATCCATCTCCAATGCCTTCCATTGGGGGGTATAAGCGATAAGAATATCGTTGAAGAAACTGCGTATATCGCGCGGTGTATCAGCCGGTTGCTCCTCTAATTTATATAGATAACCCACACCCCGTAATGTGCAAATAGGATGTTCTGGCGGAAGGCTTAACTTCCTTCTGAGTGAATGAACATGCACATCTAATGTCCCCGTGTCGTACTGAAAACGAGTTCCCCAGACGCTGTTCAATAACTCATTGCGTGTACACACGCTACCCGCATGGTCGTACAGATAAAGGAGTAAATCAAACTCCCGCGCAGTCAATCGTACAGGCTTTTCATCCTGATAAACCAAACGACTATGTCTATCTATCTGTAACATCTTTAGTCTTGACTCCTGACTCCTGCCCCTTTCCGATACCCTCCGATAAATTCGGATTTACCACTAATATAGGGCACCCGGTCTCCTGGTATCCTGGTAACGAAAAAAAACGCTTGCGGGCTTTTTCGATATACCATTTACCTCTCCCATCTCTCCGCTTCCCTCCGACTTTTCCGATAACTTCCGATAATCTCCGGTATCATTTTGCTCCGTCACCCTTTCCGACACGCAAAATTACAACGTTTTTCTCATATACGCAAATATCTTTACTTTTTGTAACAAAAATGGATATTTTTTGCATAATCAACACATTCTTGTGCATCACCCCTAATAGGGCACCTGGTCTCCTGCAACAGTATAACTTTTGCGTCTTAACTTTCCCTATCGATAACGTGACCACACCGCACAATAACCGCACAATAACCGGACAATAACCGGACA
>DFEE01000004.1:47538-98911 GCA_002368645.1 Bacteroidales bacterium UBA3810
ATAACCGGACAATAACCGCACAATTCAGCCGCCATGACCGAGGTATAATGCACCCATTGTCGGATGTTAATTAAGGGATTTTCATTTTGCAGATAACCAAAGTGTTCAATAATGCAGAAATTTTGCAGTTTTATTTGCATATCTCAAAAAAAATACGTATCTTTGCGCGTTAATTCATTACAAATACAGTCCGGATATGAAAAAACAAATTTTACCCCTTTTATTGGGCTTAACCTTAATTGGATGTGCCGGGGTCTCAAAACAGGATAATACTTCTGTCGAGACCTTTACCGTTTCGGAGCAATCGGTAACTATTCCGACTCGTTTTAGTGCAACTCTGCGAGCGGAAGGTGATGCGGATATTGTGTCGCCTGTGAGAGGCAAGGTAGTGGAACAACGTATCGAAATCGGTTCACAGGTGAATAAAGGCGATACGCTTTTTATCATAGAGGAGGCAGGTTCCTCTGCCGCATTAAACCGGGCCATGGCTAACTTGAAGGCTGCCGAGGAACAAGAGCGTAGGGTAACTTCGGAGTACGAGATTATCAAGAACCTCTATGCTCACGACCAAGTTGGCGAGGAGATGCTGAATCAAGCCGGAGAGGAATATCGCATGGCGAAAACCGCAACTACTCAGGCTAAGGCCGCTGTCTGGAAAGCCGATGCTGAACGCACCAAACAAATCATTTATAGCCCGGAAACAGGGGAAATAGGGAATATAAGCACTAAAGTGGGTGAGGTCGTTGATGCTAACGCCGTCCTCGCTACGATTACAGAGAAAAGTAAGATGATGCTCATGCGAGGCTGTACGGATAATGAAATTCATTGTACGGTTGAAATCCCAATGCAGTACGATAATGTGCTTATAGTGCCTCTAAACGGCATTGCTGACATAGAAGGGACACCCCATGTCTATAAGATTGGCGCAGATGGTAAACCTATAGCGACTGCAGTAGAGATAATGAAGGTCGCAGACGGACAACAAGTTATTGTCTTATCAGGACTCCAAGCCGGAGATGTTATACAGTTGAATTAAGTTAATAGTTGAAAGAAGATGGCGAGTTTTATAGTAGAAGGCGGACATAAGTTGCAAGGCACGATTACTCCTTGTGGAGCAAAGAACGAGGCATTGCAAGTCCTCTCTGCGGCACTCCTTACGGAGGAAAAAGTGACGATAACGAACCTCCCGGATATCTTGGATGTTAATAATCTTATTGGACTGATTGAAGCAATGGGAGCTATCGTGACACGTTCCGAGAGAGCGGTAACTATTGAAGCGAAGACCATCAACACTGCCTATTTGGCGTCCGAAGATTTTCGGGAACGGTGCACCAAACTCCGTGGCTCGGTGATGATTATCGGTCCTCTCTTAGCACGGATTGGTGAAGTGACCTACGCTAAGCCCGGAGGCGATAAGATAGGACGTAGACGTCTCGATACGCATTTTCAAGGGATGCTTAACTTAGGCGCAACCTTTACGTATGACCGCTCAATAGCTGCTTATACTTTTTCCGCCCCCAACGGACTGAAAGGCAATTATATGCTGTTGGACGAAGCCTCTGTTACAGGAACTGCCAATATTATTATGGCAGCTGTGTTGGCTAAAGGCACTACACAGATTTACAACGCCGCTTGTGAACCTTATATCCAGCAGTTGTGCCGTATGCTCAAGTCTATGGGCGCTAAGATAGACGGTATCGGTTCCAATCTCTTGACGATAGAAGGAGTCGGTAACCTGCATGGCACGACTCATAAGCTTTTGCCGGACATGATTGAGGTCGGCTCTTTTATTGGTATTGCTGCTATTACCGGATCGGATATAACGATACGCGATGTCTCCATCCGAGATTTAGGTATCATTCCCGACGCCTTTAGACGTTTGGGCATACAAGTAATCGCTGAAGGCGATGATCTGCATATTCCGGCACAAGAGCACTACCAGATAGAGTCTTTCTTGGACGGTGGTATATTGACTTTGGCGGATGCACCTTGGCCGGGCTTGACCCCTGACTTGTTGTCTGTCCTCTTGGTGGTGGCAACACAAGCGCGTGGTTCAGTTCTTATTCACCAAAAGATGTTTGAGAGCCGCTTGTTCTTTGTGGACAAACTGATTGATATGGGCGCGCAGATTATTCTCTGTGACCCGCACCGTGCCGTTGTAATCGGGCAAGATCATGCACGCGAATTAAGGCACAACAATATGACCTCTCCCGATATCCGTGCAGGTATAGCGATGCTTATAGCTGCACTTAGTGCAGAAGGGGTCAGCAAAATAGACCATATCGACCAAATCGATAGGGGATATGAGAATATAGAAGGGCGTCTGAATGCTTTAGGCGCTAAAATAAAACGTGTACAATGAAACATTTGCAACTATTGATATTCACCCTGCTCCTGCCACTTTGTTTGAAAGCACAGATAGAGCAGCATGTATTTTGGTCCGGAGAGAAGGTAGGTGATTCTATCAAATTAACCGCAACGATAGATGAAGGGTGGCATATGACCCTTATTAGCGTTGGCGAAGAAGATTATGGGGAAGAAATATTTGCTTCTTCGTACAGCATAATGACCGCTAAAGCAGTGCCTGTCAGGTATAATACCTGCAATGACCAAATGTGTACTGCTCCCGAAGTATATCTCTATGAGGAAATAGCAGACGGGCCTGTCGCCGGTAGAGACTCTGCTGGTAGCAGCAACAGAATGTTGTTCCTATGGGGATTATTAGCAGGGCTGTTAGCTATCTTTACACCCTGCGTGTGGCCGATTATACCGATGACGGTGAGTTTCTTCTTGAAGAAAGGCGGCGGCGTACGCGATGCCGTTATCTATGGGCTGTCTATCATCGTTATTTATGTTGGATTGGGTTTGCTCATAACGGTTTTATTTGGCGCTTCTGCCCTTAATGTCTTAGCAACCAATGCCATCTTCAATATTGTATGTTTTGTGCTATTGGTGGTGTTTGCGTTGTCTTTCTTTGGGCTTTTCGAAATAACTTTACCGGCATCGTGGTCCACTAAATTGGACTCTAAGGCACGTGAAACAGGAGGTCTCGTAAGCATATTGCTGATGGCTTTCACCTTAGTGATTGTGTCCTTCTCGTGCACGGGACCGATTATCGGAACCTTGTTGGTAGAGGCCGCAGGACAGTCTCTCTTGGCACCGGCAATAGGGATGTTGGGCTTTGCCATCGCATTAGCACTGCCCTTTACCCTTTTTGCCCTTTTTCCGCACTGGATGCAGTCTCTACCCAAGTCGGGAGGCTGGATGGAGACTTTCAAAGTATCTCTGGCTTTTATTGAGTTAGCCCTCTCACTTAAGTTCCTTTCTGTAGCCGATATGGCATACGGGTGGGGGATATTACCACGGTGGCTCTTTATCCTGTTGTGGGCTGTGCTCTTCGGTGCATTAGGTATTTATCTTTTCATCAATACACGCAAAGCCATGAAAACGGGAGGCAAAGTGACCCGAATAGTGTTAGGTATAATGTCAATCGCTTTTGCGATATACTTAATACCCGGCATATGGGGTGCGCCTGTAAAAGCTGTTGCCGCCTTTGCGCCGCCACAACCGATAGAAGGGCAGGAAGAATTTAATGATTTCGAAGTCGGTATGGCGTACGCCTTACAAGAGCATAAACCCGTTTTGGTACAGTTCACAGGTTACGGATGTGTTAATTGCCGTAAGATGGAGAGTTTTGTACTGGCGAATGACAGCGTGCAGAAGCGTCTCAAGAATTATGTGCTGATTACCTTATATGTGGATGACCGTTTGGACAATGATGCCGATGGAGAGTCGGAAGGCGTGGAAAACAGCCGTTTGCAAAAAGAGCGATTTGGCTCTAACGCGCAACCATTCTTCGTGCAACTGACGCCTATGGATAAACAGGAAGGCACGCCGATAGCTTATACTACCGACCCTATGGAATTTATAGAGTGGCTTAAACATTGATATGATGAATAATACTAAATACGAAACCAAACGACCGAAAGAGAAGGAAATGATTTTCGGCGTAAGAGCAGTCATTGAGGCAATAGATGCCGGTAAACCCTTGGATAGAGTGTTGTTGAGACGGGATATGTCTTCCGCTATCGGTAGGGAACTAATTAGTAAGTTAGAAGGTTTAGGAACGAGCATCAAGAAGGTTCCTGTCGAGAAACTCAACCAATTTACGGATAAGAATCATCAAGGAGTAATTGCATTTCTTTCTCCGATAGAGTTTACGGATATAGAGACTTTAATTCCTACACTCTATGATGAAGGTAAAATTCCGTTCATTGTTGTTCTCGATGGGATAACGGATGTGCGCAATTTCGGTGCTATTGCCCGCACCTGCGTTTGTGCCGGAGTAGATGCTATTGTGATAGCCGCGCGTAGCGGAGTGAGCATCAACGGAGATGCCGTCAAGACCTCTGCAGGTGCCTTAATGACGCTGCCGGTTTGTAAGGTAGAGAATATGCAGAACGCTTTGCAATTCCTCAAAGACAGCGGTTTGCAACTCGTCGCCGCGACGGAACACACCGAGGACGATTATACCGAGGTAGATATGACTTTACCCACCGCCATCGTTATGGGCAATGAGGAACATGGTATCTATGAGGGTAATTTAGAACTATGTGATACAAAAGTCAGAATACCGCTTTTAGGACAAATAGAGAGTCTTAATGTCTCTGTAGCCGCAGGCGTAATGATGTACGAAGTAGTGAGACAAAGGAAAAGTAAGTAGAGTAGGTTAAATAGAGTACAAAAAAGATTATGAACATTTTATACGAAGATAATCACATTATTGCAGTCAACAAAACATGCAACGAAATCGTTCAAGGCGATAAAACCGGCGATACCCCCCTCTCTGACATGGTCAAAGAGTATATCAAGAATAAGTATCATAAGCCCGGGGAAGTGTTCTTAGGCGTACCTCATCGGATAGATAGACCCACCAGCGGCGTGGTGCTCTTTGCGCGCACCAGTAAGGCGCTGACACGACTCAATACTATGTTCTCTTCCCACGAGAAAATCAAAAAGACCTACCTCGCTATCGTCGAGGGACGACCTGAACCCGCTCAAGCACGGTTGGAAGATTACCTCTTGAAAAATGAGGTACAAAATAAATCCTATGTCACTACTTATGACGGAAAAGGACGTACAGCTAAAGGGAAGCAAGCTATTATGAGCTATAAAACACTGGTAGAAGGTGACCATTATACGCTTTTGGAAATCAATCTGGAAACGGGACGACATCACCAAATTCGCTGCCAATTAGCCCATGCCGGTTACCCTATCAAGGGTGACCTTAAGTATGGTGCCAAACGCTCAAATCCCGATGGCGGTATATGTCTCCATGCGTGGAAGATAGGCTTTGAACACCCTGTTTCGCACGAAAGGGTGTATATTACCGCTCCAACACCCGATGATAGACTCTGGAATGCGCTGATGCAGAAAGTTACTGATACTGATAGCATCCTGCATCAGGAGGACTGACACGCGTAACGCCGTTGCGGTCAATAGGTAAGTGGTCAAGCAATGATGCATCGCCTATCGCCCGCGCCGGAGATATGCTATCTAAAGTGAAATCATAATAGATGTATTCTTTATAGCGGTAGTAATTCTGTTTAAATACCGTATCGTTCTTTTGGGCATAAACATTGTCATATGAGTTTGCGTCCCGAATCGAGTCGGCATGCAGGTAGCAGTTGTGTGCCTCTATGGACGACTGCTGCAAAGTATCGCCTAAAACCAAGTTATTATCTTGTAACCCGTCAATGATGCAATTGGCGAACACAACATGGGACTCCACTGTTTTACCGGTGTTAATGCTATCCACATAAACCGCTTCGACATATTCCCGTGTAGTGGATTGGATTCGGATATTGGTGTGATTGAAGAAGGAGGCTATCGTAGTATGCTCAAAAATATGATTCCCTCCGGCACTGAAGACGCAGTAACTTGCGGTATTGCTAATCTCGGAGTTGGCGACTTGGGCATCCGTATTGACTAGCACTAAACCATATTTCGTGTGATTGTGAATACGGCTATTGGTGAGGATGAGATTAGGGCGTTCCGCCATATTCTCATTATAGGCATATAGTCCCATACGCCCGCTGCGTATCTCGGTATAATTGAAACGCCAAGTCGGTGCTCCTCTCTGAGGCATTAGGAAGAAACCGTTCCACTGTCCCGCGGCATAAGCGTAAGGTACCGAGTCAAAGAGTTTGTCCAAACGGTCACCTTGGATAATGACAGGGGCAAAGCGCGTGCCTTCGGATATGACATCACCTTCGCAGTATATAGCAGCATTACGATGCATATATAGTCTTGCTCCTGCTTCTAATCGCAAGGTACCTCCCACGACTATCGTATCATAAATAAGCCAGGGCTTGGAGGCTGAGAAAGTAGCGTTGAACAAGTCTGTACGCCCGGAAGCGGAGCGAATGCGGTTAACATTCCATCCAATGGCCTCCAAGTGCAAGGTAGCAATATCCCCGCTGCGGCTTTGGATGAAGAGATTATCTTCCTTATAGAGCGGGGCAGAGGCGTCGGTCGGGTCAATATACACCTTAATAAATATATAAGCACTATCGCCTGCTGCAATCGCTATCTCTGACATATGCTCCGTTTGAGTCTCTCCATCTATATTGATATGAAAGTCTATGCCGCTCTCTAACCACACCCTCTCAAGGTATTGAACTGTCTTAGTAGGGTTAAATAGCATCACGATTTCAGTACCTGTACCGGCTCCGGTGAAGACGGTATCGAAGGACAAGGTGTCTTTGCTCAGTACTAAAGATTTTGCCCCTGACGGCTCGGTTATATCGCGACAACTCGTTAAGATAGTCAGCAGCATACCTATGAAGATGAGAACCTTACGCATTTACTCGAAATTAAAGACTATACTTATCATTTGGCTATTTAAACGGCTGATGGCTTGGGTATAAAACATATCCTGTTTAGCTACTTCAGGACGGTCATCCACCGGGCATAATAAATTAGCAAACCCAATCTGATACTTTATCTCAGGACATAGTTTGAACCAGCGAAGATAGAGATCAATACCGACGCCGACGGAGACAAAATAGTCTAAACCGTTAAGAAGCACCGGCTTTTCTCTGTCACGGCTGACATTATAGTTAATGCCGCCACCGGCAATGACATAGGGACGGTAGTTCTTTTCCCGTTCTGCAGAGAACTTGAGGTACAGTGGGATGGTAATCGGTATAGCCAAAATATCCTGCGTGTCACCGTAGTTGGAGGTCTTGACCGCCTTGCCGCTTTCCGCTTTGTACTGCAGCGTGCGTGAGGAAAACTCTAACCCGGGTGTGAAACGGAGATTAAGGTAGCGGCATAACCGCACATCCGTTATAAATCCTACCTGAAAACCGGGTATAAGGCGGCTTACACGGACATGGTATATCTCACCGTCTATCTGTTCCTCGCTATCTATCACGCCGAAGCTCATCATATTCATTCCTAACGAAAAACCAAAGTGCACGACTTTGTCATCGACATAGGGATTATTCATCTGCGCCTTCGCCACTATAGTAGGAATCAGACATGCTATTACTATTAGCCATCTTTTCATTCTTCTTTGTATTATTCATATTGCCGAAGTTCCAAGTCAGACTAAGACTGATATTTCGGCTATTCCAACGATTATCCGTATATTGCCAGAAACTGTCACTAAATGTGGTATTTTGTCTTGCCCGTGAGTTCAAAAGGTCTTGTACGTTCAGAGCAAGGGCCAATGTCTTGTTGAGGAATGTTTTGCGTAAACTCAAATCAATACCGTAACTATGGGAACTGGTACCTTGTGCGCGCACACGCGGAGAGCGGTAATAAGCACTGATTTGACCGGTGAAAGTCTTCGTAAACATTAAACCTATATTAATGCGGGCTGAAAACGCAAAGATATTCTGCTCGGGAATGACTACTTGGGCATATTCTGTACCATTTAGAATTGGCGTATATGTGGCTTGGTCTAAGCGATTGTAGTAAAAACTTAAACTTGTGGTTAAATTAAGCACCTCTTTGAAGAATTTATCTTTAGCAACCAACTCTATACCGGCTTCATGCCTCTTTCCAAGGTTAATCCATGTACCTCTTAGCACCTCATTATCGCGATAGCTGATGCGTTGGGTTACATCATCGGCATAGCGGTAGAAGAGCCCTGCGCTAAGGGTGTGACGCTCCCAATGCTTGAGGTAGTTGAGTTCCACCGATGAACTGTATTGCGGGAGTAAGTTCGGGTTACCGTAAGTGATGGCAGTTGAGTCTGAAAAATCCTGACGGGGATTGATTTGATGTCCTCTCGGACGGTCTATACGGCGGGTATAATTGGCTTGCAACTCATGCCCGTTGTCGAAACTATAGTTGATATAGACACTGGGGAAGAGTTGGAAATACGATGTGTCCTGTGCCGCGGTCTCTTTTACTTCGGTGGAGTTGAAATAATCAGAAACCAAGTGCCTCCTGAAGTATTCTCCTCTAAGACCTGCTTGTACACTCAGTTTATCCCAAAATCTGGAGCCGAATGTAATGTACAAGGCATGAGTCTGCTCGTTGTTAGTAAAATCATTATAATAGGACTTTAACTGTGTTGCACGTGCGTTACCCTCCCATGCATCAGCGTGTGTTGAGCGCCAAGCAAGGTCTGTCTGCCAGCCGGCTTCTAATTTCGTAGCATTAGTAGGCTTCCACTCGTAATCGGCTTTCAACTGCACCGTGCGGTCCATGTTCTCATTTAACTGTTCTTGTAGAGAAGTGACTGCCCCTTGTTCTTGCGTTTCATAAAACATGTCTTGATTCCAATGGAACTGACTAAACTGCGCACTCATGGACAAGTTGTGTTGGGAGTTAATCTTAAACCGCCAATCCAACATCACATTGCCCCCTGGATGGGTGCCGGAACCTCGCTGGTTACGGTCATAAGATCTTAATAATGTGTCCGTATTGTTAGTACTCTGAGGCGCCTCATAATGCGTTATGTCATAAAGGTCATAGTGCGTCGGAGACTGATTGATATTGGAGAAAGCCCCATTGGTTTTGTCTCCCGGTACGGAGACCATACCGAAACCGCTAAGACCGATTATTGACCTATCCGTTACGTGAAAATCTAACCCTGCGCGAATAAACATACCTCCACCGCGACGATAGTTGCCGCCGCTTTTGATAAGACGAGTGGTGTCTGTAGCGCTAAAGTTATAGCGGTCATTATACGAGGAACCATTGGACGAATGATAGTGGTAGCCGAGGTTGAAATAACCATCAACAATACCTTTTGTGAAATTGAAATTGAAACTCAGATTGGCACTGGGAGGTGTGGTCCACGGAGCTGCTAAAGAGTAGTTAATACGCCCTGTGAGCGAACCATAATAGCCGGTATTTCGATTGACAGAAGTAACGAGGTTAATAATACCTGCCGTTCCCTCCGGACTGTATTTGGCACTGGGGTTCGTGATGACTTCAATCTCTTTGATTGTCCCTGCGGGCATCTGTTGCAGTACATCGGCACGGTTTTCAGCGGTCAGACCTGCAGGTTTGCCGTTAATCCATATTTCGACGGCTTCTGAGTTACGGAGACTGATATTACCTTCCTGATCCACATCAACAGAAGGGATGTTCTGTAATACATCCGTCACAGATCCTCCGGCACTGGCGATTGCCTGATCCACGGTAAAGACCTTTTTATCTAACTCAAAACGCATCTGGGAGCCTTGAGCCACAATTTCGACACCTTGTAATTCTCGTGCGGACTCGGTGAGGTAAATTTTTCCCAATTTGATAGACTCTTGATCGGCTATGTTGACAGGTCTATATACCTCTTGATACCCGACCATGGAGATGAGGACAAGATAGTTGCCTTTTTTAGCCACAGTGAGTTCAAAATTGCCATTAGAATTACTCATTGTGCCGTCTATAGGTGTTATTGAATCAGAGGCCAGTAAACTGACATTGACGAAGTCTAAAGCACCACGATTAGCGGCATCCCTAATGGAACCGCTGATAACAGTTTGAGCCGTTAAGCTTAGACTGCTGATAAGTAAACCTATGACAAGTAATAATTTCATGTTAATGCTTGGTCAAAATGTGTGCCACAGCTTCTTTGTAGCCATTGACTCCATGACCGATAATGGTATAAGAGCATAAGTCCGAAAGGAGACTTTGATGTCTAAATGCTTCTCGCCCTAAGATATTGCTGATGTGAACTTCGACTACGGGTATTGCCTGTTCTACCACATATTCTACGGCATCACGGAGCGCAACAGAGGTGTGCCCGTAACCGCCCGGGTTAATGATTACACCATCTACGCGATTGATCTCAACAGCCTGCTGGAGAAGGTCAATAAGAACTCCCTCGTGGTTGGTTTGCTCGTAATGGAAAAATACATCCGGCCATGTTTGTTGGATGTCAATGAGTAGTGACTCCATAGACATGGCACCATAAATCTTGGGACTCCGTTTGCCGAGCAAATTGAGGTTAGGACCGTTGAGAATGAGTATTTTCATCAGATGCGTTCCCCATTAACCACCAACAAGAATTGCTCGTTATTGTCGGTTCGTTCCATAAAGGATTTCAGTTTCTCCATCGCCTCAACGCCATTCATGTCGGATAGTTGTTTTCTAATCATCCACATCCTGCTCAGTACATCCGGCGGGAGCAATAAATCGTCACGTCGAGTGGAGGATGCAGGAATATCTACAGCGGGGAATATACGCTTATTGCTAAGTTTGCGGTCAAGTTGCAGTTCCATATTACCGGTACCTTTAAATTCCTCAAAGATAAGGTCGTCCATTTTAGAACCGGTTTCAGTCAAAGCTGTAGCAATAATAGTTAGAGAACCTCCGTTTTCAATATTACGGGCTGCACCGAAGAATCGCTTGGGTTTGTGCAATGCCTGTGCTTCTACACCACCGCTAAGTACTTTACCAGAGGCGGGTGCTACCGTGTTATAGGCTCGAGCCAAACGGGTAATGGAGTCGAGTAGAATAACGACATCATGACCGGACTCAACAAGACGCTTGGCTTTCTCATGTACGATATTAGCGACCTTAACATGATTCTCTGCTGGTTCGTCAAATGTGGAGGCTATCACTTCTGCATTCACGCTACGTGCCATGTCAGTCACTTCTTCCGGACGCTCGTCTATAAGCAGGATAATCATATATACTTCCGGATGGTTGGCGGCAATAGCATTGGCTATCTCCTTAAGCAATACGGTTTTACCGGTCTTCGGTTGTGCTACAATCAATCCGCGTTGCCCTTTTCCGATAGGGGCAAACAAATCTATGATGCGAACAGAAAGCGGGTCGGAGCCATCGCCTTTGCAGAGCTTAAATTTCTCATCAGGGAAAAGAGGTGTTAAGTTCTCAAAAGCCGTTCTGTGCTTCGCCAATTCCGGAGCGAGACCATTAATCCGTATCACTTTGTCCATTGGGAAATATTTATCCGTTTCACGATTAATGCGGATAGTACATTCCACTGTATCGCCATTTTTAAGACCGTATTGGCGAATCTGTTGTTGGCTGATATAAACATCATCGGGTGAACTGAGGTAATTATAGTCTGCGCTGCGTAGAAAACCATAACCATCTGCTGCACATTCCAATGTGCCCATCGCAATCACGTTTTCACCGATATCAAGCAGCGCCTCTTGTTCTCCGTTTTGTTCGCTTGCAGGAGTCTCCTCGGTCTCGTTTTCATCAAGGTTGCTACTTTCTTCTTCCCCACGTGCTGCAGCCATCTTGGCAGCAATGGCTTCCGCTTCTGCCATAATTTCTGTTTTCGTTTTGCGGCTACGTTTTTTGCTTTTGCCCTGATTTTCTTTCTCAGGAGCGGTCTCTAATTCAGTTTTTACAACCGGCTCCTCAATAGGAGCAACAGGTGCCGTCTCAGCAACCGGTTGGGGCGTTTTAGCTTTACGCCCTCTTTTTTTCGTGGTAATTTGTTCCGTAATAGGCTGCTCTGGGGCATCGGTCAACGGTAGTGCAATTTGGGTGTCAGGATTAAGTAACGGCTTGCGTGCCTCAACGGCTTTAACGGTTTTATTGGCCTTATGTTGGTTAGCGTCTAATTGCTCTTGCATGGCGTCAATCTGTTCATTTTCAGAGCCTACAGTTGCCACTACTCGTTCTGCTTTCAGGTTATTGGTATTTACTTTTTCGGGTGCGGCTTTATGTAAACGAACACGCTCGCGCTTTTCTCCTTTTAAACGAATACGCTGGTTCTCCTTTTCTTCTACAACGGCAGCTCGTTGGTCGGCCTGTGCATCCAAGATACCGTAGATGATGTCCATTTGTTGTTCGTTCTTCTTCAGTTTCATACCCAAAGAGAGCGCAATCTCTCTTACCTCTTCGAGCGACATGCGCTCAAGTTTACTTTTGTCGTATTGCATAAAAAATGTATTTTTCGGAAATAATCAGAGGATATCTCTTAAATCGGCTGCAAAATTATATAAAAAAAATGATATTTGCAAGAAAAATGAAAAAAAAATGAAAATTATTTGCACAATTCACAATTTTTTGCTAATTTTGCGCGATTTTTCGCGTTGAAATAAATTTAAATACTAAATAAAATGTCTAAAATTTGTCAAATTACGGGCAAGAAAGCCCAATCAGGGTGCAATGTATCGCACTCGAAGCGCCATACCAAGCGCAGCTTCGATGTGAACTTGTTCCACAAGAAGTTCTACTGGGTAGAACAGGATTGCTGGATTTCGCTGAACGTGAGTGCAGCGGGTCTTCGTACTATTAACAAAATCGGTCTTGATGCAGCTTTGAAACAAGCTGCTGAAAAGGGTTATCTTTACGAATAGAAAGGAGTACAACTATGGCAAAGAAATCAAAAGAAGCTCGTGTACAAGTTATTCTTGAGTGCACAGAACAAAAGGCCAGCGGTATGCCCGGTATGTCTCGTTACATTACCACTAAGAACCGCAAAAACACTCCCGATCGTCTGGAGCTGATGAAGTATAACCCGATCTTGAAGAAATATACTCTTCACAAAGAGATCAAGTAATCAACCCTTTAATTACAGAACACTATGGCAAAGAAAGCGGTTGCGACCTTGCAAACAGGTAATGCCGGTAGAACTCACTCCAAAGTTATCAAAATGGTGAAGTCCCCTAAGACCGGTGCCTACATCTTCCAAGAAGAAGTAGTTGAAAACGAAAAAGTAAACAGTTTCTTTAAATAAGAATCTTATCCTAAGGAATTAGGCTTCCTGTTGTGGAAGCCTAATTTTGTTTTTATTATGTTGGGCATAATCATCAATCCTAAATCCGGGAAGAAGCGTTTTCGTCATCAGCGCAGGTTTTTATTTCAATTTCTTCGCCGTCGTCATCAGCCTTTTACGTATCGTGTAACCCTTTATGCCGGTCATGCAACCGAGTTAGCGCGTGAATTGGTAGAGGGTGGATATGAGCAGTTGTTGGTCTTGGGCGGTGATGGCACTCTCAATGAAGTGGTGACGGGCATTATGGATGCCCGTATAGATGATGAGAAGCGCCAACGAATTCAAGTGGGTTTGATACCTCGTGGCACCGGTAATGATTACGGGCGCTTTTGGGGATTGACCCGTGATTTCCGAAAAGCAATAGATACTTTCTTTAGCGGTAAGCCGACACCTATTGATGTCGGGCGTCTTACCTATCAACGGAACGGAGAGGAGAAACACTACTATTTCATCAATTCGTTAGGTTTTGGTGTTGATCCGTTGTGCTGCTATTATGCCGAGCGATTGAAACCCTATATAGGTGCGCATCATGTCAACTATGTATTTGGTCTATTGAAAGCCCTTGTAGAACAACAAGTAATACCAATGTCTGTTTATGTTGACGGAAAGCACGAAGTGACGGGCGGTCTCTTTGTCATGTCATTGGCAGATGGTCCTTATAGTGGCGGTGGTATGAAACTAAATCCTAAAGCCGATCCGCGAGATGGCATGTTGAATGGTATGTTCGTAGAGAAACCAACTTTTGGCCGGGTAATGAAAGCGTTGCCTAATCTCTTTAACGGTAAGTTAACGGAGATAGACTTCGTTCACTCCATTGAGGGTAAAGAGGTTGAATTGAAGACAACTAAGCACTTGTTGATAGAGTGTGATGGGGTGTTGCATCACTTTATGGGCTCATGCCGTGTTGAGTGTTTGCACCATGCCATACAGTTTGTAGCTCCTAAAGACTTTTAGCGAAATATTCTGCTTCGCTGAGATGGTCGATTTTGCCAATATCCATCATCTTATAATTATAAGGTATGTGCGCGCGTATAGTTTCTTGCGGGTGGCGCTCGACTATATGCAGATAAAGGTCAATGACGCTAAACTTCTCACGTTTCATTTCGTGCATAAACGGAAGTATGCTGGGGCTTACTACCTGCATGCCGGAAAAAGCTAATAAACGGGTATCTTGTATGTGTCCGGCGGCATTAAGTGGACGCACTTCTTTTGTGGCGATATTGGTCCAGCCGACAAGTTTATTATCTTGATTCCAACATAGATAACGCTGTGTCTGACGTTGGCTCACTACGAGCAGCGCAAGGTCTTCAGGACAATAGGCGTCTATGACTTCCCGAATATCTATATTGGATAGGATATCAACATTGAGGGCTAAAATAGGTTCGTCATGAAGGACTTTCATAAGTCCTCCGCCTGTCTCAAGGAGCATATCCCGTTCATCAGAGACTTTGATATCCGGATAGTTAGAACGCAGAAAGTCAATAATCATATCCGGAAAATGGTGTATATTAACGATAATGTCGCTGATACCTGCTTGGTGCAGTTTCTCAATCTGCCATTGTAGCAGCGGTTTGCCGTTGATAGGTACTAATGCTTTAGGCATTGTGTCCGTTAGGGGCTTGAGTCGTGTGCCTAAGCCCGCTGCAAAAATCATGGCTTTCATGGTTTATCTCTGTGAATCAGTTCAATGGTAACAGTAGGATAGTGCTGCGCAATATGTTTAGCAAGTGCCTCTGCCGAATAGACAGAGCGATGTTGTCCGCCTGTGCAGCCAAATGCGACTTGGAGATGTTCGAAGTTTCGCTCCAAAAAGCGCTCTACATGGTGGTCGATAAGCAGATAGACAGATTGCAGGAACGTAAGTATTTCGCCATCTTGCTCCAAGTAATCAATAACCGGTTGGTCAAGTCCGGTCAGTTCTTTATATTGTTCATACTTGCCCGGGTTGTGTGTGCTACGGCAATCAAAAACGTAACCTCCGCCATTGCCGGAGCGGTCTTCGGGGATGCCTTTCTTGAAACTAAAACTATAGATGGTGATTGTCATACTTATTTTTTTTCTGCAAAAATACTATATTTTGCGGATATATGCAAGAATAATTTGCTTATTTCATGAAAATATCGTATTTTTGCAGCATGGTGAAAGTCCTCCGCTATATTCAGTCTTTATGGGAAGGGGTTTTAGAACTTTTTTATCCCGCATTATGTCCTATCTGTGATACACCGTTGGAGAAAGGGGAATATGTATGTCCGAGTTGTCATAAAACTCTACGGCGTACAGAACAAGCGATAATACGCGGTAATAGCACCGAACAACTCTTTATGGGCAATAAGCGCTTTGAGCGCGGCGGTGCTTATCTTTTCTTTGAGAAAGGAGGAGATGTGCAGAAGATGATTCTGAATTTTAAGTTTGCTCGCCGTCCTGAGATTGGCTATGAATTGGCAAAAGAAGCGGCTCTGGCATTTATGGAAGCAGGCTTTTTTGAAGGTATAGATGTAATAATTCCCGTACCATTACATCCTCGGCGTTTGCGTGAGCGAGGCTACAATCAAGCGGAAGTAATAGCTAAAGGAGTACATGAAGTGACCCATATAGCAGTAGATACGACGCACTTGTTGCGTATCAAGAATAATCAGCACCAAGCCGCATTGCGTGGTATGAAACGGGAGAAGAATGTGGAGGATATTTTTGCAGTCGTTCATCCGGAAGATATGTACCGCAAACATATCTTATTAGTGGATGATGTTATAACGACGGGTAATACTCTTTGCTCCTGCATGAAGGCAATGGGGAAGTTTCGCGGTTGCCGAATCAGCGTATTCGCTTTGGGTAAAGCTATCGGTTAATCCAAAAAACGGTTTACAGCGTCAAGGGCAGTTTCTTTTGCCTTTGCGAGATCATCGTTAATAATAATCTTGTCAAAGAGGTGTGCGTCTGCCATTTCGGTCTCGGCTTTAGCGAGACGCTCTTCAATCTTCTCGGGCGAGTCCGTACCACGACCTACCAAACGGCGTCGCAATTCGTCCACCGAAGGCGGTTGAATAAAGAAGCTCAATGCTCTGGCGCCGAAAATGCGTTTGAGATTGGCACCGCCCTTGACATCAACATCAAAGACCACGTGATGTCCTTTGGACTCAATCCGTTCGATCTCCGACTTGAGTGTGCCGTAATAGACTCCTTGATAGACATTTTCGTACTCAACAAACTCGTTTTGTCGGATGCGTTGAAGAAATTCATTCACGGAGATGAAGTAGTAATCAATGCCGTTTTGTTCTTGTCCTCGCGGAGCGCGAGTTGTGCACGATACGGAAAACTCGAGGTCATTACGTTTTTCCAATAGATAGTGTACTAATGTGGACTTGCCACTGCCGCTTGGGGCACAGAAAATGAGAATCATAGGACGTTTAAGACTTGTTCTTTGATTTGTTCAAGGATATCCTTCATTTTAACGACAATGATTTGCATTTCGGATTGATTGGACTTAGAGCCGAGGGTGTTGATTTCCCGTCCCATTTCCTGGGCGATAAATCCGAGTTTTTTGCCAACCCCGAGTTGTTTGTCATTTTCTTTATCGTGACCCGCCATGACTTCTCTGAAATAGCGGATGTGATTGGTCAAACGCACTTTTTCCTCGGTAATATCCAATTTCTCGAGGTAGTAGATGAGTTCTGCTTCGAGGCGATTTTGGTCAATCTCTTGTTTTGTTTTCGCTGCGAGGTCTTCGAGATTGGAGAGTAGTCGCGATTTGATGTTCGCTACGCGGTTGGTTTCAAAGGGTTCTACTTGTTTCAAGAGGTCGGCGATGCCGTTCAGTTTCGTGGTGAACATAGTTTCTAACGCCGCGCCTTCCTGGATGCGGAATGCCTCAAAGTCTGCGAAAGCTTTTTTGATAGCTTCCTCAAGCAGCGTCCATTCGGTTTCGGGCATTACTTGTTCGGTTGTCGGTTGGGCGATTACTCCCGGGATGCGCACAATGGAAGCGGCGAGACCTGTCGGGTCAACGCCAAGGGATAGCAGTTCATTGTAGTAATAGTGAAATGCTTCCTTGTTGATTGGTCCGAATGCCGTATTGTCCGTGTCTATGTTCGTTCCGTCTTGTGCTGATTGGCGGTAAATGGTGAGGTCCACTTTTCCGCGCTCAATGAGTGGCGAAAGCAGTTGACGGATGGCGTTTTCTTTTTCACGAAAGTAAGGCTGAATCTTGAGATTCAGGTCTAATTGTTTGGAGTTTAGACTCTTAATTTCCACTATAGTTTTGTGGTCTCCGGCAAGAAACTCCGCTTTGCCGTAACCTGTCATTGAACGTATCATTTGCCTATACAGAATTTGCTAAATATGTTGTTGAGCACTTCTTGATTTGTAATTTTGCCGGTAACTTCTCCGAGTGCCGACAGGCAATCTTGGAGGTCCATGCTGAGGAACTCTCCGGAAAGATTGTCCGCGAGTCCTTTTCGGACGCGTTGTATGGCTTCAAGTGCTCGTGTAAGTGCTTCGTAGTGACGCGCGGAAGAAATGACGGCGCCGTTTTGTTCCTGTTTTCCTGCGGCATGGACGAGTGCTTGCTTCAGTTGCTCTATGTCATCTTCCCAGTGGTAAACCAGCGTTGTCTTGCCGGGTAGGGTAGTAGGTGTTCCTTGCGGTTGGACATGGATGAGGATTGATGCTTTGTCCATTGCTTCGTATGTACGTTCTATGCCCAATTGCTCTACATAGTCCTCTGTCTCATGAATACCGGCGGTGTCAATCAGCCTAAAGAGTTGTCCGTCAATAACCAGTCTCTCTTCCACCGTGTCGCGGGTTGTTCCGGGAATGGCACTGACAATGGCTCTATTCTCGCCCAAGAGGGCATTCAGTAAGGTTGATTTTCCGGCATTGGGTACGCCGATAATGGCAACGGGGATACCATTTTTAATGGCATTACCGGTGGAAAAACTGTTGGTCAGTCGTTTGAGGTGTTGCTCAATCTCGGCAGCGAGTGCTTGGAGTTCAGAACGGTCTGCAAATTCCAATTCTTCGTGGTCGGCAAAATCCAGTTCCAATTCAATGAGTGAAGTTATGTGCAATAAGCGCTCGCGCAAGGTGTCTAATTCGGAACTTAGTCCACCTCGTAATTGACTGAGTGCCATGTCCTTTTCGGCTTTTGTTTCTGCGGCAATCAAATCGGCAACTGCTTCGGCTTGTGCGAGGTCCATTTTGCCGTTGATGAATGCTCTTTCGGTAAATTCGCCTGCTTTGGCAATCCGGCATCCCGCATCGCAAAGTCTGCGCAGCAATTCCTGTTGAATATACAACGAACCGTGACAACTAATCTCTACGACATTTTCTCCCGTGAAAGAGTGGGGGGCATGGAACGTTGTGACCACAACATCATCCAAATCCGGTATTTTATAGTATTGAACGGTTGTAGATGAGCTCAGTTTCTTATCTGTATCTATCACCTCGCTCTCGTTCACGTCTCGTTGAGCACCCGATGAGCACCCGATGAGCACCCGATGCGCATAGGACGGAATCAACTTGGCGACAATGTCGAAAACATCGTCTCCGCTGATGCGAATAACTGCTATTCCTCCCGTACCGTACGGTGTAGATATGGCGCAAATACTTTCCATAGCGAGCACAAAAGTACAAAAAAAAGCTTGAACGTCCAAATCTATTTTAATTTTTTTTCAAAAAAATGCACCGAATGTTTGCATATGTCATTTTTTTTTTGTAATTTTGCAGCCGAAATTTGAAAATTGGGTAAGTAGGACTGAATTATTAACAAAAAAAGATATACAAAATGTTAGATGCCTTTTATCAAATTCATGATTTTCTGGTGGAACATTCTCACATGCCCATTCGTCGTCTGTTGATGGATGAGATTGATTGGGAGGACCGTTTGATTGCTATTCGCGGAGGTCGCGGTGTAGGAAAGACAGACTTTTTGCTTGTCCGTGCGAAGGAGTTGGAGGAGCGTGAGAAAGATCATCCCACCATTGTTGAGAAGCCTAAGCGCCGTAAGAACATGGATCCGGTGCGTCCTGTTCTGTATGTTAATCTCAACAATTTCTTCTTTACGCAGCACACCATTGTAGAGTTTGTGACCGCTTTTTATAAGTCCGGAGGTCGTTATCTTTTATTAGATCAGGTTTTTAAATATCCGAACTGGTCCAAGGAATTGCGTCGTTGCCATGACCGTTTTAAGGAGTTGCACATCATTTTTGCCGCCTCTCCGGTAATGCCTCTTGATGAAGATAACCGTGATTTACAAGGGATTATCCATGTTTATAATCTGCGTGGTTTTTCATTTAGGGAGTACCTCAATCTGCGTACGGGTATGCGTCTCAAGCCGTATAGTTTGGAAGAGATTTTGCACTCTCATGCTTCGATTGCGACTGCAATCTGCGAACATATTCATCCGTTGGCCTATTTCACGGATTATTTGCGTCGCGGATACTATCCTTCTTTCTTGGAGAATAAGAACTTTGAGGCAGATTTAATCAAGACCATCAACACCATTTTGGAGGTGGATATATTACTGATTAAACAGATAGAAGTACAATCTCTGCCTAAGCTAAGGTTGATGCTCAATCTGATGATGAACGAGACACCTTGTGCGCTTAATGTCAGCGCGTTATCGGAGCAGATAGAAACTTCTCGGGCGACGACGATGAATTATATCAAGTACTTGAAAGACTCTCGTTTGCTCAACCTTCTGTATATGGAAGGTCGCTCGTTCCCGATGAAGCCTTACAAGGTTTATATGCAGAATACGAACTTAATGTATATGAACTCAACGCGTGAGCCGAATCAGCAAGATTTGTACGAGACCTATTTCTACAACGCGCTTCATCAGGCTCATCGCGTGAATGCAACTGAGCGCAATGCGATGTTTGTCATCGACGGGAAATACTATTTCGATGTGATGGCAGATCAGCCAATTCGTGACCATATTCGTCCCTGCGCGATAGGTAATATCGAACAAGGTCGCGGTAACTTTATTCCCCTTTGGATGTTAGGACTATTGTACTAAGTTGTAGAAGTTGGAAGTTTTCCAGGAGACCAGGTGCCCGGGACACCGTTAAAAGTGGAAAGTTGAAAGTATTTGTTAAAGGTGATAAAAGTACCGAAATAGAAGTACTCAATAAAATTAAATAACTATATGAAAGAGAAGAAATTTCAAACGATGGATGGTAATGCCGCGGCTGCGCATATAGCGTATATGTTCACCGAGGTAGCTGCTATTTATCCAATTACGCCGTCCTCCCCGATGGCCGAGAACGTAGATGAGTGGGCGGCGGGTGGTCGCAAGAACATGTTTGGTGAGACTGTATTGGTACAAGAGATGCAGTCAGAAGGCGGTGCAGCCGGTGCTGTTCATGGTTCTTTGCAAGCCGGTGTGTTGACCACTACATTTACGGCCTCTCAAGGCTTGTTGCTGATGATTCCTAACATGTACAAGATTGCGGGTGAGTTGCTGCCGACCGTATTCCATGTATCAGCTCGTACATTAGCCTCTCATGTGCTGTGTATCTTTGGTGATCACCAAGATGTTATGGCATGCCGTCAGACCGGTTTTGCGATGCTGGCAGAAGGTTCTGTACAAGAGGTTATGGACTTGGCAGGTGTTGCTCACTTGAGTACCATTAAGAGTCGTGTGCCGTTCCTCAATTTCTTTGACGGTTTCCGGACATCCCACGAATACCAGAAGGTAGAGGTAGTGGATCAAGAGGATTTGCTGCCATTGGTAGATATGGAGGCTTTGCAGGCATTCCGCGACAGGCAGTTAAGCCCGATGCACCCAGTGACAAGAGGTCTGAATGAGAACCCCGATGTGTTCTTTGCTCACCGTGAGTCTTCTAATCCTTATTATAATGCTATTGCGGATATCGTCAGCGACTATATGGACAAGATTTCGGCCATTACGGGTCGTAAATATCGTCCTTTCAGCTACTATGGTGCGCCCGATGCAGAACATATCGTTATTTGTATGGGTTCTGCTTGCGAGGCTTTGCGTGAAGTGATTGATTACGAGGCAGCTAAGGGTCGCAAACTCGGTATGATTAATGTCCACCTCTATCGTCCCTTCTCACTCAAATACTTGAAGGAAGCTATTCCTGCAACGGCGAAGAGAATATGCGTTCTGGATAGGACCAAAGAGCCGGGTGCTAATTCGGAGCCTTTGTTCCTGGATGTACGCGATGCGTTGTTGGAGTTAGGCATGACTGATATTGAGCTTGTAGGCGGTCGTTACGGCTTAGGTTCCAATGATACGACTCCTGCTCAGCTGTTGGCGGTTTATGATAATTTGGATTTGCCAATGCCGAAGAATCACTTCACCTTAGGAATCAATGATGATGTGACCTTTACATCGCTTCCCGTAGGTGCAGAGATTGCAATGGGCGGCAAGGGTATGTTCCAAGCTAAATTCTATGGTTTAGGTGCTGATGGTACCGTTGGCGCGAACAAGAACTCCGTTAAAATTATCGGTGAGACGACAGACAAGTATTGCCAAGCGTATTTCTCTTATGACAGTAAGAAATCCGGCGGTTTCACATGCTCGCACTTGCGTTTCGGCGATGAACCGATTCATTCGACTTATTTGGTAACAACGCCGAACTTTGTGGCTTGCCACGTTCAGGCATATCTCCATATGTATGACGTAACCCGCGGTCTTCAAGACAACGGAACGTTCTTGTTAAATACCGTTTGGGAAGGTGATGAGTTGGCAAAGAATATGCCGGTTCGGGTGAAGAAGTACTTTGCAGACCATCATATTAGGGTGTATTATATTAATGCAACCAAGATTGCGCAAGAGATTGGCCTAGGTAACCGTACCAACACGATATTGCAATCCGCATTCTTCCGCATTACCGAGGTGATTCCTGTAGAGAAAGCCGTTGAGGAGATGAAGCACTTTATTGTGAAGTCTTACGGCAAAAAGGGTGAGGATGTAGTCAATAAGAACTACGCGGCCGTGGATCGTGGCGGCGAGTATAAAGAACTTGTAGTAGATCCTGCTTGGTCGAACTTGCAAGACGAAGGCGGTCAGCACGCTTCAGAACCAGAGTTTATCTCTAAATTGGTTCGCCCGATTAATGCACAAGATGGTGATTTGCTGCCCGTATCGACTTTCAAAGGTATAGAAGACGGTACTTGGGAAGTAGGTACGTCTAAGTATGAGAAACGTGGTGTGAGTGCATTCGTACCGGTATGGAATGCCGAGAACTGTATCCAATGTAACAAGTGCGCATATGTATGTCCTCACGCAGCAATCCGCCCGTTCGTAATGGACGACGAAGAGGTGAAGAATTTCAATGGCGTTACATTGGAGATGAAAGCTCCGTTGGCAATGAAAGGCATGCATTTCCGTATGCAAGTAGATCCGCTGGATTGTCTTGGTTGCGGTAACTGCGCCGATGTTTGCCCGGGTAATCCGAAGTTAGGCAAAGCACTTGAAATGGTTACATTAGAGAGCCAAGAGGCCGAGGCCGCGAACTGGGATTATTGCGTAGAGAAAGTAAGCTCTAAACAACATCTTGTTGATATTCAGCAATCTGTTAAGAATAGCCAGTTCGCTACGCCGCTCTTTGAGTTTAGCGGTGCTTGCTCCGGTTGCGGTGAGACCCCATACCTCAAGCTGATTAGCCAACTCTATGGCGATCGTGAGATTGTGTCCAATGCTACCGGTTGCTCGTCTATCTATTCGGCCGCTGTTCCATCTACGCCTTATACCAAGAACGAAAAGGGTTGTGGTCCGGCATGGGATAACTCCTTGTTTGAGGACTTCTGCGAGTTCGGCTTAGGTATGCAGATTGCGCATAAGAAGATGCAGGCTCGTTTGGCTCGTCTAATGGAGGAAGCTAAACTGTGTGATTGCTGCTCGGATGAGCTGAAGGCAATGTTCGACGAGTGGATAGCCAATAAACAAGACGGAGCTATTACTCGTAAACTCTATGAGCCGATGGTGGCTGCTATGGAAGCTTGCGGTTGCGATAAATGTCAGGAGATACTGAAGTATAAGGACCACATTATCAAACGTTCTCAATGGATTGTTGGTGGTGACGGCGCTTCCTACGATATCGGTTATGGTGGACTCGACCACGTGATTGCATCGGGCGAGGATGTAAATATCCTTGTGCTTGATACAGAGGTTTACTCGAATACCGGCGGTCAGGCTTCCAAGTCCACTCCTCTCGGCGCAATTGCCAAGTTTGCTGCAGCCGGTAAGCGTGTTCGTAAGAAAGACTTAGGTATGATAGCGACTACTTATGGTTATGTGTATGTGGCCCAGATTGCTATGGGTGCTGACCAGGCGCAGACGCTCAAGGCTATCCGCGAGGCAGAGGCATATCATGGTCCGTCGCTCATCATTGCTTACGCTCCGTGTATCAACCACGGTCTGAAAGCCGGAATGGGCAAATCTCAGGCGGAGGAAGAGAAAGCTGTTGCATGTGGTTACTGGCACCTCTGGCGTTATAATCCGGAACTCGAGAAGGAGGGTAAAAATCCGTTCCAGCTCGACTCCAAAGAGCCTAATTGGGATAACTTTAAGGACTTCTTGAAGGGCGAAGTGCGTTACTCATCCGTGATGAAACAATATCCGGCAGAGGCAGACGAACTCTTCAATGCCGCAGAAGAGAATGCTAAGTGGCGATATAAGAGCTACTTGAGAATGCTCAAGACGGAGTGGTAATAATTAATGTAACGCGCACGCACGTCGTGCGCGTTACTATGTTTAATCCTTTCGTCATAACGATATAACGTTATAACAATATAACGAAAATTTCTTTCAACAATGCTGAAAATCAATCGCCCGACGTATTTCTGGCTGCAAACGTGGGTGCTGGCGAGTGTTGTTCAATTGGCTACGCAGGATTTCTGCAAACGCTTCTTGAATCTAAAGAACGACCCTTGCGGTCGTCAGTTTGATCAGATGACGCAGGCTGCCCGTTCCGGTGTAGCAAATATTGCGGAAGGAACCTCACGTCACGCCACTTCACGTGAGACGGAAATGAAACTCGTTGATGTGGCGCGCGCAAGTATAACAGAATTGGCGAATGATTACCTGAATTGGCTAATGCAACAGGGACAAGTACCATGGTCATTAAAGAGCCAAGAATATGTGGAGATAGCGCATATTCCTTTGGATAAACCTGGTTATAAGGATGATGTACTCTATCAATCCAGTCTGCACGTCCTCACACAGAAACGCAAGTTTGATACATGGTTAAAGAGCGATGACTCCATCCTTGTCGCACGAACGCTTGTTGTGCTCTGCGAAAGGCTTATTATGATGCTACAGAAGCAGATAGAGAATAATCTCGAACTCTTTACGCAGGAAGGAGGCTTTACGGAAGCACTGACTGCTGAGCGTCTTAAACAGCGCACTCAGAATAGCATACAAGAAGATTCGCCTTCTTGTCCTAAATGCGGCAAACCGATGCTCAAACGTATGGCGAAGAAAGGCATTAACTCCGGCAAACCGTTCTGGAGTTGCAGCGACTACCCTAACTGCACCGGCACTCGCAAGATGGAATTGAAAGAGCCCCCTTCGTCATAACGGAAATATTTCCTGTCTCGTTATAACGATATAACGTTATAATGTTATAACAAGAATGCTGAGTACAGCTTGCCGACTAAAATTACCAACAATAACAAAGAACGCGCGTACATATGTATGCGCGTTCTTTCATTCTGTTAACATTAGTTCGATTGGGGATTTTTACGATGGTTTATTAGTTCCCTAATAAGAAGTAAGCGTAATAATGTTGACTGTCACACATATTGCTATATCCATTCCATTTATTTACTAAATCCGGACGATTTTCTATAAACCATTTTTCCACCTCATTAGCATTTTTAATACTTGTTGTTCTATACACAACAACCATTCTGTTCCATTCAAATCGATGTGATTTCTTATGTTCACAGAATCGTCTTTCCGGATCCGTTGTGATACCTATTTTGACATAGCTATAGTTTCGTCTATAAAGTCCGGCAGATATATTAAGCCTTGGAATAATATTAGTAGGCCATCCTGCTTTTAAATCGTATTTTAATTGTTGCTTCATAATGATCTGTAGACATTTTTTTTGTCTCTCGTAATGTTGATTAACTAAAACTACTCACTCAATAGTTAGAACAATTGGAAACATGAATATTATACTTACGAATCTTATCGCGCTGAACGATAGAATGTAAACATAAAGGCTTGTCCTTCCAACAATTCACAAACGGAATAACCTCCATTTTTTAATTTACACTTATAAACAGAATGTGTGCCATATTGCATGTCTCTAAAATTATTTTCGGCAACTAAATCTTTCTTTTTCTCCACTAATGTATAGCCATATTCCAAGAGGTCATTTTTCATTTGCATGCCTTCTTCTCCATATAACCTAAAAGACAACTCAGTACAAACTTCTTCTAACCCAGAAAATTCCATAGACACTCCACATTTGGGGAAGTTATATAAAACTAAACCTCCACTATATCCCACAGGGTCAATGTTTAAGTCCCGTTCTATATTATCTTTCGTAAAGAATGATGCTCCCACCCAATTTGCTAAATAAGAGATTGTCAATAATGTATCACAGCGAGACCTTTCTGCTATAGCAGCTTTTTCTTGTTCTTCTTGTATTCGTTTTCGCTCAGCCTCTCTTTCTTCTCTTGCTTTTTGTTGTGCCAGTAAAGTGGCTTGCATTTTAGTTTCATATTCCTGAACATCATATTGATAAGCTAATTCAACAATAGGTTTCTTATTGTATGAGATATATTCTGGTACAGTTTGTTCTGCTCTAATATAGTAATTGAGTTGTACAATGCTACTATCCCCAGCGGTTAAAGTTCCCTTGTACAAAGTAGTCATGGCATCAAAATTTTTATCATCACCTTTGTGATGATGTAATCCGTATCTGGGGCATACTCCTACAAATGGCACGGGAGCCGCATCTTCAAAATTAACTTTCTGTCCGACTGCCTTAAGCTGAATCTTATAATGAGCATTACATCCATTCTTAGTGCTGTCTGTATATGATATATCCAAGAACTTTATTTCAAAATATTTACTTCCATTCTTATTAAACTGATGCTTCACAGATTTTCCGATAGAAGCTTTAGGAACCACATTCTCAGAAAAAACAAGTGTAGTAGCCAATAGAGTAGCAAGAATAATGATTGATTTTTTCATCTATTTTGTTGGCGGTTATATCCCATCGCCTCGTCGGTTTTAAATGATTATTAATAAATACAAAAAGTGTGAACTTTTGCGTTTTATCATATTGGTTCTTTCGGGTCTCGACTCCCATGTACTCCAATATATGCAGAAAGTCCACACTTACGGTGTGAACATTCGCTATACTTCGGAAGTACAATTCAAATTGTCGAGAAATGAAAGAATCCTTAATAAAGCAAATGCTTTTAATCAATATGTCGGCGCAACGCTTTGCGCTTTCTCTGTTTAACGTCCGAGGAAAGACGAGGGTTTTATTGCTCGCAAAATTAGTGTTTTTTTTGAAATGTGCAAGTTTTTGAGTGTAATTTTGTCAAATTTATGCTTTTTTAGACGAAAAAGAGTACTAATCTGTCGGTTATTGGGCTGATTGCTCGGCTTTTAGGGATTGATAGACCATGGAGCGGATGAAAGAATCGTTCGAGCACATTGTGAGATAAGAAGTTATCAAGGCGGATACTGTTATTTTGTTATGCTGTGGTAGGCTTGTTAGCGGCTGGATTACGTACAAATAACATAGTAATCACCTACTAACCACCTACTATCGAAAGCATGCGCTCCACTTGCATATTAAATATTATCATCAATATGAAAAGAGGGTGTGCCAAGTAGTTTTGACACACCCTCTTTTTATATGCCATTATACGGTATAACAGGTTATTATACGATATTTTCGATATTCCAGGTGAATGCCTTAACTCCGACTTCCGGATTACGGGCGTCGAGTTTCTGTACAGCCTCTAAGATAGCCGGCACTTGGGCGGTATGGACAATGCACATCATTGCGGAATTCATTTCCGGCCAAGCGTGAGTGCCTCGTCTGGGTTCACCGGTTTCAGAGCCTCGCCCTTGAACTTGTTCGAAGAAGGTGAAGCCGCGTACTCCGAGGGCGTCGAGCATATACTCGACCCGCTCGGTATTAGCTTGATTATAAACGATAAATACTGCTTTCATATTATTCAACGGTTTTGGGAAGTGGGTTATGTGATTTCTTACCGGGCTCATCCACTTTGATATCGAGGAAGATAAACTTCTTACGCAATTGCTCTTTCTTATCTCTATCTCCGTGGCGTGCCATAATGCCGTATAGAACCGGCACGATGAACAGGGTTAAGAACGTGCTGACGGTCAAACCGCCGATAACGACGATACCTAACGGTTGCCACATTTCTGCACCTTCACCGGAACTGACAGCCATCGGCACCATACCGAGTATAGTTGTGAAAGCCGTCATGAGCACGGGGCGGATACGGCTGCGACCGGACATAGTAATCGCTTCGTTCAGTTCGTGTCCGCGTTCACGCATCAGGTTAATGTAGTCCACGAGCACAATACCATTCTTGACCACAATACCAACAAGCAATACGAGACCCAGAGCGCCAATCATATCCAAACTTCTGCCTGTAATCCATAGTGCAATAATCACGCCGGATAGGGCAAACGGAATGGTGAACATAATGATTCCGGGCATTTTGAGACTCTCAAACTGGGATGCCATTACGATATAAACCAATATAATAATAAGCAGACCGAGCAAAATCATATCAGAGAACGTATCTTGTTGCGTTTCGTAATTACCGCCGATGTGTGTTGAGTAACCAACAGGGATGTCAAGTTGCGGAATGACTTGTGCTTCAATCGTCTGCGCCAATTCACCCAGAGTTGTATTATAAGGTGTGGCTTTCACGGTGACAATACGCTGACGAGCCTTACGCTCAATGGTAGGCGGTGCCCAATATTCACCGACCGTAGCTACCTCGGAGAGTTTGACGGTCTTGCCTGTTGCAGTCGGGATAGACAGATCCAGCACATCTGAGATGGAGTTCCGGTCTTCCTCTTCAAGTCTGACAACAATGTCGTACTCGGAACCATCGTCTTTCAGATAGCCGCAGGACATGCCCGCTACGCGGTTCCGTAAGTAGGTCGATATGGTTGCGGAAGAAAGACCAAGCCGAGAGGCCTTTTCCTTATCCACGGTTATTTTGATATCCGGACGGTCATCTTCGCGGCTGATGTTAACGTCACGTGAGCCGGGAAGTTGTGCAATGAGTTGGCGGCTCTGCTCTGCCAATTGGGAGGTAATATCAAAGTCGTAACCGTAAATTTCAAGGTCCACGGTATTGCCTCCGCCTGGGCCGCCGGACGAAACAGTACACTGGTATTCGTTGATCTCCGGATATTTCGCCATCTCCTGACGGAGGATTTCAGCGATAGTCCAGATATCACGATCGCGTTGCCATTTTTTAGGCAGTCGAACGGTCATCTGAATCTTATTATTCATCGTGGAAGAGAAGAGTGCCGCGATAGAAGCATCATCATTAGAACCGGCGGAGGTGTTGATTAGTTCTATCTCCGGCACGAGTTCTATGAAGCGTGCTTCAAGATGACGCGCGGTCTTTAAAGTCTCTTCAATACGTGTACCGCGTTGCAATTTGATAGTCACGGATAAACGACCATTATCTTGTTCCTGCATGAAGTCAGTACCTATCTTACCCATAAAGACCGGCAGAAGTGATGCCATAAAGAAGGCAAAGAGTACCAGTAGCGTAATGGCTTTGTGCTTTAAACACCAACCGAGTGCTCGGCTATAATACTCGTCAATTCTATCAAGCGCGTGAACAACCGTGCGGTCGTACCAAGTTTTTTTATCTGCTTCATCTTCTACGAGATTACCGTTTTCATCAATGTGAACTTGCTTGGCCTTCAATAGTTTGGAACTAAGCATAGGAGTTAGCGTGATAGCGACCAATGTGGATGTACAGCATACAACTGTTACAATCCAACCTAATTCGTGGAACATGATACCCGCCATACCGTTTAACATAGTCAACGGAACAAACACCGCTACGAGCACGAGTGTTGTAGCGATAACGGAAACCCAAACTTCATTGGTGGCGTAGATAGACGCCTCGTGCGGATCTTCGCCACGTTCCACGTGACGGGTGATATTCTCGAGTACCACAATGGCATCGTCCACAACCATACCGATGGCAATTGTCAGTGAGCAGAGCGAAATGATATTAAGCGACGAGTCTGCTAAACCGAGGTAGATAAACGCCACGATGAGGGCAATAGGAATGGTGATGCCGATAATGATTGTTGCACGCCATTTGCCGAGGAAGAAGAGCACGACGAGTACCACGAACAAGAGGGCGTACAGCACGGATTCTTCAAGGGAGTTGATGGAGTTCTGAATGTTCTCCGAGGAGTCGTAAATCTTCTCTATCTTGACATCTGTCGGAAGTTGTTTCTGTATCTTCGCCAATTCGGCACGCACATCCTTACAAACCTGCACGGTGTTGGCTCCGGTCTGCTTGGCGATGACGAGACGCACGGCTTCGCGACCATTGGTTTTCTCATCCAGTGAGAGGTCTTTGATGGTATCCTTGACTGTTGCAATATCGCGGATGAAGACCTGCTGCCCCTGCGGCGTCATAGCTACCATGAGGTTAGCTATCTCGGAGGACTCAATGTACTCGGAACGCACCTGCATCTGGTACTGCTCCTGTGGCATCTTGATAGTGCCCGAAGAGAGGTTGAGGTTGTTGGCGCTCACCACTTGCCCCACCTGTTCCAGCGTTATGCCGTATGCATCGAGTTTCTGTTGGTCGATATTGACATAGACATAGCGGTCCGGCGCACCTGAGAGGGAGATATTACCGATACCGTCGATATGGTTCAACTGCGGCACCACCTCGTCGTTGAGAATCTTGTCCAGACCCGCATAAGTCTCGTCTGCCGTAATAGAGTACTGGCAGATAGGCATGGAGGACGTGGAGAGCTTGAAGATAACCGGTTTAGCGCAGTTGTCTGGCAGGTTGTTTGCCGCCATGTCCACGAAGGAACGCACGTCATTGACGGCTTCGTCCATGTTGCTGCCCCATTCTAATTCCAATGTGACTACAGAGATATTATCTTTGGACTGAGAGGTGATATGTTTCAAGTGATCCACAGAGGTAAGAGCGTTCTCCATAATCTTGGTCACATTGGTCTCCATCTCAGATGCTGAAGCACCCGGATAGGTGGTCATGACCGTAATATACGGAGGATCCATCTCAGGGAATTGGTCGATAGGCAGTTTCAAGAAACTGTATATGCCGATGATGATGACAGCCACAAAGATGAGGATAGTCGTCACCGGCTTTTCGATTGCTGATTTGTAAATACTCATAGGATTTCCTAGTTATCTAGTCAACTAGTATTCTAGCAGACTAGGATTATTCCACTACATTAACTTTGACTCCATCGACAAGTTTGTGCTGGCCGGTGGTGACGAACTCAACGCCGGCTTTGATCTCCGGAGCGATAATCTCAATGTCCTGATCAAAACGCTGACCAAGTTCCACGGCAACTCGTTTGGCGCGTCCGTCCTCCACGATGAAGACATATCGGTCGTTGGCTCCGACCAATTTCTCGACGCTCTGGTAAGGCACTACGATTGCATTCGCCTTACCCAGACCGATGGTCGTGGTCACATACATACCCGGGCGTAGCAGATGGCTGCTATTAGGAATTTGAATCTTGCATTGGAAAGTATGGCTGGACGGGTCAATCGTCGGATATACAATCTCTACCGTGGCAGGGAATACTTTGCCCGGATAAATCTCCGAAGTCAGCGTCAGTTTCATACCTTCTTTAAATAGCGGGAAGTAAGTCTCGGGTATGGCGACCAAGGCTTTCAGTTTGTCAATCTGAGTGAGTACCAAAATAGGCTGACCGCTGTAAAGTTCCCCGTCCTCGTAGTTCTTGGCGGATATAACACCGGCAAAAGGAGCTTTGACATAGGTGTTGGTCTCTAAGAAATCCAATTGCTCTTTCGTCGAATTGTACTGGGCGATAATCTGGTCATACTGCTGTTGGGTCGCAGAGCCGGAGCGGAGCAGCTGCGTAATACGGTTCTTTTCAATCTCCAGATTAGTCATTGATATTTTGGTTGTCTTGTACTGAGTCTGGTCCATCCGAACAAGGTCGTCACCTGCTTTGACTTTGTTACCTACTTCGCGGTAGATATGTTCTATCTTACCGGTAAGGGAAGGGGCTACATTTTGGGTGAGGTAACCTTGCAGGTTAGTGGAAACAGAAATCTCACGCTCGATCTCACGGGGCTGCAGAATGGTTGTGCGCACTTGTTCTACGCGTTCCTGTTCCTCCGTTGCGGAATTGCTTGCACTTTTACTGCCACAACTCGCTAATACAATGGCTGTAAGGGCATAAATAATGGTTTTCTTCATATTGTTTTTTGAATTAGTTATTCAAGAATTGTTCCAAATCTACTTGGGTGTTGACTAAATTTAGCATTGCCTGCACGTAGGTTGATTGGGCATTAATGAGGTCATTAGAGGCGTTTGTCAGCTCTAAATTGGATGCTGCACCCCATTTATATTTCTCTGTAGCGGATTTGAATACGCGTTGCGATACGCCTATATTGTCTTTCTCATTCAGATAGGTCTCATAGGCGTTGGTGAGATTAAAGCATAATTGACGATATAGAATGCCGAGATTATCGGTCGTCTCGGAAAGCGTGTTTTTAGCTTCTTCGTAGGCTATTTTTTTCTCCACCACGCCGGCTGCGCGTTTGCCGGAAGACCAGAGTGGCATCCTAACAGAGACTTGCACGGTGTTAGGAGGTGTCATACGCATACCGCCTTCACCATAGTACTGCTGATTGGAGTAATTGTATGCCACAGAGAGGGTAGGACCATATGCCCAACCTGCCATATGTACATTGCGTTTCGCCAGTTCGGCAGATTTGGATACCTGTTGGTAGGTGAGATTGTTTTGTAGATTAAATTCCTCGCTGAGCAGCGCTAATATGCGTTCTGGCGACAGGACATCGTCAATCTTATCGGTCAGTATCAATTCCGTTTCCACCGGTACGTCCAAGAGGACTTTTAGGGAGGAATACGCCAACTCGATATTCCGTTTCTGCGTGTTGATGTTGTTCTTTAAGGTGTTAACTCTCACGCGTATCTGGTCTGCGGCTGTTTGCTCTGCGGCGCCGGCATTAACGGCTTGTTGGGTAATCTGTTCGAGATTCTCAATATTGTTCAAACTGGAATCCAATAAGTTAGTAATGCTTTGTAATGCCAACACGGACATATAACTGCTCATGACGCTACCGCGCAATTCGTTCTCGGATTGCTCAAGAGCAATTTTCTTCATGTCGATGGCAATGTTGTTCAGAAGGGCTCCCACTATACCTTGTCCGTTGATACCGACAGATGCGGTTACGCCTAAAGCACCTACATTAGGCATGTTGATTGGAATAGAAGTTCCTCCCATCGACAGGGTCGCCGAGTAACCGCAGTAGTTGCTGTAGGTATAACTACCATCTGCTTGAGGCAGCATAGCGGCTATAGTCTGCCAGCGTTGGGCATAAGCTTCTTGTACCGCAAGGGATGCATTTTTCAATGTCCTGTTCTGCTTAATGGCGAAATCACGCGCCTCATCTAAACTTAAACTCAACTCGGCGGGATAACTTACCGTGTCGTTTGTGTGGCTCTTCGCTGCTGCTATCACATGATCCTCTGCAAGCATCATAGCGCTAAACATCAGTGAAGCGAATAATAAAATCTGTTTCTTCATATTGTTATATTATTTATAGTCAATGGTTATACTTTCCGTCATATAGTTCCATGCCCTCTTTGCTTAGCACCCCGCGAACAAAGATATCCATCGCTGTATGACCCAACTGGTGCATATTGTGCCCGTGACCTTCTATCACTTCGAAATCATTGATGGCGTCACTATGAATCTTGGCAAAAAGGACTGCTGTCAATTCTATATTAAGGTTTGCGCGCACGAGACCTTCCTGTTGACCTTGCTCTAAATACGCCATGATATACTCTTTCTGCGTTTTGAAGCACTCCTCTTGAAACTCTGCAAACTGACGCGGATAATATTTCTTGAGATCATAAACTAACTGTGGTACACGTCGCACATCGTTTTTCTCCGCTTCTTGGTGCTTCATAAAACGGCTCACAAGTTTGCGGAAATCATTCATCTGTAATAATTCCTCCATTTTGCCGGATATATAGGCAATATTGCTCCGCAATAATTGTGCCACAAGTTCGTCTTTGGACGCAAAATAGACATAGAACGTCTTTTTGGATATCCCCAATTCGTGGCAAATATCGTCAATGGATACGCTCCGGATGCCGAGGTGAAAGAACATATTCCCCGCAGTACTGATTATCTGTTGTTTAACTTCTTCGGTCATCATGCAATCGTTAAAAACGCTGCAAAATTATAAAAAAATGTTGAACCGTGCAAATTTTTGGAAACTTTTTTCACTTTTGTAGTTTCCGTGTTGCAAAATGCAACAATATGCAAGAAAAATTTGCATATGTCGCGAAAAATATGTAATTTTGCTGCCGATTTATAGACAATTATGAAGAAAATACCCTTTTTCCTGCTTCTGATAGCCTTTGTGTCGGCATGTAAGAAAGATACGGTCGTTACCGCCCAAGCCCCGATTGTCGTCAAAACAATGGAGGTTGGTGCTGTTTCTCAACAAAATATATCTACCTATGTCGGCGTAGTCCGCGCTGATACTGAAGTGCCGCTCAGTTTTAATTTGGGCGGTAAAGTCCTCGCCATACGCTGCCGTAATGGTGAGCGCGTCAGGAAAGGGCAGGTGTTGCTCCTCGTTGACTCTACGCAAACCTATCAGGCATATCTGACTGCCAAAGCTTCACTTAATCAGGCAGAAGATGCTTATCGACGATTGAAGAAACTCTATAATAAAGGCACGTTGGCTGAGGTCAAATGGGTGGAAATAAATACCAAACTGCAACAAGCACGTGCGATGGAGGCGGCTGCGCGAACGGAATTAAATAATTGTCGCTTGACCGCCCCGATAGACGGAGTTGTGGCGGATTTAGACCTCCAGGTCGGACAAATGATTGCACCGGGCATAACCGCGCTTAAAGTGCTCCAAACGGATGCCTTGCATGTGTTGTTCAGTGTTCCCGAGCAGGAGATTAAATGGCTTCGCAATGGTCAGCCTGCTCGCGTCATTTTGACTTCCGTAGCTGACACCATTTCGGCTAAAGTCATTTACACTGCCTTAGTGTCCGATCCGCTTACTCATGCCTGTGAAGTGCATGTCGCCTTCTCTGAGAACGCAGATGTCTTGCCCGGCATGGCAGCTAAAGTCGAACTGGCATTGAATGCTGATGGGCAGGAACTTATTGTCCTTCCAGCTCATGCTGTTTCCATTGATAAAAACGGTCATTATGTCTGGTCGATTCAATCAAATACTGTCCATAAACGGCGGGTGTCTGTCGGCTCGTATGTAGCTAATGGTGTGGTGATTACGGACGGATTATCCGTTGGTGATAAAGTTGTCGTTGAGGGAATGAACAAGCTATATGAAGGAGCACAAATTTGATTCCATATTATCTGCTCTCCGTCATCCCGGGATAGTCTTTACCGCTATTCTCTTCTTGGTGGCGTTTGGCTTATGGTCACTGCCGATGATGAATAAGGATGAGTTCCCCCAATTCACCATGCGTTATGGCGTTATTGCGGCAATTTATCCGGGGGCAACGGCGGAAGAGGTAGAGCAACAGGTCACTAAACCTTTGGAACGCTTTCTATATTCCTATTCGGAAATTGATAGAGCCCAGACTTATTCCGTGACAAACGATGGAATTGTCTATATCTATGCTTCTTTACGATTGGCGGTCTCTGCGCCTGATGAGGTATGGTCTAAAATTCGTGCCGGACTCGACCTTTTTCGTACCACTGATTTGCCGGCAGGCGTCGCTGAGATTGTGGTGGTGGATGATTTCGGCAGCACAAGTTCTGTCTTATTGGCTTTGGAGGCTCCTGCTCATTCGCCGCGCGAATTAGAACGCTATGCTACAGCGTTATGCGATGAGTTGAGAACCATATCTGACATGGGTAAAATCAGCATCTTGGGAAAGGAACGCGAGGAGATCGCCGTCATTATCGACCCTGCCAAACTGGCTTCGCTACCGATTAACCAGTCTGCTTTGATGGCGCAGTTGGCGCTACAGGGATTTCGCACTATCGGCGGCTCCGTGGACAATAATGAGAGCTCGTCCATGTTGCATGTCGCCATTCCATATGCGACTGAATATGAGGTAGGGGAGCAAATAATCTTCTCCAATCCAATTGACGATAAGGTTGTCAAACTCAAGGATATCGCTACTATAATGAGGCGTTATCAGGAGCCTGATAAATATGTCGTCTTCTATCGGGATTCCATCGCTTCTTCCGCTATTATCATCAATATGGAGATGTACCCCAACCGCAATATCGTTAAGTTCGGCAACGAGGTGGATAAGGTTATTGCACATGCGCAAGCCTCTTTGCCGCCTGATTTGCGGTTTCATCGCATTACAGACCAACCTCACGTGGTGGACAATTCCGTTTCTCAGTTCTTGAGGGATTTAGTGCTCTCGATGTTGGTGGTTATATTGGTTATGCTCATGCTTTTCCCGCTCCGTACGGCGCTTATTGCTGCGACTGCAGTTCCGACGTGCGCCGCTATCAGCTTGGGCATTATGTATGTGGCTGGTATCGAGCTGAATACCGTCACATTGGCAGCTATGATTACCGTCATCGGAATGGTGGTGGACGATGCGGTCATTGTTCTTGATGGCTACACACTTTTCCACGACCGCGGTCATAGTCGATGGTATAGTGCTACGGTATCGACGCGGCAGCTCATGGGCTCCATGCTGCTTGCTACTGCTTCTATCGCCGGAATGTTCTTCCCCATGACGCACATTATTACCGGACCGTTAGGGGAGTTCGTGCAGGACTTCCCGTGGGCAATTCTCTTTGCACTCGCTATATCAAACGCTTATGCCGTTTGGGCTATTCCATGGATGGCCACTAAACTGATAAAAGGACATGGCATAGAGCAATTAACCTTCATTGAAAGATTGCAGAAAAAATTCTTTGCCAAACTCGAATCAGGCTACCAAACACTTTTAGCCCTTTGTTTCCGTGCACCCTGGTTGACACTGGCGATTGCTTTGCTCTTGGTCGCATTGGGAGGGCTTATCTTTACCCGTCTCAATATCCAGATGTTACCTAAAGCGGATAGGGAAATCTTTGCCGTCGAAATCCACTTGAGTGAAGACGCCTCGTTGGCGCAAACAGCTGAGGTGGCGGACTCCTTGGCACGAGTGCTCAATCGCGACCCGCGAGTCCTGACGGTGACATCTTTTGTGGGACAGGCCTCTCCGAGGTTCCATGCAACCTACACCCCGCGCATGGCGGCGAAGAACTACGCCCAATTCATTGTCAATACCATTTCGCCAGAGGCTACACTTGAAGTGCTGGATGAATATGGCGCACGATATGCCGATGCGTTTCCAAATGCTTATTGCCGCTTCAAACAAATGGACTATCAGGCGGTCAAAAATCCTATTGAGGTCTATCTCAAAGGGCAGGATAGGGTACTGATGGAGGCTTATAAAGACTCCCTTATCGCTTTTATGCACACGTTGCCCGACCTCACTTGGATTCACTCTGATTATGACCTTGTCGCGCCTGATATCAAGATTGAACTGCGAGCCGATGAGGCCACCCGATTAGGGATAACCCAAGCCTCGCTCTCACTCTATCTGGCTTCTGTTTATTCGGGGCAAACGCTTACTTCGGTTTGGGAAGACGATTATGAAGTACCTGTTCGCCTATACCTCAGTGGCGCTAATGAGTCCATGGAATCAGTTGGCGATTGCCTTATTCCCACTGCTATCCCCGGACAATGGGTACCTTTGAGACAAATCGCTACACTCACACCGCATTGGCATCACACGACCTTGGATAACCGCAATGGTATCACTACCATAACGGTTTCTGCCGACTTGCTTCCCGGTGCATCTACGCCGCCTGTGGAGAAAGCCTTGAGGCAATATATTGACCGCTTGCAGACCGCATCATCTGCTCCCGATATCGCTTTGGGAGGGCTCGCCAATATCAATACTGCTATTATACCACAACTGGTTTGGTCGGTTATTGCGGCACTCATGGTCATGCTCATTTTGCTCCTTATTCACTATGGCAATGTGGCTATCTCTATGCTCGCACTCAGTATGAGTGTCCTCTGTCTCTTCGGCTGCTGCTTAGGACTATATATCTTTGGATTGGATTTCTCTATTACTGCCCTTTTGGGAGTCGTCGCCGTGTTGGGAATTGTCGTTCGAAATGCTATCTTGATGTACGACTATGCCCTTGAATTGCAGCATAAAGGGCTTCCTGTACGCGAAGCGGCTTACCAGGCGGGACTGCGCCGTATGAGACCCATTTTCCTTACCTCGGCGACTACGGCGTTAGGGGTTATACCTATGATTATTGCCCATACAGGACTCTGGATGCCGCTCGGCGTAACCATTTGTTTCGGCACCATCTTCACCCTGCCGCTTAATGTGACTGTCATGCCCATTGCCTACATGATTACATTCCGCAAACCCCAATCGGCAACCCGATAACCCGTACACTCGGTATCCCGATAACTCGCTTTCCGATTGCCTCCGATCCTCTCTGATTCCCTCCGATACTCTCTGATTCCCTTCGATACTCTCCGATACTTTCCGACACCCTCGGATAACTTCCGATAGATTCGGATTCGTCCTCACCAATTTATCTCTCCCGGCATCCTGGCAACCCGGACACCCGGCCCCCCGGACACCCGACATCCCGGCATCCTGGCACCCCGGACACCCGACATCCCGGCATCCTGGCAACCCGGACATCCGACATCCCGGCATCCCGGCAATCCGGACACTCGGCCCCCCCTGCACCCCGACATCTCTCAGACTTGGACGACTACTCCTTCCCACGCCTTATTCTCAACGCACTTGACCACATCAATTCCTAACGGTTCCGCTCCCTGATTTCTACTAGAGCATTACTAGAGCATTACTAGAGCATTACTAGAGCACTACTAGAGCATTACAAGAGCATGAGCAGACATCACCTTAACATCAGCGTGTTACACACTTTTGCTTAGACCTCTTTATAGATGTGCTCACTAACATTGCAAAGTTCACAACGACTATAATGGTGCTAAAAAATGACCCTAAAGTTGCAAAACAAAAAAATATTTGCATATATTGAAAAAAATCACTAATTTTGCGAGCAAAATTGAAATCACATCGCCTATGGTATAAAAAATCAACATTCGTGTAGATAACTACGCAAGACATACATAATATTATAGCGTTTTAGCTTAATACTTGGTTCCTGCAAAAACTGGACACTTTTGTAAGAAACTAAAAATCATCCAAGGAAAAGCCAGAATGCTCATGCGCAAGCGTGGGCTTTTCCGTAGATATATTTGGATGATTTAGGTAAGTCCAGTTAACCTCAGGAACCGAATATAAGCAAACTACAAAAGTCTGCGCTTTTTGCATGCTTATGAAAGACCGATTATTCAAACTCTATTCTCAATTTCGCAATCTCATCTTGTATGGGATCATCGGCGGCTTCTGTGCCGCCTTGGACTTCGGCGTTTATTCCGCGCTGTGTTATTTCGATATTATGCCTTACCTCTGGGCGAATATCATCAGTATTCATGTGGGCATTTTCACGTCCTTTCTTCTCAACCGCTCCATCAACTTCAAAGTCAAAGACAAGACGACACAACGTTTCTTGTCTTTCTATGCCGTGGGCTTGACGGGTTTGGGTATCAGCGAGTTAATGCTTTACCTTATGGTCACCCTCGGCGGAATGAACGAGCTTCTCTGCAAACTCATCTCCATCGTCGTTGTTGCGCTAATCCAGTTTCTTTTGAATAAGTTCATTACTTTCAGAAAGTAAACTATCAACTGTCAACTATCAACTTTTAACTATATATGGAAACTATCTATTTTGTGCTTCCAGCCTATAATGAGGAGGCAAATATCGAGGAGGTAATCGCTCAGTGGCATCCAGTCTGTGAACAGATTAACGCTGAAGGCAATGAGGCACATCTGGTCATTGCCAACGACGGAAGCAAAGACAAGACATTTGCCATCATGCAAAGCCTGCAATCCAAGTACCCGCTTCTCACACCGTTTGACAAACCCAATTCAGGCCATGGAGCAACTGTCTTATATCTATACCGCTATGCTATAGAAAACAAAGCAGATTTTATCTTCCAAACGGACAGCGACGGACAGACTTTGCCGGAGGAGTTCTGGCAAATGTGGTCCAACCGCCACATTTACGATTTCCAAATTGGTACGCGCGGAGGCAGACAGGATGGCGCAAGCCGTGTCTTTGTGACCAAGACTTTGCGCTTTGTGGTGTGGCTTATGTTCCATGTTTGGGTCAAAGATGCCAACACACCGTTTCGCTTGTTAAAAACGGACAAACTCATCCCCATCTTGAATGTCATTCCACAGGATTACAACTTGGCAAACGTAGCCGTCAGTGCGATTGCCGTCCGCTGGCATTATAACATCGGTTGGTATCCGATTACCTTCCGTCCCCGCCAAGGCGGCGTCAACTCCATCAACATGCGCCGCATCTTCAAAATAGGCATCAAAGCCTTAACCGATTTCCGAACCATTAATAGAAATTTGAAATGAAAACGATTTTAGAATATATCGAAAAATATCAAATTCTATACTGGCTGCTTTTCGCCATATTGATAGCTGTAACCATCATTCGCTTTTATACTATCAATATTGGTTTTTGTACTGCTTGGGATGAAGCTTATTTTTTGATAAAATTACGCGAAGCATATGAAGGCACATTCATTACAGGAAAAAGTCAATGGAACTTATTGGCAATTCATTGGTTTCCGTATTTAGATTTAACTAATCCTATTCATTCTCGCATAGCAATATATCTATGTGAATTATTGGGAACTATAATAGCAACATTAACATGCGTGTATGCATTTGGCAAACAGAATTTCCTAAAATATCTTACCCTTTCATATCTGTTATTGCTTCAGATAGACACTACTTACGCAGGAGAAAGTCTAAACTACGTACCAATGCAAGCACTTTTATTAAATGCTGCATTATGTGGATCGGTTCTCTATATGCATTCAAAAAGTACTCTACAATTACTTTGGATGTTTCTAACAGGTATTGCATTAGGGCTCTCTTTCTTTGTAATTATCCCTTCAAGTATTCTATGTATTGCATGCATAGGTCTGCTGTTACTGATAAATAAGGATTGGAAATCTATCCTTTTTATGATTTTGGGTATCCTAATTTCTGCGGTTTACATTCACTTTTTTGTTTGCAAATTACCGGCTATATATGAGGCGATGCAGTTTACTGCCACGTACTTTACAAAGAGTGGCTACCGATATTCTCCTGTAGATTTTATTGTTCAAGTGGGATTATTGGCGCGGGATGGATTATTGTGTCTATTTGTTTGCGCTGGAATATATTATCTATCTCGAAAAATTGCACAAGATAAATCATGGATAGCAGCCATAGTTATGTCTCTATCTTTGTTTGTTTATTATCATTATCAAATCCAACCACAAACCTCAATATCATTGATTATAAGCAGTTTTATTCTTATAGTAATATTTGAAAAAATGAAAGACTGCGAATGGGGGGGGCAATCTGCAAAGTTGCATTATTCGCTGTTCCTCGTCGTTTATCCACTAATAGCATCAATCGGAACTAATACCTATATAGGAAGCAGGATGATTTGCTTTTCGATAGCATGGTTGTTTCTTCTATTGGAAAATGAAAACATTTACAAACAATATCTGTATAGGTCTGCTTTTGTTACTGTAATCTGTGCCTTGCTATTGTTGCAAATTGTACCTCCGGCAGTTAATAAAATCAAATCGAAAACAGATAACTATTTTACGCAAGGTAATTCTGTATTTGCACAACTTGCTTTAACAGATGATCAATGTAAATACCTGAATAATGTTGTAGCTATCATGAATGAGAATGGTTATATACCTGATTCGTCAGTTGTGTTTACTACTGAATATGATTGGTCAACAGTATATGCTATAGATGCAAAATTATCTTCTAATTTCTATCAAAAAAGAAATTTTTTGTTCTTTCCAAAAGATAATATGCTCAAACCTGATTTTATATTCTTGTGCGAATGGGACAAAATGGAAATAGGACAGGAATTACACACAATGCCGTGGGGATGGCCGCAGGAATTTGATAGCGTATTTGTGGGTTCTCCCGAAGGAAAAGATTTTCCATGGGATGCTGATAGATGGTTATATTATAGAAAACAAAATTAAATATGATGAAAGAATTTATCAAACAAGAGTGGTTATACTTGCTCATGCTCATTGGATTAGCGGTACTTACTTTTATGCAAGTATCCACATTCCGATTTGGTTTCTTTACGGCTTATGACGAAGCCTATTTCTTGCTCAAACTGCAAGAAGCGTACGACATGAGTTGTATTACCGGCAAGAGCCAATGGAATTTAATTGCTATACACTGGTTCCCCTTTTGGGATTTAACGAGCAAATTCTACAATTCCTTAGCAGCCTCTATCCTTATGTGGCTTTCCACAGTTATAGTAACCATCACATCTTGTGTCCTATTTGACAAAAAGCGTGTTGTTAAATACTTCGCTCTTGCGTGGTTGTTTCTATTTGGAATAGGAGGCAGTATGCAATATGTTTCTATGCAAGCAGCCGTCCTTACATGGGCTCTCTGTGCATTTATGCTCTTCAACAATAGCGAAATCCTATGGAAAAAATCACTCTTTGCCGCATTATGTGGTGTATGTCTTGGCTTTGCACTCTTTATCATTATACCGGCAGCATTGGCACTACTCGCTTGCGTTACCTTGTTAATAATCATTACACATTGGAACGAATGGCAAAAGATGCTGCTGTATATTGGTTCGGGAATAGTTGGCGTTCTTTTTACGTTGCTATACATGCACGTTGTAGTTTGCCCTTTAGGAGATATTTGGGATGCTATGCTATTTACAGCGACTTATATTGGTAAAAGCGGCTACCATTACGATGGAGCGAGCTTTATTATGCAATACGCATTATTCTTCCGTGATTGCCTGTTTGTGATAATTGCCTTTGTGGGTGCTTACTGGCTCTCTAAACGTATCAATAATAAATGGATCGGAGGTATAGTGTATGTGGCTATGATCCTTATCTACAATCATTACCAAGTGAAACCTCTCATCTCTCCGTCTATGTTTGCCATGAGTTTGCCGCTTGTTCCTTTTTTGTTTGGCAACCTGCAGAATTTCCAATGGAGAGATTTCCCAAAAGCGGATACGTGGTTTTACCTCTTCGTGTTTGCTTATCCGCTCATTGCCTCTTTTGGTACCAATACAGCCTTGAGTGGCAGAATCCATTGTTTCATAGCGGCTTGGCTTTTCCTGTGGTTTGAATACGAATACAAACACCCGCAGGAAGATTATAGGCGTGTCTTTGCGGCGGTACTTTTGCTCTTTATGATCCCTTTATCCGAGACGTACAAAGCCTATATGAATCGCGACGATTCCCACCATTTCACCCGTGGCAATAAATACTTTGCGGAAATAGCACTTACGGAGAAACAAGCAGATTATTTCAATAATGTGTACGATATTCTGGAGGAGTACAACTACAAACCCAAACAGTCTGCAATTCTAACGGCATGTTATGATTATTGTTGTTTGTATGCGTTTGATGCAGTAAATGCTGCTAATTATCACCAAGTGCAGAATTTCGCTTATTTCCCCAAGGAGAAAATAATTGAACCGGATTTTATCTTCCTGTGTAAATGGGATTCCATTGTTATGGCGAAAGACTTGGAGACTATGCCTTGGGGCTGGCCGGAAGATTTTGATAAATACTATGTCGGCACTCCGGAACCGGATGGAGCCCCATGGGCACTTCATCCAGAATTAGAAACGCGTCATTTATACTGTCGTAAATCCTTAAAGAAACCCCAATAACTCGTTTGGTTCTTGGCATTATAGCGTATGGTTTGAATACCATTCCTTTCACATACGTGCTCCTCCGAAAAAAATATTAAAAATAATTTGCATATATTGAAAAAAATCACTAATTTTGCGAGCAAAATTGAAATCACATCGCCTATGGCATAAAAACGGACATTACAACATACATCATTAAGCATTTGCCTTATTGAGGATATTATCACTCTTCCACAAACAGTAATAGACTTCCGAAATATTGCGAATGTTCACGCTGTAAAGTGTGGACCTTCTGCATATATTGGAGTCTATGGGAGTGGAAGCCCGATAATACCAATATCAACAAGCGAGAAAGCCCATGCTTTTTGTATGGATACCCAAGAAAGGACAAAAGGGCTAACGAGCGAAAACAACTTATAAACCCCCAAGCCCGGCGAAGGTGTAAGAGCCGGAACAAATACTCACTAATTATGAACACAAAACTTCATTCAGCACTTGGCATTATTGTATGTGCCATGCTATTTCTCGTATCTTGTCAAGATGAACCAAGTTCAGGCAAAGGAAAAATGACCTTCAAGGGCGTTGATCTGAGTAACGCCAAAGCCCTCGCGCTGGTGCAAGAAGGCGGCAATGCCGCTAACGCGCCGCGCCGGTTGCGTGCAGATGGACAAGATCAGGATGAGCCAACCCACAAATTTTTATACACTGTGGATGAGGATGGAAACATGCACGTGGCAATTTTCTATTTCAACGAAGTGGACTCAACCATGGACACCAAAGCGCTCCGCTTGAGCATTGAGAATATCTTTGCGGTCGGCGATGACTACCTATGGCTCTATGGCTGCCAGTATGATTGCGATGACCTTAGTGCGCTGCCAAGTGGTGCGCGCGACTATGTTGAACATGAGATAGAAGCCAGCCGTAATCGTCCGGGGCATTTCAACTTCCTGATGCGCAAGACAGACGGTGCGCTCTTCAATCTGACGAACATCAACGTGGTACCGCTGGATTGGGAAGGTAAGATAAAAATTGAAGGCTTTGAACTGACCACCAGCAATGAGTTGAAGCAGTACGGTTTAGTTACCCAAGTGGGCAAGGAATTGTATTGGGCGATAGGTAATTACCAAGGAGGGTTGTGCAAACTCGTTGACAATGGTACCACGATGGATCTTGTAGGCCTGGACTACCACGCGAATATTGCGTATGTTATAGGCGACGGACAAGGACATTTGGGCACGGTATTGAGTTACAGCAGTAACGTGCCGACTAATCCGGCCTTTATCAACGGCAATTACGCGAATCTGGTACAAGGACTTCCTAATGAAATGGGTTATCCGCGTATGCACTACATAGGCGGTAAGTACCTTATTTCGCAAGGCTATAACTGGAACGGTAGTGAGGAACCGGCTATTTATAGCGTTTCTTTTGACGGCGGTACAGCTAACGCAACGAAATGCGTCGCAGGTGATGCGCTGCCTGAATACGGCTACGGACACCCTGTTGTGGTGGAAGGTTCTACCTGTTCCTGGTTAACTAACGACGGCTATAGCACATTTATTAAGACCTTTGACGCCAACACCTTGTCATTCTCGACAGAAAAACTGCCGGAAGGATTCCCGTCTTGGGAGAGGGATTATGATGAGGAAGGTAATGCCTATTCTGTGGAATTTGAGAAACAGGCGGATATGAGCTATATTGATGTCTATAACTTGCCGACTCGTACGAAAACGCGTCATGATATTGACCGCAGCGCTGTGCCGCAGTATAACGTTATTGAAAGCGTGAAGTACGATAGAGGCATGAAAGCCGTGCTCGAAGTGGTGATCTTGGCTGACGGTTCTACCGTTTCGCTCATTACGCCTGTCAGCGGCGAAGGTGCGTTCAAGACCGTTGTCATGGGCTCCGAAGCCAGCGGAACAGCAGTAGTAGCTACCATCGTTCAGTTGAATTAATTTGTAATTTTTAATTCCCATGAAACCTCGTTTCATTTATGCCCTTGCGGTCATAGTGGCTGCAATAGGCATGACCTCCTGCCAGGGCGGTGGTGGGAGCGGAAAACTCAAAGAACTGGAGTTCAAACGTATGCACTTGGACGGAGTTAACGCGCTTGCCTTAGCTTCTATCAGTTCTGATGCACAAAATGCGCCACGGCGTGCTCCTGCTGCTGAAGGCGACACCGTTTATGATATGAGAGACCCCATCTATTCCGTTTCGGAAGATGGTACTTTAGTCGAAGTCTCATACACCATCAATTGTCGTGGCAATGGCGAGATTATTGATATGGTTCAGGCTCACATGCGCTTGGCGATGGAGTATATCTATCCGATTGGAGATGATTGGTTGTGGCTCTATAACTGCCGATATGATTACCCGGAACTCGATCAAGTAGAAGAACCTTATCGAAGCATGTTAGCAGAGAAATGCAACCCGCTCATGAGTAAACATTTCCTTGTCCGGCTCAAAGACGGTGCACTGTTTGAATGGGACTACAATATTCTGCCTTATCTGGAATACGATATTGAGGGACATCCGCTGGCGGGAAACCGTCGTCCTTCAGATATCTACACCATTGTGGAGAGTATGAAGGGTGAGGTGTATTGTTTAAGCGAATATAGCGATGCCAAAATGGTGTACCAACTCAAAGACGAAGGCGATTACCTGAACGTACGTATGATGCATGAGAACTCGCTCTATTTCGAATCAATTCTTCCGGACAACCGAGGTGCCATAGGCGGTGATATCGGCTATCGAGGAGGCGAATGGGGATGGACGTATAAGACCGGAGTGCTCTTCCCGAATACGCTGGACATTGTTGCTATTACAAGCGATGAGCATAAAGAGGCTAATTGGTATGTATCTTCCATCAATGGTACGCTATATGCCATTGCCGTTATTCGCGGATACGGTACTGCTTTCTATGCCTTGGACTTGCAAGAATCGCCTGTTGCTCAGGCCAAAGTAGGTGAATTGCTTGCAGAATTGCCGGACATCGAGACCGTAGCAGGCCCTATTAGCAAAACCGAAACGCTATCATGGCTTGACCAAAATAAGAAGTTTACCTTTGACCCTAAAGGCAAAAAAGTCACGCACATGGATCTGCCGGACTACTACCCGGATAACGAAAGAGATTATTACGATAATATCGCTTATATCATGAATAACGATGAACACTCGTTCTATATCTGTGATTTATCAAAAGATGCAGCTGAACAGGTTGTTATCGATTGGAGCGAATACGATGCTTACCAGGCACAGATAGTGACGGAGAAACCGTTTGGCAAGTATGATCCCAGCACCCAATCCTTCCAAAAGACGGCTATCACTATGAATGGTAAACAATTAACGATCATGGTGGACGTAGCCGGTGAGAACAAAGGCAAAGCACGCGTCTTCAAACCGGGCGAATCCACCGCCGGACAAGTCATCTCTGTCATGGTACGACTGAATTAAGCCATGACATATCATAATAACGAATTAAGAGCCGCACTTTCGTACGGCTCTTAATCTCTTTATGCTCTCTTGTTCTCCCGTAGTCGTCGGCTTCTGATTACGTGTCGTTTACGTGTTTGACAGCGGATTTGCTGCGGTTTTATAGCAGTTTTGCCGCTGGTTTATAGCGGGTTTACTGCGGAGAATCTATTTTCAGATACATATCCTTCAAGTTGATGGTGATATATCCATTCCGAGGATGGCATCCACTCCGGTCATCAGCGTGTAGATAAAACAAACAACGAATGCCTTATGCACTCGTTGTTTATCATATTCATCTCGGTTAGTACAACCGATTTGTTTGCGAAGTTTATTATGCCTCGTCGTGAGCATGCAGGCTCTGTACGTACTTCGCATGTTGCATTTTGATGCGTTTCAACTCGCTGGGCTTGTTGAATTGCTGGCGGCTGCGGAGCTCTTTTACCACACCGGTCTTGTCAAATTTACGTTTAAATCTCTTAATGGCTCTTTCAATGTTCTCGCCGTCTTTTACAGGAACTACGATCATTGCATACACCTCCTTTCCAAGTAGCTTATCGGGCATTTCCCGAAAAAGCGCGCAAAATTACTACAAATTTTTGATATATACAAATTTATTTTGAATTTTTAACGCTTTTTTGCTATTTTAGCGATAATTAATAGTAAAGAGAGGAAAATATGATTGCTGATTATTAAGAATTCAGCACGGTATCCCGTCGGTATCCCATCGGTCTAACCTCTCGTCAGCGTCCTCTCAGCATGTCGTGCATAGCAGGTAAACGCATAAAGTGCCGATTATTAAGATTCGGATGTATTGTTCTCCTCGCTAAATCGTAGCAGTCAATTAGCCATTCTCAAGCCACTCTCGCGCCACTATTACTCTTCGATATCCATGCCCCTCTATATATAGTCAAAAAAGATATGAAATCTATCACCTCTTTTGCAACTTTTTTAAATTTGATTATTTTTTAGGACACTACATGGCAGATGCTGATGGCAAATTATCTTGAAGGGACTTATGAGAACTATTTTGTTCTTCAAATTCACGCAACATATCAGCCTGTACTCCTCTGCTAAAATTCTTTTTATGCTTAGCATCAACATTTGCATGGCAGTGTATGCAAAGACATTGAAGATTACTCATGCGATTGTTAAGTTTGTCGCCATCTTTATGATGAACGTGGATAAAGCGGCGGTCAAACATATTTTCTGCGTGATAACCACATATTTCGCAAGTATAGTTTTCAACTTCTCGTTTTGCATCAGATATTTTTTGCCAGTCTTTCACATAACCAAATATATCGACTTCTTTTTCTTCTTCCTCCGGATCTGTTTCTCCTGCCTCCTTCAGTATATTTACAAAATGCTCTAGTGGCATTCCTCTACGATATTTGGAACTCATTATATTTGCACAATAAGCACACAGCTCTAGATCGTCAACTATTTCTTCACGATTAAAACTATCCATGTTCAAGACTTTCACTTCTTCGGTGTTTGCATAACGATAGTGGTCACGGAAACCTCCGCTCTGCATAAACTCTTGAATAGTTTCACATTGACAAATATGGAAACGAGGAGAACCATATTTAATCAGATGGTAATCGCGTTTGTACATAAACACCTGACGATAACGTCCGTTGTTATCCTTAATAAAAATACCTTTTTCCCCTTCGTCATTTTGGAACTCCACATTGCCTCGCCCATTTTTGAATACCACATCAGTAGGTCGAACTACGGTATAACCACCTGAAAACTCTACATCTATACCACGCCGTTTCAGTGCTGTTTTTGTTAAATGAAAATCATATATAGGGTCATCTGTTGCCATGTCTATTTGTTTTTGTTTACAAAGTTCTCCAATATTTCATCGCCATTTGTAACAATGCGGAATTCTACGCGGCGGGATAAATCCTTATCAATGTTCTTTCCCGAAATAAAGGTATATTCGCCATCGCTATCTAATGACTTTCCATAAGATAATCCATTAGCAGTAAACCAATATTCAAGCATCTTTTGTTGTTCTTGCGTATAGTTTTGTATTGCAGGCATTTCTCGCAAATATTTCAATACAGCAAGTGAACGTTGCTGCGAAAGTCTTGCATTGTCTATAAAAGGGTCATTGTTGCTATTAGCAAATGGTGCATCATCTGTGTGCCCTTCAATACGTATTTCCTTAATGCGATAACGTAAAGTGTCTTGGATAAGAATCTCGATATATTTTGGAAGAAACTCATTAAGAATATCTTTAAATTTTGGAGTTAAATCCGCTTTCCCGCTTGCAAAAAGGACTTCTGGATTATTAAACTTCATGGAAAGATCTTTACCGATAACCAACTGCCAATCAGCAGGTCTATCCTTAAACTCCTTCTGCAACTTGTCATGTAATTTAGAGCGAGTTTCTACATAGTCAGTAAGGACAGTTTGTTTTTCTTGAACCTGTATCATATAAGCAATCGCAATGAACAAGAAAATAATCATCAGACCAGTCATCAGGTCCGAAACTGACATCCAAACATTGTGTTTACTTGCCATAGGAGTTATACGTTATCAATCATTTTTTGAATACATTGGTCAAGGTTCGCAAGCGTAGTATTCAAGCGTGTATAGAAATGACCATCTAGATTTTGGATTTGCTGCATAAGGCTTTGTGACCCACGCTGAATTATAGCAAGGCTGTCGTTCATACCGCTGCGAGTGTCTTTCCAAAATTCTTTGGAATAGTCATTAATTTTTGCAATTTCTTCTAACTGCTTCATCAATGCTTGCACAGCATCGACAAAGTTACGTTGCTTTTTCACCCAATCATTAAGTGATGTCTGCGCATCCTTAAATTCCGTCATGCTTGTCTTAGTTAATTCTGCTGCTGCATTGAGGTTCGAGGTCATCTCAATAAAACGCTTATCCTCAACCATAACAGCATTAAGCGCGGCTACAATCTTGCGGAGTTGGCTACCATCAGAAACAAGAGACTTGGTGTCCTCGCCAACATTAAGCAAAGTTGTAGAAGTAGCCTCAAAATCTTTCTCCATAGACTTGTATTGCTCAGTTAGCGATTGTATCATTTCTTTGTTTTCAATCTGCCATGTATTAAGTTGTTCAACGGACTTGTTGAGTTGTTCAAAGTTCTCTTGCACTAGTTTGTTGATAAGTTCGCTCATCTGACTGTTAAATTCTTCCGTCACTTTCTTCATAACTTCCACTAGTGCTTCAGTATTACTTTTTTTGAGGAGTTCCGTAAACTCATCAAATTTTGCTTCAAGTAGCTGATTTGTCTTCTCCATATTCTCTTCTATTTCGACAACTTCACCATGTAACTTATCACTAAAGCCTTTGACCTCACCGGAAATTTCATTTTGAACAGATGCTAGTCTTTCTACGGTACTTGTTATTTCTCCGACATTGCGATTGGTTTCTGTAGTAGATTCGGTTATAGTAGAAACATTATCTTTTGCAGTCTTCAATAGGTCATTTGTATTTTTCCCTTCTGCAACGAGTTCCTGAATATCAGTTGCTTCTGCTGTTTGCAGTGTGAGCATTCGCGAAACAGCTCCATTGATATTCTGCGTGTCTGCATTAATAGCAGATTGCAAAGATAGTAATTGGGTGGTATTATTCTGCAATAGTGCTTGTGTTTGAACCATCTGTACCAAGGTCTGATTAACCGTATTATAAAATGCAGATTGTACTGTAGTTTGCTGCTGCGTGTTCTGTACTATCGTTTGACACATCTGATTGACCGCTTGTGTGATTTGCCCTGCAGCTATGTTAATGTCGGATGCGCCTTTTTCCAGTTTATCAAATAACGCATTGACTAAAGTTGATAATATCATAGAGCAAACCATACCTGCTAATGAGGTAAAAAATGCGGTACGCATTCCATCCAACAAATCTGGTATAGCTTCAGAAATGTGTTCCGTGTCAAAATTTTGAAGTCCTATAGTAATACCCCAAAATGTTCCTAATACACCAAATGTTGAAATTAGAGACGGTAATAATTCAATAAATCGGTGTTGCTCAGTAAGTTTGCCCTTCCTTTTTACGTATATTATGTACATTAAAGAAATTAAAAATAGCATACATATTGCTATTAGCCAATATCCTGTTCTGTCATCAATTTTAAAGAAAAAATCTTTCATATTAACTTTAATTTTGTTTTGAAAATTATATAACTCATTCGATAGATTGACTCATCTTTATATTTACATAATCTGAAGAGCAACCATAGTATGAATTAGGCCTAATCTTTATCGTATTTTCGGCATTCCTCCGTTTTTAATAATTATGTATATATACGAAAAACGTGAGGCTTGTTAGCTTCAATCTGGGATTTCGAGGATTTCTGGACAACCTTCCATTACCAAATATCTACCGAACAAGGCTCACGCTTACGCATGAGCACTCAAAAGCCTTGTTCTTGGTAATGAAATTTCAAAAGTGTCCAGTTTTCGAAATCCCAAGCTCTTAGCTGAATGCTTTTATTTATGTATGTTGTTTGTCTATTGTTTTATGCCATAGGCGGATTTTTGTTTGTTTCTGTGTTTGTTTTAATCGGTCAAATGTGGTCGATACTTTCTTCGGTTTAGCGTCTCGGAGAGGGACGTGTATTTATT
>DFEE01000006.1 GCA_002368645.1 Bacteroidales bacterium UBA3810
GAGCGTGGAGAAGGGAGGAAGGAGAGGGGGCTGAAAGGAAGGAGTGGACAGAAGGAGAGGGGTGAAGACAGAAAAAAAGTACCTTTGCAGGCACTTTTCGATTTGTAAGGTAGTATGACCTTAGAAATAGACGGCAAACTTAGCGCCGTAGGCGATGAGGTTAGCGCCGGCTACGTATGTATAAGCAGAGAGTACACCAGTTGAAGTGTCGGTAATATTCTCTGTGACGGACAAAGAGGTCTGTTGAAATGATGCAAACAAACCTGCATAAATCGCGGACTTCTTTGTTTTTTGATATCGGTAACCGACATCAACCCCTGCGTAGAGACCATGTGTAGCATTACCGGTCAAAGAGAATCCATAGCCGATGGAAGCTCCAAATTGAGGGGCATGAACCCCTTCAATCACCGGTGCACGAAGCGCCACCATCAAAGGCAAAAACGAATAGGAGTGAGTACCAAAATAGCCATGGTATCCTAATCCGCCACCAATAAAGATACGTGTATCTCCGATATGGTGCGATCCTATCAAGAGGTCAGCCGAGAAGGCACCTCCGGTATACTGATGCGGTGCACTAAAACCGCCACCTGCTATGGAGATGGACATAAAAACTTTCTTGCTCTTCGGGGTATATGATTGGATGCCGATGACTTCTATCTCCGGTTCATTCGTCTCTTCCGTCTCAATGGATACAATGTCGTTCTTCAGGTATTGGAACTTGGCGCCGTTGCTATTACGGATAATGACCACGGCGTCGTTATCAAGCAATATCTCCCCGCGGATAGTCTGACCTGTCTTAAGGGTAACTATTTCCGCAGCAAGTTTCCCTCCTTTCCCTGTAAATGCAGGGAAAAGGAGGAAAATAGCGATGATGCTTAGGGTAAAAGGTGTGCGCAAGTAGCTCATTAAAGTAGTTGATCTATAGCTTGTTTCAGCTGCGCTTTGGGCAAGGCACCTACGGTGCGATTAACCAATTCACCATTCTTAAAATACAGCACGGTCGGAATCGACATGATACCATATTCCTGCGGAATCAGTTCATTCTCATCCACATTGAGTTTACCGACGCGAACTTGACCGGCATACTCATTTGCCAGTTCTTCAATAACGGGACCTAACATCCGGCAGGGTCCACACCATGGAGCCCAGCAATCTACTACGAGGGGCGTACCCTCTGCCAATAATGCCTTGATATTGGCATCTGTAATTTCAATTGTCATAATGTTTCAATATTAATAGTTTTTATTTCTCGTTTCGTCGCGAGTATCTTTTCCGTTATCTTATCCTCAAGCATGGTTTGGATAGCGCGCTTGAGCGGTCGTGCACCGAATTTAGCGGTATTGGAAGCCTCAAGTAATTTACGTTTAGCCTCTGAGCCGACCTTCAATTTGTAGCCTTGTGTCTTAAGGCGCTTACGGAGTTTATCAATCTCCAAGTCTAATATCGTCTCTAAAGATTTATCCGATAATGTATTAAATGTAATAACAGAGTCTATGCGGTTGACAAACTCAGGCGGGAAGGTCTTTTCCATTGCCTTCACAAGCATCGTTTTCTGTGCCTTTACATCGAGGGTAGAGGCTTCAAAACCGACTCCCGCACCGAAGTCCTTGAGCTGTCTCGTGCCGACATTCGAGGTCAAGATGATGATGGTATTCTTGAAATCTACCTGATGTCCCTGTCTGTCGGTGAGTCGACCTTCGTCCAAAACTTGCAGAAGAATATTGAAAATATCGGGATGCGCCTTTTCTATTTCATCAAAAAGAAGTATGGAATATGGTGTGCGGCGTACCGCCTCGGTCAGTTTACCTCCATCTTCATGAGCCACATAGCCCGGAGGGGCTCCGACAAGCAGCGAGACGGTATGTTTCTCCATATATTCGGTCATATCGAAACGAATGAGTGCATCACGAGAGCCAAACATCTCTTCCGCTAAACATTGGGCTAAATATGTCTTACCAACACCCGTGGGACCGAGGAAGAAGAACGTACCTATTGGCCGTTTGGGATCTCTGAGTCCTAAACGTGAGCGTTGAATAGCCTTTACGACCAATGTTACGGCTTCGTTTTGTCCAATGACTTTTCGCTGCAAGGTGTCCGCCATGGTGCGTAGTCGTTCTGATTCTGCTTTCCGAATACGCTGTACCGGCACGCCGGACATCATGGAGACGGTAGCGGCGACATCATCCAAGGTGATCGTCGTATGGTGTCCTGCGGTATGAATCCGTGCTCCGACTTCATCCATGACATCAATAGCTTTATCTGGGAAAGCTCTATCGGTCAAATAGCGTTCTGCCAAGGTGACGCATGCCTTAAGAGCCTCTTCGGGGTAGGAGACATGATGGAACAAGGCATATTTATCGCTGAGGCGAATAAGAATCTCTAACGTTTCTTCAGCGGAAGTGGGCTTGATAACCACTTTTTGGAAACGGCGTTCCAAAGCTCCGTCTTTCTCAACGGAGGTGCGATACTCATTCGTCGTCGTCGCTCCGATGCACTGTACTTCCCCGCGCGAAAGAGCCGGCTTCAAAATATTCGCGGCATCGAGTGAGCCTTGCGCATTACCCGCTCCAATGATGGTATGAATCTCGTCGATGAAGAGTATTATTTCCGGATGTTTATGGAGCTCATCAATGACCGACTTCATGCGCTCCTCAAACTGCCCGCGGTATGTGGTTCCTGCAACCATTGAGGCTATATCGAGCGTAATGATACGCCGGTCGGAAAGCGGACTTTTATGATCAATGATAGCCTGCGCAATGCCTTCCACGATAGCCGATTTACCCACTCCCGGTTCCCCTATCAGAATAGGGTTATTCTTTTTGCGACGAGCCAGAATTTGTATGACTCGATTGATTTCGACTTCTCGACCCACAACGGGGTCGAGTTCACCATCCATGGCTTTCAGTGTCAAATCATGACCGTATTTATCGAGAGCAGGTGTTCCATTATTAGTGCGGAGGGAGCGATGGGGCGTAGGTTGTTTCTTTTTATCAGCAGGGTCGTCGGCGACTCCCTCTCCTGTACGCGATGCGTCTCGTGTCGTTTCAACCCTTTTGGGATAAAGCGCTGCCGCTCGCTCATAAGTGATGTGCCAATTAGACTCAAGGAACGCCGCCGCACGATTGATATGCTCACGCAGAATGGCTAACAATAGGTGCCCCGAACCGGTCACTTCGGCATTATATTCACGAGCAATACTATTGGCAATACGACTGATACGTTCCACGGCTGCCGAACGCTGGATAGTCTCAATGACATCTTTATCCTCCCGAAGCGCATCGTCAATCATCTCTTTTGCTTCCTGCGGAACGCAACCGGCTTTAACTAACATCGTGTAGCCGACACCCTCCTCAAGACGCAATATACCTAATAATAAATGCTCCGGCAAAACCTCAGCGTTATGTAACCGCTCTGCCTCCTCACGGGCATAAACGAGTATCTTATTTAATCGAACACTAATGGGCATGTTTTCATCAATTATAAAAGTTCCATTTTATTCCTAATCGGAAGATATCCGGATTGAAAGGATAGTACGGCATCGCATATGCGTCCGTCGATTTCCGCATGAACAAGTGATTAAAGTGCGTGTACTGGACGTAGAACTTGAGACGAATCAAGTGTACATAAAAACCCGCATACACGTTCATCACCGGATAGTTTCCTACTTGCTTATCATATTGTGTACAGAACTGTCCGGTAGCCGGATTCAGTATCTGAGCATAGTATTTGGTAAAGTACTTTAGATCCACACCTATCTGTGCATCTAAGGCTCTAAACCATGTGCCATGATAGTAAAGGTTATGGTATAAAATGATGGCAGGGACGGGGATTTCCTTCGAAGCATATTGGTATATAACGTTATTCTCCAAGTTCACCCATGGTGTTGTGAGGTCTAAACGGACATCGGCACTAAAGACCTGCACATTGCCGTCATGCTGGACAGGATTGCCTGTCGCATCAAAATAAATATAATTAGTTATATTCTCAAAGTTGATATCTACCGAAGGTTTCAGCCATGTAGTCGGGTAACTGACTCTCCCGCCAACATGGAAGTGCATCACGGAGCGAAAGTCGTTGCGCCATCGGTAGTGATTGCTCCAATAATTGGAGTAAAAGTAATAGGGCTTGTCGTTATGCGCCCGCACATGGGCGTCTATGGTGAGCAAATCCTTACCCAATTGGAACTGAAAATCCACCTTGCCATTGATATCAAACTGCCCTAATTTATAGCCAACCAAACATACATCCCCGTTGACCTCGTAGTGGAAGTTACGCCCCAGACGCTTGTAAAGAGCCCCTCCGACGAAGGTGTTGTTTGTCCACTGCCAAGCCACCAATCGCTCTCGACCAAAATATGTGCCAATGGTATCAAAGGCATTATAATCTGCCAAAATGTCATCCCCCCATGGCCGGTAATAGTCGTTGCGGCAGAATGTATAACGCTGCACTTCATTCCTGACATAAACAATCGCCCCAAAACGCAAGGTTTTATTAAACGCTTCCTCAAAGGTCACCGCCAATGTATTCTTAATGGTCAAGACATTGGAGGAATCATTAGTCTGATTATAGTTACGGAACCAATCAGGATAGTAGTCATTATGTGCTTGTTCAACATATCGGCGGTTAGAGTTATTGACTTCAAAGGTATGGGTAAAGGTCGTCACAGGCACAGTGTCCTTCAATATACTAAAGCCGTGGTTCAATAATCCTGAGAGATAGTTATAGCCTGACATACCTTTCAGATTAACGGGTATTTCCTCCGGATTGAGAGGACCCGCTATATCGTCCATGTTTTGAATACCGCCATTTTCGAAATGCCGCAAGGTGTTCCACGCGAAAGCCCCGTGCAGGAAATAGTATCTGCCGTTATACGACCCCCATATAGCACCATTAAATAAAGACGCCTCTTGATTCAGATAATGACCTGCACCATTCAGATAATTGAGCTTGAGACCCACATTGGTGCGTTTACTGAAATTGCCCGTGAACGTAAACGTCAGATCATGCTCCTCGTGGTACGTGACAAATCCGTGTTGGTAGCCTATTTCTGAAAACGGCGTTGTCGTGTTATAGAAACGCACATCACCCGCCGTGATGATGTAGGGCTCATACTGACGACCGAATAGGTCATCGATCTTATTAAGACGCTTAAAGTACAAGCGCGATTGAGTGGGAGAAATTAAGTTACCGTTCCACGCATTGGAGACCGAGTAGTCGTCCAACATATTCCTGTTTGGCAGATTCTGAAAGAATGTATCTACAGCCAACGTGTCCGACTGATAGGTATAAGAAGACAATCTCCACGCAGTTATACGCGTGGGAATCTTCTTGCCTTTAGGTGCTGCCACTAAGGGCAGCACCATTAGCCAAAAGGATAATATGGACAGTAGTCTTCTTATTGCTTCGAGGCTCGTTTAGCTAACTTGGCTTTCAACTCCGCTATTTCCTTTTCCTGGTTATCTATCGTCTTCAGCAACTCGTTCAGCTCCTCATTCTCAATCGTCGTAGGATATTGCTCCTCTACCTTCTGGAGGAAGTCTGCTAAGATATTCATATAGTTGATAAACGCGTCATAAGCCGACTCGTACTGCGTGGCACCTTGGTCTATATGGTTCATGAAATGAAGGTAGGTGATGTCCTGCAAACGCTTCCAGTCCGTTTGCAACTGCTTGTCACGGCACAGATGAACACGCTCCGCTACAGCGAATAACTTATTTAACGCCTCTTGCTGAAGGTCATTGCCTAAATACAAACTCAGGTCCTTCGCTTCACCTGCCCATGTCAAAGGATGTAACGCACTTAACACCGAACTCGGCGTGTGACCTTTCACCGCCTCTGACGGCGTAACGAAACATAACTCACGCTCCATCGCGTAGTACGGTAGCGCGCGCAGGAAATTGAAGATACCGCTACTCTCTTGCTGCAAGATACCGAAGGTCTCCGCACCGCACCAGATGTTCATTACTTCTTCCTCTGACGGCAACTCCGACAACTTCTGAGCATAATTCTCTGCATCCAACGGATAATTATGCCATGCACGGTCTGAGAAATGGAACGATAACTCGTCACTCCATTCACGGTTGCGCACCAACATCTTCACCTTATTGTGACCCGCCGACTGATATATATAGTTCGGACTTTGCCAAGACAGGATATGCTTGGCACCTTCGGTCATTATCGTCTTATAGCCTAATTTATACGCTATCGGCGCTAACTCATCGTGATACAGCAATTCAGTGTTCCACAGCACCGAAGGCTTTTGACCGAATAACTCCTCAATCAAAGTTGCGTGGTCTTTCAACTGACGCTCAAACTCATTCTCGTCACGCTCTGACGCTAAGGAATAACTGAACGGCACACCCACAAACTCCACGGCCTTACTCGCTGATAACTCCTTCAAGATATCTATCATTTCCGGTGCAAACTGCTCAAACAACGTCAAGGTGATACCACTTATGGCAATACCGAAATGGAAACGAGCTTTCGAGAATTGAACAATCTCCTTTAACGTATTGCACAGCGGCATATAACTTGTCCGAACAAGCCACTCTATATACTCCTCGGTCGCCATATCATCGTAGTAATAATGGTCCTGACCAATGTCAAAAAAACGATAGCGCTTGAGCCTGTAAGGCACGTGCATCTCAAAACAAATTGAAATATTCTTCATAATACTTTGATTTTTTTAATTGTTATTATTAACTTTCGGCTTTCGACTAAGAAACTCCTAATACGCGGTTGTAGATAGCTCGCACTTTCAGTCCGGCATCGTACCAGCGAATATTATTCACTTCCTTCATGCCTTCCTCGTGCAGAGATTTATACATAGCCGGGTACTTCACTATCGCATAAATGGCATCTGCCATAGCGTCTATATCCCAATAATCCGTCTTGATTGCATGAGACAATATCTCTGCACAACCGGACTGCTTACTGATGATCGAGGGACAACCCACTTGCATCGCCTCTAACGGACTGATACCGAATGGCTCTGATACCGATGGCATAATATAAACATCAGAGTCTGCAAGGATCTGTTGCACCTGCTTACCACGCATAAAACCCGGGAAATGGAACTTATCCGCAATGCCTTTCTTCGCCACTAACTCAATCATCTCGGCCATCTTATCGCCGCTGCCCGCCATCACAAAACGTACACCGTCCGTTCGCTTCAAAACCTTCGCCGCAGCTTCTACGAAATACTCCGGACCCTTCTGCATCGTGATACGACCTAAGAACGTAACTAATTTATCCTTACGGGCATGTTTCTCAAACTCCTCCGGATGTTCCAATGGTTCTACCGCATTGTGTACCGTCGATACCTTATTCGGGTCTTGACCGTATTTCTCAATAACCGTCTGACGCGTTAGGTTCGACACGCACATGATATGATCCGCCGCATCCATGCCCCGACGCTCAATGGCATATACAGTCGGATTTACATTCCCGCGGGAGCGGTCAAAGTCCGTTGCGTGAACGTGGATAACAAGGGGCTTATGCTTTACTTCCTTCGCGGCTATACCCGCCGGGTACGTCAGCCAATCGTGGCTGTGAATAATATCGAAGTCTTCGCGCCAAGCAATCTCACGCGCTACTGCTTCGTAGTTCCCTATCTCTTCGACCAGATTGTCCGGATACCGACCACTGAACTCTATACAGCCCCTGCCGGGCACCGGAATAGAATTAGCGCCGATAATACGCAAGAACGACTGATCTTCATCACCCGACGGCTTGGGCATCACAAAAGTAATTTCCAAATCCTTTTGCTCTGCCATGCCGCGAGTCAATCCGTAACTGGCAGTACCTAAACCTCCTAAAATATGAGGCGGAAACTCCCAACCAAACATTAGTGCTTTCATGGTTATTCTTGATTTTCTTGTTGATACTTCTTCATCGTGTCTAATACCGATATGACCGACGCTACCGATGGAGCATAACTCGTGCCCCCATGACCCTTATAGGGCGGGTTACCGTCATAGAGCTCATTGAGCGTTCCGATACACAACTCCGACATCTGCTCTTCGTAACCGACTGTTAAACGCTCCATAAAATTCAACCCCGATTGCTTATAGACTGTCATATACGCGCGAGCATAGGCAGCTATCGTACATGGCCATACCGGACCGTTATGGTAGTTATGATCACGCTCCTGTTGACTACCTACATACTGAGGACGATAATCACCCGATTTTGGCGACAAGGTCCGCAAACCACGAGGCGTCAGTAATTCCTTCGTGCATATATCTACGACCGCCTTCATCTGCTTTTTCTCTAACGGCGAATAGGGTAAACCGACTGCCCATATTTGATTCGGCCGCACCTCTTTATTATGATAGTTATCTACTACATAATCGTCCAGATAAACACCGTTCCAGAATGTCTCTACAAATGATTGGCGCGTTATCTCTGCTTGATACTCCATCAGGTCTGCACCCATTTCCTTACCTAAGGTGCGAAGCAACTCTGCCGTGAAACGCAAGGCGTTATACCATAAGGCATTGATCTCTACCACATAGCCGGTACGGGGAGTGATAGGATAGCCGTTCTCCGTAGCGTTCATCCATGTGGCGGGACGATGGGTACCTTCAACCCAAATAAGCCCGTTCTGATGAACTAACGCACGGGGGTGATTGTTCTTACGGTAGAACTTGATGATCTCCTCACAGATATCTTTGTATTTAGCCGCAGCCTCTTCTACGGTATATTTGTGCGCATATTTCTGAATGGCACGTATGAACCATAGCAAGGCGTCCGGCTCATCCATACCATTGAGACCTATAGCCCCGTCATGCTGGAGAAAATGGGCGACTTCCTCAAGGGCCGTCTTGTCCATAATCGCCTCCCAGTACTCAGGCCGGTCTATATCCAAGGTGCAAGACGCCACCGACATAAACTCTTCCCGCGCCGAAGCTCCATACCATGGATAACCTGCAAGCAGGTAACACTTATCGCCTTCACGTTTATAGAACTGAGCCGCTGCGTTCTTAAGACATGCAAACATATTGTCCCGCACATTACGACGCTCGTATTCCTTCTTCCATAGGCTCTTCAGCGTGGAAGGCTTCACCTCTGTCGTTCCGGCTGAGAAAATAACCGACTCGCCCTTCCTCAGACTGAGCTCAAAGTAACCCGGCACAAGCAAATCCTCTTTATACTCGTAACCCCTTTCACGCTCCTTATAGTACTCGATATTCTTGTTCCATAGCGGATTGTGGCTATATTCCACGGGCTTTGAGAACTGCATGTATAATTTCGGGAAAGATGGGTACATCTGATTCACACGCCCGTTCTCGCAATCATCCATATTAGGATTAGCCATTGGGTTTTCGTGCGTCAAAGAGTTCGTTGAACGGAATGCCAGGAAGGGCTTCAGCCGCAGTTGGGTCGGAGAACCCGCCTCAATAAGGGTGTAACGAATAAGTACACGCGGTTCACCGCTTACCAATAGACGCTCTTTCGTCAAAATAGCACCGCCCACGCGGTAAGTCGTTTTAGCGACCACTTCGCACTCAAACTCGCGAATGTACTTATGCCCGTTCGGGGCAAAGGTGTTTTCACCATACTGATGCAGCCCAAGGTTAAAGGCCGCACCATACTGCATGACGGTCTCGTCTATGCTCGAGAGTAATACGTAGTTGTCCGGACCTAACTCCGGAATGGGCATCACCAGTTGACCATGGTACTTACGCGTATTACAATCTACCAACGTCGTTGAACTGTAGACACCTGAACGATTCGTGCGGAGAATCTCTAAACCTAACGACCGCTCCAGGTTGACCATCAATGTCTTGTCGAAATTTAAGTAACTCATATAGTATTATTTGGTTAATAGTTTCTCATGAATATCGCTCGCCATAGCTGTCTGTCACTGCGTTCACATAATTCTTAATGGACTGCTCATCCGCTTTCTTGCAGATAAGGAGCACACCGTCATTCTCCGCGATTATCATATCATCGACGCCTTCCACAACGGCTAATTTGCCCCGCTCGAGCGTGACTATATTGCCCCTCGCTTGGTAAAATAATGCTTCACTATGAAGACTCACATTACCCGCCGCATCTTTATCACTCAGCGCATATAACGAACCCCAGGTCCCTAAATCGGACCAACCGAAATCGGCCGGTAGTACATACACATTATCCGCTTTCTCCATAATGCCGTAGTCTATACTGATATTCGGACATTTGGGGAAATTGTGTTGCACAAAGGCCTCTTCTTGCTCCGTAGCCATCAAAGACTCACCGGGCTCAAAAACTTCCCGCAAAATGGGCAGGTATTTGCGATTCGCATTCATGATGGAGGTCAGACTCCAAATGAATATGCCGCTATTCCATAGGAACTCGCCGCTCTCTTGAAAAACTTTCGCCAATTCAAGATTCGGCTTCTCGGTAAATGCTTGGACTTTATGAATAGCACTTTGTGCGGCTTGACCGAGCTGAATGTAACCATAGCCGGTCTCCGGGCGGCTTGGACGCATGCCTAAGGTGAGCAAAGCATCGTTATGACTCACGAAATCCAGTCCTTCACGTATCACACGAATAAATTCTTCATTATTCAGAATCAAATGGTCACTCGGAGCCACAACCATATTGACGCTTGACCACTCCTCGGGTGCCACTTTGTTCTTGATGTGCGCGATGGCATAAGCTATACACGGGGCCGTATTGCGCCTGCATGGCTCGCATAATATCTGGGAAGGATTAAGACCGGGGATTTGGTCCAAGCATAATTGCCGGTACCGCACATTGGTCACTATAAGGATGTTCTCAAGACCGATAAGGGGCTTGAAACGCTCTATCGTCAATTGAAGCAAACTTTTGCCGGTACCGAAGAAATCAAGAAATTGCTTAGGCTTATTATTCCGGCTGTATGGCCAAAAACGACTACCTATGCCGCCGGCCATTATTACAAGATAATTCAAACTCGAACGCATGGTACATGGTATATATTAAATTCAGAATATACTTTTTCGCCCACAAAGATACGCAAAAAAAATAATATGGGCAAAAAAAAATAAAAATTTTTGTATATATCGCAAAAAAAGTACTACTTTTGTACATAAAAATAGATATTGGAGAAGTAAATTCAATTACACTGATAATAACTATTAAAATACCAAACGATTATGGACACGATGACCCTTCAATACATCTCCTCCTTTATGTATGGCGGAGGTAGAGCGCAAGAATCCCCACGAACCTGAGTTTATCCAAGCTGTCAGTGAGGTTGTTCAATCCGTAGCACCCTATGTTATGGCATACCCGTATTTGCGGGAACAAAAGATTCTTGAGCGGATAGTTGAGCCGGAACGTGTTATTATGTTCCGTGTGCCGTGGGTGGATGATAATGGTGATATACAGATTAACCGCGGCTACCGATGTCCCTGCGGGCGATATCGGTGTCGGCGGCAGAGAGATAGGTTACCTCTTCGGACAATATAAGAGGATACGCGATGAGTGGACAGGCACGCTAACGGACAAATAAACCCGTTACAGCAGTCGTTGACGGCAAAAACAGTAAAGCCTTAATTAAGCTTGATGAATAAATTATTCGGCTGCACAGCCGTAAACTTCAGCTAATATCCATATCCTTGGATGGAGTACGTCTTGTCGCCGCTTAGGATATAAACATTACCATTGCGGATGAGTTTCTGCGCAGGATTAGCCGGGTTTGCATAAACCGCCGGTGCCTCGGTAGGAGTATTATTGGCTTCATACACAGCTTGCAGCACAATTCCGTCCGTCAAATCGCTAGGCAGCACTCGCCATTTGAGGAACGTGAAGCCCTCAATACGCGGAGCGTGCGGCACTTGCCATTTCTGCGCCTCCATGTAATAAAGCGAACTATCCTGTTTCAGATAACTTACTTGCACCGTCTGCTCCTCAAACTGCAGGTCGGTTGCCACACCTATTATATTGATGAAATCGCACCAGACCGCTTTTGCTTGATAGAGGTCGATGTAGTCCATCGGCACATAGAGAATACAGGTCCGTTTGTTGACGTTATTTACCGTGCGCTCGGTGATCGTCTGCGGCGTATAAGCATAGTTGTGAATAGCCTGCAAAGCAGAGCAGTTATAGAATGCGTCCTGATTGATGGTTGTCACAGAGGATGGAATAACCACTTCCTCCAATGCCGTACAGCCTTCCAATACACTGGTAGTCACAGTCTTAATACCCTGCGGAAACGCAAAGGACTTCAGGCTGGTGCAATACATGAAAGCGCTTTGTCCGACGCTGGTCACGGTAGCAGGAATAGCGATACTGTCTATCTTCATGTACTTGCATAAGTATGCAGGAATCACTTGCACGCTGTCGCCGAACGTGAACGACGTCACGTGCGAATTTGTGCTATAGAACGGCGCGCTATCATCCGAACCGATTGTACAGTTCTTCGGTTTCCATACTATCGTGGTCGTCGGATTTTCTTTAAAAGCCGCGTTTCCTATCGATGTAACTGTACTTGGAATAGTGATCTCCGTCAGCTTGCAGTTGTAGAACGCACGCAGACCAATGGTTGTAATTCCTTCATGCAGATTCACGTTCGCCAATTTTGTGCAGCCGTAGAAAGCATCTGCGCTAACGGTGGTCAGAGTCGCCGGTAATTCAATGGACTCCAACGAAGTACAGCCCTCCAAGAAACTGACGGGCAGTGTCTGTTGCGTTGCAGGCAAGTTAATGGATTTGAGGTTCGTGCAATTCATGAAAGCACACTGACCCAGTCTGTTGACCGAAGCCGGAAGCACGATTGTATCCAACTGGCTCATGTTCTTGCAGATATATGCCGGCACTACCTCTACGCCGTCCGCAAAAGTAAACGAGGTCACCTGCGAATTGGTGCTATAGAACGGCGCGCTATCATCTGAACCGATAGAGCAGTTTTTCGGTTTCCATACAATCGTAGTCGTCGGGTTGCCCTTGAAAGCCGAATTGCCGATAGATGTAACCGTACTCGGAACAGTGATCTCCGTCAGCTTGCAGTTATAGAACGCACGCAGGTTGATGGTCGTCAGACCTTCTTCCAAGTTCACGGAGCCTAATTTCGTGCAGCCGTAGAAAGCATCCGTTCCGATAGTGGTGACGGATGTCGGCAGAGTAACGGATTGCAGATTCGTCAATGCCTCAAACGCACTTGTCCCGATACTCGTCACAGGATACGTGTAGTTGTTATAGGTCACGGACGCAGGGATAGTAACCGCCGTATATGCCGAATAGACGGACTTGTCCGAACTCTGGTCTTTGACTACTTGCGCGGTGGTCGAGCCCAATGAATAATACAGACCGTTCAGTTTGACGGTTTCGGCGAAAAGACTTGTCGCGCTTGCTATCAGCGCGATTAGAAACAAATGGCGTTTCATATAATTTCAGTTTTGCGTGCAAAGTTAGATGATTTTATTGACATGTGCAAATAAAAATGCAAATTTGAAAATAAATTTGCGTAATCAAAATAATTTTTGTATTTTTGTGCGCTAAATTGTGGACTTATGTATAATTCAACCCGTATTCAGCACATTACACTCTGCCTGATCGCTGCCATAGCGATGTGCTCTTGCTCACTCTTTACGCGCAAACATCAGAGCGGCGCCATCGTTGAAGTTTATAACCAATATCTATATGAGCATGACCTTGCTGCCGTGACTGCCGGTTTACATTGGGAGGACTCCGCTATTGCGGCAGAGAACTTTATTCGACAATGGGCGATAGAGATATTAGAAGCCGAAGAGGGGCGCAAAATAGCCGATGATGAGCTGAAAGAAATGGTAAAAGATTATCAGACTGCACTCTATAAATATTCGTATGAGCAGAAATTGGTCAATCAACGAATGCCCAAGGACATAGAGGATAGTTTGGTCATCCGGTTTTACAATGAACACCCCGAGGTCTATGTCCTCAAGGAAAGCTTGGTCAAAGGGATTTTATTGACCCTGCCCAATGATGCACCGGATCTTAAAAAAGTCCGTAACTGGCTTGCCGAACCTAACGAGAAGAACTTGGAGGCTCTTGAGAAATATGCTTATCGCAATGCCTCCGGATATGAACTCTTCTTGGACGAGTGGCGACAGGAGCACCAATTGACCACCCTATTGCCCATGGAAAACAATGATTTTACGAAGCTCCTCAAAACCAAGTCACAAATAGAGTTGCACGACTCCATATCTACCTATATATTGCACGTAACCGATAAAGTCCTAAAAGGCGAAACAATGCCGATTGAGTATGCGCGACCACAAATAGAGGCCATCTTATTGGCTGAAAGGCAAGTGACATATCTTCACGAAGAACGAAATAAATTATATGACGAAGCACTCCGTTTTAAGAAAATCAAACGCTATGACCGTTAAACGCCTACTTTTGGGGATGCTTTTTATCCCCCTATGGGTTTGTGCCCAAGATAATATCATCGACGAAGTAATCTGGATAGTGGGCGACGATGCCATTTACCGTTCAGAGATAGAAGAAGAGCGGCTCCGTGCACAATATGAGGGTCAACAAATACACGGTGATCCCTACTGCTTTATCCCTGAACAGATTGCTATTCAGAAACTCTTCTTGCATCAAGCCGAATTAGATTCTATCGTTGTGTCCGAATCCACTGTCAGCCACCAAGTGGATATGCAGATGGATTACTACATCTCCCAGATTGGCTCTCGCGAAAAAATGGAGGAATATTTCCGCAAACGCTCTGCCGATATTCGGGAGGAGTTGATGAACAATGTGCGGAATCAAATGATTATCCAGCAGATGCAGTCCAAGCTGACTTCTAACATCTCACCGACCCCTGCGGAGACAAGGCGTTACTATGAGTCACTACCGAAGGATTCGCTGCCGACCATTCCGGCACAAGTAGAGGTACAGATAGTGTCCATTGAGCCCCCTATTCCCCAAGCTGAAACAGAGCGAATCAAATCGCAACTGCGTGAGTTCACCGAGCGCATTAACAACGGGGCTTCCTTTGCCATGCTGGCTCGCCTTTATTCAGAAGATGTTGAGTCTGCTAAGAGAGGCGGGGAATTAGGTTTCGTAGGGCGTGGACAGTTGGTGCCGGAGTTCGCCAATGTAGCTTTTAATCTCACGGACCCTAATCGTGTCTCCCGTATCGTCCAATCCGAGTACGGCTACCACATCATACAACTCATAGAGAAGAAAGGTGACCGTATCAACTGCAGGCATATATTGATGCGTCCCCGCGTGTCGTATGCCGACAAAGAGAAGGCAATCCTGAAATTGGATTCCCTGCGCGAGCAGATTATCGCAGGGAAATTGCCTTTCGAACGCGCTGTGGGCATGTTCTCGGAGGACAAGAATACCGTCATGAACGCCGGTTTGATGACCAACCCTAATACAGGGTCTTCTAAATTTGAGTATCAAGATTTACCTTCAGAGGTCGCTAAACAAATCTACAATATGCAAGTGGGCGACATCTCCGAACCGTTCATTATGATGGATGAAAGCAAGAATAAGGAGGTTTGCTGTATCGTCAAACTGAAGGATAAAACCGATGTGCATAAGGCCAATATGGAAAATGACTTTCAGGTTTTGCGCAAAATGCTGATTGAAAAGCGTTCTGCGGAGTTTATCGATTCATGGATCCGGAAGAAACAAAAAGAAGTATATATCCACATTGACCCTAAATGGGCAGGGTGTGATTTTGAGTACCCCAATTGGATTCATCAAGAAGAGTGAGCAAATCATTATTCACCATAGTATTGACCCTCTTTGTCTTGAGCATCGCCGCTGAAGATCTGGTCTATTTGGAGCATAGTGAGACTTTGTCCTTTGACGAGCAGGCCTATCCAGGTGCGCAGTTGCTGGTGGGAAATGTTATATTCAGGCATGACTCGGCGCTGATGTACTGCGATACCGCCTACTTTTATGAGAGCCAAAACACCCTTCACGCCTATGGTCATGTCCGTATGGTGCAAGGCGACTCGGTCAAAGGGTACGCCCGCAAGATGTTCTACAACGGGGAAACTAAGTTTGCCCGTTTTATAGGTAATGTACGCCTGTACCGCAACGCCGATACGCTACTCACAGATACATTAAACTACAATCGCGCAGCCGGTTATGCCTACTATACCTGCGGAGGGACGCTCAAAGACAGCCTCAATGTCATGACGTCGCATATCGGTAATTACAACACCAAAACGTCCCAAGCGCGTTTTACAGGAGAGGTGCATTTAGTGAACCCTAAATTCACGCTTGAGACGGAACTATTAGACTATAACACCAAAACCAAAATCGCTGATTTAGTAGCGCCCACAGATATCCTTTACGAGGAAGAAACAACCATTTATACCAGCCGGGGAACCTATAACACGGATACCGAAGAATCCGTATTGCTCAATCGTTCTGTTGTACATAATCAAAACGGCATACGGATGACGGGAGACACCATCTATTATGACAAGAAGGTCGGCTATGGCCGTATTCATGGGGCGATGGAAATGATAGACAGTACCAACTATACGACCCTCTATGGCGATTATGGCGAAATGAAAGAGGAGCACAACCGCGGCTATGCTACCGGCAAAGCCTTAATGGAAGAGTGGGGTGACTCGCTCCACCATGCCTATACGCACGCCGATACCCTTTTTACAGAAGATGTGCCGACTAACGATACCGCCTTTCGCCGCATTCGGGCGTATTACAGTGTAAGGATGTACCGCTATGATTTTCAGGCGGTATGTGACTCGTTAGTTTATACGACTGAAGACTCCGTTATCACGCTATACCAAGAGCCGCGCTGTTGGAATGAGAACAACCAGATGTCAGCTGATACCATTCGGGTATATATAGTCAATGACGCTGTCGATCATATTCACGGAAAGGGGTCAGCATTAGCGGTGAGAGAGTCCTCGTCCGATTACTACGATCAGATGGCGGGCAAGGAGATATTCGCCTACATAGTGGACGGAGAAATGCGCCAATTAGATGTCAATGGCAATGCCGAAACCATTTATTATCCCCAAGAAGAACAAGCAGACTCGACCGCTGCGCCCGAATATCTCGGTATGAACAGAACCATCTGCTCCCATGTCCGTTTCTTCTTGGAAAATGAGGAAATAGATCACGTTCTCTTCACATCTGAGACTACCGGAGTTATGTATCCCTTAGACCAAATACCTCCCGGTGAAGACCGACTCAGCGGGTACTTTTGGGCAGAACAAGAACGCCCGACTTCGCCGATGGATGTACTCAATCCTACCCGCCGGTTGGAGCGGCCTTCTACCGCCACCAAGAGTGCTGCCGACGTCATAGAAGAGGACTCGGAAGCCGTCAGAACCGCTAAAGAAAACCGTAAAGCCAAAATAAAAGAACGTAATAAAGCACATTAACTATGCCTATTCCGCGAGATGTCATTGACCGTATTTATGCGACCGCTAAGGTAGAAGAGGTTGTCGGAGATTATGTTACGCTCAAGAAGAAGGGTGCTAACTTATGGGGATTATGCCCGTTTCACAACGAGAAAACTCCTTCTTTCTCCGTTAGCCCCTCCAAAGGTATTTATAAATGTTTTGGCTGCGGCAAGGCGGGGAATGCCGTTAATTTTGTAGCCGAGATGGAACAATGTTCATACCCCGAAGCTATCAAACGTGTTGCCGCCAAATACCATATTGAAGTGCCGGAGCGTGAATTGACCGCGGAGGAACAACAACGGCAGGATGACCGTGAGTCCATGTTCATCGTCAATGAATTTGCCTCCAAGTGGTTTCAAGACCAACTCTGGAATACAGATGAGGGCAGGGCTGTCGGGCTCAAGTATTTCATTGAGCGCGGGCTGCATGAAGATACTATTAAGAAATTCCAATTAGGCTATTCCCCTGAGCGCGGCAATAAACTCACAGAGGCCTTAAAGAAGAAAGGTTTTTTAGAGAAATATATCATCAATGACCCTAACACAAACCTCGGTACCGGTTTGACCGGTCGTAGCGAAGACGGCAGACTCTATGACCGCTTCCGCGATAGGGTGATTTTTCCCGTTCATACTGTTTCTGGTAAGACAGTCGCTTTTGCCGGTCGCATATTACGTAAGAAAGACAACACGGGCAAATATGTCAATTCGCCCGACTCCCTCATCTACTCTAAATCCCGTGAGTTATACGGACTTTTTTTAGCCAAACAGGCTATATCTAAAGCGGATTTATGCTATCTCGTAGAAGGGCAAATGGATCTTATCTCCATGTACCAAGCCGGTATTCAAAATGTGGTTTGTTCCGGCGGTACCGCGCTCACTAAACAGCAGATACAGCTTATTCACCGCTTTACGGGCCATATAACTGTCCTCTATGATGGCGATGCTGCGGGAATCCATGCCGCTTTACGGGGCATAGATATGTTTTTAGAAGAGAACTTTGATGTCAAGGTAGTTTTACTCCCGGAAGGCGAAGACCCTGATTCGTTCTGCAGAAGCCATAATGCGTCCGATTTCATCGAATATATTCGGACACACCAGACGGATTTTATTCGCTTCAAAACCCAATTACTGAAAGAGCAGGCTGCCGATGACCCGCATAAGCGTTCTGAACTTATCAAGGATATTATCGCTTCTATCGCTCTTATTCCGGATGTCATTACCAGGCAGGTGTATATCAAAGACACCTCTGACCGGATGCAAATCAATGCTCAATACCTAACCCGCGAGGTAGCCCGCCTTCGACATGAGAAATGGCAAGAAAAAGAGAAACAGCAAGAGCAGGAAAAGCAACAAGGGACGGAGCAACAACAGCATGACATTGCTGCCATTCAAAATGAGACTTTACCCATTGAGGAAAACACCAATGCAATTTTGCTATCTAATTTCCGCAACTTGATACAAATGCTTGTCCGTAATGGAGAACAGATTGTTTTTGTCGATGAAAACGGACAGAATATTACTGTAGGAGATTATATATTAAGTCAGCTTAAGCTTGATCAAATACAGGCCCCGACACCTATCTATGCCAAAATAATCGATGAATACGAGAAACACTGTCATGATGAGGGTTTTTCCGCAGCATCTTTCTTCAAGTTTCACGAAGACCCTGCCATCAATTCCCTTGCCATCGAACTGATAGCTGACCAGTACCAGCTGAGTAATCTCTACCGCGAGAAAGACCCTAAAAAAGCGCGTATGACCCAACCTGCTGAACAATTAGCCGCCATGGTTATACGTTTAGTGCTCGAACTGAAATATACTATTATTAACCTTCGTTTGGATGATTTGGACTTACGCTTGCGTGAAGCACAAGAGAAAGGAGATGAACATCTTATGATGGAATTGCTTAAGATTCAGCCACAACTCTTTGAGGCGCGGAACCAAATTAGCAAGGAATTAGGCGATAGGCTTATTTTTACATAGCTTCGGTATAAATGGTGCATGGTAAATAGCAAATAGTACATAACATATGTTGTTCAACGAAATTGTATATGGTCCTATCCACTCGCGACGCTTAGGCACGTCGTTAGGTATCAATGTGATGCCCTCATTCACGAAACTCTGTACTTTTGACTGCGTCTATTGTGAGTTAGGTTGGAACACACCGAATAATCATCCGCTCCTGCCGACGAGGGCAGAGATTCGCGAGGCATTGCGCCTCAAACTGCTTTCCCTCTCCGAGCAGGCTATTCAACCGGATGTACTTACTTTCAGCGGCAATGGGGAACCTACTCTACATCCGGAGTTTGAGGGAATAATAGCGGACACCTGTACTTTGAGGGACCAATACTGCCCGACTGCCAAAGTAGCCGTACTCTCTAATTCTACCCAATTGGCGCGCGAGGATGTCATACGGGCATTGAAACAGTGTGATAGCAGGATTCTCAAATTAGATAGTGCCATAGATAAAACGATGCGGGCTATTGACCAACCGCTCAATAAGGACTTGACAGTTGAGCAAATCGTGCGCAATATCGCTGTATTTAACGGGGATTTTACATTGCAGACTTGCTTCCTTAGAGGAAGTCATAATGGTATTACAATTGACAATACAACTCCTGAAGAACTGTCAGCATGGTATAAACTCGTTGAGCAACTGCACCCGGCGCAAATTATGATTTATGTCATTGACCGAGCCACGCCTTGTCCGACACTTGAGAAAATCAGTCGTGAGCAGATGGATGCTATCGCTCAACCACTGAGAGATAAAGGTTTTTCTATTTCTGTCTCGGCATGAAGATTTTGATAGCACCACTCAATTGGGGGCTCGGCCACGCAACACGGTGCGTACCGATTATCCGTAAATATATAGAACAAGGTCATGAAGTCGTACTTGGTGGCGATGGAGAGTCGCTTATTTGGCTATATCGGTATTTCCCGACATTACGCTTCATCGAACTTGCTCCGCTCTCTATCCGCTATAGTGCTTCCTCCTCCCAGGTCGGGGCAATCCTTAAGGCTATTCCTGAACTCATTCGCTTTAGCCGGGAAGATCACCGACGTTTAAAGACCATTTTGGAGGCAGAGAGTTTTGATGTGATTATCAGTGATAACCGTTTTGGACTTTATGACAAAAGGGTTACCTCCATTTACATCACGCACCAACTTACCATTCGCTGTCCACGAAGGTTACGGTTCATGGAACCACTTTTACGGCGGATTCACCGATATATCTATCGCCATTATGACGAAATTTGGGTCCCCGATTACGAAGACCCAACATGTGCTTTGGCAGGCGACCTTAGCCATTTACTGCCGTCTAATTCCGAGAAAATAAAATATATTGGTCCGTTATCGCGCTTTGAGGGATATACTGTCACTAATCCTACGCCTTATCATGCTGAGATTGTAGCCGTCTTATCCGGACCTGAACCACAGCGCTCAATCTTGGAAGCCCAACTCATTGCGCGGCATGAACCCATGTTCATTGTACGAGGCTTGATTACCCGCCCGTTTATGGTGCTTAAACATGGAGATATTACGCTTGTCCCGTGGCTAAAAGATGAGGATTTGGTGCCTCTTTTACTACAAGCTAAGAAGATTATCTGCCGTTCCGGCTATACCTCCATTATGGATTTACATGCCCTTGGGGTGTTAGATAAAGCAGAACTAATCCCTACACCGGGGCAAAGTGAACAAGAGTATTTAGCGACTATTTCTCACAATTAGTCGTCTAAAATACTATACTATAATTTTTTGATATGCGCAATTATTTGCCTAACAATCTTTCAAATTAAGAGTATTTTGCTGTTTGCGTCTTTTTAAAACAAAATCTACAGCCAAAACTCCTTCAATGATGACGAAGAAGAGCAACGGGACATCTCCAATGGGCGAATGTTCCATAACAGCACCGATAGGAAGATTTTCTTCATTCCCTGTATAATCATCATCTCCTTGTCCGGGGCGACCTACCCCGCGCCGAGCAGACACAGCAGAAGGTATATAACAGGCACCTCCTTCACTATTGAGCGCAGCAAAATTGCTCGATGAAATCGCGCTAAAACCATTCGTGCTCATTGCACCGCTATAGGCGGATGTCGATCGGAAGGATGTAGCCGGACGCGTGTAAAAACCGCTGTTAGGCATCCTATAGGCGCCGGTGGTGTTCATCGAACCGAAACCGGCAGCCTGACTGACCAATACTACTATAAATAAATTGACTAATATACCTATAAATTTCCTCATCGTATTACAACCCTTTCTGTTTTATTGCCTCGGCAAATGATATATACCCCCGTGGGCAGTTGTACCTTATTAATTAAGTCATTATCACCCAAAACCGCTACGCGACGACCTAAAACATCATAAACATTTGCTATTTGGTTATTTACCATTTGGTCACCGGTCATTGGTGCATTTACGACTTCTAAATCCGTAGAGATACCCGGATGGGTGTCTTCGCTACCGGCAGCGCGTGCAGTGCCATTGATATAATAGCGAATCTGGTCGGATTGCGGCGTTTGAATACCTATCTGCAAGCCGTTCACAATCATGATACTATCTCCCGTCAGCGCATCGAAGAGGTAGAGCGGTCGCTCCCAATCACCGGTAAGTGCAAATGAGAGCATCGTTACATCCGAATAACTATAAATAGGTCTGCCGCGCGAGGTCAGTTTATCTTCCAGTGTCGCAAACACAAGTGGCACGGCTTGCAGGGTATCACGGATATCAAGCATCAACGCCCTATTGTCCGCAATCGTGTACATACTCAGCGGCGTTGAGAAAGCCGCCTCGTCGTAGTACTCCAATCCGGAGGAAAGGCTCAACACATCTTCACCTACCGTAAATCCACGTGTCGCACCCGTTTCTTCGCCAACGGTGAGATAGGCCTTGAAGAGTCCCTGATTGGTCTCATTAGAAGCAGCGACATAGAGTCGTGCCTGATGATCGGGCGTGGTTGATAGGTCATTGGCGAGTCGGCGTAATGGGGCATCTGCTGTCTCATGCACAGGAGTGCCTGCTCCCGTCAGAGCTACCATTGCACTCGGCTTGAGCAAAACATCCAACGTTGTGCCTTCATCCGCAGCAATGAGACCTACTGCGCGGTGCGGAGCAATAAAGTATTTACCCGGACCGTCAACGACCTCAGTGGTATAGGTTGAACCCTCGCGCATCTGATAGGTTGTGAACTTGTATTGGCGCTCACCGGTGTGCTCGAGTTTTAAGATATTGTCCTCGCAGAGTTTATAGACATCCACAAGCGCCATAGTCGGGTTGCCGAAGAAGAATACTTTAGAAGCCTGCTCGTTGGTTAGTCTATAGGTGATTCCTGCTCCGCCGGCAAGTGATAGTGATGTTTTGTCGTATGCAAGATTGTGAGAAATAGACGTAAACTCAGGGCGGCTAATATCTACCGTTTGAGTATTGTAGGTCTTCACCGCAATGTAACTATAGGTATTCTCTTGTTTAGGCAGACGGACGATAAGAGCACTATCTTCCACATCGGTGGGACCGAAACCCAAGAGAGCAACTGCTGTACCGGGTTGGATAGCCTTGTCGAGCACATTGGTCTTTACCCACTCGGCAGAGTTCTTTGGTGCACGGTCTTCTTGGGTAATCGCGCCTTCCTCGTCGGTGTTGCTAAAAGCGTATTTGACGGTGGAGTTATAGTACGCTTGATAGAATACATAAGGGAAGAAGCGGTTGTGCCCGGCATTGAATGCTCCTGTCTCAAACATAGCAGGCGCAAAATCGGGATCATCGCCGTTTGCTGCATTCTGAGGCACGTAGATATCGCCGGAGTAGATGTTCGTAAGCGCAGGAGCAAAGGTCTGCCAGTTGGCGGTCTTGACAACCACATCTACAAATGCGCGGGTGTAGTCGAGTTTCTCTTGACCGAGCATGCGTGCATTGGGCTTGAAGAGGATATCGCGGCAAGTATTGGAGACAAATCCATAATCCAAAGTGTCTATGCGGCGAATAACATTCGCGTTATCGGTAGAGACAATCGGTAGCATATTTTCCGCCTCCGGAGAAGGTATGATTACGCGGCTGTCGCTCATGGGGATAGTAGCGATAGCCCCATGGTAATCCGTGCCGTTCACTACGGCAGTCCAGTTATCGTCGTCATTCCAGAAGTTCGCCGATTCGGGGTGAGAAGGCGTCCAGCGGACGGTATCGGGGGCAACTGCCAATATAAACTCCGCGTGTCCGTGACATGTACCATCACCGCCTACGTTGGTCCAAATCCTATTACCGCCCGAGACATCAAAGAAGGCCGTTTTGAACTTATACCAATATCCTGCCTTGAGTGTGAAGTTATTGGGCGTTTGGTACCCCGGGGTAGGGTGACCATTGTAGGTGCCTGGTTTGACGAGCCATTCGTTACAGCCGGTAGTGGTGGTAGCAGGAACCTTGAATACGCCGTTTGTTTCATCGGTGGTAAAGCTTTTGGTAGCCTTGTTGTAGTTATAAACTGTACCGGCTGGATCATAGTCATAGCACCCGCAGTCGGTATTGGTGAGGCGGGCAATATAGTCGCTGTTCACTGGTGTGAATGTGATATAGCGGTTGTCAATATCCGCTGCTCCTACTGCCGGCACCTTGTAGTACTCGTCGTAGATATTATCTTGCACGATACGGTCTTGGTGGTAGCGGAAGGTCTTGGTTGCCGGATTCCACTCGGGGTCGTTACTCTCAATGACATAGGTTGAGTCCCAGCCAATCACTACACCGGCAGTCGCGGCATGGGTAATATCGGCGATACGCACTTTCAGATGTTCATTGGCATCTGTCTTGGAGGCTCTAATGATAGGCACTTGATAGTCCCCGTCAATGATATGATCATACCCGAAACGTAGGGAGAAATTTGATTCCTGCGAGTGTATCTCAAACCATTGTGGCGTGTTACATACCGTGATAGCCTCCGTCTCTCCCGTGCTATTGATAAATGTACCGCTTGCGGGCAGGGGTTGTATATAAAGATACACTTGATCGTTACTCCCCAGGAATGCGTCATAATAGTCACGTCCGATTTCCAATTTACGCTCAATGACAATAAGACGGTTCAGTATGTTATAAATCGAGTCTGCTTGCGTCTTAGAGCGTCCGGACCACATTAATCCTTCCGACCGCACATCATTCCAGTTCGTGGTAAGACGATAGGGGTTGGCCTCATTATCCGCGCGGAAAGTCTCCAAATAATCTAATAGTCGCGCGCGTGTTAGACCATAGGTCCTTAGGAACCATGCATCGGCATCCTCAACAGCTTTTTTCTTTGCCTCATTGGTCGGATCTTCTTTATACGCTATTAACTTTGCCAAATAGTTGCGGTCATCGTCATCGGAACGCAGCATGTCAAATTTAGCCCTTCCGCTTCCTGCCCGAGCACCGGCAGGTAAGTTCTGCAAACCTACCGTCAAGCGGTATGTCTCATTAGGACTTACCTTGTCTTCCTCTGCGGTACTATTCGCCCAAGCACCCGTCGCACCGTTCACATGGAGCGTAACGGGGGTTTTGACTGTAACAATACGCTCGGAAGCACAACCCGAAGTGGAGAAATTAGGAGGTGTTCCCGTTGTCGGAATAATTGCCATCGCTACGCGGAGCGAATCTTCTGCAGACGCTGATACCTTGTGCGAAATGAACATAACCCAATAAGGACTACCGTGACCTTCATTGACATAACTTATCGTCTTGGTTATCACATCGTCCAATGTCGTCGTGTCCTCCACTTCCGGTATGAAATTCGCCGCAGGAATGGTTATATAACCACAGTCAGCCCCATTATTATCGAAAATCTGGTTGGTATAAGTTAAGCCGCTTATCGGTTCAAAGACATGGGTGGATTTATTCAGTTTTTGATACTGAATGGCGACAATAGTACCTGCTTCTACCGACGAATGTTGGTAGTCAAATCGAGCCACTAAATCTACTTCGTTGTTATCCAAACAAGTCGTTTTATTCTGGAACACACTCATCGGACGTGCTTTCGCGATGAAACGCAGACGGTCTATTAGCAAATAGGCATCATCCTCTGAGGAGCCCGTTAATCTTGCCACACAACGGAAACTATCTTTATCAGCAATTAACGACTGTTGGATAGGCAACACAAATTGCTGCCATACATTGTCGCCTTTATATTGTACCTCACCTGTTTTAAAGCGATAGATAGGCGTCCAGGCACCATCGCCCACTTTTCCTTCCATATCGGCGGTGATCTGCGGATTATAACCCGTCTCCGGCATAGGATTGCACAGGTTGAAGGTTAGGAAGATCTCCTGGTCCGAACAAGGCAACTGCGGATAGACGAAATTTAAGATGGTTACCGGTTTCTCGGACGTGTGAATGCAGAGCATATAGCCGTTAGACGCACCCGCCATAGCATTGGTCGTATGTCCTGACTTCTCAAACTTGTTCAGATAGGCGTACTCGCCTGCTGCCGGCAAATCGGTAGTAAACACGCGCTTATCGTCTTCAATGGCTCCGTCACCTGTACGCGGATAGTGATAGGATAACTCCGTATAACTCCAGGGTAAAAGGTGGTTGTAAGCTGTTACGTCCGTTGTTCCGGGAGCCGGGAAAAGTTCATTGCCAAGCGTTTGGAGAATATCGTAGTTATTTAGGATGTCATCCTCAGGAATGATAGCCGAAGTTGTCGGTCCCTCTTCCGCTGCATTACGGGTTGCTACCGTGAACTTAGCCAACAGGAAATGCTGCGTGCGGAGACGGTAATAAACGGTGGCAGGCGTGCCGGAGTTCTGTGTAGCGCTTACGCGCAAGTTACCCTCTTCCGTCATACGGTAATTACTGTTTGAAGTTCCTTCTCGGGCAACCTCTGACCAGTCAGAGCCATTCGTACTATACTCCCAGACGGGCGTTTCTTCATATATCGAGACCACCTCGTCCTTTATCTCATAAACACACCATGCAATATTGGCATCACTCCCATAATCAGATGTTTGCAGTTGCAGTTCATAGGATTTTCCCCATGCATTGGAAGTCCAATTTCTATACGCGTAGTCCGTTCCAACCCATGCTTTATTATAATATTCATTTGCTGCCACATAGCCGGAGTGAGTACTTCCGCCAACACGGCTTCCGCTCATGTGCCATCTAAGGAGGGAATTTGTTGATGTTACAATAAAATCCGATCCGGGAGTTTCGAAAGGTGTGGTCATTGTGATTTTATTGGAAGAGCGGTCATCGATTGGTTCCGGCCAACGGACAGTCCAGCCATAAGCCGGTATTGCTCCATAATAAATAGTTAATGAACGTGTACTATTAGGACGCTTAATGGTAAAGGTTCCATCGCTATTTTTTTCAATGGTAAAAATATAGTCTGATTGGTTTAAATAATGACTATTAAGATAAGCCTCTAACGTAGATTTATCAGTTGCTCCTCCTATGCTTCCTATAGACAAACCGTCATAACCGCTTTTATTACCTAATACATAACCACTCTCTTTACGAGGGTTGACTATAATGATGGTCTTCTTTTGATTTTGACCAACATTCATAGCTGATAAGTCTGATAATTTTAGTAACTCTACATGGGGGTTAGTTTCACGAATCTCTCTTTTTACTCCTATACGGCTGAAAGAAGCAGATTTTGTATCATCTGAACTTCCTTTTACACCCATATTTGCGCCTGCTGGAGTACCTGTGGTGTTGAAATAATAAATATACTGCAAATGGTCACGCTGAACCACACCGTTATTGGCGTCTAATACGGGATATTGTTGTAGCAGCGTGAAAGCTTGACCGGCAGGTACAATCACGGTATGTTCCTCCATATATCCGTTATGCCCCTCCCCGCCGTTCACACGGCAGTCTGCCATCTTGTCTGCCTGCGTCTTGGCAGGTTGGATATCGAAGATTTGGCGGTAACTGAGAGTCGGCTCGATGACCTTCGAAAGGGATTTGCCTACCTCACCCGTCGGATCAATGTCGTAGTAGGCACTCACCTCACAGGCAATCTGTCCGTTCTTGCTGTTACTCTCCGGATAGTCGATTGTCGGAATAGAGGTCGCTGTACCGGGCACAAAGTGATCCGAACTAAACATGGTGTTGGAGGGGTTTTTTACATCCTTAATCACATCCCATTGACCTTTGGAAGCTTCGTCTGTGGTATGGTTAATCACCATATAGTCTTCGCCTAATGCGTTCTCGGGCTTATTGGTATTACTATTTCCCCATGACCATGTAGCGTTGTATTCAATATCGCGCTCGCGGTTTGCTTCATCATAAATAAACCAACGGTAGTAGCCCCAATGGTCTCTGTGAAGAAGCAGTTGCAACTCCTCCCCTGGAATGGCATACAACGTATATTTTTTCTCATGAACAGGCTGTAAGTTTGCGCTTTCATCCTTATGGCTGAAAGAATAGACCTCTGTACTGGAACCGGCACTGCCTTTTTGCGATATCCAAATCGAGCGGATACTCTCCGCCCAGTCGCCTTCCGCGGACGAGTGGCGATAACGGTAAATATATCTAATCTGTGCCATGCGGTTAGCTACAACACTGGGCTCTACATCCACCTTGATTTGGTTTTTAGCTGTCAATGTTACCGCGGTAATCCATGCCCCGGCACCGGCACTGGGGTCACTGACAATTGCAGAAGAACCATCTTCCAGCAAGGCTTCAACCAACAAGGTGTCATACAGCACTATATGGTCAACCTCGGGTTTACCGCCTTCACCTTCCTTCCATATCGTGTCGCGATAACATGTCCGAGTCGTCAAATCCAAATCACGTTCTTCACCAATAGTTGTTTGCGCAATCGAGTTATTGACATACAAAACATCGTTTCCGCTAATATAGTGACCGGAAATGGTAAAGGTTTTTGTCCTTTTTGCGTTATCGGCTGCGTCACTTGTACTATACGGAAATACATAGTCATTCGGGGTCGCTGACGTATTCAGTTTGGTATAAGGCGCATTATGGAAGGTGCGGCGAACTATAAAAATGGAATCCACAAAGTGTTCATATACACCTGTGCTGTTCTTTACATAGAAATGCTGACGTAACCAGTCGCTGTGACCGGCATAATCACCCGCAGTAGGAGCAGAGGCATCTTCCGGTTTATGTAATACATCGAATGGTGATGTGCCGATAGCAAATACCGTGTCGTACCAGATATTGGCGACTTTGTCGAGCTTGTATTTGGTATCGCTTACCCATAGTACCGTAGAGTCTATCCACCCTAACTCAGGCGTGCAGGTCTCAGGATTCCCCTCCTCCGTACAGGTTATCCCTGTTATTGTATAAAACGGCATAAGGGAATGACCATTATATTTTGCTGCGGCTAAAGCCTCCTTACTCGTCGGTAAAGACGCACGAGGATTGGACGCCCACTCATAGAAGCCGAACATAGCATAAGGCTCGTTAGTCAAACCCTCCTGGTCATCGTAAATTGATGGAACTCGGGCATAGACATCCACTTGGTCCACGCGACTACGGAAACGGTCAGCGTCCCTGTAGTAATACACATGTGATGTAATAGGTAACCGAACCGTATCGGCTGTCGTATTCAAATCAAACACGTAGGTGTTCGGCGTCATACGGCTTGTTATGTCATTACCGCGCGTCCTGTCCCACACTGATATACGCTGAGAAGCACTCGGTTTGGCAGAATAGGCACGGCAGTATCCGTACAAGGGATTATAGGTCAAATAACGATAAACATCCACGCCGCTTGCATCAGAATAGTAGTATAGATACCCCTGAATGTACTTGTTTACTTCACGCGAATCTTTCTCGGTGTACCACATGGTGGAGTGGGCGGTGTCGCGTAGAACTAACGCACTATACGTACCATGGTCGGCGCCTAAACTCAGAAATTTCTTACGGCTGCAACGCTCTTCGATCCATAGACTCTTGATTGTCCTGAGGTAGTTCTCGTTTGCCAAGATATCGTCCACTGATTTCGCAGACGGATTATACAATCCTCCGACTACCCACATAGAGGCATAATTGGCTTCCGGATACCAAGCAAGGGTGTCCTTTCCCGCCTTCGCGCTCGTTGTATCAATGCCTAAATAGTATCGTTTGCCGTCATAAACTGTAGAAAAAGTCGTGTATGCTCCGACAGGAACACTCACTGTTTCATCATTAACATACATACCCGTAAGGGCCATTGGCGCTTTTGCACTTTCCCCGAGATGTTCATCACTATACACAAAGGGAGACACTGTTGTCATCACAACGATTGTGCCCACAAAAAACAGCCACTTTCTCATGGCTGTAGCATGACTAATACCTATCTTCATGTTACCTGTAATTTGCAATCTTTCAACAACTTTTGCTGCTCTTGGAGCAGTCTTGCTCCCCCCTCTGTACACAACAAATACCACTTTGAGTGTTAAGTGGTATTAGATGATTATTAGTTAGTTATGGGGGAGTGTAATTCTTTCTTCCTCGTTTTTACGTCGCGCAAAGTTACGTCTTTTATTTGACATATGCAAATTTTTTGCCATAAATCTGCTTTATTTTTCACTTTTGCTAAATGCACTTGGCAAATAGTAGTATAAAGGATCCATAACGGATCTATAAAGGTGGTCGCGGTCTGAAGAGGGAGAGTCGGCAAACAAAAAGGGCAGCCATCCGGCTGTCCTTATGTCGAGAAGAGGCGACTCGAACGCCCGACCCCTACGTCCCGAACGTAGTGCGCTACCAACTGCGCTACTTCTCGAAATGCAAAGCATTTTCTCAATTACAAGATATGGTTACTCCCGAAATAAACTCATATCTTCGTGAATTCTCGTTGCATTTCCAAAAATGCGGGTGCAAAAGTACAACATTTTTTTGACCCGTGCAAATTTATTTTACTTTTTTATGCCTTTTTGGCACGAAAAGTGCGTTTTGCCCCCTTATTGGTCGGTTCGGATGCTGCAATAATAGCTTCACAAGCCTCTTGAGTGAGGGTCTCGGGTTTGGTTCCTTTGGGCAGTTTATAGTTGCCGGTATCCGTTTTGATATATGCTCTGTATCGTCCGGGCATAACCTTAATGGAGCCGAAATCCGCAATGGGTTGCGCGGGAGCATCCTTTTTGTTGAGGAGTTCCAATGCCGTCTCAAGGGTGACAGTTTGCGGGTCTAATCCTTTAGGCAGTGAAGCAAATACGTTTCCGCGGCGGACATAGAAACCGAATCGGCCGTTGCCGATAGAAACCTCTTCGCCATCAGAGTTACCTAAGACTATGGGATAGTGTGACTCAAAGAGCCGGAGCGCCTCCTCTAATGTAATCGTATAAATCGACTGCCCTTTGTCAAGTGATGCGAAACGAGGTTTGTCCTTGGCACTATCGCCAATCTGGATGCAAGGCCCTGTTTTAGTTATTTTAGCAATTACCGGTTCCCCTGTTTTAGGGTCTAAGCCTAATTCGCGCCCTTGTAGTTTTCCCTTTTCGACATGTTCAAGGAGGGGATGAAACGCCTTATAGAACTCATCGACGGTCTGCACCCAATTGGCATGTCCTTCAGCTACTTCATCAAATTTAGCTTCTTCGCGGGCGGTGAAGTCGTAGTTGAGAATAGCAGGGAATTGCGCTACCAAAAAGTCATTGGTCATGCGTCCTAAATCCGTCGGGAGCAGTTTTTGGGAATCCGCGCCCGCCATTTCGGTTTTGAGTTTCTCTTGGACTTTATTGCCCTTAAGTGTCAGGACGTGGTACTCGCGTTTCGTGCCTGATACAGAGCCTCTCTCTACGTATTTACGGGCAATGATAGTTTCAATAATGGTTGCGTAGGTAGAGGGTCTTCCGATTCCCAGTTCCTCCATTTTCTTAACGAGAGAGGCTTCCGTGTAGCGATATGGCGGTTTGCTGAATTGCTCAATACCGGTAGCCGTTGTGAGTGCCAAAGGCATGTGGTTAGCGAGTTTAGGCAGAGCCTGCACTTCTTCTTCCACTTCGTCTTTAGATTGGACGTAAGCTCGCATGAAGCCGTCGAAGAGAATAACCTCACCGGTTGCCACAAAGAGTTTATCCGAATTAGAGATTGTGACATTGATAGTGGTATTCTCCACTTCAGCGTCAGCCATCTGCGAAGAAATGGTTCGTTTCCATATCAACTCATACAGATGCTGTTCATCAGCATTATTTCCTGCCTTATGTTTAGAGATGTATGTCGGGCGAATCGCTTCATGCGCTTCTTGCGCGCCCTTAGAAGTTGTATGAAATTGGCGGGCATGATGATATTTTTCGCCGAATTGGCTGATAATCTCTTGCTTTGCAGTGCCGATAGCTAACGATGACAGGTTGACCGAGTCGGTACGCATGTAGGTTATATGTCCGGCCTCGTAGAGAGACTGCGCCAGACGCATTGTTTTGGAGACGGAGAACTTGAGTTTGCGTGCCGCTTCCTGTTGGAGAGATGATGTTGTGAATGGCGGTGCGGGAGAGCGGTGCGAGGGTTTGGTCTGGATGGAGGCTACCTCAAAAGTAGCATCCTTGAGGCTCTCCAGGAATAAGAGTGCCTCTTCTTTGGTTGCAAAACGTTTATTGAGTTCGGTCTTGAGGTTAGTCTCCGCAGTGGCGAACTCGGCGTTGATGCGATATTGTGCGGTAGAGTGGAAAGTCTCTATCTCACGCTCTTTCTCAACGATGAGTCGCACAGCGACAGACTGTACTCGTCCGGCAGATAGTCCAATGGCGATTTTCTTCCACAGCACAGGGCTGAGTTCAAATCCCACGATACGGTCTATCACGCGCCGCGCCTGTTGGGCATTGACGAGATTGTAATCAATATCTCTCGGGTGCTCTATAGCCTCCGTAATAGCATCTTTGGTAATTTCGTGAAAGACAATTCGTTTCGTTTTGTTATCCGGTAGCGCCAAAACCTCTTTGAGGTGCCAAGCGATAGCCTCTCCTTCGCGGTCCTCATCAGACGCTAACCAAACCGTTTCGGCTGCTTTGGATTCTGATTGAAGTGTCTTGATAAGTGCCTTTTTGGCGGGGTCCTGTACATAATGTGGGGCATAATCGTGTTCAAAATCAATACCCATACTGTTTTTGCCCACTCCTTCTATGTCCCGGATATGTCCTTGTGAGGAAAGGACGTGGTATTCGGAGCCTAAAAATTTCTCAATGGTTTTCGCTTTGGCGGGAGACTCCACTATCACTAAATTTTTCTTACTCATACTTTCATTCGTCGAAATCGGCCGCAAAATTACAAATTATTTTTTAATTGTGCAAATTTTCAAAAATTTTTTTTTTTATTTGTATATATCAAATTTATTTTGTAAATTTGCAGCGTGAAAAAAAATTTCAATTAAAAACAATATGCTATGATTGACCTCCTAATTGTTATTTTATTGGTAGTATTCGGTGTACTATTGTTATTGGCAGAGTTATTCTTGCTACCAGGTTTCGGTATTGCGGGAATTAGCGGTATCGGTTGCCTTATAGCGTCTGTTGTAGTAGCGTATATGACCATCTCTCATTTGGCGGGACATATCACTTTGGCGATAGTGTTTGTGTTGTCGGTGATTGCTGTCGTGGTATTTTTGAAGAGCCATGCTTTGGAGAAAATGGCTTTAGATACCAAGATTGACTCCAAAGTAAGTATGCCGGAGCCCGGTAAGAAATTAGATAACCTTAAAAAATAATATAGTATGATGTGGCTTGAAATGACCCTGATTGTATTAGCAGTGATTCTGCTAATCATTTTCTTCTATTATGTACCCTTTATGTTATGGGTGAATGCCCAGGTGAGCGGTGTACGAGTATCGTTGATCCAACTCTTTTTGATGCGTATCCGTAAGGTGCCTCCAACACGCATAGTCAATTGTCTTATCGAGGCTCATAAAGCCGGTTTGACGGACGTTACGCGTGACGGTTTGGAGGCTCACTATCTTGCGGGTGGTCATATTGAGCGTGTGGTACATGCTTTGGTGAGTGCCAATAAAGCGAATATAGAGTTGAGTTTTCAGATGGCGACAGCTATAGACCTGGCGGGGCGTGATGTATTTGACGCCGTTCAGATGTCTGTTAATCCAAAGGTTATTGATACTCCGCCGGTAACGGCAGTGGCGAAAGATGGTATTCAGTTGATTGCCAAGGCTCGTGTGACAGTCCGCGCCAATATCCATCGTTTGGTCGGCGGTGCAGGAGAAGATACTATTTTAGCCCGTGTGGGTGAGGGTATTGTTAGTTCTATCGGTAGTGCCGAGAGTCATAAGTTAGTGCTCGAGAATCCCGATTCTATCAGTAAATTAGTACTCTCCAAGGGATTAGATGACGGTACAGCTTTTGAGATACTCTCTATTGATATAGCAGATATTGATGTCGGTAAGAATATCGGTGCGCAGCTTCAGATGGATCAAGCCGAAGCAGATAAGAACATCGCACAGGCTAAAGCAGAAGAGCGTCGCGCGATGGCAATCGCTTCCGAGCAAGAGATGAAAGCAAAAGCACAAGAAGCCCGTGCGAAAGTAATTGAAGCCGAGGCGCTTGTCCCGCAGGCTATGGCAGAGGCTTTCCGTAACGGTAATCTCGGAATAATGGATTACTATCGGATGCAAAATATCCAGGCAGATACCACTATGCGGGAGCATATCGCTAAACCCCAAGATAAAGCACTTCCGGCGGATAAGAAGAAAAAGTGAAAATAGCCCTTCTTCAATATCCGATTGTGTGGGCAGACGTAGAGACTAATCTACGGCTGACGGTGCGTCGTGTTGAGGCATTGCGCGGTAAAGCGGATATAGCGATGCTGCCGGAGATGTTCTCAACGGGTTTTTGCACAGACCGTCCCGATTTGGCGGAACCTACAGACGGGCAGACTATACGGACATTGCAGCAATTAGCGAATGACACAGGTGTTGCACTTATAGGCTCATTCATCTGTGCCGAGAATAGCCAACTCTACAATAGAGGTTTTTTTATTAAACCCAATGAGACTCCGGATTTTATAGACAAAGCCCATCTCTATGCCCATGGTGGTGAGAACTTGTTTTTCACCAAAGGTAATGAACGAAAAGTTTTTACCTATAAAGGCGTGCGGCTAAGACTCCTTATCTGCTACGATTTGCGGTTCCCGGTATGGGCGCGCAATGGTGTTATGGAGAGCACTAACTACGAGATTCTGTTGGTGATAGCGAACTGGCCGGAGATACGGATAGGGGCGTATGACGTGCTATTGAGAGCACGCGCTATTGAAAATCAATGCTATGTGGCTGCCGTTAATCCTGTAGGCGAAGATGCTTTGGGATTGCATTACAACGGTCACTCCGTCGCATTAGATACGAGGCTCCATGATCTTGCCGGTTTTGGCGATAATGAAGAAGGAACAAAAGTAGTGGACTTCGATATGGGCAAGTTGCGGCACTTTAGGGAAACATTGCCCTTGTGGAAGGACGCTGATGATTTTGAGTTACGAGATGAACTATAAGTGGCAGATAAGACAACAGTCGGAAGAGGAGCTGCGAGCAATCTCCATCTTAAGTAAAGAACTGACCATCAGTCCTTTGTCGGCGCGTATCTTGGTGGATAGAGGAATCCGAACAAGAGAGGAGGCCTCTAATTATGTCCATCCCTCAATAGATAATCTCCACGATCCATACCTTATGAAGGATATGGACAAAGCGGTTGAACGAATCGAAAAAGCACTGGCTCAACACGAGAAAATTCTTATCTACGGGGACTATGATGTTGACGGGACAACAGCGGTTGCCTTAATGTACACATTCCTTAAGCAACTCACCGATAATCTTGATTTCTATATTCCAGACCGTTATACCGAAGGCTATGGTATTTCGTATAAGGGTATTGATTATGCCGAGGCGGAAGGTTGTACACTTATTATTGCACTTGATTGCGGTATCAAGGCGATGGACAAGGTTCGGTACGCGACGGAGAAAAATATAGATTTTATCATCTGTGATCACCATGAGCCGGCTGAGGTGATTCCGGCGGCAGTCGCCGTCTTAGACATCAAACGGGGGGATTGTACCTATCCATTCAAAGACCTATCGGGCTGCGGTGTCGGTTTTAAGTTGACTCAGGCGTATGCAATCAAGCATCATATGGATGCTGCGACGTATCTCAATCAGCTCCCGTTCCTCGCCATGTCCATTGCATCAGATGTAGTAAGTGTCGTAGATGAAAACCGTATTCTTGAGTATTATGGTCTACAGCAAATCAATAAATATCCCTCTGTCGGTTTAGCGGCAATCATTGAAGTGGCGGGACTGAGTGGCAAGGTCATAACGATGTCGGACTTACTCTTTAAGATAGGTCCACGCATCAATGCTTGCGGGCGACTCTATACAGGCAAGGAAGCCGTCTTACAACTCATTACGGAAGACCCCTGTTTTGCAGCCGAGCAAGCCCGCAATATCAATTCCTATAACGCTGAACGTAAAGGCTATGATAATCAGGTAACGGAAGAGGCTCTGACTATACTCCGTGAGGATCCCGATAATGATTTGAAGCACACGACGGTAGTCTATTCGCCGACCTGGCATAAGGGAGTAGTCGGTATAGCCGCCTCGCGACTGACCGAGAGTTATTATCGTCCGACGATTGTACTGACGGCAGGTGAGAATGGTATTATCTCCGGTTCGGCCCGCTCGGTGAGCGATTTTGACCTATATGCAGCCATTGACTCTTGTCGTGACCTATTGACCAACTTTGGCGGACATAAGTTCGCCGCCGGACTAAGTATGCGGATTGATGACCTGCCCGCGTTTAAACAACGTTTTGAGGCCTATGTGGCAGCGCATATAACCCCTGAACAGCAACAATCGGTTCTTCGAATCGAAGCAGAAATCGCCCTTGCTGATATAACGCCACAATTTATGGCAATTCTCAAGCATTTAGAGCCATTCGGTCCGGGCAATGAGCGACCCGTTTTCCTCACGCGACATCTCATCAATAATCGATATACTCGTGCTGTAGGACAAAATAAAGAACACCTCCATTTAGATGTTACGGACGGCACTGCGGCGATAGAAGGTATTGCCTTCGGGAGAGGAGATATGGCACTTTATCTACAGAACGGAAATCCAGCAGATATATGTTACGAATTAGGAGAAAATACGTTTAATCACCATACTACGACCCAGTTAATGGTACATGATATTAAAACAAACAGCAATTGACTTAATACTATAATACTATGTTTTCAGAAAGAGACACCCAAGGCCCCAGTCGCCGTCGCGGCTCCATTGAAGTAGTTTGCGGCTCTATGTTCAGCGGTAAAACGGAAGAACTTATTCGACGTATGAAACGCGCCCAGTTTGCCAAACAACGTGTGGAAATATTCAAACCCGCTCTTGATGTGCGTTATTCTGTTGAGGATGTGGTGAGTCATGACCATAATGTTATTCAATCAACTCCCGTTGAGTCATCCCAAACAATCTTGCTGCTTGCTGAAAATATTGATGTGGTGGGAATAGATGAGGCGCAATTCTTTGATATGGGTATAGTTGAGGTTTGTAAGCAATTGGCCAATAGGGGTATTCGCGTTATCTGTGCAGGATTGGATATGGACTTTAAGGGTGAGCCTTTCGGACCCATGCCTGCGCTTATGGCGATAGCAGAGGATGTTTATAAGACACATGCCATTTGTGTACACTGTGGGGACCTGGCTTATGTCAGTCATCGTCTTGTAAGTAGTGAAAAACGCGTTTTACTGGGCGAAACGGAGAGTTACGAGCCTTTATGTCGCGAATGTTATAATAGAGCCATCGCGTTAGAAAATGCAGAGAAAGCACAATAACTATCCGGTACATTGATGTAATATTGCCATTAGGCCTGACGGATACTTATACCTATAGTGTTCCGGATGGTATAGCGTGCCCCCAAGCGGGCATGCGTGTTCTTGTGCCATTAGGGACTAAAACCTACGTCGGTATTGTCCTTCATGCAGACATAACTCTGCCTCCAACCTTGGACTCAAAGAGGGTGAAGCCTATTACGCTTGTTCCGGACAAACAACCTATTATAACCGCACAGCAGTTGCATTTATGGCAATGGATAGCGGATTATTACCTCAGTCCTATAGGCGATGTGATGGCTGCAGCTCTTCCTGCTAAAGCAACCGATAAAGTGTATGAACTGGATAAAGTCCCTCGAAGAATCAAACTTCCTATCTATACCGATGCAGTCGAAGGTATTCATCCCCTATCTACGGCGCAGCAGGCAGCATTGGAATCCATAGGGCAACAATGGCTTAAAAAGGATGTCGTACTTCTACATGGAGTTACTTCATCCGGCAAAACAGAGGTGTATATGCATCTGATTGAGTCTCAACTGAATGCCGGCAAACAAGTGCTCTATCTCGTTCCTGAAATAGCCCTCACGACACAATTGACCAATCGGTTATCCAAGGTCTTTGGGGATAAATTATGGGTATATCATTCACGTATATCCGATGGACAGCGCATGGAGGTGTATCGCCAATTGGTGACAACGAATCAACCTCGTCTGATTGTAGGCGCTCGCTCTGCAGTTTTTCTCCCATTTCACAATTTAGGGCTTATTATTGTGGATGAGGAGCATGAACCCTCCTACAAACAGCAGGACCCTGCGCCGCGGTATCATGCGCGCTCGGTAGCTATAATGATGGCGTCCATGGCAAAAGCCAAAGTCCTTTTAGGCACAGCCACTCCCGCAATCGAAACTTACCATAACGCCATGGTCGGTAAATATGGGTATGTCGAGATGAGTGAGCGCTATGCCGGTTTGCAATTACCGCGAATGACACTTATTGACTTGACTCACCAATACCACCGTAAGGAAATGTATGGTCATTTTGCAGATCCACTGGTGGCACGCATGAGGGAAGAACTCAATAAACATAAACAAGTTATTCTTTTTCAGAACCGCAGGGGATATGCGCCACTTCTTATATGTGATGCTTGCGGACATAGCCCCAAGTGTCCGGACTGCGATGTGCCGCTGACCTTGCATTTACAAGACCGAGAATTGCGATGCCATTATTGCGGATATAAACAACCTATTCCGCAACTGTGTCCGGAATGTGGTGGAGGTCTGCGTATTAGAGGTTTTGGAACAGAGCGTTTGGAAGATGAGGTCCATCAATTATTTCCAGAGGCGCGAGTAGCCCGATTGGATTGGGATACTACAAGGAATAAGAATGACTATGAGGATATCATCGGTGCATTTGGCAGGCATGAGGTGGATATATTGATAGGGACGCAGATGGTGACGAAAGGACTGCATTTCGATGATGTCAGTTTGGTGGCAGTGCTCTCGGCAGATCATCTCTTTAATAATTCCGACTATACATCATTCGAGCGCTCTTACCAGATGTTGGAACAAGTCTCCGGTCGTGCCGGTCGAAAAGGCACTCAAGGTGAAGTCGTTATCCAAACATGGGATACTGCACATCCGGTCTTTAAATATCTGCAGGAACATAATTATAAAGGCTTATATAACGAGCAAGTCAGGGAACGAGAACAATATCGCTTTCCTCCGTTTTTCAGACTATTAGTCATCACCCTGCGCCATACAGAGGCTCGCTTAACGCAGTCTGCTGCCGATGCCCTGCAGGTGCAACTGGGACATATCTTCGGTAATCGCTGCTCGGTGGTTATAACACCTGCTATAGCCAAAATACAGCGGTATTACTTGCGCCAAATACGATTACGGATAGAAAGTACAGCGAATCAAAGTAAAGCAAAGCAGTTGCTTGCAGCAGAGATTCGTTCATTACAAAAGGACACGACCTTGCGCCGTGTCCAAATCCTTGTGGATGTAGATCCTAATTAATGTTATTCAAAAATACCTTCTGCTACTTTGTCCCGAACATAATTCATAATGGCTTCGTCATGCCTTTCTTCTTCGTGTCCGGAAGCCTTGAGTTGTTCCCTAAGTTGGTTGAGGTCAATGGGTTTACCTATATGTAGGTGAACCGGATGCCACTTGGCAAAAACTTTGCCCTTTGGTTGAACTTCATAGCAGCCCTCTATGGATAGGGGGACAATAGGTAAATTTAGGTCAAGGGCAATCTGAAAAGCACCTCTACGGAAACGACCTATCTGACCATCAGCCGAACGCGTGCCTTCAGGAAAGATAACCGTGCAAACACCATCATGAAGTTGCTCTTTAATGGCATTGATTGACTCAAAGGATTTACGGGCATTGCCGCGCTCTACAAATATATGCCCCGCGGCTTTACATGCCGTGCCGACAAAGGGAATTTTACGCGCCTCAGCTTTAATCATCCATTTGAAGACGGAAGGTAACCATCCATACACTAAAAAGACATCAAACATTGACTCGTGATTAGCCACATAGACATAGGACTGATGGATATCTATATTCTCAGTACCGGTCAACTTGACGGGAATAAAAAGCCAGTAGAAAAATAATTTGCACCACCACATTTGGTACCAATGTACAAAAGCTGAGTTACGGAACGGCACTAATATAATAGTCAGTATCGCACACATTATGGTATTAAATACCAAAATGGGGAATACAATAATCTGCCATAGGCAATAGAAGAAATAGATAATTTTCTGCATACCTAATTATATATTAAAGCCCAGTGGGGTATTTCTGCATAAATCCGCGATAAAGGGCGCAAATGCGTCGAATCTCCTCCCATGTCTCGTCGCTCAATTTGGTGCCGATAATCTCAACGACTCGTCCTGCCGCTATGGTTCCAACCTCGCCACACTTACTGACATCAAAACCATCAGAGAGAGCGTGTAAAAAACCACCTGCATATAGGTCACCGGCGCCAGTAGAGTCAGTGCACTCCGTTGTGATGGCACCTATGTGGAAGCGCTTAGAGCCTTGTTGGACATAAGACCCGCGTTTACCCACCTTGACTACTGCAATATCGCATTGCTCGGCAATCTTAGCCACTGACTCTTCGGGATTGAGATGTGTATAGGCGAACGATTCGTCTTCGTTGGCAAAGACGATATCTACATATTTCTTGATAAGACCTTTTAAGAAATAATGGTTCTCATTGACAATATTATACGATGCGAGATCCAGAGAAACCATGCAACCTGCTTCTTTAGCTAAACGGATGGCTTTCTCAATCAGTTCATTATCTTGCACCATATAGCCTTCGATATGGAAGATGTCATACCCGATAAATGCTTCTTTCTGAATATCCTCAGCGTGCATATCCGCAGCTGCACCTAAATAGGTTGCGAAAGTGCGCTCACCATCCGGTGTAATCAGTACGATAGCGCATCCGGACATTTTATCCGGAGATGTCAGCAGCACAGGCTTGACTCCATTTTTAATAAGGTCACTGCGATAAAATTCTCCGACCTCGTCATTGCCTATCTTGCCGATAAAGGCAGCTTTACCACCCAATTGGGTGATAGCTGTGATGGCATTGGAGGCCGAACCGCCGGCAACCATACGTTTACGCACCATCGCAAAACGCATTTGAATCTCTTGCGCCTGTTCACGCGTAATCAAATTCATACTACCTTTCGGCATACCCAATTCACGCAAATCTTCCTCGGAGACTTGCAGCAGCATATCGGTTAACGCATTGCCTAAACCAAGTACTTTTCTCATTAGTTTGGAGGGTTTGAACTAAAAAACGTACAAAATTACGAAAAAAATATGAATAAAACAAAAAAAAGTGAAAAAAATTTGGTAGTTTCAAAAAAAAAGTATACTTTTGCACCCGATTTCGGAAAAACGAATATTTTTCCAAGTCGAAAGAGCTTCCTTAGCTCAGTCGGTTAGAGCATCTGACTGTTAATCAGGGGGTCCTAGGTTCAAGTCCTAGAGGGAGCGCAAAAAGACAGCAAAAAGCTGCCTTTTTTGTTTTTTTTCATGCAAAATGCGAAAAGTTTTGCATAACTGAAAAAAAATATGTAATTTTGTACGCTTTTTAGATTTTAATTTAACACTATATGGGATTTTTTTCTTTCACTCAGGAAATTGCTATTGATCTCGGCACCGCCAACACGATTATCATGACCAATGATGAGATTGTCGTAGATGAACCCTCCGTTGTCGCGCTGGATGTAGCAAACGGTAAACAACTCAAAGCCGTAGGGCGTAAAGCTCAACAGATGATTGGTAAGGGCGGCTCGCTCATTCAGACTATCCGTCCGCTTCGTGACGGCGTTATCGCAGATTTCTATGCCTGCGAGATGATGATTAGGGGCATGATTAAGATGATTCCGCGGCAAAATCGCTTTTTATCACCCAATATCAAAATGGTGGTATGTATTCCTTCCGGCTCTACGGAAGTGGAAATTCGTGCTGTGCGCGATAGCTCGGAACATGCCGGTGGGCGCGATGTCTATATGATTTATGAGCCTATGGCTGCGGCTATCGGAATGGGTATAGACGTGGAAGCTCCGGAAGGATGCATGATTGTAGATATCGGTGGCGGCACCACAGAGATTGCCGTTATCTCGCTCGGAGGTATTGTAACCAATAAATCAATTAAGACTGCCGGTGATGACTTCAATGCAGATATCGTCGATTATATGGGTAGGATGCACAATATGCGTATTGATGAGCCTACTGCGGAACGTATTAAGATACAGGTTGGCTCTGCCCTCCCTGAATTGGAAGATGGTCCTGAAGATTACATTGTCGTCGGCCCGAATAAAGTGACCGCTCTGCCGATGCAAGTTCCCGTTTCGTATCAAGAGGTGGCATATTGCTTGGAGAAATCTGTCTCCAAGATTGAAACCGCAGTTCTGCAAGCCCTCGAATCAACACCGCCTGAACTTTATGCCGATATCGTTAAACGCGGTATCTTCCTGACCGGTGGTGGTGCCTTGCTTCATGGTCTGGCGCAACGTTTGTCCACTAAGATTACTATTCCTTTCCATGTGGCGGAAGACCCATTGCACGCAGTGGCTCGTGGTACCGGCGTAGCTTTGAAGAATACCTCTAACTTCAATTTCTTGCTTCGTTAAGTATTCACCATAGATGCGGAATCTTCTGCAAATATTGGCAAGATATAGCAACTTCCTGGTTTTCTTGGCTTTGGAAGTTGTTGCTTTTATATTGATTGTTTCTAATATCCATTATCCTAAAGCATCTTTTATTGCTACTTCAAATACAGTGGTGGCATGGCAGATGGAGAAAGCTACGGAGTGTAGTGATTATTTTCACCTACGGCAGGAGAATTATAATCTCATGGAGGAGAATGCACTCCTCCGCGACTCTCTCAGTGCACTTGCCAATATCGTGGAGGCACAGTTGGAAGATTCCATTGCCCGAACCTATAGTTATGCCCATCTGCAAATTCATTATATCCCCGCCCGCGTGATTCAATTGACTCGCAATGTGGGGCACAACTACCTAACCATCAATAAAGGAAGCTTGGATGGGGTTCGTATCGGGCAAGGTGTACGTAATAAGGATGGTGTGGTCGGTATCGTATGTACGGTGAGTGACCATTTTGCATTGGTAATGCCTGTTATCCATAATCAGAGTCAAATTAGTTGTCGGTTGGATAAGAATAAATACTTTGGCACATTGGTTTGGAATGGCAAGTCTTGGGATAGCGCAATTCTGACGGATATTGCTTCCCATGTCAGCGTAACGGACGGAGATTCGATAGTGACCAGCGGCTTAACAAGTGCCTTCCCGGAAGGTATTCCTGTCGGCGTGGTCAAACATGCTTCTATCAAACCGGGTGACAGCTATTATTCAATTGATGTAAACCTTTGTACCGATTTCCGCAAATTGGATTTCGTGCAAGTGATTGTTAATACCTTAGCGCAAGAACAGGAGGAACTCAATGGAGTGGATTAAGCAACTGATACGACTGATTATTGCCTTGTTTCTGCAAGTCCTCCTGATAGACCGCTTGCAGTGGTTAGGTATTTGTCATCCGCAGATATATATTATTTGCCTCATCATGATGCCCATTCGTCTGCCACACTGGGCGGATATCTTGATGGGTGCGTTCGTGGGGCTGATTGTGGATATTTGTTCCAATACAATCGGTATACATATGGCGGCTTCTGTAGCGGTGATGTACTTTAGACGGTTGATGATTAACTCCTTAATTGCCGAACCGGAAAGAATAGCAGGGGAAATAACATCTGCATCCATCGGTACTATTTCGATGTGGAAATTGATGACATCCATGACAGCAGTCCATGTGCTAATGGTCACAATGCTCTCTGCATGGAGTTTTCACCATTTCCTCTGGACATTCCTATCAATCATTGTCAGTTATATCCTGACCATAATCCTTATAGGGGGATATGATATGATTCATTCACGGCCATGATTAATGACGAAAACTATAATAGGAGGTATGTTATAAGTGCTTTCGTTGTATTGGTGGTGCTTATCTATATAACACGCCTTTTCATGTTGCAGATAGTGGACCAAGCCAGTCGGGAAAGGGCTGATTCCAATGCTTTGGTGAGACAACCTGTTTACCCGTCTCGCGGACTTATTTATGATCGCAACGGCGAATTATTGGTCTTTAATCAGCCGATATACGAAATAACCATGATTCTAAGGGAAATGCGACACGGTTTTGATACCATTGCCTTTTGTCAGTCTATGCACATAACGACGACTGAATTTGAAGAACGGATTAAAGCCTTTTCCGATAAGAAAAAGAATAGAGGTTTCAGCCGCTATACGCCGCAGGTCTTTATGAGCCAATTATCGAAAGAAGATATTGCAGACCTTCAGGAAAACCTCTATCGCTATAAAGGGGTCGGTATCCGTAAACGCACACTCCGTGATTACGCTTACCAATCATCATCTCATGTTCTGGGCTCGGTAGGTGAGATAAGCGCCGCGGATTTGGAGAAAGATAATTACTACCAATTGGGAGATTATATAGGTCGTGACGGTATTGAAAGGACGTATGAGAAGGAGTTGAGGGGCGAAAAGGGTGTTGAAGTTTTGATGCGTGATGCCCGCGGACGTATTCAGGGCTCCTATCGGGAAGGTGAAATGGATATCCCCGCTGAGAGTGGTAAGAACTTAACATTGACCATTGATATCCGATTACAGTTATTGGCAGAAGACCTTTTGCAAAATAAAATCGGTTCAGCTGTAGCAATAGAACCTAAAACGGGGGAAATCTTAGCGATGGTTTCTTCGCCCAATTGGAACCCTGCCCAATTGGTCGGACGTGAGCGTTCCGCCAACTATAATAACTTGCTCAATGACCCGAATAAACCCCTAATGAATAGGGCAACGCAAGCTCTTTATCCTCCCGGTTCTACGTTCAAACTCCTTCAAGCGTTGACCGCCTTGCAGGAAAAAGGAATCACGGAAAGTTCCATTTATCCTTGTAACGGCCCCCAATCGCTTCCCATTAAATGTACGCATCACCACGGCTCACCGGTTGATCTTGAAGAGGCCATCGAGCAGTCTTGTAACCCGTATTTCTGGTTGGCTTTCCAGAGCAATATGCAGAAAGAAGGTTATGGAACTGATAATATGACCTTCCGCGCTCGTTACGAGCAGTGGCGAGAAGATATATGTTCATTCGGCTTAGGGGATAAATTTGAGAACACAGACCTTAGTGAGCAATCGGCGGGTTCTATCCCGACAACAGCCTATTATGATAAGTATTATGGCAAAACGGGTTGGAAAGCCCTTACTATACGGTCTCTTTCTATCGGGCAAGGGGAGATTCTCGTTACACCAATGCAACTTGCCAATGAGGCTGCTGCTATAGCCAATAAAGGCTACTATTTCACCCCGCATCTGAATAAAAATATGCCGTTCAATACAGCGAAACATGTAACCAATGTTGAGGCGCACTATTTCGATATCGTGCATCGTGGCATGCATCGCATGATGACAGCCGGAACCGGTAGATATAATAACATAGATACTCTTATGATGTGTGGTAAGACAGGGACGGCGCAGAACCCGCATGGTAAGGATCATGCTATTTATATCGGCTTTGCCCCTATGGATAACCCTCAGATTGCCGTTGCCGTCGTGGTCGAAAACGCCGGTTTTGGTGCTACATGGGCTGCCCCGGTCGGATCGCTCATGATGGAGCTATACTTGACGGACACAATTACCCGCCCTTGGGTGGTTAAACGATTGGAGGACGCTGATTTTATTCACCCCGCTAAAGTGGAGGTTACCCCATGACCCGTAATGGTTCAATATGGCAAAATATAGACTGGTGGACAGTTGCGATGTTCGCAGCGTTGTGCATCTTTGGATGGCTCAATATCTACGGCGCTTCCTATAACTATGACCAAACATCTATGTTCGATTTTCATAATCGGGCAGGAAAGCAATTTGTATGGATGATAACATCCGTTTTCATCGGCATAATTGTACTCTTGATAGATAGTAAATTTTATGATTTGTCAGCATATTATCTTTACGGATTTATGCTGCTTTTATTGCTCGCGACACCTCTCTTTACGCATGATATCAAAGGCTCTTATTCCTGGATTATTCTTGGACCGGTAAGTTTCCAACCGGCTGAGTTTGCCAAATGTATTACTGCGTTAGCTGTTGCGAAATTTATGGGGCGATATGAATATAAATATCGAACGTGGCGTGACCTTGTAGTGCCGGCGGCGTTAATCGGTGTTCCTATGCTTGTTATTATGGTGTGGCAGCGAGAAACAGGAACGGCATTGGTATTCTCCTCTTTCATGCTTATGTTTTATCGTCAGGGAATGTCCGGTTGGGTACTTGTTGTGGCGGTTTTAGCTGCACTATTCTTCATTATCGTAATCCGATTCGGTTTCTTGTCTGCGGCGGTAATCATGGTGGTTTTGTATGCTGTTATGGTGTGGCGCACATGGAAACGAAGTAGAACCGCTAAATGGTGGTTGACCTTAGCGCTATTTCTGTTCTTAGGTTATGCCGGAGCTTGCAATTTTGCCTTCGAAAAAATCCTCCAGCCCCACCAGCGTACGCGTATTGAGGTTTTGTTAGGTATGAAGGACGACCCGCAGGGAGCCGGCTATAATGTTATGCAGTCTAAAATTGCTATTGGCTCAGGAGGCTTCTTTGGCAAAGGATATCTGCAGGGCACACAAACTAAATTGCATTATGTTCCCGAGCAGGATACGGACTTTATCTTTTGTACTGTCGGAGAAGAATGGGGATTTGTTGGTGCGGCCTGCACCCTGCTATTATACCTCGCGCTTATCTTACGAATAATTTCCCTGGCGGAGAGACAGCGAGATATGTTTAGCCGTATTTATGCCTATATTGTGGCGGGTGTGCTGTTCTTCCATGTGACAATCAATGTGGGAATGGTGCTCGGATTATTACCGGTGATTGGTATCCCGTTGCCGTTCTTCAGTTATGGAGGTAGCTCGTTGTGGGGATTTACATTACTACTCTTTATCTTATTGCGCTTAGACGCAGCACGTGTTGAAAAATTATGATGAAATTAAACTATATGTACGTATGAATAGAAAATTATTACTAATCTTATCAGCTATCCTGTGTGGCTTGAGTTCTTGCGGACTTAATGTCGCGACCCAAGAGGAAGAGGATATGGCTGCCGGAAGAATTTATGCTCTTGAAAAAGGTGTGGTGACCTATAATAACGGAATCGTGCTCACCTTCTGTGATTATGGACACAAACAACGATTAGATTATATCTACTGTGATTCTGTGCATTTTTTAAGTATTAATCGGGATTCTTATGTAGTGAACACCGACAAAAATGTATATTATCAAATTCCTAATGCTTCCTATTTTACCGGTATGGCGGAGCGGGAGGACTATCTTCATCTTGACGCTAAGTATAAAGAGGATACCATTACTTTTGCGGGGGTGACATGCAGACTCTTTACTAATCGTACTGCCCAAACGGAGGAAGCGTCCTATAGGCGTATCCGAATGTACGACAATAAAAAAACGCCCTCCACCTTTGACTTGAGTACCAATAAAGCCTTTCACAATCTTTATGCTCAAACCATTACCACGGATATAGAGACATATTGGAATATGTCCGTTGATGCTATTTTTGCTCTGGCAAATACCGATATTTATAACTACTATCCGACGGCGTATCTTGATGCCGTATGGGAAATTTCTTGGTGGATTCTTTGGGCAACGAGGTTTGACGAATATAGCGAAGAGGAGACTTGGTTATGAAGAAAATAATTTTATTAACATTATTGTTCATGTCGTTATTGCCTCTTGAGGCACAGTTTGTACAACCTGTTGAGTCGCCCTTAATGCCCCGCACAACGAGGGTTGGCAACCGTTATTATGTCAATAATGAGGTTATGCGTATGAGAGCCTACGAGGGTTATCTAAAGAACACCTGCCCTGAAGCCTATGGACTGTTCCATAACGGGCGCACATTGATGATTGCCGGATGGACTTGTTTCGGTGTCGGTGGCGGATTATTGGTCACCGGAATACCCTTCTTGCTATCGACCTTAGTCTATGCTGTACCGAGTATCGGTACTTATATCGGTATGCCATCGCCATCGCAGGTCCAGTCTATTGTGCATTGTCGAGTGGGATGTTTTTTAGCACTTGGAGGTGCAGCCGGATTGATTGCTTCGCTTCCGCTCCTTAAGATTGGATATAACCGCATGCACGGTGCCGCTAAGGTCTATAATGCTAAAGCCTGTGAGAATGCACCCACCTATTGGACCTTATCGGCTGCAAGCCCTGCAGGAGTTGGCGCTACGCTCAACTTCTACTTTTAAAAACTGAACTTACTTTAAATCCAAATACCTATTATGAAAAACCATTCTATCTTTTGTCGTATCCGTTTTTGTGGATTTATGGTTGCACTCCTCTATGCGCAGAGCATTATAGCGCAGAGTGATACAACTGAAATCATCACAAAAGCGCGTCAGTTAGAAAGAGCAACTACCTCCGAGAAATCTTTCCCTTTGGATGAAACGGAGGAAATGAAGAGGTTGCCGGATAGTTTAGTACAGGTGGAGATAACCACTATCCACTATTTTGTGGATACATTAACTCGCATCATCAGTACACCTGACAGTGTCGCTATGCAGCGCGAGGAAATTATCTACACAGACTCTTCTGATACACGTGGACATTATGTGCAAGCGTATGCCGGACTTGGCTATGGTTCGTTGGGTTATCGCTTCAATAACCTGCAAGGCAGTACAACCGGTGGCTTTGTTAGTGGTCTGCTGCAAGCACAATACGCCTATTTTTTCCATCCCAATTGGGGTGTAGGAGCCGGATTATGGTTCACGAATTATACTTCTACGGCGCACTTGAGAGGGGACTATACATGGTCTCGTCAAACGGATACCGATTTGGAACAGAATTACGACCATACGGCACATATTAATCGATGGAATGAACGTCAGACAATTTATAATCTCGGCATACCTCTTTCCATCCAATACCGTAAAATGTTTGATGAGAAGCCCGTGGGAATCTTTGCCTCTGTAGGGTTGGCTCCTTCCTTTAGTCTGGGCACTTCTTATCGGGTCTTGGACGGAGAGATTAATCATAGCGGCTACTATCCCGCTTGGGACTTAACATTAAGTGAACTGCACGAGTTCGGGACTAAAGATTATCGCAATGACCCGCACTCAAAGGGTGTGATTGCTGTCCGCCCGCAAATAGCTATCTTCGCTGACTTAGGAGCTCTTTTGCCTATGACAAAACAGATAGACCTCTTCCTCGGCGGATATTTCCATTGCGCCTTAAATGATGCTAATAATTCTACCAAAACACCTTTAGGCTGGAGGGATGAGACCTTTACTTTCATGGATGAATATAAAAGCAGTTATGCGCTCAATGAAACCTCTGCCTCTCATCCTTGGGAGGTCGGAGTTAAGGTCGGTGTTCACTGGCATTACATTGCGCCTGACAAACATAATATCATTGATTACTTCGACTATTTCACGCGTCGAGACACCACGGTCGAGACTTTGTCGCGTTTGGACACTATTTATACTACGCGTATAGACACCTTAACACGCAGACATATCGTTGAAGCGGCTAAAAAAGTCGAGAAATTCAATAAGATTTACTTCGCGCTCAGCAGTTACGAATTGACCCATGAGGTGCAACAGTACCTATCATCTATTGTTAGTATCTTGAATGATGTTCCGGATGCTAAAATCTCTATTGACGGACACGCCTCTGCGGAAGGACAAGTTGAGTTCAATGAGATTCTTGCTTATAACCGGGCGCAAGCCGTCGCGCAGTATTTGATACAGCACGGATTGGATGAAGAACGCGTCATCGTATTAGGGCACGGCTCACTTATTCCTAATGATGAAAATGTCAACCACGAATTGCCGCTTGACAGACGTGTTGAAGTGAAAGTTGTTATGAATCAAAGTCAAATACAAAAATAGGAGGTCTGATTATGAAAACTATGAAATATATAACCATTATACTATTGATGCTTGTAACTGCCACCATCACGGCTCGTAATTATGTGGCGGGTGAAGATGTGTATGTCAATGCCCAACAGGGCGATGTCATTGGCGACTGGTCCAAGGATAATGCTAATCTCTACATCTATTTCTACCACTCACAGCACCCTGACATCCATTTTTGGATGACCTTATCGCAGATTGGCACTTCTAAAATATATCATGGCACCATGCCCGCTGCAGCGACCTATGATTATGCCATTGTTGTCCGGGGTACTGCTCCCGATTGGGACCACAAATGGAATCAATCGGGGGATATTGATATCCCCGCGGATAAACAATGGAACTGCATCAACGATTTTGACGATGCTGAGCACCGCTGGAAAATATATAGTCCGGTAGCCGGCGCTTTGAATATTTTTGCGGCTCAAACGGCTGAGGAAGTGATGCATATCTGCCCTTCTGCCTTAGGGGGACCCTTGTCGTTGCGCCCTAAATTGAACGCTGCCAAAACGCAGTATGTCTATGATAATGTATATGCTCATGCATGGTATATTTCCACTAACGGTACAACATGGACTGCCATCAATACCTACGCCGGCACCCCACGTGATGATGAGCATTACACCGATAAAGACCTCTTTACGACCCTTCCTGCCTCTATCCCTGCGGGAGGTATTTATTACTATCTCTACTCTGCCGACAAAACAGCCCGCCGGAAAGTGCATGTCATAGCGGATGCGCAAGACTGCGAATTGGATTGCTCGATTACCTCCTTCGAAACTGCCATTTCGGCTGTCAATGCAGACGATAATACCTATACCCTTGATGGCGTTGTCGCTTTTGGCGAACCCAATGGCTCGCTGGTTATCGAATGTGACGGTCAAACCCTTGATATTCCTTCACCCAGGAGTCCGCAATGTTTCTCCCTTACCGGCGTGCCCGCAGCAACCGCTAATGGGGTCACAACTACTGCCAGAGCCTATTTCACAGGCAATGCCGCATGTGCTCAAGAGATTACCATTAATGTGCCAAATGCTACACAAGCCCTTGATATTGTGACTAAAAACATCCTTACCGGTGACCAAATCATTCTAAACCCCGTCAATGCCGACCCTAATAATGACTATGTTTGGATTGTGGATAACGTAGAGTATAGAAAATCTGATGGACAGGCGCAAGCTTATTCTGTACCGGCCTTTAATAATGACACAACAGCAACCTATGTTTACAAGGAATTTTATCCGATTAGTGGTACCATGAATGACATGATGACCAATGGCGGCTACGAATCCGCAGATGTTACTGTCTATGGTACTATGGGCTCAACGAGCAACATTAGTGATTACCTCTTCTGGGATAGGTATGACAATAGCACAACGGATATTAATTTCTATGATAATGAGTCTATTAACCCGTGGATACATATCTCTCCTACCGATTCTGTACACAAGTACCGAACCAATGGTTTTGCAGTTGTGCAGAGTGCTCAGCATTTCTATCCGACATACGCTGATGTCCGACCGAGGGAAGGTAATTATTTTGCCCTCTTTGACGCTGCTACAGGAATAGAAGGTGGCAATAAAAAGGCATGGTACGCTTCTACCGCTACCAATCCTGATTTAAAACTCAAGGCAGGAACTACCTATGTTCTTTCCTTCTGGGCAGCGAATATCAATAACTATGGAGAAATGGACAACGCTGCACAATTTAAGTTCCGAATAGAGTACAATGGGCATACTTGGGAATCCGGTGTCCTTGATCTCGGTTCCGATGAGTATCGCAATAATATCTGGCATCAACATTCGGAGACATTTTATGCCGATGAAAACTGCGATAATGTCACTATTTCCGTAGTTAATCTGAATACCAACACCCTGAATATCGGTAATGATTTCGCCCTGGATGATATCCAGTTCCATGCTATCAGCAGTATCTCGCGTGTGGTTAAATCACAGCAGAAATTTACCGTCTATGCTCATGAGCCTAAAATGACGGCCTTTACCGTTACGCCACAACCTCTTGCTTGTGATAGAGGACCTGAATACAGTATCAATATGCACCTCGAGTATAAAAATGCTAAAGGCCATATCATTATCAAAGATCTCACTACCGGCACGGAATATCCCGTCTCTGCTACTTCCACTACCAATGATGCGATGTTCAGCAAGGATACCACTATTATTATCCCGTCCCTAACACCCGAGTTCCACCAATGGCAAGCGTATTTCTCCGCATGGCCGAGTGCCATGCTAGAGGCAGAAACACAAGCTCCGGCAGTTCCTCGCGTTTTGACACCTGCATCGTATCTCTTCTCGGAACCCGGCTGTAGCGATATTAGTACTAAACTGACCTTCAATCTGGATTACTGTTACCAGCAGGGGACATTTACCTATTGGGTCGATGACCTCCCCACTCAAACGGCTGACTTTACCCCATTGAGTAGAGACACACTGACTCTTAATCAATTGGAGTTTGATAGTATCCCTGCCGATGGTAAGGATAATCACATCCTGCACATCAGTTTTGATGGCGCCAATAGTTGTGTTAAGACATTCAATTTGCCCGCAGTCCCATTCTCCTATGTGATTGATGCACTGGAGATCACTTCTGATATTCCCGACATAGTACTTTGCAATACCGAAAGTTATGATGTTGTCCTTAAAGCGACGACACATTACGATGCGACCGGACAAACGATGGTATTCTCTTATTCCGATAATGGCGACCAAAGCGCTACCGCTCTTGTGTCCGGAAAGATTGCGACTATAACCCTCACACTTCATAATATCGACGACCCTGTCGAACACCCTGTTTATGCAGCCTTTGAGGCTAAACCGCTATGTACCCGTGAGAGTTCTGCTGCGATTATTGCTCCCCGGAGAGCATCATGTAATAAATGGAGGGACACTATTTGTACCGATGAGTCCTACAATAATCATGGATTAGACCTCTCTCCCATGCCTGCCGGTAAGTATGTCTATAAAATTGGCTTTAATGATTCCTTATGGCTTACAGTATATGATGTCCCAAGGATAACGCTTTCGCCAATCAGTCGTACATGTGATGACCAAACCGAACTTCGTTTCCCCTATGAAGTGATTGACGGTACGCCCGACCGCTTTACTGTTTCGATAGACGGACAGGATTATAGTACGACTATTGACCAACAAGAGATTGTCGCCCCCCTCTCTCCTGATTGGCAAGCCGGGGATTATACAGCACTCATTTCAGTAGAAACAGACGGAATAAATTGTTCCTCAACCGAACAAGTAACCTTTACCATTGCGGCTTCGAAACAGATGTTGCGCAAGTGGAATGATGTTCTTTTTATCGACAATAGTCAGGGACAATATACCACCTACCAATGGTATGAGAATGGTGCCGAGATGCAGGGGGAAACGCAGCAGTTCTTGTATAATCCGCAAGGCTTATTCGGTGTCTATTTTTGCCGGATGAATACAGTGGATAATCGAACTGTTTATACGTGCGAGCAACCTTTTGATGCAGTGCAGCGTAGCCGCGACTTAGTGCCTGCCGAGACTCCGCAACGAGTGCTTACTCTCTATGACGTTATGGGACATGAATTGGAAAGACAGGTCGTGACAGAGCCGCTCAATACACCCGAGGCCATCCATTCCCTTTCTCATCGTTCCCCTGGCATCTACATCCTCACCATACGCGAGGGTGAAGACTTGCAGGTAATGAAAGTGCGCGTACCATAGAACAGCATTAGCCCGTGCCAAGGGGAATCTTGTGCATGGGCTCTTGCGTTCGAGTCGCCTCTTCTCGACACAAGGACAGCCAATTGGTTGTCCTTTTTGCTTGTCGACTCTCCCTTATCAGCCCGCGACCACCTTTATAGATCCGTTATGGATCCTTTATAAATCTCCTACCTTTCTTTTTACTTATATCGCCTCTCATATTACTATGTATGAGAGTTTTTACTTTATGATTCAAGGCAACTTTAGATGTTTATGTCTAAAGTTGCCTTGAACCTTTTCTTTTTAGCAATAAAGAGAGAATCTAATAAATGATAGCCGTCATTAGATACGCTACGAGGGTCGCTACGGTGACGGAAACGAGGCCGGGCATCATGAAGGAGTGGTTCAAGAGGTACTTGCCAATCTTAGTGGTGCCTGAGCGGTCGAAATTGACGGTAGCTATGTCCGAAGGATAGTTGGGTATGAAGAAATAGCCATAGACAGAAGGCAGTACACCAAGGAGCACCGGACCCGGGATACCGAGTGAGTATGCCAACGGCAGCATCGCTACGATGACAGCACCCTGCGAGTTAATCAGTACCGAGACAAGGAAGAATACAAAAGCGATTGCCCATGGATAGTCGGCAACTACGCCTTCAAGTATAGACTGGATACGGGGCATAAAGTTCGCAAAATACGTATCCGCCATCCATGCTATACCGAAAATCGCCACTACAGCGGTCATACCGGCTTGCCAAACAGCTCCGGCGACAGCTTTCTTAGGATTTGCCTTGCAGAACAGCACCATCAGCGCAGCCGCAGAAATCATAAGAATCTGGATGACGAGATTCATCTTGATATCTTCGTCCACAATCTCCGTAATGGAGTCTATGAGAATACCCTCTTCGGCGAGGTGAGCGGCAGAGATTGAGATACCGTCAATCACCTCTATGCTCTCCGCCCCTTTGACCGGTTTGACTGTCTCATAGTCGGGCAAGAGGTCGGGAAAGATAGCGAAACAGATGATGCACAGCAGTGCGCCAAGGAAGATGAATACAGATGCCTTAGCGGACTTGGTAACAGGCTTGTCCAACGTAGAGGCGGACTCACCATAGATATACTCACGTTGCACGGGGTCGGCTATCTTAGCCTGGAACTCAGGGTCTTTGTCAAGATCTTTTCCGCGCTTGTAGGAGAACGCTGCCGCCGCCATAAGTCCGCACAGGCATGCCGGTATATTGACCATAAGCACCTGCGGGATGGTAATGTCGAAGCCATTGGCATTGCTAATCGCTACAAAAGCGACCACTGCTGCTGCGATAGGAGAGCACGTAATGCCTACCTGTGCTGCTACAGACGCTACCGCGCATGGACGCTCGGGACGAATACCTTTTTTGAGCGCAATGTCGCAGATTATCGGCATGAGCATATAGACCACGTGACCGGTACCGCAAAGGACGGTCAGAAGAAACGTTGCAAGCGGGGCAAGAAAGGTGATGTTATTGGGGTGCTTGCGGAGCATTTTCTCTGCCAGTTGCACCAACCAGTCCATACCCCCTGCAGCCTGCATGATTCCGGCGCAAGTGATGGCGGCGATGATGATATAAATCACATCGGTCGGCGGAGTTCCGGGTTTGAGCCCGAAGACAAAGACCATGACCGCCAAGCCCAGTCCCGAGATGGCGCCGAGTGCCAAGCCGCCGTGCCGTGAACCGAGCCACAGCACGAACAGCATGAGCACGAAAAGCAGAATCATTAGAGTCATTTCTCTACGACGAACTTGGGCGTGAACGGAGCCGCTATCGTACCGAGATGGCTGTCATTCTTAAAGACAAAGGCATCTGTAGCTACGAAGAGGTTCTTAAAATAGGCGGAGTAATAACGCAGTGTCACCTTTCCGCTACCCTGTGAGGGCGCAGAGAGATAGAGGTTGAAGAGCCCGTTATCAAGCAACTTGGCAACTCCTATGCACTCTCCTTCTACAAAAGCGGCTAAGAGATCATCACTCTGTATTTGCCATGCTGCAGCGAGGGAGGGATATTGCGCCGCGAGATCTACTTTAAGAACTACCGTCATAGACGAGGTGTAGTCATAGTTCGAAGGAACGCTCCAAGTGGGCTTAGAGACATTACCGGAAAAATTCTCGGGTTCATTGTTCTTACAACCCGTGAAAGTACAAAGTAACATCGTACTAAGTACCAAGATATAAAACTTGTTATGCATACTCATAAGTTTTAATTGTTTACCAAGCATATATTTGTTCTTTCCCACCTTCTTTTATCTTCATAGTGCTGCCGGCAAGGAGGGAAGATTGACATTGTATAGAATATTTTTCCGTATTGGGTGAAGAATATTTTTTCATTGGAGACCTCCTTCCTTAATCATTTGACCTTGTACATTGTACATTCGTCCATTGTGCAGCAAGTAGAGTTGCCCGTCACGCATTACCTTTGTACATTGTGCATCGTCTCTTTGTACATGGTCCACATCGGTGGTGGTATTGCTGTTCTCAACGATACGCAAAGCGGCAGGCATGCCGCGACGGATAGGAGATGAAGAAACGCCGGTAGTTACATTGAAAAACGCGCGGAAGCCCAACATCTTCGCGTTCTCGTCATCCCCGTCATTGGGCCAATAGAGCTCGTTGCCTCCCGCCAAGAAGAGGTTGCTATGGTTAGCGTCATCGTCAATATGCTTCTTGCCGTAGAAGCCTTTGAATTGCACATCTCCGGTGCCGGCGTTTTCAGCCTCTTCGTCGTTATCCCATGATGTGATGCCGGTGAAGTGCAGGAATGTCATCACCTCGCCGGTGTTATCCCACTGGATAAGGTACGGCGTACCGGCGTCAAGGCTATTGGATGTCACCCGCGCAATATCCAGCAGCAAGGTTCCGTCTTGTACGGTAGCCGAAGTGAAGGTATATACCTCCACGTTATCTCCGCCGAGGGGCGAGGACGCTATATCCGGCACGTTAAACGGCAGGGTGAGGGTGTTGAAGCATCCCGCCTTGCGGAGCGTGCGTATGATATAGGCCTCCGTACCAGACGCTAGCAATGCTTTCTTGGTTGCAAACTCCAACTGCTCGTCATTCTCGCTGAGGATTGCCGGTGCGGTAGTGACCGTGCGGACGGAATACTTGTTGGTTTTCGCCATTGTTCCTTGTTCACTGACCAAATTGTCTTCAAACTGTAAACGGTAGGCATTGTTCGTATTGTACCCGTCTTCTGTCTTGATCCAATAGGAGCCATGCGTCGTTTCATCTGTACCGGTAGTACCGTTGGTCGAGTATCCCATACATGGGAGAAATACTGCACCCGCAGCCGCCATGTCATTCCAGTCGGCAGCAGAATACGTGTTTTTTTCATAGCCTTGTTGCGTGTGATCCACATCCAATGCATTCACTCCGTCGGGTTGTACCCACGTCTCGTAGTCCGGCAGGATAATCAAGCCGTTCTGATATGTCTCCGGATCAGTACTCGTTTTAATACGTCCTAAAGCGTAAAGCTGGTACGCATTGGTGCGTTCGCCGTCTTCTCCGGCATCAGTGCCCAGAAGGTAGTTCCATTCATCTTCCGTAAGCACCTCCTGACCTGTCGGCAGGTGATCCCAATCGAAATACTTCGTTTCGCCGCTGGTGTAGTTCTCTGTAGCGAAACGCACCCGTTTTGTTGCACTGACGGAGAAGAACCCACTTCCGTAGCTTTGTGCGGCAAGGCTCCCTGCCGCCCCGATGAGCAGGGCGGCAAGGAGAATCAATTTACAATTTCTTACCTGTAACATCATATTTCTCATTATTTACAATAATAACTACATGATTGTCCTCAATAATCTTGTATGGACGATTATCATCCGGTGTCAAGATAATCGGAGCTGTCAGTGAGCCATGATGGCTGTCAGACATGTACAAAATAGAAGTTTCAGCCGTTAATGGTGTGCCGTCCTCCGTTTCGAAGCGGATAGGAGCACCAACTGCATCGCTCTGGATGGTGAGGAAGTAGAGCGACTCGATTGGTTCGGCTACTCCGACAAGTTCTGAGCCGATATAAACGTTTACTCTTTCGACTTTAGGAGTATATCCGGCTTCTTGACTTTCGGCTACTTTCGCAATCATCGTCATGTTGGTAGCTGATTTTCCGGTGAACATCGGCGCACGTTGCGGTGCTCCACTGGAAGTATTGTTGTAGAAATGGACAGTGACGGTGCCGAGTCCCATACGGCGGAAGAGGTATCCCTCGCCCGGACGGAGGGTCTTGAGGTCGCCTTCCCATTTCTTGTCAGACGAGAAGACAGCGAAGCGGTCGTGCGCCTTGATTAGGTCACCGGCAGAGGCTTTGTCGTAGTAGTCTGCCAGCGCTTCGGTAACAGGTGTTGCTTGCTCGAAGAGGCACGGGAAGGAGTTCCACTGACCGTCGCCGCGGAGCGAGATCTGTTTGTCTGCCTCCTCCAGCAATTCACCGCTCAGTCGCAGGATATTGCCGTTAGCGGCATACGCCATATACATCTGGGTATAGTCCCAAGCGTTGAGGGTTCCGACGAAGGCATCCGATGCTTCCGCATAGGTGCTGAACTCGCGGTTAGCGGGGTTCTTGATAAGGTCACCTTCAGTCCATGCCTGTTGTCCGTGCGCCATCAACTTTTCTGTATTGGTTACATTGAGATTGGTAGATATCCAGTTCCAACCGCTGCCAAGGGTGATATTCTGGGTCTGCGAACCGCTTGTGGTAAATTCTACCGGTTTCTCGTCACCGCATCCATATACATAGCCGTGTGCGAAGAGGATCTGGCGGTTCGGAACGAGGGTGATGAGTTTGCCGGTGCCGGCTTGCCAGAGTTGGAAGCTCAGCTCCTTGCGAACCATATCATCATCGCCGTAGATGGTGAGGAAGACTTTCGTCTTATTGGTTGCATCTTCGAAATCTACCTTTGCCATGCCGACGCACTCGTTGTGGTACATCGCATAGACGATGTCTTCCGGGTTGGTGTCGTAGTTGCCACCCGAGATGACCTGTCCGCAGACGGACATATTGAGTGCATACTGACCTTTGTCAATCTCGTCATACGGCGGCACAGCTTCTACGGTGTATTCGATACGTAGCGGCTCGGACAGTCCGTCCTCGTCGGTGAGATAGAGCACATCCGGATAAACGCCCGGTGCCAGTTCGGGGTCGAACGAGAAGGTCACGGTCAGTTCACCCGTCGGATCAATGGAACCGTAAGCGGCATCCACGCTCATCCATTCCGGCATGGACTCAATGGTGTATTGATGGCGTTTACCGGAGTGGTTGATGATACGGATCGGTCTCTCGATAGAACTGCGGCCCGACTCGTAGTAGGTACGGACGGCGATGCTGCGCTGCGCCCATTTGAGTTTGTTCTTGTCCACGAACGTGGTCCATGTAACGGGCGAAGCCATCGGGTTACCGTTGAGGTCCTCAACGTCGCGGACGGTGATGTAGATCGTCTGTTTGTTGATCTCGCGGTCGCGCATGTTGAGGTTGATCATCAGCTCGTCGTTGTTGAACGACCAGTCGAAGTTCATCTTTGTCAGTTGACCGATATCCTGTACCGGTGCGGAGAGCGACCGGTCACCGAGTTCCTTCACATCCGTCGAATCAGAAACAGAGAGGATAAGCGGTTGTACCTTATCTACTACATCGCCTTCCGAGGTCTTGAAGACACGCTGGTCATTGATAGAGAAGACTTGTTCGAGGATACCGTTGGCGTTCTCCTTCATCTCTTGGAACGGCAGGTACGCCATCAGACCCATCTCATCGCCTATCGGCGAGAGCGTTCCGTAGGTCTCCATGAGCGATTTAGGCAGGGCTTGCTCGAAGATGATAAACTCGTCCATGTTGCCCTCGAAGCCATTGCCTCCGATATACATACTTCCGCTTATTTCGCCCATCTTGTCCGCGCCGAAGGACAACTTCATCTGGTCATCCATATAAACGGCTACGCTATTGAAGGAGCGGTTGATGGTGATTACAAAGTGGTGCCACTCGTTGTCGCCATAATTGCCGTCAATCTTCCATTCGCTCTTGTAGTTCTTGAGGACGAGTGCACCGTTGTTGAGTGACAGTTCGGTGCCCTTTTCTTCGTCCATGCGTCCGGCGGAGAAGATAGTACCGTTGCTGCTCGGGCTCTTGAACCAGAACATAAGCGTCTCGTCCTGCTTGTTGGAGCGGCTAAGGAGTGCGTCATCCAGTTTGACAACTTGTCCCTCCGCCACGTGGAGCGAGATACCTTTCTGGTGTTCCCAAGCGGTCTCATGGGTATAGAGGGTAGCGCCATTCGCCTTGTCTGCGATAGTCGTACCTGAGCCCTCGTTCATCGGATAGTACGCTACCAGCTCGCGCTCGTAGCCCGTGAGGCGCTTCATATTGGTCTGCGCTATCTCGTCGGGCGAGAGGGCTTTGGTCCAGAGGCGTACCTCCATCATGTTACCCGCAAAGCCCTTACCAATGGTGATAGGCGCACTGCCGGAGAACTCCATGTCTCCGGTGAACGGCGCAACCAACTTGTCCGTCACTTCCTGAGAGCCTGCGTAGAAACGCATACGGCTGTTCTCGCGGTCATAAACCGCAGCCACGCGGGTGAAGGGGATCATCTTCTCCGGCAGGGTGTCGGAATAGACGGCTTTCGAGCCCAACTGGACGTACAGCCTGTTGTCCTCGGTCTTACCGAAGGTGAAAGGTCTGCCGTCTTTGGTTTTGTATTCAAAGAAGGTATATGCGGCATTCGGGTTCTCCGGACGGACGAGCATCTCGACCGTGAAGGATTTATCTGAAATGGAGCGCATTACTTTGGACTCCGCATAGGACCGCTCGGTATCAATGAAATGAAGCGAAATGCCGGTGGTGATACCGGTCTCGTTGGTGTAACCGATGATCTGGAAGTTGTTGTCCTCGTCGAGGTAGTTACCGGCAATCGGTTCGTTGAACCGCAACAGGAGGTTATCGCCTATGCCCAAGATAGCGTCTGCCGGTTCTGCCTCGCCGAATACACGCGGCGGACGGGTATCCTTGATACCGGTCATCACTGCGGAAGAGCGGGTGATATAACTGCTGCCGTGGCGGCAGAAAGCTACAGCACGCAGGTCGTACTGCTGCTCCATCGGGTCGCGCTCGCCATAGAAACGCACGTTCTCGATGCGTCCGGAGGTGATCATCGCCTTGTTGCCCGAAGCGGCGGCGTAGAGGCTGTCGTCCGCATAGTACGAGCAGAGGTTCACCCAGTCGTCATCGCTGTGGGTGGTGAGTTTGTATTGGAACTCGATATGGTCGAAGTTCTTGTAGTTAACATCAAATCCGTCAATCACTACCGGCAGATACCAGCCCGTAGAGTCTTGCGGCGAGAGGGTGTTCATGATCCACTTGTCATGCGGCGTAGAGATGCTTACGGGGCAAGCCACCGGCATGTAATGGACGGAGAAACAAGCTTTCTGATAGGTACTCATTGGAGTACATTGGGAAGCCAATACAAGGCACAGATCCTCGTAGTCGTATCCTTCTCCGGCACGTACCTCCACGGTCTTGGTGATCGGCGTATTGCCGGTGAATATGAATTCGCGTCCGTCGCCCAGCGGCGTACCGTCGATGGTGATCTTGGCGCCGGAGACGTTGGAATTTTCATCCTGCTTGAGGGTATAAGCAATCATCGGACCGCTTGCGAAGCCGAGGGTCTCGTCCGCTTCGTTCCACATCGTGATGGTGAAGACAGCAGGCTGATCCTGCGGCACATTGCTCATCTCGTGACGGTTGATGACGATCTGCGGGTTCTCAATCATCTGCGTAGCAGCACTGATTTCAGTACCGGGACGATAGAAGAAGGTGGAATCAGCGCCCTCCCACGGACACATGGTAGCACCGCCCAAGGTGCTGTACATCAGCGAACCGAAGATGTATTTGTCCTTATTGCCGCTCTCCAAATTATGCGCCGTATAGCGTGTGTCTTTGGATTGCGCGTTGAAATCATCGGTCTTGGACTTATAGACATTGAATGTCAGATGTTCCATGATGCCGAGAGAAATAGTATAGTTGGTCGTCTTGCTTGCGCCGGTGGTCTCTCCGTTCTCAGGGAGTGTTTTGTTGAAATCCATGATAGGATCACATTCAAAGCCGAACTTGGCAGAACCAATCTCCGCCTGTATAGCCTCGTTACCATCGCCTCCGACAGCTTGGGCTGCTTTCGCTGCCGTCAGGTAATCGTCTATTTGCGTCCATACGGTGGGGAAGAGTTTGTCCTTGAGGAAAGAAATCGCAAATCCGCCCATTCCCTCTCGTTGCGCCTCACCGCTCTGCAAACTGATGAACGGATAGCCGATGTATGCCGAACGCGACTCTGCATAGGCATAACTCTCCGAATAGGACTGCGTTACTCCGCCATTGAGGGAGATGGTCTGCAGCGGCGTACCCGACACGGTATTCACTTTCTCCGCTTCGTTGGTAGCAATGATGCCTATCCAGTTGTTGATAGCCTTGGTGTCGGCGCTGATCTGGTCAATAACGACTTTGTTATAGCCTTCCGGCTTGATGATTTCGTAGTAAGCGTTCAGACCGAAGTGTTCATCCTCGGGACCTACCATACTCCAATAGACAGGTTTCTGCGTGCTTTCCGCCAAAGCCACGGCGTCCGCGCGGCTGCCGGTATGCAACAGACTTCTGAGGTGGTAGTAGAGTTCGGGAATGACGGTATTCAAAACATGCTCCTGGGTATAAGAGAAGGAGGACAGAATGCCGTGCTTGAACAATACATCTTCCGTCCGCATCAGATACCACGGGTTGCCGGCAGTGTCCCTGCCTTGTTGTACGACGCGTACGTTCTCGTTGTCTATCTGCGCCTTGAGCATTTCATAGGATACAGAGTCCACAATACGGAACGCATCCGCTTTGCTCGTCATGATACCGTTGGTCACACCGATATATACATCCGCCATCGCGCCGACATTTACCGGATCTCTTCCGGTCGAGATGGTAGAAGAGGTGGTGAACTCGTATTCGGCTTTGCCGTTACCGATATATTGCATCGAGATAGGCAGGGTGAAATCCGAGGTCTTTTGTACCACATTGATGATACCCAGCTCCGTTCCGCCCACGGGAGTACCGGCATACGAGCCTACGAAATACTGGGTGTTGTTACCATATGTGAATTTGAGGTTGAGACCGAAGCGGTAGTTGAAATACTGCTTGTAGCTGACGTTATACCTGGTACCGGCAGCCAGCGTAGCGAACGAACCGCTTCCGGGAGGGTCACGGAGAATATCGAGCAGCGTGATACCCGTAGCGGTAGTATCAACTGCCAGAATATCCTGGGCTTTCTCTTCCGCTCCCAATACATAGGCGCGCAGCGATTCGGCATTGATGTAATCACCTTCGCTCTCGACCGAGAAATCCAGCGAATGGAGGGCGTTGTCCCCCGTTTGCAGGAAGGTCACATGGTCGATAGTGGCATTGATGAGCGCCGAACCGTTGGCATCCAGCGGCATGGTGAAGATTTCGGTTGTCTTGCGCAGACCGTTATAGACCTTCAGGTTGCCGCCTGTCAGATAGACAATATCCGGTACGCTCGCGCGTTCATTATTATAATAGTAGTTCTCATGCGCTGTGACTTGGAACTGATAGTCGCCTACCGGGAAGACGGGTGCGCCGAAGAGGTAGCTGTTCTGACCGAGTGTGTCTTTGGCCACCAGCTCGACACTTACCTCATCGCCGTTGAGCGCCTGGGTTTGCCAGTCTTTTACACCATAGTAATCCAACGGCATACCATACTGCATCTGGGTATAGGAAACCGTGATCGGACTATGATAGGTGATGCTGTAGGTCTCGTTGTAATCCACCTCTTTGCTGTCCATCGTATTGGTATGCTGATGCAACGGTGCTTCGGTCAGATCGAGCGTCTCCGAGGTCTTGCCGTCCGCATAGAGGGTAGCATAGCCGCGGGCTGTAGCCTGGGTGATCTTGTATTTAACCGGGAAGAGGTCCACAAAATACTCACCCGTGTTTACATCGGGATGGATGACGATACGTTTTTTGAAGTACTCCGTGCGGGTCATACCCACCGAGTCTATACTATATGGTGTGCGTACATCGTGACGGAGGTTGACCGATACGCTGTCGCGGGTCAGGTCGTTGTTGTAGTGTACGATCTGGGAGATATTGTCGCCCTCGAGTTCGAACACCAGTTTGAGGTCGTCACCGATGTTGTTCCGGCTCACGCCGAAGCCGAGCGGCTGCTCAGCCTGAATACGGCCACCGGCGAGACGGCCGATGAGGCGTACCTTGGTCCGGTCGTAGAGACGCACGCCATCCAGCGCTTTATTCAGCGACAGGAGGCTGTCCTCTTTCCCGGTCTCCTCATTAATCATGCGCACATATCCGTCGCCGGCGAAGGTGTGTCCCTCTTTGTATGCCTGTACGACGAAAGGTGTATTGAGCGGTACGCGGAACTCGAAGTTACCCGACGCATCGGTCAGGTAGGGGGCATTGCCGTGTTTGACCGTCACGCCGTTCAATAAGAACTGCACGTCGCGCGCGGGTACCGTACTGTTTTCATAGAGCACGCGGCCGCTGAAACGTACAGAGGATATATTGGCGAAATTGACATTCTCGCGAATACAGTTATCCAGACCGAGGGTGATGGTAGCCGTCTCCGCCGAGGTGTTGTTGTATCGGAACTGCGCGGACATGCTGGTCGGCTGGAGCGAATAGGCGTATCCTTCTCCGTAGAGGAGGCTGTCGAGCAGGTAATAGCCGTTCTCGTCGGTCTCTACCACCTGCACTGTCTCACCCGTACTGGTACGGCTTGCAGTCACTTTGATACTTGGGCAAGCCGAGCCGTCCTCATAGCGGATATAACCGCTGACTTTGCCATACGGGTTACGCGAACCGACCGCGGTGGCTTCCGCCTTCTTCACATTGCCGTTGCACTCGTAGGTCATCGTTATGCGGTATTCCCATTCGCGCGAAACGAAGGGGTTGGCAGTACGGTCTTTGTACCAACCGCCGTCATACTCCTCCTCCAATACCGTCCAAGCCTCGTCTGTGCCTGCCGGGCGGGTCTCAATCTTGTACGTGCCTACATTGCCATCCGTCGCCTCCCAACGCAGCAGAACATAGTCGGAGTATTCCTCTTTGGATGCCGTGAAGTGATTGATTGTTGCCACCTCGGTGTAATAGATATTTGCATCTTTCGTGCGCTTGGGCTTAACCTCTTTGTAACCATAGTTGATCGAATCATTGGGCACGGTCACGTCCGTTGTATCGATATACACCTGATATTGATGGTGGACGCAGGGCGTAGATGCGATATCCGTAAAGCGCAGCTCGGGTATTCTTTTGTAATAGATGCTATCGTTTTCGTGATATCTAACAGCGTCTATCGCTTTCTCCACACTGTCGCGGGGGATCTCTATATCAATCGTATCGTTCAGTTCCGTCAGAATCTTGCGGAGTATGAAACGCTGTTTCGGATCTATATAATAGTGACTGTAACCCGGTTTCTTCTCCGTACGCGCACTATTATAATTCATATTCGGGAAATACAAACTGAATTTCACCTGATGGCTGGTTTCAAAATCATCCGCCAAACGGTATGTCAATGTTTTGGAAAATGGTTGCGGACTATAGCCCTGAGGAGACTTGAAAGATGACGAATCGGCATAGTCGTGTCCGGTCCATCCCCATTGAGTAGCGGACACACGGCGAACGCGGTAATAAATCTTGCTACTCTTTTCCACGGGGTTCCACCAGGCAGCTTCGACGGTATCCAGATACGTATAGGTCTGCTGGTCAAGCGAATCCGTCTTCAGCGAGTCATATCGCATCGGAACAATGTCCAGCGACAAAGCATCCGAGAAATCCGCTTTGTATGCACGCTGGATTTCGAACATATCGCTCGGCATAATGTCTTTCTCCGAGGGATGATATATTTTCCATGTCAACTGCTTCTTTCGGTAGTCTATAAACCATTTGCTGGAAGCCTCATCCTTGGTCTTGAGTCCATCTACCGCCAGATCATGGATCTTGTGGTATGCAGGGATATTGACCGTATTGGAGTTCTGAATCTGCGTTTGCAGAGTGTCTTGCGAACGCTGGGTCTCCATGGTGATAAAGAAGCTGCGAACCACATCGTCGCTGGGCACATAAAGCATACCTCCGTTTTCGTCGCATGGGATAGCATCGCCCGTGCCGTTTACCCAATAGCGATAGGGTTTTTGGACCGTAATATACGGAACAGCAATCTTGCCGTAGCCGGTTGCTCCGTTTTCATTCAAGACATAGAGGAACGGATTTTGCAGTTGCGGTGCCTGATCGGGGTTGCCGCCGGTCAGTTTCGCCAACGTGCGGGTTTGTTCGCCCCGGGCTTGGTCCGAAACTTCTCCGCCTTCACGACGGTAACGCACCGAGTTGCCGACCCAATACGACTTGTTGGCAAATTCGGCAGGTTCAATCCAGTCGAACTCTAAATAGGTCAGCCAGTCCTCAGTACCTTGGCGTTTGAGATAGAACTCATGCCACTGGCCATCCGCGGACACGCGTACAGGCTCGCCGTCGTAGGTGTTGGTCACGATGATTGCATCGCTGAGGAGCTTCACCCGCGCCCAGCCCCTGTCGTTGGGGTTGTTGCCGTCGTCGCCTTTAGGCTGGTTATGCCCATGGTTGTCCGCCTCGTAAATCATGAAGTAACGGTAGTCGTTTTCTGCCGCCCCCTCCAAGCGCGTCCAAGCGCGAGAGCACGCCTCGATGCCGGCATTCTCGTCCTGATACGCCCAGAAGTTTCGGCTCTCTCCGGACGCAAAAACGAGAAGCTTGAAATGCACTTTACCGCTACCGGCAGAATAAGCCGAGTAATGGGTACCACCCACCTCTTCACGGAAATACCAGTCTCCGTGCTTTACTGCTCTTGCGAAGAGGTCCGCCATAGGGGCACTTGCCAGCGCCAGTATGGCGAGTAAAGAAAGAATTGCTTTTCTCATTGCAGTTAATAATTTAGTTTGTTGTATATTGCCTTATTTCGTGAATTAATGAATAATCTTCATGCAAAAATACAAAAAATAATCTATATATGCAATAGGCGCAAGAAGAAATTTACGCAGTGCAAAGAAAATGGTGCATTTTTTTACGCAGTGTAAAGAAATGGGTGATTCTTTTTTACGAATTGCAAAATGTGCTGTAAATTTTGAACGCCCCCATGCAACAATTTTTATATCTGAAAAGTCCTAATAAATGTGTTATCCTTCCACCAAGACATTCCCGTTGAGACGGGAGTAGGTTGGGCGCTAAGGTGCTATGGGAGTGAGTTGGTGCGGGAGAGGGTGACGTGGGAGTAGGTTGGTGCGGGAGGGTTTACGAGGACATATTAGCGGTCGAAAACAACAAATATGATGAAAAATAGCTGTTTTTGCTGCAAAAAGTAAAATAAATTTGCAAATTTGCTAAAAATGTAGTACTTTTGCGCCGTAGATTTATTTTCATAGAAAATGGTAATTTGGCATCAGGAGACGAGACGTTTCCTGATGTTTACAAAATGTGCTCCCTAAGAGCTTTTTGGGGTATTATTCACCAAACAACTGCGGAAGCTGCTTAGTGGTGTTTTTTCGGGGATACCGAGTGGGCGGGGAGTCGTTATGAAAAAAACAATTATAATTTGTCCATAATTGAAGGAAGATACAAAATGAAGGAAGATATAAAAGTGAATGAGGACATACTGAATATGCGTGACGAGCAGGAAGAGTCTCTTGTTCCGGATTTATCGACGCCCGAAGAGGCGCGCCGCGCATTTATCGCCTCGGAGATATTTAGACGTAAGTATTAATAGACGTAAATAATAATAAAACAGTATATGGCAAGTATTTTTATGACTGCAGAAGGTCTGCAGAAATTGAAGAGTGAATTGCATCAATTGGAAACCGTTGAGCGTCCGCACGTGATAGCAGCAATTGCCGAAGCACGTGAGAAGGGTGATTTGAGCGAGAATGCCGAATATGATGCAGCCCGTGAAGCACAAGGTAAATTAGAAACCCGCATCGCACAACTGCAAGCGCAAATAGCCGATGCCAGAGTGATTGACGAAAGTAAGATTGATACCAGTACGGTACAGATTCTCACCAAAGTACGGGTTAAAAACAAGAACAACGGACAAGAAAAAGTCTATCAACTCGTAGCTGAGAGTGAAGCTAATTTCCTGCAAGGGAAAATATCCATCACGACTCCTATTGCGAAAGGTTTACTCGGCAAAAAGGTCGGTGAAGTGGCTAAGATAGCCGTGCCGGCAGGTACCCTTGAGTTAGAAATTTTAGAAATCACGATTTAAGGGCACTTTTAAAAATCCACGTTTTAGTTAAACGTTATTACGTTAATAGATAAAGCAATTTTTATAAATACCCTTACTATGACGCTCTTTACCCGAATTATCAAAGGGGAAATACCCAGTTATAAGGTAGCCGAGGACGAACAGTTCTATGCCTTTTTGGACATCAATCCCCTTAAGAAGGGTCACACGTTAGTGATTCCTAAATTGCCGGAACCGGAAGCCGATTACATCTTCGACCTTGAGGATAAACTGTTGGGAGAGATGATGATTTTTGCCAAGAAAGTGGCCAAAGGTATTCAAGCCGCGACCGGCTGCAAACGCGTCGGTGTCGCTGTGTTGGGCATGGAGGTGAACCATGTGCATATTCATCTTGTACCTCTGGATGCCGAGCATGATATGAACTTCAGCAATGAGAAACTCCATCTCGAGTCCGAAGAGATGGCTGAGATAGCAAACTCAATAGCTCAAGCCATTGATCCGGTTTAAGTCCATATTAGTGTGCCTATTGGTTTATCCGCTTATCGCTTTAGGCGGTGAGGGGTCTATGTACCATTGGAAAGCCCATTTGGCCTATGGAGCGGTTGAGCGCCTGGCGTTTGACGGTACAACTATTTATGCGAAGACGCGCGATGCTCTATTCACAGTCAATACCGATACTGAGGAGGTCATCGGCCTGTCTAAACTCACGGGACTCAATGGTGCGGAGATAGGTGTGATTGGTTATAACCGTCAGACAGAGTCTCTCATCATTGTCTATCAGGACGGACTGATTGATGTCGTGGAAGGTGATGCGGTTTACTCTATGACCGACCTGAAGATGAAAGAGATCAATGGTTCCAAATCGCCAAACAACGTGACGATGTACGGTAACAAGGCGTATTTGGCGATGTCTTTCGGCGTGATGTGTATTGATTTGAGTAAACGCGAGGTTGCCGACACCTATTTCTTTGGTGATAACGGCTATATCAATATCACGGACCTAACGGTTCATCATGATACCTTAGTGGCGATTAGCGGGCAAAACATTTATCGTGGAGACATAAAGAGTTGGACACTCTCGGATTACCATACCTGGGAGATGGAACAGCTTAGTAGTTCATTAGACCGCGTACTCAGTGCAGGGGATTCGCTATGGGTGCTGAGTGACACAATGCTCTATTGCTATGGTTCAGGAGGTTGGGGACGCCGTTATAGTGCCTATAAATGGCAGAACATGACGGTCGATGGTGACCAACTATACTTGATGGCAAGCAACAATGCCATTTATAGCGTGAATGCCGAAGGCACTCTTCAGGAGGTTTTATCGCTCAATTATCCCGTTCAGGATCTGGTTCGCAAAGGTAAGGATTATTGGTTAGCGACACAGTATCAGGGTGTTGTTCATCGGCATAACGGCAATGAGCGATACTTAGCTCCTAACGGTCCATGTTCCAATATGCCGTACCGTTTGAAATTCGACGGCGGTAAGGTCTATATGGTGCCCGGTTCCCGCTGGGCTTCACAAGACTCACGGGCTCCTGAAATATCGTTCTACAACGGTTCCTATTGGCACTATTATGACTCTTGGACATTGAGCAGTTGGGCCTTGGGATTTCCGGTATTAGATATCATGAACATCGCGGTTGACCCATTTGACCAAGAACATTTTTGGGCAACCAGTTATGGTACAGGATTGTATGAGTTTAAGAACAATGCATTGGTTCGCCGCTATGATCATACCAATAGTCCTTTGGTAACCTTAGTGCCCGGGCAGTATGCGCAATATTATATTCGTACTGATGCCGCTACGTATGATGCGGATGGCAATTTATGGTTCATCAATTGTGGTACCAAATCCATGACGATGGACATTATCTCGCCTGCTATGTTGGCTCAATCACGAGGGCTTGATTCCGTTTCGTGGTTCACCATGCCCATACAATCAAGTGGTGTACCGATACCTGCTGAGACCCCGCAAGAGATGTTCTTTGACAACCGAAACAGCCATTATCTATGGATTCCGATTGCTCGTGTGCAATCCGGCGTGGGAGGTATAGTCCTATTGGACGATAAAGGCACCCCGTTCAATAGTGCGGATGACAGAGCCATCGAGCGTACCTCTTTTACCGATGCGGACAATAAGCGCATAACCATGGAGCGTGTGCTAACGGCGGTTCAGGACTTGAGCGGCGATATTTGGGTAGGTCATGACAAAGGAACTTTCGTGATACGTCATACAACCGATTTCTTCAAGTCCGATGCGGTAGAGCGAATTAAAATTCCCCGCAATGACGGTACCAATTTGGCAGATTACCTTCTCAATGGGGTGCAAGTAAATGCTATAGCCATAGATGGTTCTAACCGCAAATGGATCGGTACCGCCACCTCCGGTCTATATCTTATGAGCGCAGACGGAATAACCACGATAGAACATTTCACGGAAGAAAACAGTCCACTCCTCAATAACGAGATTCTGTCTTTGGCCATCAATCCCGAGAGCGGAGAATTGTTTGTCGGTACGGCAGCCGGTGTAATGTCCTATCAGTCAGACGCAACGGTGGCTAAAGAGGATTTCAGTGGCGTGTATGCCTATCCTAATCCTGTCCGTCCGGATTACAGCGGTGTCATTACGATTGCAGGTTTGATGGATGAGACGGTGTGCTATATCTTAGATGCCGGTGGAAATTTGGTTGCCAAGACCCAATCCAATGGTGGTACGGCAGTTTGGAACGGCTTACGCGCAAACGGAGAAAAAGCGACTCCCGGCATCTATTCGGTATTGTGTAATACGGCAGACGGCGGAAGTCATACAGTTACCAAGATTATGTTGATGCGCTGATGCTTTAAACCCCCAATCGGTCATTGGCGTTTCGGGGTTAAGAGGGCGTGCAGCACTATTGGTGGATGAGTTTCAGGAACTCATCCCTTGTTTCTTTCCTGTTAAAAGCTCCTGTGAAATCGGATGTTGTGGTAATGGCATGCTGTTTTTGCACTCCTCGCATTTGCATGCACAAATGCTCGGCTTCAATAACAACCATGACGCCTAATGGATTGAGCGTCTTCTGGATACAATCCTTAATTTGGGTAGTCATACGCTCTTGGACTTGCAGTCGGCGAGCAAAGACATCTACGACTCGCGCGATTTTACTCAGTCCGGTAATATGTCCATTGGGAATATATGCGATATGTGCTTTACCGAAGAAGGGCAATAAATGGTGTTCGCAAAGAGAGTAGAAATCAATATCTTTCACCACCACCATTTGCCTATATTCTTCGTCGAAGAGTGCAGAGCGGAGGATGGCTTCGGGGTCTTCGCGGTAGCCTTTTAAGCAGAACTGAAGAGCTTCGCCAACGCGAATAGGCGTGCGTAGCAGCCCCTGACGCGAGGTATCCTCTCCAACGGCAGTGAGCGTCTCTTGAATATTGGAAGCAATCTGCCGCGTTACCTTATCATCGGGTGTAAAATCTTGCAAGTGGTTCATTGAATAACGCGTATTTGGTCTCCGATTACATAGCTTGTGGCCTGTAGTTCGGGGTATAAAGTTACTAATTCGTTTTTGTAGTTCTGTGCTTCCTCAAACGTGGTGAAATCGCCGATACGTACTTTCCATGAAGGGCTGAGGTAAACGACATATACTTTTTGGTCCAAGAGCGGCGCCAGCATTTTCTCCAGCGAGAGTGCTTCGGCTTTGCCTTTCTGCTGCTCATTGGAGGAATAGACTTGGACTCTGAATCCGTCAATAAGTATCTCTTGGCGTTGTGCTCCGGAGATTTTATCCATCAGCAGTTTGGTAATCGAACTATCCTGATGAACGGTGACGTATCGGAGACTATCTAAAGGTGACTGGGCGTAGAGTAATGCCGCAGCCAAAAGAGATAATAAAATAAGAGTTGTTTTGCGCATAATATATTAGTAATTGAAAGAAGAGCCACCGACAAATTCTCGCAAGAAGGATGTAGGCGGAATCTCGTTCTCGGGAATGGTTTCAAAATAAGAGAGGAATTTCTGCAAGCGGTGTGCTTCTGCAAACTCGGCACAATATTTAGGCACTTCCTCGAGAATCGGCTCAGCATGCTTTTTGAGTACAGCTAACTCAAAGATGAGTGAGGAGTTGAACATAGAGTTGGCGTTTTCTTGGAAGGGATATATCCATTTTTCCTCACCCCGCCGCACGGAAGGGCAGCGGTTAATTGTTTCGCGAGCACTATATCCGCGGTAATTGTAATCACGGACAATGCGCCGAATCAGTCGAATATCCTCTGTGGGTATCCAGTTGTGGTTATCTAAGTTGATGGTTGTTAAGCAACTGACAAAAATGCGGTATTTCGCTTCTTCGGGGATATTGGGTGTCAATTCAGGATTGAGTGCATGCAGACCTTCCAAGATAACAATGTTATCGTCTTGCAGTTTCAATTTATTGCCCTTGAACTTTCGTGTGCCGGACTCAAAGTCAAAGGTTGGCAATTCTATTTCTTCTCCACGGAGGAGTGCATTCAGTTTCTCTTGGAAGAATGGTAAGTCAATGGCGTGAATGTCCTCAAAATCCCATTCACCATTGGCATCTTTCGGGGTGTCTTCGCGGTTAACGAAGAAATCATCAATCGATATGGCAACCGGTCTTAATCCATTGACCATGAGTTGAATGGATAGACGCTTGGAGAAGGTTGTCTTACCGCTGGAAGAAGGTCCTGAGATAAGCACAAAACGGGGATGAGAAGGTGATGAGGCAATCTCGTCAGCAATCTGTGCAATCTTCTTTTCGTGCAGTGCTTCAGATAGTTTGATGAGTTCGAAGGTGCGGCTATTCTTGAAAGCTATATTATATTCGCCGACATTGTTGATGTGCAGGAGTTTATTCCAGCCTCGGAACTCATTAAAGATATCGAACATCTTATCTTGCTCCACTATATCTTCCAAGCAGTCGGGTTTTTGTCGATTGGGGATGCGCAGGAACAATCCGCCTTTATAACTCGTGAGGTCAAAGATATTGAGATATCCGCTGGAAGGCATGAGTGCATCCGTGTAGTAGTCAATAAAATTACCCATACTAAAGTAACGGCAATAGGGATTTCCTAAAGTCTCGAAGAGTGTTTTCTCATCATCTAAGCGCTCGCGGAATAACTTAATCACTTCCTTGGTCTGCTTCTCCTCCGCAATGATAGGTCTATCTTCCGCGATAATCTGTGTCATACGCTCTTTTATGGCTTCAACCATTTCCTCCGTAACAGGTTGTTGATGCGCAGATTTGTCCCAAACCAATTGGCAGTAATATCCTTTGCATATCGGGTGCATAACCCTCATAGCCGCCTGTGGATAAAGTTCTTCAACGGCACATGAGAGTACCATCAACAAGGTTCTGACATAACAACGCATGCCGGCAGGGCACGAAGCGTCAATAAACTCAATATCTTTCGGTTTATAAACTAAAAAAGTAAGGTCTTGTATTTTGTAGTTCACAAATGCGGCTACGACAGGAAACTTAAGGTCCGGCTTAATCTGCTTATAGACTTCTAATAGCGGCGTGCCGCGCTGGATGTCGTAGTACCGGTGGTCATTTTTGCAATAAATACGAATAGTGTCCTGCATAACAAAACCTTTCTTAGTTAAAATCAATAATATGGTGGATAGATATGATTCCGATAATACGCTTTAGTTCGTTTTCGACCGGCAGGGTTGTTATATTATACTTGTCCATTACCGCCAAAGCCTCGCTCAGTAACGCGTCTTGTCCTATATACTTGAATGACGGTGTCATCAAATTTTCCGCCGTAATATGTAAATCGTCGTATTTCTCTAACGCTCGTCGCAAATCCCCATCAGTGATTATTCCCACCGGTTCTTCATCCTTATAAACAAGTGTCATACCGAGGTGCTTGGCACTCATTTCGCGAACAAGAGTTCTCAATGTAGCATCCTTTTGGACCTTCGGGATATCTGTACTCATATAATTCTTGACCCGGCCTAAGAGTTTCCTTCCCAATGCGCCGCCGGGATGATATACCGCAAAGTTCTCTGCTTTGAAATGCCTTTTCTCCATCAAGCAGACCATCATGGCATCGCCCATCATCAGTGCTGCGGTAGTAGAGGTGGTGGGTGCTAAGCCCAAAGGACATGCCTCTTTATCCACATGTGTAGAGAGTACATAATCGCATCCTTTTGCCAATTTAGAGGAAATATCTCCTGTCATAGCAATCAACGTGCAGCCTAATTGGCGTAAGGGGTCTATCAAATGCAGAATTTCGCTCGTTTCACCGCTATTGGAAACCAACAAGACAATATCTTCCCGGCTGATGAAACCTAAGTCTCCATGTACGGCTTCTGCGGCGTTTACGAAATACGAAGGAGTGCCCGTTGAAGCAAGCGAAGAGGCTATTTTACGCCCGATGATGCCCGTTTTACCGATACCGCTTACGACCAAACGGCCCTTACAGTTATAAATAAGGTCGATCACCTCATCAAAAACCGGACTAATGGATAGGCTCAGTTTGGTTAATTCCGCTATTTCGGATTCAAAAACCTCTTTTGCTCTTTGCGAATAGGTCATATTCTTTAGCTTCTTTTAATATCTTTTGTAAATCCGCTAATCGTAATTGGTTGGCGGCATCACTAATTGCTTTATCCGGGTCGGGGTGAACTTCCAAGAAAATACCGTCCACGCCTACCGCCAATGCTGCACGCATAAGGTGAGGAACCATTGCTCTGTTTCCACCAGTTACGCCCTCTTGGGTGGAGGGTTGCTGAACCGAATGTGTTGCGTCAAAGATAACGGGGCAACCAAACTGCCGCATTTCTACCAATGATGTCATATCCACAACCAGGCGTCCATATCCAAATGATGACCCTCGTTCTGTCAGCCATGTATCACCGATGTATGCTAATGGTCCCGTAGTGGTCCCGTTGTGGTCCCGTTGTATATCCGATACGGAACGTATCTTATCTATGGCTCCTTTGAGGTCCCAAGGTGCCATGAATTGGCCTTTTTTGATATTGACAATTCGTCCTGTTCGTGCTGCGGCTTGGAGTAAATCGGTTTGTCGCGAGAGGAACGCCGGAATTTGCAGGACATCCGCGACTTCTGCAACGGGAGCACATTGGTACGACTCATGCACATCCGTCAGGATGGGTAAGTCAAAGGTTTCTTTAACCTCTTGCAGTATTTGCAAGCCCTCTTCCATCCCGATACCTCGTGGTGACAGGGATGTCCGATTAGCCTTGTCGAAGGAGGCTTTGAAGACAACTTTGATGTTCTCTTCTTCACAGATACGCTTGATGGTCTCCGCCGTCAAGAGTACCATGTCTCTATTCTCAATGGCACAGGGGCCTGCGATTAAAAACATCTTATTCTACCGTTTTATATGCGCGTGCCCATTGCACTTTCAGTTTACCGGCTCCGCCTTTCTCTGCGATGGGCAGCCAGCTCTGTGCGAGGTAGAACATTGCCTCTTTGGGCAGGCGGTTAGGGATGCGTAGCACTTCCATGTCGTTGACATACCAGATTAGTTCGCTTTTGGTCCAGCGGAAGGTATAAACATGGTACATTGAGCGTAGAACGCCGGTTAAATCAACCATTTGTGAATAGTCTCCGTTAACGAGTCCTAATTGGTGTTTCACGCCATTAAAGTGGTAGAGCGCCACCATGGGGTTACCCTGTTTGCCGGTAGATAGTCCGAAGAAATGGTGTCCCACTCCTTGTGTGCGTACTTTCGCCATGAACATACCGGATTCTTGTGCGAACGCCTCTTTGGTGTTCATTACATCAGAGGTGAAGTCGAAGACATGCTCGACGAAACCTTTCTTTTCGTCCCATGCTACGGCTTTTTTGCTCTCCTCACGGGTCTCAAGGTCCATACGTCCCTCTACGAAGAAGGTGTTTTTGCCGCCGTTGTATGCTTGTCGCTCGGAGGTGCGTGAATGTCCGTCTTTCATCGCCGGATTGGAGTATCCATAGCCGGGTTTCCAATTTTTGGAGGAAGACATATCATCGTCAAATGACGGGCGGAAGAGTTCAGCCCAGTCGATTTTCTCCTGACGCTGTGCATAGTAGAACTTAATATCCTCGGAGTTAGCGAGTTCGTTAAAGCGCTGTTCGATTTTGTACTCCTCGGAGTGTTGCCAGCGTTTTTTGTCAGCCCAAAAGGCATTGCGTTTTTGGAAGTCCTCGGTTGCGGTTTCTTTCTCCAACTCGGTGAGTTGTTTCAACTCGGGTGAGTTGAGCACTTTTTGGTAGTTTTTGTAGAAAGCAGAGCGGTAGATCATGTTGTACATGCGCTTTTCGGCTGCCGTGACGGAGTTATCCTCTTTGTTTTGGAACGCATCACTATCGCGGTATTTCAGGAAAGCCTGGAAATTCTCGTTTTTCAGTGCATATTTATAGCCTTTCATGCGCATGGAAGAGCTTAATCGCTGCAGAGCGTTCATTTTTCGTCCTTCGTCCGTATCCTTGTACTTGCGTTTGGCGAGTTCGTTTTTGCGTTCTTGAAAGTCCGTGCTCTCCACTTTCTTTTTCAGTTCAAGATACTCTGCCAGTTGTGGCGATTTCTCGATTTGCCTCCAACGAGCGACACGTTCTTTCATTTCAAAAACTGTTTTCTCGAACGCTTCGGTCGAGAGCATTTTTCCGGTTAATCTAGCTGCAAATAGGTTCATAAAAAGTGATTTTATGATTTAAAATTGGTAATTGATGATATTCTCGTATAGTTCTTCGAGCGAGTCGACAAAAATAGGTTTGTATGACTCTTGCTCGGGAATAAATTGGAGCGATTGCATTAATGCGATTTGCTGTTTGAGCGGTTCGTAGAACCCATTGTAGTTCAATACAAATGTGGGTTTACGGTGCTCTCCCACGATAGCAGAAGAAGTGGCGTCCATCATCTCATCGAGTGTGCCGTAACTTCCCGGTAGGCAGACGATGATATCCGACATATCGCGCATAGCTTGCTTACGCTCGGACATGCTGCGAACGCGGAACAGTTCGTTGCAGTTATCGGCTTTTCGTCCGGCAGCAATGATACTCGGAGGTACGACGCCGATGACATATCCGCCGGCTTTTCTGGCAGCGTCGCTCACTGAGGTCATCAGTCCTCCTGTTGCTCCACCATAAATCAAGATGTGATTATTGTCGGCAATCCAAGTGCCGAGTTTTCTTCCGAGGTCCTTAAACTCCTCCGGAATACTATTTTTGGCGGAACAGTAGACAGCTATATTCATTATGCATCAATTTTAGCGTATGTCGCGTTTTGCTCAATAAACTCACGTCGTGGTGCTACATCATCCCCCATGAGCATAGAGATGGTATGGTCCGCTTCGGCAGCGTTTTCGATGGTCACTTGTTTCAAGAGTCGTCTTTCAGGATCCATGGTTGTTTCCCAAAGTTGCTCATCCGACATTTCACCGAGACCTTTGTATCGTTGGGTTTTAATGAGCGATTCGTCCCCGTTAGCCTGTGTAGCGATGAAGGCATGGCGTTGTTGGTCATTCCAGCAATACTCGCTGTACCCTGTACGTTTAAGGGTGCATTTATAGAGCGGAGCCATAGCGATATAGAGGTGTCCGGCTTCAATCACCTCTTTCATATGGCGGAAGAAGAGGGTCATGATAAGTGTGGCAATATGTGCACCATCCACATCGGCATCCGCCATGATAATGACCTTATGGTAGCGAATCTTGGTGAGGTTGAGTGCTTTGGGATCATCTTCGGTACCGAAGGTTATACCTAATGCGGTGAAGATATTGCGCACCTCTTCGGACTCAAAGACCTTATGCTCCATAGCTTTCTCTACATTCAGAATCTTACCGCGTAGCGGCAGGATAGCCTGATGGAGACGGTCACGACCTGTTTTGGCAGTACCTCCTGCGGAATCACCCTCGACGAGGAAGAGTTCGCACTCGGCAGGGTCTTTGGACGCACAGTCCGCAAGTTTTCCGGGCAGTCCTCCTCCGCTGAGGGGGCTTTTACGTAGAACAGACTGGCGTGCATTACGTGCTGCGATACGGGCTTGTGCCGCCAAGATAACTTTCTCCACGATGCGTTTGGCATCATCGGGGTGCTCTTCCAAGTAGTTCGTGAGTGCCTCGCCAACGGCAGCACTTACCATACCTGCTACTTCGGAGTTACCAAGTTTGGTTTTTGTTTGTCCTTCAAACTGCGGTTCGCCGACTTTGACGGAAATAACGGCGGTCAGACCTTCACGGAAATCATTAGGATCAATCGTTGCATTACCGTCTTTGTCTTTCAGCTTGGCTTTTTCGAGCAATTTGCTATCCTCGGCATATTTTTTCATCACGCGTGTCAATGCTGCGCGGAAACCGGCTACGTGGGTACCTCCCTCAATGGTGTTAATGTTATTGACATAGGAGTGTACATTCTCTTGGAAGTCGGTGTTGTAAATCATAGCGACTTCAACGGGTGTTCCGAACTTATCGGTGTTGAGGTGAATGACCTCGGAAATGAGCGGAGTACGGTTTTGGTCAATATAACGGACGAACTCGGATAATCCTTTTTCGGAGTAAAATTCCTCTTTTTTGTCATTTCCGTTCTCGTCCACCACGCGTTTATCTTTAAGAATAATTTTGATACCGGCATTGAGGTATGCCAATTCGCGCATGCGGTTAGCGAGGATATCCCATTGGTATTCTGTTACGGTAAAGATTGTTTCATCGGGCCAGAATTGCACAAACGTACCGGTTTTGCGTTGTTCCCAGTTACCGATTGCTTCAGCTTCGGTGATATTATGAACGGGAGCGAGGGGTTTACCTTTCTCATAATCTTGGCAATGAATAGCTCCGTCCCTATACACCTCGACGTGCATATGACTGGAGAGCGCGTTCACACAGCTGACGCCAACGCCGTGCAGACCACCTGAAACCTTATAGGAGTCTTTGTTAAACTTACCTCCGGCGTGGAGAACGGTCATAACGACCTCAAGAGCAGACTTATGCTCTTTAGGGTGCATATCCACGGGGATACCACGTCCATTATCTTGCACGGTAATTGAATTGTCTTTGTTAATGTGTACGGCAATCTCATTACAAAACCCCGCCAACGCCTCATCAATAGAGTTATCTACAACCTCATACACGAGGTGGTGCAAACCTTTTTGAGAAATATCGCCGATATACATTGCCGGGCGTTTTCTCACAGCTTCTAATCCTTCGAGCACTTGAATACTCGAGCCATCATACTTTTCTTGTTCTTCCATTTATTTTACTATTTTAATTTACGTACGAAATGCACGCGTACGCATACGCGCATAGAAAACGCCACAAAATTACACAATATTTGTGACATAAGCAAATAAAAGTGCAATTTTTAAGCGTTTTGAGCTATTTAAAGGGAAAAACGCCAAAAATGTTCAAGAATTAGCGTTTACCAATCAAATTCGTAGGCGAAAGCGAAGACGTGTTCAAAAGCGGTTACGCGATAAAGTTCCACGAACTGTTTTTTTCGGGTGATGTTGACATCGTAGTCCAAGCTGTAGCCGAACCGGTAACTGAAATTGAGAGCGTTTTTTTGGTTCAGTCTCCACTTGACTCCGGCGCGTAATCGGGCATCGCTGAGAAATTGGCCATATGTAGTGCCTAATCTTTGGTTGACATAACTAAACGGGCGATTAAGCGTGTTGATGAGTTCTACTGCGCCGTACAGTTTAATCGGTTTGCCGGGAATACTGTAAGCGGCTTGAATCTTATGGCGCAAGATTAAATCGACCCGGTTCTTCTCTTGGAGGTTGACCGAGTCCATACGCCCCTCAATATCAAGCCTTTCTCTAAGGCTAAAAGACCAATTGCGTGTTTTGTATTGGCCGGTAATGGCAACAATGCCCCGATGGCGAATAAATTCTTTCGGGTCAGCCCAGTGGGCTTTGGATTTTGTTGAGTTGAAGGGGGAGTTGGTGTTTTGAATTTTTAGCGTATAACCGGCGGTCAAACCAATATATTGTATAGGCTTGTAGCTTACTGCCAGAGTTGTGTATGACTTGTGGAAATACGCGGGGAACTCATAACTATTATAGATTTGCGAGCGGATTTCTTCGCTTATACCAAGGCTGATATTGTGCCTAAAATGCTTGGTGAAAGATGCAGTGGCTCTAATCTCCACTTGATGAGCAACTTTGGTGGAGTCAAAATCCGCGGCAGAAGCAGTTATGATTGCCAAAAATGATAGTATAATTGTGAGAGTTTTTTTCATCCTTCCTTAAATTTCGTTATATTACCAATCGTGTTGGTTTCATTGTCTTTTAAGCGGTAATATATTTTGATAAATGCCACATCGCGCAGGAAATCTATATGACCTATTTCTACGTTAATGGCTTTTATTCCGGTTCGTTTCTCTATGTCTTCCAATAGTTCGGCGCGTCGCTCGGGAACGATATTTTCGATTTTTTCGTAGAGAATAATCTTGCTCGTAGTGCGCTCTCTTCTGGACCATATTTCAAAGGCTAACGCGAGGAGAATAAGGGCGATATTGGCAAATAACAATTGGTGCCATACTAAGCTCTCGGCATGGAGTGAAAGGGAGTTAATCACCGATTGGGCGATAATAATAAAGAGATAGGTCATCTCGCGAATCGGTACGGTCTCTGTTCTATAGCGAATCATGCCAAAGATGGCGAATAGTCCCAATACGAACCCGGTCTGTATGTCTAAAATCTGCATCAGCCATAGCAAAAAGAACATGCTGTTGCTAAAGAGCATAAAGGTGACATAATAGTCTTTGCGGCCATTGATTTTATAGTAGATAAAATAGACTAATAGCCATGACATCAGGAAGTTAAAGATGAACATGAGCGGAAGCGTTAATAGCCCGTCACTAATGCCGAGCCATTGTGAGATGGTGTGCATGAGATAACTGATGCTATCCTCGCGACCATACTGCGCCGCAATGGAAGGGTCAAATGTTTCCACAAATTCTAAAGTGGGGTTCGTTAAATCTACTTGAAATACCATATTTTGTAAGGACTTAATGGTTAATACCTATTATTTTTTCTATCTTGCGAATTTTATATTTGAATCGATTTGTTTTGATATGAGGATTGGTTAGGGCTGTGCCGATACAATACTTACTGATTTTAAAAGGATGCACTCTTTCCTCTATCATAATGCCCAACATGGGTGAAGGCACATTGCTGTTCCGTTTAAGTTCTATGATAACGAGGTTCGGATATGTCTTATTAAGTCCTGTTATAAGGTTTTGAAAGAGTAAATCCGAGTCGATGGTCAGTCGTTCAGTTTTGGCCTTGTTAACCAGCGTTATCCGGCGAAATGTTGTTCTTAGTTTCGGGCTGATTTCATCGTAGGAATAACGGCTTTTGGATGCTATAAAATCTCTGATTTCATCGGAAGGTTTTTCGATTGACGGCGTCTGCAGTGAGATTCTTTTTTTCTTGGTCCTGCCTTTGTTGTTTTTGCGTTTAATCTCCAAGAAATACAAGCGGCTTTCGACATATTGTCTTACTCTGATTTTTTGTCTCACAAGTTGTCGATCATGATGTCTGAGATACATATCAAGGTCTACTGTATCGTAGTATAGCGTGTCATAGGTGGTTATACGCTCGCCATTGGTCTCTTGAACAAAATAGGCTTTTTCGGCTTTCTTGAGGATCGAAGCGAGCACCTCACGGGGAACCACATATTTGGTATCAACGCGGTTCATGAGTTTCACAGCCCCCATTTCATCGAGTGAAATCGGCTCAAACTCTTTTAACAATTCCTCAAGGTCGGTCATGTGATATTACTCTGCAAACTGATATTCAAATACCTTGGTCGAGTATAAATGCCCATTAGGTAAGTAATTGTATTGAGCGGCTTTAGTCCCGTTTTCGTTAAACTTAAACTTGTGGATTAGGTAAGGTTTGTTTTGGTCGTTGTATTCTACTTCCTCTATGAGTAATCCGTTTTCATCGTATTTATAAACTTCGCGCCATTTTTGGCCGTAAGTTGTGTACTCTATTTCCTCGATTTTGCGACCTTCGGAGTCATAGACGGTGATATGGTCAAGCCATCGCATTTTGATATTGCCGTTTTTGTCTGTTTGCGTGTTCCACTCTTTCACCGTCAAATTCTTGCGTTTCGCTCGTTTAGCCAATGTCTCAGGACTGACTGTCTGTGCAGCGGCTATGGCGGCTATAATAATTAGCGTAAAAGTAAAGAGGTATCGTTTCATAATTAAGTAATTTTGCACAAAAGTATATATTTCCAGTGACAAAAGCAAATATTTTGTTGAAAAAAAGAGTATTTGTTAATAAATTGCGAAATCTAAAACTCAATTGAATTTATATCCTCGTAAGTGAATCCTCGCTGGAGTAGATAGCGGATTTTTTGTTCTCGTGTTTTGGCTCGTTGCGCCTCGGCGAGTTTGGTGAGATTTTTATTATATTGATTTAAATCAATGGCCAGAATGGCATCGGCTATATCTTTCTCGGGGAGTTCAAGTGCTTGCAGCATCATCCGTATCTTAAAACGCCCCCAGGTTTGGTATAGCACTTTGTCGTGGACATAGGCTTGGCAAAAACGGGTAGTGTTTATAAAGCCTTCCTTCTTAAGTTGCTCTATTATTTGCTCTGCCATTTCCTCGCTTCCGCCTTCAAGGATAATCTTTCTTCTTATCTGTGAGGGACAATGTTCACCTCGGGCGCAGTATGCCTCCAATTTATTTAACAAGGCGGCAGGTAATAAATCGTTCTTTTCCATAACTATCTGATTTGAGGCGTATATCTTGATACCCCAATTGGTTCAAGACGTCCGCTGTGGGAAGGCTGAGTTTCTCGTTAATTTCAAAATACAAGACCCTGCCAATCTTCAGTTCAGCAATTCGTCTATAGAATAGTAGCGGGTCGCTCTCGGGTACGAAGATGGCCTCTTTAGGCTCCCAAGTGCCGGCAGAAGTGTCTGTCTCATCCGAAGGACGAACATAGGGCGGGTTGCTAACTACAATATCGTATAAATATCCAGCATTAGACGGAATATTTTGCAGTATATCGCAGGGCTGAAAAAGGATGTTAACATGATGTCGTTCGGCATTCTGTCCGGCTACTTGTAGTGCTCCTTCGCTTTTATCAATGGCTGTTATGGACCAGCACGGTCGTTCTTTTTTGAGTGCAATAGCGATACATCCTGTTCCTGTACCGATGTCTATAATAGAAGCGGGCTCATGGTTTTCAGCGATTATGAGGTCCACCAATTCGGCAGTTTCCGGACGGGGTATAAGGGTGTCTCGCGTAACTTTTAAGGACAAGCCTCGCCACTGTGTTTCGCCGAAAATATATTGAATAGGCTCTTTTTTGCGTAAACGTGCAAGAATTTCTTGCAAATGTGGATTTTTTTCTGTAATTTTGCAGTCGCCATGCAAAATTAGTTCGGTTTGAGTCTGTCCTGTTATCTCTTCTGCAACCCACCAAGCGATGGATTGCGCCTCGAAACCCTCGTAGAACGGACGTAACTCCTTGATGATATATTGGACAAGCGACGGCATAGACGATGCAAAAGTAGTAAAAATAATTGGAATAAACAAATAAATATGAATAATTCCGAGAAATTCATGTCCCGATGCCTCTTTTTGGCACAAAACGGCGCCTATTATGTCGCGCCTAATCCCATGGTAGGAGCCGTATTGGTGGGTCCCGATGGGGATGTGTTGGCGGAAGGCTGGCACCAAGTTTACGGAGGTCCTCATGCTGAAGTTAATTGTTTTAAGGATGCTGAAGAGCGAGGTATTCCGGATGAGTTGATGAAGCAGAGCACACTATATGTCTCTTTAGAGCCTTGCTCACATTATGGTAAAACGCCTCCTTGCTCTGAACTCATTATTCATAAAGGTGTACGTAAAGTCGTTGTGGGAATATTAGACCCCAATCCGCTTGTCGGAGGCAGGGGGATTGCCCTCTTGCGACAGGCCGGTATAGAGGTGGAGGTAGGCGTCTTGGAGGCAGAATGTCGCGAGGTTAATAAGCGTTTCCTTTGTTTGCAGGAAAAAAAACGTCCCTACGTGACACTCAAGTGGGCAGAAACTGCCGATGGATACCTTGATTTATATCGCACTGAAAAGGGAGGTGGACCTTTGCGCATATCAACGGATTATACTAAACAGTTGGTGCACAAACTTCGGGCAATGAATATGGCCATTATGGTGGGCTCGACAACGGCTCTATTAGATGACCCACGGCTAACTACTACGAAATGGGCAGGGCGTAATCCTATTCGCGTCTTGGTGGATAGGCGTAACCGTGTGCCTAAAACCGCGCGGATATTAAACACTGAAGCTGAAACGATTGTTTATTCCGACAATACCGAATGGGACTTTATTCTCAAAGACTTGGCAGCACGCAATATCCACTCTATTATGGTTGAAGGCGGTGCTACATTGCTGAGCAATATTTTGTCAACCGGCATCTATGATGAGGTGCACGTTGAGGTTTCTGATAGGGTCTTAGGCGGTGATGGCGTAAAGGCACCATTCGTGGACTTAAGTGATGCAAAAAAAACTGTATTAGACGGGCATATTTTATATGAAAAGGAGTATCGCTAAAAGCCAGATTTTAGGAGCAATTGCTCTTTCTCTCATTTTGTTGGGAGTGGGTGTCGCGTTGCAATTAAAGAAACGCTACATAGATGCTCCCCGCCAGGATACCCTTCGGGCGATGGAAGATAGCGCGCATGTACCGATTGCTGCTTCTCAGAAACTTCCTGCGCTAAGACTCCATTCGTTTGATCCAAATACTGTCGATAGCGTTGAATTGTTAGAGTTGGGCTTCAGCCCTTGGCAGGCAAAATCTTTTCTTAAGTACCGCGCCAAGGGTAAACGTTGGTATAAAAAGGAGCAACTGCGCTCGCTCTATGGTCTAACGGATAGTGCCTATCGTGCGCTTGAACCCTATGTTGCCATTGACACCACCTTATTTTATCGTGAACGCATGGCTCGTGAAAGTACCCGCGATAGTGCCTTTATGGCGTTGGTCGCCTCCTACCGTATGGCAGATTCGCTTTTCCGTGACTCTTTGATTCGAGCGGGTGTTTTGCCTGCGTATAGTAAACGTGAAAAGCGCGATACTATTTTAGACCTCAACCAGGCTGATACGGCTGAACTCCAGTTGATACGAGGTATAGGACCTTATGTAGCTTCGCAGATTGTGCGATATAGGCGGGAGTTGGGTGGCTATGCATCTGTTAATCAGTTGCATGAATTGGCACGTAGCGATAGCCGACTGTTGGCATTGGATACCATGACAAGAAACTTTGTGGTGACGACAGACTCCATTAAACCACTCAATGTCAATACCTCTTCTCTCCATGCCTTGGCTCGTCATCCCTACCTCTCTTTTACCCAAGCAGAGGCACTCTATACCTATCGTCGCAAGCACGGCGGATTCAAAAACATGCAGGAAGTATGGGCGCTTTTAAATCTGAGTAATGAGGAAGAAATAGGGCGTCTGCTCCCTTATCTTGACCTCGGAGCGCACTAAATTCACAAAATTTACAAAAAAACTTGCATATGTCATAATTATTTTGTACTTTTGCAGCCATTATGCAATTTAAGGATATTCCCGGACAGGAAAGAGTCAAGAACCAGCTCCGTCAGTCGGTCGCGACCGGCAGTATTGCTCATGCCCAGTTATGGACAGGTCCTGCCGGCACCTATAAGTTGGCTATGGCACTTGCTTACGTGCAATTTCTCAACTGTCCGCATCGTGACGCGCAAGATAGCTGCGGAGATTGCCCAACCTGTAAACAGTTCGGCAAGATGGAGCATCCTGACTTGCATTTCGCCTTCCCCCTGATTGATCCCAAGGCTGTTTGTGATGATTATTATCAGGAATTTAAATCAATGGTGCTCTCGAATCCCAATCCTGAACTTGCTGATTGGACCAACGCTTTAAGCGCAGGGAATAAGCAACCGCTGATATATGATAAAGAGAGTTCGGAAATAATCCGTAAGTTGAGTATCAAACCTTTCGGTGAAGGCTATAAGGCGATGATTATCTGGCAGGTGGATAAAATTGCTCCAATAGCCAGTAATAAACTGTTGAAGATATTGGAAGAACCTCCTGCCCGGACAATCTTCATCTTGATAACGGAGCATCCTGAGTTATTGCTGCCGACTATCACGAGCCGCACGCAGGAAGTGGCTTTCCGACAGGAACAATTTGAGGTGGCTGACAGCTCTTATTTAGAACCGTTTAAGGCGTTGTTTAGAAATGCTTGGCTGGTTGCTCACAAACGGGACTATGATGCCTTACTTGATTTGTACCATTGGTCTTTAGAAATGGCAAATACCACTTCTGTCGGGCGTGAAAAGCAGAAAGAGTTTCTTCAATATGCGCAGCGTCAAGTACGGGAGAACTACATTGCCAATTTAGGCGAACCAATACTCAATCACCAGACTGCCGATGAAGCAGTGTTCACCAAGAAATTCGCCCCCTTTATCCATGATGGCAATGTGGAAGCTATTATGGCCGAATTGGATAAGGCGGAACGGCAGATTGGGCAAAACGGAAATGCTAAAATCATTTTCTTTGATTTGTGCCTGCAAATGATAGTACTAATTAAACGTCCACGGACGAAATAACAGATAGATAGCATAATGAACGATAGATTTAAAGTAGGCGATAGACCCTGTGAGTTTTGCTTGGATTCTTACCGGCGCAACTCGGCGCATATGTTGCCCGTGACTGACTGGTTGGCAGATGTGCCCGGTAATACTGACTGTACGGACTTGGTGGAGGTGCAATTTAAGAACACCCGTAAGGGGTTTTACCACAATTTGTCTAAGTTACCGTTGAAGAAGGGCACCCCCGTTATTGTCGAGGCTAACCCCGGCTACGATTTGGGCGAAGTAACCTTGACGGGTGAGTTGGTCTTGCGCCAGATTAAAAAGAATCACTTTGATATGGAGCGTTATGAGGTTAAGAATGTGCTCCGTATCGCTGAAGAACCTGATTTTAAGCGTGCAGAGGAGGCGCATGCCCGTGAGCATGTGACGATGATTAAGGCGCGCGAATTAGCTAAATCACTTGGCTTGGAGATGAAAGTCGGCGATGTAGAATATCAGGGAGATGGCACAAAAGCAATCTTCTACTACATTGCCGATGGGCGGGTTGATTTCCGCCAATTGATTAAACTCTATGCCGAAGCGTTCCGTATTCGTGTAGAAATGAAGCAGATAGGCGCGCGACAGGAAGCTGGCCGAATAGGCGGGACAGGTCCTTGCGGTAGGGAATTATGTTGCTCTACTTGGATGACTAATTTCCAGTCTGTCAGCACCAAAGCACCGCGCATTCAGCATCTCTCGCCCAATCCCAATAAGTTGGCGGGTCAGTGTGCTAAACTCAAGTGCTGTCTCAACTATGAGATGGCGATGTATGAGGAAGCCGAAAAACACGGAAAGACGATAGGCAAACCGATTGTTATAGATGATACTAATGCCGATTTAGGCTTCCATAACTCTGCCGGACAGGGTGATATACAGCGATTTGATAAGAAGAAAAAGAATAAATTCAAGAAACGCCATGACGACCGTAATCAGAAACCTCATCGTCCTGAGTAGCGTGCTTTTATTAGTTGCTTGCGGTACGAAACCTGTCTACACAGAGTACCATAACCTTCCCTTACAGGGCTGGCACATGGATAGCCTCCAGCACTTTACTTGGGCTATTGACGATACTGCTAAAGCGTATGACGTCATTGTATATCTCCGTCATACAGAGCGCTATCCGTACCAGAATATGTGGCTCTTTATGAACGGCGAGCAGGACACTGTGGAGTTTTATGTGGCAGACGATAGGGGACATTGGTTGGGTAATAATGTAAACGGCTTTATTGAAACCTCTGTTTTGGTCGAAGAAGCATACCACTTTGATTCTATCGGAATGTATCAGTTGGATATCCGGCATGGTATGCGCGACACACTCTTGAGAGGGGTCATGGCTATAGGTGTAGAAGTGTATGGGAAAGAATAAGTTACGTAAGTTCCAAGATATGGCGTCCTATGACCATGTCTTTCAGTTTGCCTATCGGGACGAGGCTCCTCCTGCAGGTTGGGCGCAGCAGTTCTTTGGGAATGACCATCCTCTTGTCTTGGAGTTGGGCTGCGGACATGGCGAATATACGGTGGGGTTGGCGAAACAAGACCCCACACGCAACTATATCGGCATTGATATTAAGGGTGCTCGCATGTGGGCCGGGGCTAAGCAAGCGAAAGAAGAAGGACTCACCAATGTGGCGTTCCTGCGTATCAGGATAGAGACATTGGAAAAGTTCTTTGGTGCCAATGAGGTCGAACAGATATGGATCACTTTTCCCGACCCGCAAATGAAGAAAGCCACTAAGCGATTGACTTCTACGTATTTTATGCAGCGGTACCACAATATGCTCTGTCCGCACGGACTGATACGGCTCAAGACCGATAGCCCGTTTCTCTATACGTATACCCGTGAGATGATTCGGCTCAATCAGTACCCGCTTCTAATGGATACGGAAGACCTCTATAACCCTCATACAATCTTGCCGCCGACGCATGAACAAGTGCGCGCTATCCAAACGCATTATGAACGCCAATGGCTTGAAAGAGGAATGACCATTAAGTATCTCGAATGGCAACTTCCGGAAAAACAAGCCTATCAGGAGCCGGACATAGAGATTGAGAAGGACTCCTATCGCTCTTATGGACGCAATTATAATGCCTAAATGGACTTTTTTATTAAATTGTTATGTATCCACAACAGATTATAGATAGTTTACGCCATGTCAATTATCCGGGCACAGGTCAAGACCTTGTGTCTGCGGGCATGGTGGAAGATGATATTCGGATATCGGGCTTCGCGGTATCCTTTTCCTTATTGTTTGAGAAGAACAATGACCCTTTTCTCCGCTCGGTTATCAAAGCTGCCGAGGTGGCGGTTAAGACATACGCCGAGCCCAATGCAGAGGTCACTATTCATGCCAAGTTCAGACAAACTGTTCAGACTGTGAAAGAAGCCGCCTCAGCCCCCATCGCCCGACACATTATTGCTATTCATAGCGGTAAGGGCGGGGTGGGCAAATCGACTGTAGCTGCTAATATAGCAATCTCCTTGGCGCAGAAAGGCTATAAGGTCGGTCTGCTGGATGCAGATATCTACGGACCGTCTATGCCTAAAATGTTTAAGGTGGAGACGGAGCGTCCTATGGTAACTACTATTGACGGGCGAGATCTTATTGAACCGATTGAACAATATGGAGTTAAGATGCTCTCTATCGGTTTCTTCATGAACCCGGGACAGGCAACGGTCTGGCGTGGCGGACTGGCGAGCAATGCTTTGAAGCAGATGATTGAAGAAGCCCATTGGGGCGAATTGGATTATTTCCTCATAGACCTTCCCCCCGGTACAAGCGATATTCACCTCACATTGATTGCCACCCTCCACCTGACAGGCGTCATTGTTGTTACGACACCGCAGGATGTCGCTCTCATTGACGCCGAAAAAGGTGTTGATATGTTCCGTAATGAGAAAATAGATGTTCCCATCTTGGGTATCATAGAAAATATGTCCTACTTTACGCCGGCAGAATTGCCTGATAATAAGTATTATATCTTTGGTCGTGATGGGGGCAAACTATTAGCCGAGCGTCTGAACATTCCGTTCCTCGCTGCGATTCCTCTTGTTCAGTCTATCCGCGAAGGAGGGGATGAAGGTATTCCTGTGGCACTCAACTATGGACATCCGGCGCAGAAGATATTTGACGATATAGCCTCTAAATTACAATAACATGGTCAAAGCAACCGAGTTGGGAACCGAACCGATTAAGCGTCTCTTGGTGAAGTACGCGTTACCGGGCATCATAGCGATGACCGCCAGTTCGCTCTATAACTTAGTTGACTCGGTCTTCATCGGACATATGTGCGGCACCTTGGCGTTGGGTGGCTTGACCGTCGCTAAACCTTTTATGGATATCTGTGCCGCCTTTGGCTCTTTTGTCGGGGTGGGAGCGTCAACGCTCTTGGCGATTAAGTTGGGCGAAAAGGACTATCTCGCTGCCAATAAGATTTTGGGGAATGTTATTATTCTTAATGTCATCCTCTCTTCGTTGGTCATGGCGGCGGGGCTTATATGGTTAGACCCTATCTTGATGGCATTCGGAGCCAGCGAAGCGACGCTCATCTATGCCCATGAATATATGGAGGTGATTTTGTGGGGGAATATCCTGACCCATATTTATTTCGGACTCAACTCTATGTTGCGCTCCATGGGCCATCCTAAGTCCTCTATGTTGGCGACAGTCGTGGCTGTGACGGTCAATGTATTCCTCGATTATATCTTTATCTACCGTTTCCAAATGGGAGTACGCGGAGCCGCTTTGGCGACCATCATTTCGCAGAGTGTTGCCGTCATATGGCAGATGGCATTGTTCTTCCGTAAGAGCGAAGTCGTCCATTTTCAAAAGGGTATATGGGGTTTGGACCGTGACATCACCTTGCACTCGTTTTCTATCGGGATGTCTCCTTTCCTCATGAACATCGCACACTGCTTTGTGGTGGTGATTATCAATAACCAACTTGTCCGTTTTGGCGGTGATATGGCGCTGGCATCTTATGGTGTTATCAACCGGATGATATTCCTCTTCGCTATGATTGTGATGGGCTTGAACCAAGGGCTGCAACCTATCGCCGGCTATAACTATGGCGCCAAACAATACCCTCGGGTCTTGAAGGTCTTATGGATGACCTCTGTGGCGGCTACGCTGGTGACGACAACCGTCTTTCTGCTTGGGGAACTATGTCCCGCTCAGATGGCACGGGTCTTTACCCATGATTATGAATTGATTGAGGCTACCATACTCCCTATGCGGATTCTCTGTGCCTCATTCTGGCTCGTGGGGTTCCAGATGGTGGGAGGCAATTTCTTTACCTCTATCGGCATGGCGGGTAAGTCAATTTTCCTTAGTCTCACAAGACAAGTCATTTACCTTATCCCCCTCACGTTGATACTGCCTCTCCTTTTTGATGATAACCCTATCCTCGGGGTCTGGTGGTCTGTCCCTATTAGCGACTCCCTTGCCGCCCTTACTGCTGCCGTGATGATTATTTTAGAAGTACGTAAATTTAAACAACTTATAGCGGAACAAGAACGGTATAACTCCTCGCTTCCGCCGCAACCGGATTAATTGTTATGTCATTACAATGTGGAATAGTGGGTCTGCCCAATGTCGGCAAATCGACCCTTTTTAATTGCCTTAGCAATGCCAAGGCACAGTCTGCTAATTTCCCTTTTTGTACTATTGAACCCAACACAGGGGTCATTTCCGTCCCCGATGAGAGGCTCATCCGTCTCGGCGAACTCTGCCACCCCGAACGCGGTATCATTCCCACCACGGTGGAGATAGTTGATATCGCCGGATTAGTAAAGGGTGCCAGTAAAGGCGAAGGACTCGGAAATAAATTCCTTGCCAATATTCGCGAAACAGACGCCATCATTCATGTCTTGCGCTGCTTTGATGACGAGAATGTGGTGCATGTTGACGGATCCGTCGATCCTGTGCGGGATAAAGAGATTATTGACGCCGAGTTGCAACTGAAAGACTTAGAGACGGTGGAGTCACGTATTGCCAAAACCGAGAAACAGGCGAAAGCCGGTGGAGATAAGCAGGCTAAGATTGCTTTGGAGGTCTTAAAGAAATATCAAGCTGTACTTGCACAAGGACATAATGCCCGTGAGGTCGAACTCCTCAATAAGGAGGAAGAGGAAGCTGCCAAAGAGATGTATCTACTTACCAATAAGCCGGTTATGTATGTCTGCAATGTCGATGATGCCTCCGTCGTTAACGGCAATAAGTATGTTGACGCTGTACGACAAGCCGTGGCGGAGGAAAAGGCACAAGTACTTGTCCTTGCCGCTAAAACAGAGTCGGAGATTGCCGAGTTAGAGACTTATGAGGAGCGGCAGATGTTCCTTGAGGAAATGGGACTCAAGGAATCCGGTGTCAACCGACTGATTAAAGTGGCTTATGCCCTTCTTGACCTCAAAACATTCCTTACAGCCGGCTCGGACGAGGTGCGAGCATGGACATTCCGAAATGGCTGGAAAGCACCACAATGCGCCGGAGTTATCCATTCGGACTTTGAAAAAGGATTTATCCGCGCAGAGGTCATTAAGTACGAAGACTTTGTGACGTTAGGGGGAGAGGCGGCTTGTCGAGCTGCCGGTAAATTGGGAATAGAAGGGAAGGATTACTTGGTGCAAGACGGCGACATCATGCACTTCCTCTTTAATGTTTAAAAGAATACTGCGCTATGGCTCAATTTCTGCAAATTTTCCTCTCCAACCCGTGGCTTCTGGCTTTGATGCTCATTGTCGGGTTGGTTCTCCTTGTTAAAGGAGCCGATTGGTTGGTAGATGGTGCCTCGGCTATCGCCAAACGCTTTGGTATATCCGATTTGGTTATCGGACTTACCGTGGTGGCTTTCGGCACATCCATGCCGGAGTTCGTGGTGAATATGGTTTCTGTCGCCGATGGCGTCACAGACCTTGCGCTCACCAATATCTTAGGCTCGAATATCATCAACACCTTTGTCATCTTGGGCATGACGGCGTTGGTCTTTCCTGTGGTGAGCCAAAAACGCTCCCGAGACTTTGACATTCCCTTGTCTATCATCGCGGGTATCTTGGTTTATGCAGCGGTGACCATCAATTCGCCGTTCGGGGAAGAATCGCGCGGTATGACACGATTTGCCGGAATAATACTGCTTCTCTTCTTCGGCTATTTCCTCTTTAATACGTTTCGCCACGCCAAGGACCATCCCGATGAAAATCAAACCGATGCGGTTAAACTCATGCCCACTTGGAAGGCCATTCTATGGCTTACGCTCGGACTTTTCGGCTTAGTTGTCGGGGGCGAGATGATTGTTAAATCCGCGGTACAGATTGCTACCAATCTGGGAGTCTCGGAGGCCATTATCGGCTTAACCATTGTGGCGCTCGGCACTTCTTTGCCGGAATTAGCCACCTCCGTCATGGCGGCATTCAAGCATAACTCCGACATCGCGCTCGGGAATGTTATAGGCTCCAATATCTTCAATGTCTTCTTTGTCTTGGGTGTCTCGGCAGTCGTGAGACCGCTACCGGCATATGACGGCATTGAACTTGATGCGTGGATGGCGGCGATTGGCTCTATACTGGTTTGGCTCTTTGTCAAAACCAACCATGAGCGCGAGATTAAACGATGGGGAGGAGCCATCCTGCTTATCGTCTATGCCTGCTATCTGACGAACCGATTACTGCACCTCACCCCCGCCTTATAGGGATTACTATGAATAGGTTGCAGGCTTATCCTTTTGCGGTGCTGGTACTGATACCGGTCACCGCAATTTTGTTGGGACTTTATCCTTTTGGTACTGCCCGCCGACTCACAACGGCTTTGCCTGACCAAAAGCCTGTTAACCACCTTGTTGTCATCACTTCCGAACCTGTCGAAAAAGCCAAATCCTTTCGCTTGGATGCTATCTTGCCGACAGGGGAAAATATCTTCTTGTATTTTGAGAAGGACACCCTTCTCCCTGCCTATTTAGACACGGTTTTAGTCTATACGCGTCTTGCTGTTCCCCAAACGCCTTACTCCATAAAGGCTAAACTGAAAGGCTATGTCCCTAAAGGGGCTTGGACTATCTTGCACCCTAATATCCGACCGTGGTACACGACTGCGAAAGGCTGGCAATTACGTCTCGTGGCGCGCTACCGCGAATTGGGTATATCCGGGCAGGAATTGGCTACGCTATCCGCCCTTACACTTGGCTACCGTGACGACTTGGAGCCGGACACTAAACACGCTTTTCAGGCTGCCGGAGCAATGCATATCTTAGCCGTCAGCGGCTTGCATACGGGGATTCTAATGACAGTACTCTTAGTACTCTTCACCTGCTTCGGACGCTGGAAACCACTCTATGACGAGAGACTGAGACAAATGCTCCTCAGTGGGTCGGTGGTCTTGCTCTTGTGGTGTTATGCGGCGCTGACCGGTTGGACACCTTCTGTCGTCCGTAGCGTTATTATGTGTACCATCTACATGGCGGCACTCACCTTTCACCGGCAGGGTGTTTCACTCAATACCGTTTTTGCCGCGGCTTTCTTCATCCTCATTTTCAGACCAATGGATCTCTACTCCGTCTCTTTTCAACTCTCCTTTGCGGCAGTCATAGCTATTTTAATCTTTGTCCCCGTCTTGAACGCGCTTATTCCCATCCCCTATTATTGGCCTAAACTCATTGAAAAACCACTACTCTATATCCGTGACCTCATCACTGTCTCGCTTGCGGCACAAGCGGGTACAATGCCTTTCACACTTTATTATTATGGGCAGTTCAGCACATATTTTCTGCTCACTAATTTAGTGGTCATTCCTCTTGCTTTTGTGATTATGGGACTGTCTATCGCTACCCTAACCATAGGCGCTATTCCGTATGTGGGTGAGGGACTTGCGTACTTGCTTAACACCGCTGTTTGGTGCCTGAACCACTACACCGCTTGGATTGAGTCTCTCCCCTTCGCGCTAATCACGATCTAACCCCTCCCGCAACGCTCTTCTCTGCATATTATCCCCTCCGCTATGGGCACCCGGCCCCCTGGTATCCTGGAATCAAGATAGCCCGCTTGCCGGCCCTTGACCCTATCGCCTCTATGCTCCCACCTGCCTCCCCTGCCTCTCTCTGCCCCCTCCTCATTCCGTGCCTCCAAAAAAAGGAACGCAGGTCATCAAACCTGCGCACCGAGCAAAGACGCAGGAACTGTCGCTGCGCCTATGAGCACTATATGCTATTTGACCTCTTGTCCTTGCATGGTATAGGTGTTTGCTTCGGTCTCGATGAGTACTTGACCACCTTTTGCAATCTTCCGCGCCGAACGCTTCGGAGACGAGGGAGTACTGATTGCAGTAGTCATACCATCTCCCGGAAGAGAATAAATGTAATAATAGTTATTAGTCGCATCATTTGTATAAAGAATCAGTCGTGCGGAGCCGTCAGACCACTTATAAATTGTTTTTGCATAAACATGACCATTCACTTCGCCGAGATCGGCAATGTCTTCATGGTTGAGGTTTCTGACATATATATGGCTGTTTTCTCCATCTTCAATTGCTACTAAATAAGTTACCCGATTGTCGTTGGTTAAGTATCCCTTTGAAAAAAAAAGTAACAAGTTCCAGTCATCAAATAGGGCATCACTTATATATTCTTCATACGTATAGGCATCGTAAATAGTTATATATATTTGATCTTCGCCATCGTTGTGCGTCGTATACGTATATGACAGAATAATGTCACCATGGACCAGATCATATTGACTACTCCCTCCGGCATTTGATTGAGGAAAATTAACCTGATCGGTAAGCACTTTCTCTAACGTGATCTGCGCGTTAGCGAATGTGGCAGCCAAGAGTGCTGCGAGAATAAAGATAGTTTTTTTCATAATAATAAATTGTTATTCTTGCTCTGCAACAGCCACGGGCAAAGCGGATAAGTAATAATAAACAAAAGCGTGAGGCTGCTATGCCACACACTCTGTAAGAAGGTACTAGGAAAAACCTTTAGGTAAGTATGCAGATAGGAACTCCACGCTAACACGTGAAGTCTATTTGCCCAACTCTCACCTCAGAAAGATTCCTAGTTTTTCTTACAAAGAGTAAAGCAAACGCTTCTTATAATCAATTTGTTATCGGTCTAAGCCGACTATTATTTCTTAGGCAAAGAGCACAATTTGTACTTCTCCTAATCATTTCGACTGCAAAATTAACTCTTTTTCCGCATATTTGCAAATAAATCTGCCATTTGCACGTAGATTTATGTATTTTGCATTAAAATTCAGCCGCTGACAATTTAACTCGCTGAAAAATGCAAGCAAATAAAAAATAAATTTGCATATATGCAAATATTATTGTACCTTTGCAGCCGAAAGTAGCAAAGATGTTTTAAATGCATTGATTTCAATGCAATTTGCAAAATGTCAAAACGAAGGCGGACAGATGAAAAGTAAAAGAGAAAATATAGCGGAATACATCCTCTATCTCTGGCAGATAGAGGACTACTTGAGGGCTTTTCCCGAGCAGGCAGAGGCGACTGAGGAACTCCGTGACCTCAACGCCATGATGCACGAGGAAGGGCTGATGGAGAAGGGACATTTGCAGATTGCTAAAAACGCCCTTAGTGAGTTAGAGGAGTTGCACGAGGAACTGCTTACAACAGAGGCACCATATAGGGCTGTCATTCTGCATATAGAGCCGAGCCTTAATCTCTTTAAGTCACGTACCGACGACCCGACTATGAGCGATGTAGAAGCATGCCTGACCTTACTCTATCAGGTGATGCTGCTGCGGCTCCGGAAAGTCGAGATAAGCGAGGAAACAATGGTCGTCGTGAACGACGCTACACAATTATTGCGCTTCTTAAGCAAAACCTATTATGACAACCAAACAGCGGTTTGAAGCAATCTTGGGTTGGTTTGAGGAGCATATGCCCGTTGCAGAATCGGAACTCAAGTTTGAGAACCCGTTTCAATTGCTCATCGCGGTCATGCTCAGCGCTCAGTGTACTGACAAACGAGTCAATTTGGTGACACCCGCTTTGTTTGAGGCTTACCCCGATGCAGAGGCACTCTCTCAAGCGACAGAAGACGAGGTGCTCCGATATATCCACTCGGTCTCATATCCCAATGCCAAAGCCGCGCATTTGGTGGCCATGGCAAAGAGACTGCAAGACGTCTATCACGGAGAAGTACCCGAGACGCTGGAAGAACTGCAAACGCTACAAGGCGTTGGACGAAAAACAGCTAATGTGGTGCTTGCTGTCCAGTGGAATAAGCCCACAATGGCTGTCGATACACATATCTTTCGGGTCTCGGAACGCTTAGGGCTCACGACCAATAGCAAGAACCCGAGGCAGACCGAAGAGCGGCTTCTCAAATATATCCCCCCTGAGATACGCCCTAAAGCCCACCACTGGTTGCTCTTGCACGGTAGGTATGTGTGCCAGGCACGCAAACCCAAGTGCAAAGAATGCGGATTACAAGAGTGGTGTAGATTAAGAACGCAGGAATTAAAAGGACTATAAAATAGCATAATAAATGATAAAATAATATACTATGGCAGACGAAAAGAAACTACCATCCGCAGATAAGCTAAAGGCTTTAGCTAACGCGATGGCTAAAATTGACAAAGATTATGGTAAAGGCGCTATTATGCGTCTCGGTGATAACCAAGTGGAGGATGTTCCTGTTATCAGTACCGGCTCGGTAGGACTGAACCGCGCTTTAGGCGTTGGCGGTTACCCGAGAGGACGAATAATTGAGATTTACGGTCCCGAATCCAGCGGTAAAACGACATTGGCTATACACGCCATGGCGGAAGTACAAAAGGAAGGCGGTATCGCTGCAATCATTGATGCCGAGCACGCTTTCGACCAATTCTATGCTAAGAAATTAGGCGTTGATGTGGATAATCTCTTGATTGCACAGCCGGATAGCGGCGAACAGGCGTTGGACATCGCCGACGAACTTATTCGCTCCAGTGCAGTGGACCTCGTAGTGATTGACTCCGTCGCTGCATTGACGCCTCGCGCAGAGATTGAAGGAGATATGGGCGACAATAAGGTTGGCTTGCAAGCCCGCTTGATGTCGCAGGCGCTGCGTAAACTGACTGCGACCATCAATAAAACACAGACAACCTGTATCTTCATTAACCAACTCCGCGAGAAAATCGGCATTATGTTTGGTAATCCCGAGACAACCACCGGAGGTAATGCCCTTAAGTTCTATGCCTCTGTGCGCTTGGACATCCGTAAGATGGGACAACTCAAGGACGGCGACGAGGTGATCGGTAACCAGGTACGCGTAAAGGTCGTTAAGAACAAAGTTGCTCCACCTTTCCGCAAGGCAGAGTTCGACTTGATGTTCAACGAAGGAATCTCCAAAACCGGCGAGTTGGTTGACCTTGGCGTCGAAATGGGGATTATCACTAAGTCCGGTTCTTTCTATAGTTATAATGGCTCCAAATTGGCGCAAGGACGTGATGCCACCAAGAAAGTCCTGGCGGACAACCCCGATTTAGCAGACGAAATAGAGGCGAAAATCATGGCTGGACCCGCTTTGGAGTAGGAGCGGAGTAATGATAAGACTGTAAAAATTAGGGACTACCGAGTCCCTAATTTTATGCCTATCAGTAGCGGATCGTGGTCCGAATAGCGGAAGAGCTTATCCCGCTTAGCTTGCCCCGTTATCACCTTGCGGATATCAGCGGGAGCGTCTTTCGGGATAGTTCTATTCTTGTAATTATACTTCGAGCGGTAATTCCCGGAATAGTGAAAGTCCGTGTTCCAGTGAATAGGCTTGACACCCACTACCTGCGGCAACATAGTCGGCGAAGCATACGCACGATCCAGAAAACCTACCTCACCTTGGTAACTATAGCTGTAACCCAAACTGTCGTACTTCGCCACCAAATCGGTATAACCCGCTCCTACAAGTTTCAATACGGACTCTTCCTTGCCGTATGAATTAAAATCCCCTACCAACAATATATCCGGGTCGCTGTAATACCCTTTGTTGTAGGCCGTTTCTATCCCTTGCAGCACTTGTGAGATGTTGAGACACCGAGCCTTATTGGACTTAAATCCGCCTCCGCGTTTCGACTTGGGGTGATTGGCGGAGATTAGGAACTGCTCACCCGACTTAAGGTCTGTAAATCCCTGTAGCATAAAACGGTGCGCATATACATTCCGGCTTTTTGCGCCATACATGTATCGTAGCGGTCCTGTGGGGCAGATGCGGTCTTTGCGGTAGATATAACCCACGGAAATTGTGTCGGGATTATAATCACCCGTCTCTGTCTCTATATAGGCATAACGCTCTTTGCGGCAGAGGGAGTTCATAGCGGCTGTCAATTCTGCTGGAGCGGCGTTACCCCACTGAAGTTCCTCTAAACAGTAGATATCTGCATTAATCCGAACTAAAGCTGATGCCACCTTATAGGTCTGTAAGGCGTGTTGACCCTTCGTTACTCTCTTGGTCGCGTAACCGCCTAAGGTGTGGAAATAATTCTCGATATTAGCGACACAAACCAATAAATCTGCCCCCTGAAAAGATGGCACGCGGCGCGACGGACGGTAATTGTGGAATGCGGGTTGGCTGCCTGACTGCAGGTGCTTCTCCCCTACTACTAAAGCCGTTAGGTTCTTAACTGTCGCCCCGAGATTGAGTGAATAAGGAAAACGGCAATCTAAACGGATCCGCAGCGAGTCATTGTAACGCTTGATTTGGTAGAACTCAGTGGAGTCTTGTTCGGCAAGTCCGTTGGCGCGCTCCTCCGGCACATAGAGCCGTTCTGGTGCCAAGATGAGACTGTCGTACATGGACGCAATCACGATGAGCGGCGTTGTTATCCGGATATACTGACCTTGATACTGATGCCAACCCCCATTGTTGAGATCGGCGAGAGACACTTTGTTAATGGCTGTCAAAGGCATTACTAATGCCAAGAGTAGCATCAAAATACTTCTTTTCATAAGGTGGGTGTTGCGTCTTTACGATGATATTGTTTTAAACCCGAAATAGGGTCTTGCATAATCAGACCTAAGGTTATATCATGTTGCTTGAGAACAGCCTTTAAGGTCTTGCGATACTGATTGGCTATGCCTCCTACAAAATTGACTGAACAATCATGTACCTCCTTATAATGCAGGAGATTGTGACTTATGAACTCCTCAAAATGTGCCTGTAATAAGGGCGCTATCAGCGGGTCATCTTCCTTGTCGGCACAGAACCGCGACCAAGCCGCTAAGGTCTTATTAGGATTGCTGTTGCCGTCAACTGACCGTTGGTACACAGAGGTAATTATATCGGGAAGAGAGAGCTCGAATCGAGCATAAAACTCATCCCTCAGCCTTGCATAGGCAGGGTCTTTTAAAAGTGCATTCACAAGCCTGATTCCCAACTTGGCACCGCTGCCTTCATCCCCCAAAATGTACCCCAGCGAGGGCACTGAGTAACCTATCTCACCACCATCATAGTAGCACGACCCGGAACCTGTACCTAAAATACAGGCAATACCTTTCTCATGACCGAGCAATCCGCGCGCCGCACCTAACATATCGGACGCTACGAGACAATCATCGAGCCGTAAGATGCGGGTGAGAGCTTCTTTTACTTTCAAACCGTGTTGAGGCGTACAGCCTGCGCCGTAGAAATAAACATTCGTTAGTTTACCTGCCCACAGCATCGGACCTATTTGAGGTAATAACTCCGCCTCAATCGTATGGCAGATTGCTTCCTCGGACTGGTGAACAGGGTTAATACCGGCAGTGAGTATCTCGCTGCTGTGACCGTTAGCCGTCATCAGAGCCCACTTGGTTTTAGTCGAACCACTGTCTGCAATGAGTATCATAGTACTTTATGTAAATCGGGTTATTGACAAGCGTTACGCTGTAATCGGGCTTCAAACTCAATGGTACGAATCCAATCTTTGTAGCGGTTATTGCGGTTCAGTTGCTCTATCGTGCAATTGGCGTCAGAGTTATTGGACCACCGACGGCAGTTATAAACAACATCCCATATGCGCCCGATTTTGTACTCACGACTGATACGCAATCCTACAGCATAATCTTCGCCATATTTGGTCGTCGGAAAATCAATAGACCGCAGTAGTTCCGTATTAAACCCTCTCGGAGCACCCAGACCATTGATTCGCAGGGCGTTATTCATGCCATTATCATCGGTCCATTCGGCATGATCTATCTTGCCCGGAGGAAGAGGATTACCGTCTATATCGGTTAGTTGATAGGAGCCGATGACCATCCCGTAATGACCTTCCTCAAACTTGTCGATAAACTGTTGCACCGTATCGGGACCGCTATAAGTGTCGTCGCTGTCGAGCTGGATAGCATATTGTCCACAGCGAGGGTCGTGAATAGCCATATTCCAGTTGCCGCCAATGGCATGATAAGTCTTGTCTTGATGAATGACGATAAGTCGCTCATCCTTAATCTCGGCGAGTACCTCTTTAGTGCCGTCCGTGGAGTTATCGTCAACCACAATGACATTGAAACTGTATGGTTCCCTTACTTGTTGCTTCAAAGCCGAGTGTACGGCATCAGCAATCGTCTGCACCCTGTTCTTGCAGGGGATGATAACCGACGCTGTCGGTTTGCCCTCTTTGCTGTCACTGCGGAAGTTTTTTAAGGCGCGGTAATCAATAAATGCCCCGATGTGCTTCAAGTATGCAGTGACGGCTTGCTCCATCTCTATCTGAACAGCGCGGTTGGCGGGGTTGACGTAATCGAATTGACTCTCCCCGGACTGCTCCATGCTCGCATAATAGCAGAACTCGGGCACATGTACGATTTTCTGCATCGCTAACCGAAGAGCATAAAGCCCCGCGTATTCGTACTCCGGTAAGGCTTCAACAACTCGCTCAAAGGCCTCGCGGCGGAAGAGTAGAACTTCACCGAAATCAAAATCGTCTCTTAGTGACCCGGCTTGGTACGCTATTGTCGGAGCTTCTATAACCTCACCGTTAATCACTTGAAACCGGTCGGCATAAACCATATCGGCACCACTGTCACGCAGTACACGCTCCAAGCGCTCTTGAGCCCGATAGACCCATTTCACCGATGTCGTTATACCTAACCAAACCACCTCGCCTGTCGCTGCTGAGGAGATGGACCGTAAATAAGATGTTGATGCAAGACGCATAATCGTAACCCTTGTTTTATTGTGCAAAATTACCAAATTTTGCGCATATGTGCAAGTTTTTTTTTCCTTTTCACCCTTTTTTGGCCTACTTTGCGCTAAATCGAGATTTTTTTTTGGAAAAGTCATCAAAAAACTGTACCTTTGTACGCAAATCGTAATCCATGAGAACTATTCGTGTCGGTATATTGACAGCGCCTCATATTGATTATGAGTTACGCGAGAAAACCTTTGTGCTCCACAATGTGCGCATCGGCATCGGTTTTCATTGGGACCGATTGGAGGACCAGGAGTTTGAAGGGCAACTTGAGATTATCCCTAATCCCGATGGTACCGAGACTGCAGTGAATATCATTGAACTTGAGCAATACCTAACCTCTGTCATCTCCTCCGAGATGAGAGCTGACTGCCCCATGGAACTGCTGAAAGCCCATGCAGTCATTGCCCGCTCATGGCTTATTGCCCAACTCAACGAGGTTCACCCCCATGACCTATACGATGTCTGTGCTGATGATCATTGTCAACGGTATGAGGGAATTAGGCGGCGCAATGACCGCGCCGTACAAGCGGTTCACGATACAGAAGGGCAAGTCCTTACCTATAACCATAAAATCTGCGACTGTAGATACCATAAGTGTTGCGGAGGAAAAACCGAACTATTCGAGACCTGCTGGCCTCTTGACGATAAAACAGCCTATCCGTATCTACAATCTGTTGATTGCCCCTACTGTGCTAAGGCTGTCGGCAGAAAGGATATTCTTCGGACTATTCTCAACGACTATGACCAAGAGACCGCTGACTTTCACGACTGGCAATATGCATATTATAATAAGGATGTGCAAGCCATTGTCCCCTTGCATCGCGGCGCATCCGGGCGGATAGACCGCCTAAAACTGGTTTATCAAGACGGTCACGAAGAAGTTATCGGGAAGGAATTGGCTATCCGCAAAGCGCTCAGCGACACATGCCTCTACTCGTCTTGGTTTGAGGTTGAGAGCACGCTTGAAAAAGGCGGTTTTATCCTTCATGGACACGGCTGGGGACATGGGGTCGGGCTCTGCCAAATAGGTGCTGCGGTCATGGCGGCTGAGGGAGCTTCCTATCAACAAATACTTACCTATTACTACCAAGGAACGACACTATTAGAAATTAATTATATACTATCATGAAAAAACTATTTATCTTGCTCCTGTCAGCATTTGTAATGCTACCTTTGGCTGCCCAAACGACAGAGCCCCTTGAGGACTCCTGGGAAACAGATTATGAGTTAATGAAATCTGACGGCTGGAAAGCTTGTAACAAAGGCATGACCCTAAAGGATGAGTGTATCCTCATGCACAAGTACTCCATGGGCTCGCTCGGTGATGACCGCAAGTATTGTTACGGCGGCGCACGTACCAAAAATAAATCCCGCAAAGAGGGACTGCATATAACCGCCTATCAAGCCCAAAAAGACCTTGCCGAATTTCTCATCTTCGCCTACGCTACGGGACGAGAGGACCTGCATGCTTCCAAACAAGTGCACAAAAACACTGTCGATGGACGTACTACTTTCAAGACTGTGGACCAAGAGCATGGTATCGAGATTAACTTTCGGGACGGCAATCATCAAGAGGGCTATAAGGCTGTCTATACCTTCTCTATTCAAGGCAAACCGATGCCCAAAGACATTCCTTCTATCGCATTTAAGGATGCTATGGAGCAATTGATAGAACACCTCAGTAGCGATATCGTGGTCCTCAGTTTCTATCGCAAAAAAGATGGGGTCCCGCAAGTCCAGTCGCTCGCTTATAGCGAAATATCAAAGGCGTTAGACGATATCCGTAACCTCATCATGACACAATGGGCTCCGAACGGCGCCGTTGAGATTATTCTCCAAGACGAAAATAAACGCTAACTGACAACCGACTGCCAAATTGGCAGTGCTCGCCATAGTGGTACAGGGTTTGATTATAGCCTTGTAGAATTTAAAATGTAAACCACTATGAACACGAACACTGAAAATCTGAACAAATTTGCCATTAACTTGTGCCAAAAAGCACAGCAAGGCAAACTCGATCCCGTAATCGGGCGTGACGATGAGATAAGAAGGGTGCTTCAGATTCTGTCTCGGCGTACCAAAAACAATCCTATCCTCATCGGTGAACCCGGCGTGGGCAAAACAGCCATCGCCGAAGGACTCGCACATCGTATCGTTAGAGGCGATGTCCCTGAGAACCTTAAGAAAAAACTCATCTATTCCCTTGATATGGGCGCACTCGTCGCGGGGGCTAAATATCAAGGAGAGTTTGAAGAAAGACTCAAAGGCGTTATCAATGAAGTCATCAATGCAGCCGGCGAAATAATACTTTTCATTGATGAAATTCATGTCCTCGTAGGAGCCGGTAAAAGTAGCGGCGCTATGGATGCTGCTAATATATTGAAACCTGCACTCGCCCGTGGTGACCTGCGTTGTATCGGAGCTACCACCCTTGACGAGTACCAAAAGTATTTTGAAACCGATAGAGCCTTGGAGCGACGATTCCAAAAAGTCATGGTGGACGAACCCGACGAGTCGGCGACTATCTCTATCCTGAGGGGCTTAAAGGAACGCTATGAGACCCACCACAAAGTGCGGATTAAAGATGATGCGCTTATCGCTGCCGTGACACTCTCTGCCAGGTATATTACAGATCGATTCCTTCCCGATAAAGCCATTGACCTTGTCGATGAAGCCGCCGCTAAACTACGCCTGGAGGTGGACTCGAAACCCGAAGAACTGGATGCCATTGACCGACAAATAAAACAACTTGAGATTGAACGCGAAGCCATTAAACGCGAAAAAGACGAAGCCAAACTTGGCGAAATCGAGAAACAACTTACGCAGCTCAATACCCGCCGTAACCAACTCAACCAACAGTGGGAGAAAGAACAGGGCTATGTCGCAACTATCCAGAACGAAAAAGCTGCTATCGAGCTCATGAAACATCAGGCGGAAAAAGCCGAGCGAGAAGGCGATTATGGTAAGGTCGCAGAGATACGATACGGCAAAATCCAACAAGCCGAGGCGAATATCAAGGCGGCGCAACAAGCCCTACAAAGCATCCCGGGCGAGACCCTTATCAAAGAGGAAGTCGATGAGGACGATATCGCCGAAGTCGTGGCGCGTTGGACCGGCATACCCGTCAATAAGATGATGCAGTCTGAGCGCGATAAACTCATGCACCTCGAAGAGGAACTGCATAAGCGCGTTATCGGACAGGATGAAGCTATCAATGCCGTCAGCGACGCCATACGCCGCTCACGTGCAGGGCTCCAAGACCCCAAACGACCCATTGGGTCCTTCATCTTCCTCGGTACAACAGGTGTCGGCAAAACCGAACTCGCCAAAGCCCTGGCGGACTATCTCTTTGACGACGAAAATATGATTACCCGTATCGATATGTCGGAGTATCAAGAGAAGTTCTCCGCTACACGACTCATCGGTGCGCCTCCTGGATATGTCGGCTATGACGAGGGTGGGCAACTCACCGAGGCTGTCAGACGCAAACCCTATTCGGTTGTACTCTTTGATGAATTGGAAAAAGCGCATCCCGATGTCTTCAATGTCCTCTTGCAGGTACTGGATGACGGACGACTGACCGATAACAAGGGCAGAACCGTCAACTTCAAGAACACACTTATCATCATGACCTCCAACTTGACCGAGGAACAACTCAAAGCCCAAGTGCGACCCGAGTTCATCAATAGGGTGGACGACATCATACATTTTACCGAGTTGAGCGAGGACGATATACGTGAAGTCGTTAAACTGCAGATTGGACGTGTACATGATATGCTCAAACAGCAAGATATAGAACTCCGTGTCACCGATGACGCTATTTCCTATATCGCGAAAGAGGGTTATGACCCGCAGTTTGGCGCGCGACCTGTTAAGAGAGCGATACAGAGCCTTATGCTCAATGAACTGTCCAAACAGATTATCGCCGGACACATCGACCCCAAGAAACCGGTTGTCGTCGAACTCCGTGATGGAGAACTCCATTTCAAAAACTGACTACCGTCCCACTTCGTTTCACAACCCCCTTTGATGTAAAAAAGGCCGGTTGATATTGGTTGCACTTGCCACACTGCGTTGCAAATTGGCAAGTGCACCACTATGTCTATAGGTTTGTAACGTGCGGGCTTTTCTTTTTATTTTTTTTTGGTTCTTTTTTCTTTTATCAGCTTTCTTTTTCTCCTTTTCGCTCCTTATCAACTACTATAGCATTACTAGAGCATTACTAGAGCATTACCAGAGCACTACCAGAGCATTACCAGAGCACCCTTATAGATCCGTAATGGATCCTTTATAAATCTAATTTCTACCTTTTGCCAAGGACACACTTTTGAACAAAAAACATATTTTTTTTGCATAATCAAAAAAAAAGTCGTACCTTTGCGCGCAAATTTGTTTCGAATAGAAAAACAGACAAAGATTTATGGCAGATATCAAAGTTTTCATAAGCAGCGTCCAAAAGGAATTCGCCCGCGAGCGGCAGCTCTTGTGCGATTACATCCGCACAGACGGATTGCTCGGCCGGTTCTTTGTGCCGTTTATCTTTGAAGACATGCCGGCATCGGAGGTCTCTGCGCAGAAAGCCTATCTCACCCAGGCGGCGGAATGCCATATCTACCTCGGCATTCTCGGCACCCAGTATGGCTATGAGGATGAAGAAGGTATCTCGCCCACCGAACGCGAATACGATACGGCTACGGCTCACCACGCGCACCGGCTGATTTATACGCTGCGCACAGACACGCCGCGTAACCCCAAAGAGCAAGCTTTCATTACTAAGGTAGAGCAGGAAGTTGTCCGCCGCGGTTTTGCTACTTACGACGAACTACGCACGGCTGTTTATAACTCGCTTGTGGATTATCTGGTTCGGAAAGAGATTATCCGCCGTGTACCTTTTGATGCAGCGGCTCATTCGGTCGCTACGTATGATGATATCGATCCGGAGAAAGTACGTACTTTTGTGAATCGCGCTAAAAAGAAACGCAATTTCCCGCTGAATTTCGAAGACGGTATCGAGAAAATCTTCTCCGCTATCCATGTGCTCACGGACGACGGTCGTCTGACGAACTCAGCACTATTGCTTTTCGCCAAAGACCCGCAACGCTTCTTCCGCACTTCGGAAGTCCGCTGTGCACAGTTTTATGGAACGAAAGTGGAAAAACCTATCCGCAATTACCAAGTCTTCACCGGTTCGCTCTTTGAGATGATTGACAAAGCGGTGGGTTTTGTCATGTCGCGAATCGACGCACGTGTGGGCAAACGCGACCTCTCGCCGGACGCACCGGTGGAGTACGAACTGCCGGAGAGCGCGGTAGCCGAGGCGATTGCCAATGCCGTAGCGCATCGTGACTATACGAGCAATGCGAGTGTGCAGGTCATGCTTTTCCGCGACCGTCTGGAGATTTGGAACCCCGGCAGACTGCCCGCTGGCTTTACGATCCAGAAACTGCATGAGGTGCATCGCTCCGAGCCGACCAACCCCGTTCTGGCTCATCCGCTCTTCATGGCAGGCTATATCGAGCATTTGGGAACAGGTACAACGGATATGATTGCCGATTGCGAAGCTCTCGGTCTCCGCACACCTGAGTTTATTCAAGCGGACGACTTCCGTACGATTATCTATCGTCAGGAAAAAGTAACAGAGCGGCTCCAAAAAGTGTCAAACCCAGCCGAAAAAGTAACAGAGCAGGGACAAAAAGTAATAGAGCTCGGCGAAAAAGTAATAGAGCAGGAGCAGAAAAGTAACCAAGCAGAGCCCCAAAGTAACCAAGTACGTCTAACCGCGAAGCAACGAAAAGTGTTAGAGTTTTGTGATGTGATGCCGCGAACAGCCCAAGAAATTTTAGAAATGGAAGGTGTAAAATACCAAACGCGCACTCTGCAACAATATGTAACCAAATTAGTGCTTGCCGGACTTCTGCGCCCGACCACCACGCATAAAAACGACTCTAACCGCCGTTACATCACCGCCCATCCATCCACCGACCGATGACCGACTCACAACCGAGAGATGACCGAGATACAAAATCACGCAGAAAATTTATGATAGGAAATAATTCTGAAAGAAATAAAGTGATTAGGCAACTTTTGCGTCAAGGAGCAAAGAATGAGAGGATGGTATTATGGGCATTATCCTTTTCGGTGATATATGCCTTGGTGTCCAATCTTATTACTCACTGCCCACCTCTTCCTTTGTCAGCGAACATTTTGGATATAATGGCCTCTATTGACGAGACCATAAGGAATTGCTGCTACGGTATGATTGCCGGTATATCGTTTTATCTCTTAAATGATTTCTACAAAAACGCATACAAAAAGGTTGATATTTATAATGATATGTACCCTAACCTATATAGCTTATGGTTAAAGACATATCAGTTGGTACTTGCATTAAACAATCATGAATTAGACGAATCGCAAAGTAATGATGAGCTCCATACTTCCATCATTAACCATCTTTGCGGACAATCCGAGAAAGAGGCAAAAAACGCAAATCTATCAACAACGCACGAGATATTTTCCGGAGACATCCATTTGTTATTCGTTATGTGGCATGATATTGCTCAAGACAAAAGAAAATTCCTTGCTACTTATGGTCATATTATAGAGAGAGAAGAATATTCAAAATTGAATGATAAAGAGCTTGATATTATGGATGAAAGGTTAAAAGAGTATTCTCCCAATGATAATCAAATAAGAGAAGGTAAGCTAATTTTAATAAGGGATTATGACATCCAACGCGCTCTTTATCTTATATTGAATTTTAAAACAGATATGGCTAAGATGGTTAACAAATATTCCGTTTTCTATTATGGAGATCAAAGGGGCGTGCGAAAAGGTGCTTTCTGAATCCAAGGAAAACGACATATTGAAAGAAAAATATGATAATCTATGACTAAAGAACACAAAGGAGTCATTTACATCCTTACCAATCCATCCTTCAAAGAGTACGTCAAAATCGGCTACGCGCACGATGTGGAAAAGCGTATCCAACAACTGAACCGTAGCGAGACCGTTCCGTTTGCGTTTCGCGCCTATGCGACCTATGAGGTGGATAGCGAGCTGACCGATAAAGAACTGCACAACTTGATTGATAAACTCAATCCGGACCTGCGAACCATTGAAAACTTCGATGGCAAAAAGCGTGTCAAGGAGTTCTATGAGATGTCTAAAGAGGATGCCTATGCTATCTTGGAGAGTATCGCAAAGATCAGTGGCACGTTAGACCGTCTCAAACGCTGTACGCCTACGGGAAAGCAACTAAAGGAAGAACAACGTGCAGAAGAAGCCAGAGAAAACGCACGTAGAGGCGCTTTCCGTTTCTCACAAGTGGGTATAACTCCGGGTGAACGTGTTGTGTTTATTGAGGATGAGACCATTCAGCCGGTAGTTGTAGATGATCGCCATATCGAATACGATGGACAAACAACCTCTTTGTCGGCATTGGCACAGCAGATAAAAGGTTTTCACCATCCCGTGCAAGGCACGTTGTGGTTTACTTATAAGGGAGTAAAGTTAACCGAACTCCGCGACAAAATGGAGAAAATGCAGTAAGTATTGACGTGATATTGTAGATAATCAAAACCAAATAGAAATTAGGGTTTGTCCATGTAGATCTCAAATAGGAAAAATCTAGAAAAGTAAAACATCGCCCTATGTGTAATTATGAATAGTAGTTATTATCAAAATAAGATCAATCAATTGGAGAAGGAGATTGCAGAGTTAGAAAAGAAGATAGCGGCTGAATCCAAAACAGAGGCAGATAAGTCTTCAAGGATTATCACTATCCAGAGGAGTATTACAAAATATACCTCCGCTTCAACGGCAAGTATGAGGATGCGGCAGATTGAAACTCTTAATAAGGATATAGTTAAAGCGCAACAAAAACGAGCTGATTTGCAGAAGAAACAAGCTGACAAACGAACACAACGAGCGAAATATGCAATAGATTTACAACGTGAGATAGAGAGAGAAAACAAGAAGAGTGTGCTTGAACAAAAGAGAATACAAGACTTATACGAACAAAAAGTAGAGGCTCTGACAAAGTCGTTGAATGACGCTCTTATGGCAAAGCAATCGTCTGTAAATTTGTATAACCAAACGGATGATTCAGAATACGACGTTTTTATTTCACATGCTTCTGAAGATAAAACACCATTTGTTGAGGAATTAGTAAAAGCCTTGCAGGATAAGGATGTAAAAGTTTGGTATGATAGTTTAAGTATCGCTTGGGGAGATTCTTTGAGAAAACAAATTGACGACGGGTTGAAAAAATCAAGATTTGGTATAGTAGTCCTTTCTGAAAATTATATTAAAAAGGGATGGACACAATATGAGCTGGATGGGTTATTTGATATAGAGATGACAAAAGGGAAGACCATTTTGCCCATTTGGCACAATATAACCAAACAACAGGTAATGGATTTTAGTCCAACGCTTGCTGGGAGAAAAGCGTTAACTTCTGCGACAATGACAGCTGAAGAAATCGCAGATACATTTGTAGAACTTATTAAATCGTACGATAATGATAAAACAAATCATTGAGAATAATGCGGAAGTGAAACCTAATTCTCAGAAATTAGAGGCATTGAAAGAACACTTTGCAGGATGTTTTACTGCTGAAGGCGCATTTGATATTGAGCGTTTCAAAGCTCTGATGAAAGATGAGGTGAATATCAGTAACGAGGGTTATTCTCTTGATTTTCTTGGTAAGAACTATGCTAATCTGATTGCATCCGTAGATACTACAACTGTTATTGAACCGGATTTGGAGCATAATAACAAACCCGAGAACAAGGACAGTGAGAATATCTATATTAGTGGTGATAACCTTGATGCGTTGAAACATCTGTTAAAATCGTACGCAGGACAGGTGAAGTGCATTTACATTGATCCGCCATATAATACGGGTAGTGACGGATTTGTATATAATGATAACTTCCGTTTTACGTCAGAGGAATTGGAGAAAAAACTGAGCATAGACGAGGAAGAAGCAAAACACATACTTGATTTGACTTCGCGGGGCAGTAGTACTCATTCCGCATGGCTGATGTTTATGTCTCCAAGGCTTCAATTAGCTCGCGAACTATTATCGAAAGATGGTGTTATTTTTATTTCCATTGACGATAACGAACAAGCAAATTTGAAACTGCTTTGCGATTACGTGTTTGGTGAGGAAAATTTTTTAGCGAATTTAACGAGACGAACTAAAAGTGGTGGCGGTTCTGCCGCTGATGCTTTTGCTGTTGAAAACGATTATATACTGGTATATGCTCGTGATGCAGAGAAACTAGGAAGTCTTTATATTCCATTTACAGAAGAATACTTAAAGCGATATAAAGAAGAGGATGAGATTGGGAAATACTTTTGGGATACAATGTCGCGTTCTTGTACGGGCACAAAACCATATCTTATTGAGGCACCGGATGGAACCATGCTTGAAGGTAATTGGTTTAAAAGTGAAGATACCTATTTAAAAGAAAAAGAAGCAGGTGATATTCGTATTATTAAAAAATCAGATGGAACATGGTCGGTTCAGTTTAAGCAACGAATTGCAGAAGGAAAAAAACTTCGTTCAATCTTAATTGAGGAAGTTATTCGCAGAGACCTTTTAGGAAATGATGTCAAATCAACTCAAGAAGATCTAGAAATATTAGGGATGGGAGGATTATTCTCTAACCCGAAGACAGTTTTTCTTTTGAATTACTTACTACAATTAATTGCAGGTGATAGTAATTATATAGTGGATTTCTTTTCTGGAAGTGCAACAACTGCAGAGGCTGTTTTTCAGAACAATATTTCGCTGATGAAGAAAAACCACTTTATCATGGTTCAATTGCCTGAAAATCTGGATGAATCAGCAAGAAAGGCAACAGGAGTAACGAAGGCAACTTTAGAACGCGATATTAATTTCTTGGACGATAATAATTATCCTCATACTTTGGATTATATAGGCTTTGAACGTATTAAGCGAGCTGCAGCCAAAATAAAATCTGAAAATCCGTTATTTGCAGGAGATATAGGATTTAAACACTATACCTTAAAAGAAATACCGGAAAATGTATTAGACAAGATGGTGGAATTCAATCCTAAAGTATCGGAGTTTGGCAAAAATTGGCTGGAGTTGTTTGGGCGTGAGACTGTTTTGGAAACATGGAAAGTGCGAGACGGGTATGGAATGAACGCCAAGATAGAGTCGGTCAAATTGGCTGATTATACCGCCTACCAATGTGGAGACCACCTTTATCTGACAGATGCAGACATGAGTGATGAAGCTATTACAGCTTTGGTGGATAAGTATGGAGAACAAACAGCTTGGGGACCTCATTATATAGTGTTGTTCGGATATAGTTTCAACTTCGGTGCTACTGATGCATTGAAGAAGAATCTTCCTTTACTGAATGAAGGAGAAAAACAAATAAAGATAAATATTGATATCAGGTATTAAATAAATCATATGGACATCATACTCCAAGCCGGATTACCGCACCAGCAAATACCTGTTGAACGTTTAGCTGATGTTTTTAAAAGGACGCATCTGGATGCGCCTGTTAAACCATACGAGAATCCTCAAATAGACTTTGCGGATGGAACAATGGAAAATAATATCCGCGAGATCATTTCTACACAAGAAATGCAGCCATATAACCGCAAGGTGGCACTACCGGAAAACGGGGTTCTGAATCTTGATATTAAGATGGAGACAGGTACAGGTAAGACATATGTTTATACTCACTCCATTTATGAACTTCACAAGCAATACGGATTCAACAAGTTTGTTGTTATGGTTCATTCGTTGCCAATCAAGTCAGGAGCAGTACAATTTATTAGCGATCCATATGTACAACGTCATTTCCGTGATACTTTGGGCTATGGAACGGAGATAGAATTATGCGAGGTCTCTGCTTTGAAGAAAAAGAAGAAGGGACACAACTATTTTCCGTCATCAGTACGTGACTTTGTAAATGGTTCCTGCCAAAACAAAAATAGGATTTATGTTCTTATCGTTAACCAACAGTTGCTTCAGAAAGGCAAACTTTTGGATAAAAAGGACTATGACATAGCTGTGCAAGGTTTTGTGCGCCCGTTAGATGCGATAAAGGCTACGCGTCCTGTCATGATAATTGACGAGCCTCACCGTTTTGAACGTAGCAATACAACATACAAACGTATTTTGAGTGAGATTGCACCTCAGTGTATTATCCGTTTTGGCGCCACTTTTCCTGAAATAACGGAAACAACCAATAAAAAGAAAGAAAGGAAAAAAGATTATCTCAACTTGCTCTATAACTTGACTGCGTGTGACGCATTTAATCAGAATCTTATCAAGGGCGTTGCCAAAGAACATTTCAATCCAACGACTTCGGAAAACGAGAAGGTGAGAATTGTCTCGATAAAAGGCAAAGAAAGTGTAATTATGCATTTTACGAGTAAGAATCATTCCCAGCGCTATGAGTTATATAGTGGTGATTCTCTCGGAATGATGAGTGAGCACCTATCCGGAGTAACTATCAGCGGTATTAGTAATTCGGAAGTGGAACTGTCTAATGGTCAGACAAAGCATGTGGGAGATGAGTTTTCTGCGGATATTTATAGTCTTTCTTATCAGGAAAACATGATAAAGATGGCTATACAACGCCATTTTGAAACGGAACGTTCGCTGTTTCATCGGGAAAGCAAGATAAAAACACTGGCTTTGTTCTTTATAGACAATATTGATTCTTTTCGTGGAGATGAGGAAGGAAAGAATGCGTGGCTACGTGACATTTTTGATAAGTGGTTGGAATATCAGCTAAAGGAAGAACTAAAAAACACGGAAAACTCGCCGGAGTATAATGATTATTTGAGAGCAAGTCTTAATGACATAGCAGGATGCCGTGCCGGCTATTTTGCGAAAGACAATAGCGATAGTGATGAAGCTATTGCAGAGGAGGTGGATGACATTTTGCGCAACAAGAAAAAACTTCTGTCTTTTAAGAATGAAAAAGGGCAATGGAATGTGCGACGTTTCTTGTTTTCGAAATGGACATTAAAAGAAGGGTGGGATAATCCGAATGTATTTACTATTGCAAAACTTCGCTCTAGCGGAAGCGAGACAAGCAAACTGCAGGAAGTCGGACGAGGGCTACGTTTACCGGTGGATGAATACGGAAATAGAACAACTAGTCAGGATTTTATGCTGAACTATATTGTGGACTTTACGGAAAAGGACTTTGCAGACAAACTGGTGCGTGAAATAAATGGCGATGTAGTAAAGACGATGGAGCATATTATTTTGAATAGCGATGAACTTGAACGTGTCGCGAAGATACGTGGTTTGGAAGATAGCCTAGAGTTGTTAATGGAAATGAAGAAAAAGGCATTGGTAATAATGAAGGGCTCCAATTTTATTGTCATTGATGATAAAATAATGGAGTTTAAAAACCTATATCCTGAATTTGAACTGGATACCTTAAACCTGAATCGTGTCGTAGACAGAAATGTGACAAGCAATCGGTTAATGGTCAAGATACGCAAAGCCAATTATCAGAAAATAGAATCTCTTTGGGAGGAAATAAATAAGAAGTACCTGATGTTCTATCAGAAAGATATTGACAAAGAAATAGAAAAGGCATTGCCATCTATATTAGAAAATGACGTTTTTGCACGGATGTCTGTTTCTTCAGAGCGTTCGGCAATTCAAATAAATCAAGATGGCGCATTTGTAGTGACAGAGGCAAATGTTACGTATATGGTATCAGAAAGAAACTTGCCGTATAATGAGTTTCTTAAACGCGCCAACAAAGAAACTGCTATCCCTATAGGTATAATCCACAAAGCAATATGTGACTATGCTAAAAATCATGAAGGATTTAACAATGAATTGATTAACGATATATCATTGTCCCAATTTATCGAGAGATTCAGAGATTGGAAGATAGAGAAATTAGGTGGTTGCATATCATACAAGCAAGCTAATTACCGAACCAAAACAACTGCTCTAACAAAAGAAGATGGCAGTGTAAGGGATGAAGTTGTTATGGGACGAATTGGAAAGAAAACAGATGATTCCAAAACTCCGGCGGAGTATTTATATGAACCGATAGCTTATGACTCTCCTTTGGAAAAAGCCAATATATTAGACAAGATTGATGTGGCAGAATTGATTGTGTACGGCAAAATTCCAAGCAGTAGTATTCGAATCCCGACTATTACTGATGAGACATATTCACCTGACTTTATGTATATCGTGAAAAGGAAAGATGGTACGATATCAATGAATGTTGTCATAGAGACTAAGGATGTCAACCAGGAAACGGAACTCCGTCCTAAGGAGAGTGCCAAGATTGATTGCGCCAAGATATTTTTTGAGCAAATTTCCAAAGATAATCCATCGTTACCAATAAGTTTTGAAAGACAAATCAAAAGGCAGAAGATGAATGATATAATAGACAGATTGATGACATCAAAATAAACTATTGTTGGTGATATAGACGAAATAATAAAATTGGACAATATAAGTTTTTCAAAGATGATATATAACGAAAGGATTAATAGAGATTTTGTATAATATGCGAAACTCGCTTTTCTATGGAGAACTGATACCCAATAAAGGTGCCAACAAAATATACGGTGTTGCATACAAGATACTACGTGAATTGATAGAGGTTTTGTAAGAACTTTAAGAATTATGGACTTTTACAATCAAGATAATTATTCGTTTAGTGATATTAAAAACCTCATTAAAAATGAGGTAGAAGAAAGTATACACCTTGATTACAAAGAAGCAAGGGCATTAGGAAAAGACGATCCGAAAAAAGCAGAAATCACAAAAGATGTTTCTGCTTTTGCAAATTCTGACGGAGGAGTAATTGTTTATGGAGTAGCCGAAGAAAATCACAAGCCCAAAGAGATTACTCCTATTGATGGAAAGACATTTACAAAAGAATGGTTGGAAAATATAATACAACAGATTCAACCACGGATAGATGGTGTAAAGATTTTCCCGATTAGAATTGACGGTAATATCGAGAAGTCTGTATATGTTGTGCAGATTCCAAGAAGTGCTAACGCTCCTCACATGGCAAAAAATCATTGCTATTATAAGCGTATAAATTTCCAATCTGTGCCGATGGAAGATTATGAAGTTAAAGACGTATATAATAGAGTGACAACGCCTAATTTAATAATAGATGGATGCACATTCTATAAGGAAAGCGAGGATGCGCATAAGGTTATATACTCTTTATCAGCTGCTGTATTGAACCAAGGGAACCGAGCCTGTGAGTCCTATAAATTAAATTTTTATATCAATAATGTACAATATTGCAACATATCACATCAAACAGTAGATATCCGAGACCATTACACGGTTATGGAGGCTAATAGGATTAAGTTGAGTTCTTTCTCTAAAGAACCAATATTTCCTAATGAGCTGTTAGATATAGGACGATATCAAATAACAGTAGAAAAGAGATATAATGAAGTTTTTCATGAAAACCTTGTAATACATATGATTTTGTTCTATGTGGGAGGAAAAAAAGAACTCGCTTTCATCCCTTCCACGAAAGACTTTGTTGAAGGAGAAGAAAAGATCATAAAAGAATTAAAGAAGAGGATGCTATAAAATAAGGGCAAGGCAATTATTACATATTTGTTAAACGGTGAGCAAACAAATCAACAAATGAAATTATATCATTATACTACATTTTCTAATTTTTGCTCCATATGGATACAGCAAAAACTGATGTTCTCTACATGGACGAATTGTAATGATGTATATGAACGGAAGAAAATTTATAATTTCACGCAACAGAGCAAAGAGTATAATTAAATGAGTTTAATATATTTGAATATGAGGAACTACAAGAAGAAATGAGACAATGGAAGTTTTCACCAACATAATATATTCATAGGAATAACGCGCTATCCTGGAGTAGTGCGTTTTCTTTTTATTTGCTTGTCAGAACTTACGCGGATATAACCATATATCATAATCCATATTTTTTGCTCTCCAATAAACATACCATATCCATGCCATTCTCTTAGATTCTTCGAGTTTTCCAGACTATCAGTCTGGTTGCTTTGTTCATTTTGTTGGATATTATCCGGCGTCCTTTGTCTATTAGTCCGGAATCTTATTCCGATTGTATTATTTGCCAGTCTCTTTCTTCGTCTGTTTTGTCCAAATTGAATTTGGACATCCCTACCTTCACACCCGCTAACGCCTTAATCGACAAAAAGTAACAAATTTCTGCTCTTAATCGACAAAATCTGACATATATCGGCAAAAAATGCAGATAATTCGCATTTTCTTGTCCAAAAACTTGCCGGTGTCGGCAAAAATAGTGTCTTTGCAGCGGATTGGACTTCTCACCGCACAAGACCAATACAAGTCGTTGTTGGACTACTTCAAAGTGAAATACTAAAACGAGCTTTATACCCAAAAAAGATTTATTTCTTGAGCACTATCCACACAATAATGGGTGCGCCGAAGAGGGCACTCATTGTAGATATAGGGAGAGGGTAGGTAAATAGATTGCTCAGAATATCGCACAGCAGTAATAAGTTCGCACCTATCAATGCGCTGAAAGGTAGCGTGAGGCGATGGTTGCCGCTCTTGAGCACACCTCTCGCTATATGCGGAACCGCCACACCCACAAAGGCTATCGGACCGCAAAAGGCTGTGATACTGCCCGCTAATAAACCCGTCGATAGCACAATCCATAGTCGTGTCCGACGGATATTGATACCGATAGCTTGCGCATAACGCTCACCCAAAACAAGACCATTCAGCGGCTTAATCAACATAATCGTCATCAACCACCCCACAAGCAGCACACCTGCCAAGATTCCCAACTCATCCCAGCCGACATTATTGAGACTGCCTAAGGTCCAAACAATATATAGTTTCAGCGCATCGGGATTGGCGAAGTTCTGAACGAGGTTCACCAACGCACCGGCTATTGAGCCGAACATCATTCCGACAATCAATAAACTCACATTATCGTGGACATAACGAGCTACCACCAGCACAACGCCCATGACCAACGCCGCACCGACGATGGCGGCTAACATCATGGTCAAACTCCCTGCTATGGGGGGCAAGGCAAAGGCATAGACGCCCATAGTCACCAACGCAACCCCCAACGACGCGCCACTACTAACACCTAAAATGTACGGACCTGCTAACGGATTACGAAACAGCGTCTGCATCATCAGACCCGACACCGATAAAGCACTGCCAGCCAAAAGAGCGGTAAGCATTTTGGGTAGCCTTATTTGAGTGAGAATGGCATAGTCCATCTCCGTCAGCCCGCCGAACGGGTTGATGAATACATTGCCGGAGAGCACATCTATGATTGATAGCACGGCTAAAAGCAACACGAACGCACCTAAAATGATTCCTTTTTTCATATTTCGCAGCAAAAATACATTTTTTTTTTGTAATAGGCAAATTTTTTAGTAACTTTGCGCCATTATTTGTCTATATTATGTCTGTACATACTCAATCTTCCCGAATGACGACCGCTAAGATTCGTCAAATGAAACAAGCCGGTGAAAAAATCACCATGCTCACTGCCTATGACTATACCCTCGCTTCATTGCTTGATGAAGCAGGCATAGATACTATCCTTGTGGGCGACAGCGCTTCTAATGTCGTTTCCGGCAATCAATACACTTTACCGATTACGGTCGATGAGATGATTTTTCTCACAAGAGGCGTCGTCCGCGCCGCCAAACACGCGTTAGTTATTTGTGATATGCCCTTTGGCTCGTATCAGATTTCCGAAGAAGATGCTGTCCGCAACGCTATTCGCATCATGAAAGAGTCCGGCTGTGATGCACTCAAAATGGAAGGCGGAGAAGAAATATTGCCTGCCATACGGCATATAATCCAAGCTGGCATTCCGGTCTGCGGACACCTCGGCTTGACACCACAGTCCGTCAATCAGTTTGGGGGATATGGTCTGCGTGCAAAAGAAGAGGCGGAAGCCGCTAAGTTGATGCACGACGCGCAACTCTTAGATCAAGCCGGATGTTTCATGATAGTACTGGAAAAAATACCGGCAGCCTTGGCAGAGAAAGTCGCTAAAGCTGTTGCATGTCCTGTGATAGGCATCGGCGCCGGTAGCGGCGTGGACGGACAAGTCCTTGTGCTGCATGATATGTTAGGACTTAACCAAGGCTTTAAACCCAAATTCCTGCGCCGTTTTGCCGAATTGGGAGATGCTCTCAAGAACGCAGTCAATGACTATATAACCGCTGTCAAAGACGCCTCTTTCCCCTCTAATGAAGAACAATACTGATGAAACAAATTGTCGCTACTCCTCAAGAAGCGGCACGGATTGTTGAGACATACCGTGTCGTCAAACGCTCAGTCGATGCCCGACAGCATAACCTAAAGGTCTTGCTCACGGTCTTGGAGGATAGCGATACATTTTCTGATACCCTTCCCGCTATCCTGCAACCGCAAACCTCCCTTACCAAAGAGGCACTCGTGGTCGGTAGTGGACCGGCTGGACTCTTTGCAGCGCTGACATTACTTCATCATGGTATCAAACCCATTATCATTGAACGCGGCAAAGAAGTTGCTGAGCGCAAACGCGATATTGCCCTATTGAACCGAAACGAGGGACTGAATCCCGAATCCAATTATTGCTTTGGTGAAGGTGGCGCAGGTACCTTTAGTGACGGCAAACTCTTCAGCCGCTCCAAAAAACGCGGCGCGATGCAACAAGTCATGGAGGTCTTTCACTACTTCGGTGCCGACAGTCGTATCCTCTATGAGACACATGCCCATATTGGCTCGGATAAACTGCCCGCCATCATTGCCGCCATGCGGTGTTTCATTATTGACCATGGCGGTGAGTTTCATTTCTCGGAAACATGGCACCCTGCCCTGGCGGCAGTTCCGGCGTCTTTGCAGCAGCAACATCCGGTCATCTTGGCTATCGGGCATAGCGCGCACGACACGTACCGCGAATTAGCGGCTGCCGGTGTCGCTATGGAGGCTAAAGGATGTGCTATGGGGGTGCGAATTGAACATCCGCAAGCGCTGATTAATGATATTTTCTATCATCATCCTTCCGCGGAGACTGTAGCACTTTTAGGAGCGGCTTCCTATAGCCTCGTTACGCAAGTGGACGGTAGAGGGGTTTATTCGTTTTGCATGTGCCCGGGCGGACATATCGTGCCGGCCGCGTCTAATCCCGAACAAGGAGTCGTCAACGGCATGTCTGCCTCACACCGTAACAGCCCCTATGCCAACAGCGGCATAGTTGTTTCCATACCCTTTAGCGGCGATGCGATGCAAGCACTCGATTACCAAGAACACTTGGAGCACCAATCCTGGTTAGAGGCGGGCAATAATGCACTAAGCCAGTATCGGCCGGCACAACGGATGACGGATTTTGTGGAAGGAAAAGCCTCTATCAATCTCCCTCCTTGTTCCTATCTACCGGGTATTGTGCCCTCAAGACTTGACCAATGGCTTCCTGAGGAAATCGGAAAACGACTCCAACAAGGTTTAGCCTTCTTTGGCAGTAAACATAAAGGGTTTTTAACCCGCGAGGCGGTTCTCGTTGGCGTGGAGTCACGCACATCATCACCTATCCGTATCACGCGGGACCCGCTGACATTGGCATCAGTTTCTCATCCTTATATTTACCCTTGCGGCGAAGGAGCCGGATATGCGGGAGGTATCACATCTTCGGCATTGGACGGTATCTTGGCGGCTACAGCATTGGCACAACGGTATGAACAATGAACGAACCATAGCATTGCTCTCCCAAGAGCGATTCGATAAACTGCAAACGGCGCGCGTTGTGCTGTATGGCGTCGGCGGTGTAGGGGGGTGGTGCGCAGAAGCTCTCGTGAGAAGCGGTATAAGGCACCTAACACTGATTGACTATGACCGTATTGAGCCCTCAAACCTCAATCGCCAAATAGTAGCGCTCGACGCCAATATAGGACTCTCGAAAGTCGAAGAAATGCGGCGCCGCTTATTGGCTATCAATCCACAAGCGGATATTATAGCCCGCCAGGAACATTATACAGGAACGCCATTGCCGCCGGGAGACGGAATATATTTGATAGATGCTATCGACGAAGTAACCCCCAAAGTGCAACTGCTTTATGAGGCAACCAAAGCAGGCTATAGGGTCTTTTCCTCCATGGGAGCAGGACGCAGAATCAGTTCCGCTTCCATCCATACCGGTGAGTTTAAGAAGGTAAGCGGCTGCCCCTTGGCACGCACCTTAAGGCATAAAATGAAGGACTTACAGCGTTGGCCGGAAGGCAAAATACAGTGTGTCTGGGCAGATGGTGAACCCGATGCCGAAAGCGGTACTATTGCACCCGTAGTAGGAGCCTTTGGTTTTAAATTGGCTGAATTGGTTATAAATGATATTATTATATGATTAAGCATTACGATTTTTTGATTATCGGCGGCGGAGTAGCCGGTATGTCCTTTGCGCTCCAAGTCGCTCAAAGCGGTAAGTACTCTGTAGCGTTATGCTGCAAAACAACCCTCGACGAAGCGAATACTGCCAAAGCACAAGGAGGTATTGCCTCCGTGACGAACCTTGCTGTGGACGATTTCGAAAAGCATATCCATGACACCATGGTCGCCGGCGATTGGCTCTCCGACCCCGATGCAGTGCGTCAAGTGGTGACCCATGCCCCGGACGGAATACGCAGACTTGTGCAATGGGGCGTCAATTTCGATAAAAAAGAAGACGGCTCCTTTGATTTGCACAGAGAGGGCGGTCATTCTGAATTCCGTATCTTGCACCACGCCGATGACTCCGGCGCGGAAATTCAGCGAGGACTTATGGCAGCTGTTAGAGCACATCAACAAATAGAAGTGCTTGAAAATCACTATGCTGTAGAGATTATTACCCAGCACCATTTAGGTGTCCGCGTGACACGCCGAACACCCGATATAGAGTGCTACGGGGCATATATCCTTGATCCCACGACCGGCAAAATAGATACCTATTTGAGCCGCGTAACCTTGATGGCTACCGGTGGTACAGGAGCTGTTTATGCGACAACCACTAATCCTAATATCGCTACGGGAGACGGTATCGCCATGGTATATCGCGCCAAAGGACAAGTGAAGGACATGGAGTTTGTACAGTTCCACCCCACAGCCCTCTTCCACCCGGGAGAAACTCATCCTGCTTACCTCATCACCGAGGCGATGAGAGGATATGGAGGTATCTTGCGTCTACCTAACGGTGAGGAATTTATGCAGAAATATGACCCGCGCCTTAGCCTCGCGCCGAGGGATATTGTGGCACGTGCTATAGACAATGAAATGAAGATTCATGGTCTCGAGCATGTCTGCCTCGATGTTACACACAAAGACCCCGAGGAGACCAAACACCATTTCCCCAATATCTACCGCAAATGTCTCTCTATCGGTATTGATATCACCAAACAATATATTCCTGTTGCGCCTTGTGCACATTACATGTGCGGGGGCATTAAAGTCAATCTGGATGCCGAATCCTCCATCCACCGCCTGTATGCTGTGGGAGAATGTTCCTGCACCGGCTTGCATGGTGGTAATCGACTTGCTTCTAACTCTCTTATTGAAGCGGTTGTTTATGCCGATGCGGCAGCCAAGCATAGCCTCTCCGTCATTGACCAATACAGCTTTAACGAGGCAGTCCCTGAATGGAACGACGAAGGCACGATGTCTAATGAAGAAAAGGTGCTTATCGCACAAGATATGCGTGAGGTGGGACAAATCATGTCCACCTATGTCGGAATTGTCCGCTCAGACTTACGCCTTAGACGTGCATGGGAGAGACTTGATCTCCTTTATGAAGAGACGGAAGACCTCTTCAAACGGGTTAAGGCGACAAAGGATATTTGTGAACTGCGTAATGCCATCAATGTCGGCTACCTCATTACCCGACAAGCGTTGGAGCGGAAAGAGTCACGCGGCTTGCATTTCAATATAGACTATCCTCGCGACCCGAAACTCAATAACCAAGAAGTTTGGTAAGCGTGTCTCAACCAATCACCGCGAGCCTAAGATAGGCTTGAAATACCGTTGACAGAAAAGAATAAGCGGGTAGAAAAGTAGCACTACCGCGGCAGAAAATAGCATCGTGAAGGCGATGCTATTATTTATGGTGTACCCATAGTGTTCTAAAAGCCTTCTCGCTATCTCTATCACCTTGAAGTGAAAACCTAAAATCAAGATAGTTCCCCTTGATATGGTGCTGCATAGGCTACGGAAGGCGTCACACCGGCAGACAAGAGCCGATAGGCTGAATATCATCATAATTCCGCATACGGCGTTCAGGTAAAAGAGAGTACTGTATTTTCCGAGTTGGAACAGATTAAGATCCGCTCTCCCGTTGATTGATGCACCCCACAGGACCTCAACCAGGCATAGTACGAATATCAGCAGCAGCCATAAGGAGCGGTGCTTAATAGCGGGTAGGTGTTCCGATAGATAGCGAAGACCTTCTCCTGCGGCAAAGAACGGTAGTGCCATTACCGATGAGAGCAAAATGGGATAACCGAATTGAGGGAAAGAGACACCCGACGCATGAGAGCCAAACACGAGGGTTAAGATAATACATAACAGTGCGATAAACCATTGTCCCCATTGCCGCTGAGAAGCAACGGACATGATTAGACGGATATAAAACAGAGCCGCAATAAACCAAGAAGGGCTGCATACCGGGGTAGCATAGGAGGTCTTAAAGCCCATTGCCAAAAGAATTGCCGCGATGCGTTTACCAAATTCCACCCACGTGATATGACCGTCAACAGCACAACCTATAAGGCTTATGACCAAGCATATCCCGTTGATGATAAGATAGGGTACTACTAACCGAGTCCAATCGTGTTTGAGCGTCTCTAAAACCCCCATAGGCTTATATAGGAATCCGCTTATAGCAAAGAAAAGCGGTATGTGAAATGCCCATATAAACGGCGTCGCTTGGGGGTATGAGATAAATGCCTGATGACCTAATACCACCAAGTAGATAGCAAGCACTTTAGCATAGTCTATCCAAACATACCATTTCTTATGTGGGTGTTCATAACTGACCATGGGGATGATTGTGCTTGAGCAATTTGTTTTTAAGCTTACGAGGCCAGCCTGCAATGCGTTGCGGTACTTTAATGCACCACCGAAGCAGTTTATCTCCGACAAACAGGCATCGCTCTTTAGCACCAAATAGCGGACGAACCATGCCCGATAACTTGTATGCTTCATCTATGACGGCATCAATACGTGCCTGCTGTGCACCGGCATTGGGCTGCCAATGGTGCACTATAAAAGCAGGAACACTGTAGAAACGCGCTAACCAGGTGTGGCGACACAACTCTTCGCCTTGAGGAGTATAGAGGATGGTTGTCCATCCGTCCGGATGACGCTGTGAGGGTAAATACAAGGTCTTGCTGCTATACGCCTGCCATAGGAAGAAGGGGTAATAAGGCTCTTGATTAGTGGCCTCAAAATTATACGTGCGGTCTTTGATTAGCACATCCGTAGGGTAAGAGGCAATCATTTGCTCTTTCACGGCAGCATAGTCAAATGCTTTCACCGCTTTGGGCGTATAGTGCTCCCGCAGGAGTTTAAGGTTCAGGATGTTGAAGAACGGGTTGGTCACAAGCGGATTACCGTCACGCGGCACCCATGCGCCTCCGTCAGGACAACCGGCATTCGCTATCCCGTTGGCTACCACATAATCCACCAAAGCAAGTACTGCCTCTTTGTTCGTCACAAAGCAATCCTCATCCACGTTGATGGCGATATCGCAATCCGTATCGCGAAGCATTGTTCGGAAGTACCCGTCCGCTGTTTGGTCCGTCAGGCGGACACAAGGAAAGCCCCAATGCTCATATAGTCCTTTGCTTAATCGGTATAGTTTGAGGTCAAAGGAACGGCAATATACTTTTATTCTCGGATTATTCATAGCATCTCCAATATCGGTACAACCAACGCCTTCTTGACATATATATAGTACAACTGCCATCGGTATGCGGGCAGTAAACCTTGACGATGAGCATAGTCGATTACCGCGCTGAAAGCCTTGCGCTTATCCCTACCTTTCCACCTCTTGCGTGTTGTCAGACTGCCAGCATGTATCATATAGTGGTAGAGTGGTTTATCCACCTGCTTAATACTGCCTGCCGACAACAGACAGCAGGTCAGAAAACTACTATCTTCTGCACTCTTTGTGTCCGGGAAGCAGATGCCGTTTTCAATCAGCCACTGTCGCCGGTAGATAAAGGTCGTAAAATAAGAGACAAACCTCATAAGCAACCTTTTTCGCTCGCTGATAGAGATTTCGCCTTGCGGCATATGGGTATTCTTCAGGAGTCGGGAGGTGCGTCCGTCCTCGTAATCCTGAATGAGGTTGCCGCACGCCATGTCAGCTTCAGGGGCGGCAAGCAGATATAATTGTTCATACATATCCGGCTCTACCCAATCATCGGCATCAAGAAACGCCACATACTCCCCCTTAGCAAGACTCAAACCCAAGTTGCGCGCATCAGCCGGACCGGTGTTCGTCCCTGTTGAGGCAATACGGTATGCTATGTCCTCCCGATGCTGACGAGCAATAAATGACTGCGCTACGGTCATGCTATCATCATTGCCGCAGTTGTCGATGAGTAATACCTCTATATCGGTCAACGACTGGCTTTCAACCGACTGCAAACAACGCTCTATATAGGGTGCGGAATTATAGACAGGTATAATAATACTGACTTTCGGCATATGGCGTTTATCTCCTATATAACTTGACATAGAGCCACTTAACGACTATATCGACGAGGTGATTAAACTTCTCATACCATTTGGGCCAACGCCTATGGTGCTTGTGCCAATAGGTGATATATTCGGTGCGAAGTAATTTATTCTCGGGATAGAGCCGTATTGTCCAGCCGTTGCGCTCGCAGATTGGAGAGTATTTGTCATCCATCATTTGGAGGTCAGCGGCTTTAAAGTCTTCACGCGGCATATCTAACAGGTAGAGTTTGTATAATATGCGCAGGCGGTTGATGTAGTATTGCTCCATCCATTTGTGTCTCGTCTCCGTGAGGTCGGCTTTGTGCGCCTCGTAGTAGGCTAACATGGTGTCGGTGACTTTCTGCAACTGACCGATACTCTTCATTAGCACTTCGGGTGCCATTGTCTGCCCTTCGCGGTCAAGGTTGTACTGATAGAGATTGAGGTTGAGGAAGCAGATAGTTTTGGCATAGAAGGTCGGGTAACAAGACCACTCCGTGTCCGTGTAACTGATTCCTTCTGTCTGCTTATAGCCCATTTGGCGCAGTAACTCTGTGCGGTAAGTGAGTGCATGCATTAGGAAGAAGCGGATATATCCGTCTTTCAGCACCTCGTCTAAATCATATATGCGCCCATACTCGTATGGCTCTCGCCCCATTGTGTTGTATTTGAAAACCTCCTTGGCATGTGCACTTATTTGGGAGAAATGCGTAATGAGCATATCAGCTTTGATTGAGCTGATGGTCGCTAAGAACTGGTCCAGCACCGGGGTGTCGAACCAATCGTCTGAATCCAATACTTTTACATACAGTCCTTCCGCTACCGGTAGCGCGGCATTGATGGTCGATCCGTAATTGCCATTGGGCTTATCAATAACCCGTATAACGGACGGATAGCGCTCGGCATAAGATTTAGCCACCTCGAGCGATTTGTCCTTGCTGCCGTCATTCACCACCAGCACATCCAACTTATCGGCCTGTTTCGCACTCACCAGACTATCCAGACACCGTGGTAGCAAGGCTGCCATGTTGTATGTAGGGATTATGATGGAGAGAAGTTTAGTCATTGTTTGCTATAATCTTATTGAATAATTCTTCACAGCAGTTACCAATCGGAAGTGGGCGAAAACGTTGAATCTCTGCATCCGAAGGCGGATAATATGTTTTGTTCTTCAGACAATCTTCCATTTCCTGCCATGAATATACTTTCTTTGCTTCCATCAACTGATAGTCGAAGTAGAACGGCCGAGAATGTTGTACATATTCATCGTAATCGTATGGAAACAATATGATTGGCTTCCGCAGGCACAAGAAATCAAAATACACACTCGAATAATCCGTAATTAGAATATCTACATCCTTTATGAATGTATATAAATCATCATAATCGTTATCACCGATTACGATGATACGCTTACTTATTTGTACTACGCCATTCTGACTATCTAAGAAATGGCTTTTGTATAAAAGCACACTGTTCTGTTCTTCAAGTAAGTTCTCTATGCGTTCTCTATCAAAGCCAGCCTCTGCAAAAGGATTAAATGCTCCAAATTGAGAGTCGCGAAAAGTAGGCATGTATAATATTTTAGTTGGATGATTGAAGCGGCGTTTAATCTCATCTATAAGACACTCGCTGCCTGATGATACCAACTTATCCAATCTCGGTTCTGCAGCATCAATCATTTTGTAGTCCTTACCAAAAGCTGAAGCAAAGTATGGCGCAAAGAACGGACTGCTATTAATCATCTCTCCGTGTATGAACTCCCAGGGCACAAGACACCTGCGTATCCAAGTCTTTATGCGTTTCCACATTGTGGTTTTTACTACTAATCTCCTTTCATCTTTTCCAATTTGTTTCAGCGGTGCTCCATGCCACAAATTGATGTAGCGTATCCCGTTCATGTATTGGAGGTCACCTTCGCTTTCACCGTTTAATCGACCATGTGTGCAGAAAAACACTCCTGCATCTTTTTGAATAGCCTTTCCCTCTTTGCAAGACCGAAGCGTCACCGGCTTGCCTTCTTCTTTCAGACGACGATATACTGCATCATTGTTGGTAATCCAAACAGCACGAATATCTTTTCTGTGGGCTAATATATACTCGTATAGTGCTCTTGGATTATCTGAATACCTATTTCCCGACCACGCATCAAATATCCAAAGATTCTTATCTCGCTTATGCAATCTCTGCAGGTGCCATTCAGGTAAATAGAATAAACCTTGTATTAGTTTCTTTACATCATTCCATTTACTTTGCTGCATATTACTATTTTTCATTTTTACTGCCATTTGTCAATGTTACCTCATTTGTAGTTATATCCCCCGTATCCCCATACTTTCAATCCGTGCTTTGCGCACACCTCTAATAGGAGGCGTAACATGTCTCTTTCTACGCGTTGCACCTCCAAAAGTTGCTCATCGGGCACAAATTCTTTAGTTTGCTTATTTGCCATTTTCGTTTCTTAATCGTGTTAAAGTCTCATTAATCAGCGTACTACTCGTGCCTTTTGTATATATTCAGATTACGGTTTTAGACATCCTATCGGCACCACATAGACCCCATCGTCTCGACGATAAGCATATCGACCGAGACCGACGAGTACCATCATAAAAGACGGGCTTTTCATTCGCGTAGTGTCAATCTTACCAGCTAAATCCTTTAGCACCTTGGCACCTTTCTCTATATCATCCTCTCCGCCTAACTTGATTTCTATCAAGCCATAACTTCCGTTCTCCAGATGCAACACAGCGTCACATTCCAGATTGTTCTTATCTCGGTAGTGATATATAGTTCCACCCAAGGCATCGCCATATACACGCAAATCACGGACTGCCATGGTCTCAAAGAACAAACCGAATGTCTCTAAATCATTTACCAAATCGTTTGGTCCGATACCTAAAGCTGCTACGGCTATACTCGGGTCAACAAAATAGCGCGTATCTGCCGTTCGTATAGCTGTCTTGCTCCGCAAATTCGGGTTCCAGGCGGACATGTCTTCTACTACAAAAATCAACTTGAGTGCGGATATATAAGAGGCTATTGTATCTTTATCCAAACTCTCTTTGTCGTTTACTATCATGTCCTGATATATAGTATCCAAAGACGCTTGTGTTCCTTGATTTCTGCTAAGGCTGCGCATGAGCCGCTTCACACGCTCCGGATTCCGGCGCACACCGTCTGCACGTGAGATATCGGAGTCCTCTCCTGTTCCGTAACCGACCACACCTTCGTAATATATTTTGGCTTGTTTGAGCGCCGCTTTCTTATTGGAAGTTATAGCGGACAAAGGCCAACCACCACGGCAAACAAGATAAGCCAACTCTTCTATATCAATTTTCGACTCGGCTACTAATTGCTCCGGTTGGTTAAATAAAGATGCCAAACTCAGTTCCCCTGTACTATTTTCGGACTCCCAAAGGCTCATCGGTCGCATCACAAGCGGGGCTATACGTCCTGTTCCTGTATGAACAATTTTCTTTTTATCAGCCGGCACCGCCGACCCTGTAATGATAAACTGCCCTACCGAGCGACGGTGATCAACCTCTCCTCGTATGGCATCCCATAATGTGGGTACAACTTGCCATTCATCTATTAGACGTGGTGTCTCGCCTTGCAAAAGGAACTTGGGCGTAGATTTCGCCAACTGCACATTGCGGGGACCCTCTTCCGGATCTGCCATATAGACTACGCTTTGGGCGTACTGCTCTGCTGTGGTTGATTTGCCGCACCACTTGCTACCTTTTATCAATACGCACCCGCATGCGTCCAATAAATCACCTAATAACTGATCTGCAATTCGTGGTTTGTATGCTTCCATAACATGCTACTTATAAAAATCGCTGCAAAGGTAGTAAAAATAAATGATATATGCAAATATTTTTACACTTTTTCGGTCATTTGGCGGGAATTTTTTCGGTCATTTGGCGGGAATTTGTTCGGTCGTTTGGCGCAATTTTGTTCGGTCATTTGGCACTTTTATCCTCTCAATCGAACCAATGTTTCATTAATAAGCGTAGAACTGGTTCCCTTTGTATAGGGGAAATAGACTACTTTTGCACCTACTTCGGCAAGGTCGGCTTCTATCTTGTTCCATTTGTCTGTGCCTTTCCAGTCGTCACCGACAAACATCACATCAAAATGGTATTTCTTCCATGCGCCCAATTTGTCCATGTTTTCCTGGGTGACTACTTCATCCACATATTTAATAGCACCTACTATCTCTTTACGCTCCTTAAACGGAATAACCGACCGTTTGCCCTTATACTCCACCAAATCATCCGTAGAAACACCCACGATAAGATAGTCACATTGCGCTTTCGCCCTGCGCAGCAAATTAAGATGACCTATATGGAAAAGGTCATATACGCCCGTGGTGTAACCTATCTTCAGCGGCTCGTACATATTGAGGAACTGCTCCAAGCAATACAACTGCCATTTCTGGTTTCCCGTAAGCGCAGACATATCAATATCCCTGCGGAACTCCGGACGTGTCGGACCTTGCCAGTTCTTGAAATATTCATCCACTGGGCGAGGCATTGGATTTTTATCAGGAATAGGCAAATCCGGGTATTTCATTTTGAAGAGTGCACGGACTACATATTTGGATTCTCCGTTTCGTATCCGTTTCAAATCCAATGGCTCCGCCAATTGGAGATGGTCATACGGATCTGTATAAGGCATCTCTGCTGCAGCAAAAGCGTTCTCATAGGAACTATAGCTTTCTTCTGTTGCAACATCATCCATCATTTTAAGCCAATCTATTCCTTTTTCCCCTTTCCTGTATCGCTGGAATAAATAATCCATGTCTATAGGTTCTTTCAGCACTAAAACCGGATCAAGGTATGTAAACCGCTCTTTCCAGTCTGAATAATCCCAGTCACGGGACATCAGTTTATCCATTCCTCCAAATACATAATCACTTCCGTCTCCTATTATCAAGCGGGTGATACCATCTTTTTTTGCTTGTTGCGCAGCTAAATAGAGTTGCGGTTCTATACTGTGTACAGGTGCTCCTTTAGATGCCATAACATACGGTAGCGCTGCCACTATCGAATTCCAATTGATATCCACATAGTGAAGCGATAGGCTGTAATAGGCTGCAAATTGTTCAGCTCGTCTTAATTCGTCCTTTTGAAATTCTCCACCAAGAAAACGGAACGTATATGCGTCACATCCTCGCATATAAGAAGCGAGTATCGCCGAATCCATTCCTCCTGAGAGTAATAATCCGAGTCGTTCTCCTTTGAGAGAATCAAAAACTTTTTGGATGGCTGCGTCTGTCTCGTCAGCATCTTTCACGGGTACCTTTTCTGCCGGATTTATATAAACATTCTTTCTATGCTTTGTTCTGTCCGAGAATTCAGCATCTTCCCGCTCAATATACCGGAAAGCGAGGTACGAACTCATGCAAAAATTTTTATTGGTCATGGGAGGTGGAGGTGTTTTTTAGACGTTTGTGTATTTGGGCGATGACGAAGGTTTGGTACTTGACATAGCGTTTGCCGTTGAGGGGATTTTCGAGTTGGGCTTGGAAGGCCGTTTGCCATTGCTCCGCCAAGACGGGATCTGCCATTTCTTGTTGGGCGATACTGGTTGCTTGTTGGAACAATTGGCGGTTGCGCATGGCGGGCTCGGACCATTTACCTTCATGGAGGTGGTAATAATAGGATTCTTGCGGTCCGGTAATGGGTCTCCCTTTGGTGTCGTAACCAAAGATTTTCTTGCGTTGAACATCAACGACTCCGTTGTGGGCTTTGCCCAATTTCCCCTTTACGGTAGCTATGGGGTCTCTATACTTTACGTTTGCCATACATCAAAGATGCTAAATGGTTGCTTAATCTCTGCTAAATTGTGCGGTTATTGTCCGGTTATTGTGTGGTTATTGTGCGGTTATTGTGCGGTGTTGTCAGCATAAATCCTCTGCAAAAGTCACTTTTCGGTTCTGCTCGCTGCCTTCGACAATAATGATGGGTGAGTCGGGCATATAGCGGAGGATAATGCTTGCGTCATCGGTTGCGGTAATCCCCTTAGTGTCGTCTAACGCTCTTTTGAAAGCCTCGGCTATGACCGTCAACCTGAACGCCTGCGGAGTCTGGGCGTGCATCATCGTTGTGCGTTTGGGTATTTCTATAAGCTGTTGGTTCTCAGTTCTATATATGGTGTCTATCGCAGGCACTGCTACGGTTACAGCTTCGTTGGTTTCTAAGGCAGCACAGACCCGTTCAATTATATCAACGCTGACAAAGGGTCTTGCGCAGTCGTGCAAGAGGATGTTGGTTGTGTCCGGTGTGTGCGTCAAAGCGAGTGCTTGAACGGCGTGCAGTGAGGATTCCCAACGTTCGTTTCCCCCTTCAATGACCTGTATATCTTTGGGGACATAAGCTGTCCAATCCGGGTGCATGACGACTACAACCTCATCGATGCTCGGGCAGGAGCGGAAGGTGTCAATACATGTTTCAAGCATGGTCCGTCCGTCGGGTAGGGTACGCAACTGTTTGGGAAGATTACCTCCTACGCGTTTGCCGCTTCCGCCAGCTAAAATAACTGCTATATTATGGAATTTACTCATGTAATGCTTTGAGGATTAAGTCGGCAATTTCTCGAATAGCGCCTTGCCCCCCGGGGGTAGTGAGATGCAGTATGCCGGGAATAACCTTGACTTCGGGGCGTGCATTAGGCGGACAAGCCGCAAGTCCGACTGCTTTGAGCAAATCAATGTCAATAATATCATCCCCGACATAGCAGACTTCGCGCAAGGTGATGCCCATTTCGGCACATATCTTTTGTGCCGCCTCTGCTTTAGCGGTTCCTTTGCAGCCCATGAAGAGATAATCGAGTTGCAATTTAGCGGCTCGGCGCTCCACGATAGGCGTTGTTTCGCCGGTGATAATGCCGCACCGGATGCCGTGTTGTCTAAGGAGCACCATGCCCATACCGTCATAGGCGCAGAATTTTTTGAGTTCATCGCCATTGGCGCTATAATACATGCCGCCGTCAGTGAGACAGCCGTCCACGTCGGTCAGGAAGAGTTTGATATTGTTCATTATCGTTCAGCGCGCATGGGGTTATGGAGGAAATCGTCATAGGCAAGCCTGATACCATCTTCCAATTCGGTTTTATAGGTCCAGCCAAGAGCTGTTGCTTTGCTGACATCCAATAGTTTACGCGGTGTTCCATTGGGTCGCGAAGTGTCCCATTCAATCCGTCCGGTGTAGCCTATAACTTTGGCGACCAGTTCAGTCAGTTGTTTGATAGATAGTTCTTTACCGGTGCCGGCATTGACGGTTTCGTTGCCGGAGTAATTGTTCATTAGGAATACGCATAGGTTAGCGAGGTCGTCAACATAGAGAAATTCCCTCAGCGGGCTTCCGTCTCCCCAACAAGTGACGGACTCTGCCCCTGCTTCTTTCGCCTCATGGAAGCGTCTAATCAACGCGGGCAGTACATGGCTGTGTTCGGGGTGGTAGTTGTCGTTCGGGCCATAGAGGTTGGTGGGCATGACGGAGATGTAATCTGTGCCGTACTGCCGATTGAGGAACTCGCAGTATTTAAGTCCGCTTATTTTCGCTAAGGCGTAGGCTTCGTTGGTTTTCTCCAGTTCGCCGGTCAGCAAGCAGTTTTCCTTCATGGGCTGCGGCGCCAGGCGGGGATAGATGCATGATGAGCCGAGGAACTCCAGTTTCTTGCAACCGTTTTGCCATGCAGCGTGAATGACATTCATCTCCAAAATCATGTTTTGGTACATAAAATCGGCTAAGGCATTTTGGTTAGCGACAATGCCTCCGACCTTAGCAGCTGCGAGGAAGACATATTCGGGTTTTTCTGTTGCGAAGAAGGTTTCCACATCGGTTTGGCGACAGAGGTCTAACTCCTTGTGCGTGCGCGTAATAATATTGGTGTAACCTTGGCGTGTTAACTCTCTCACGATGGCGGAACCAACCATTCCGCGGTGTCCCGCTACATATATTTTACTGTCTTTATTCATATTGCGCCATGTCGTGTTTAACCATAATCTTGACTAATTCTTCAAACGGTGTTTTTCGCGGGTTCCAGCCTAAGAGCGTTTTGGCTTTCGTGGGGTCTCCCATGAGTTGCTCCACCTCGGCGGGTCGGAAGAACTTGGGGTCCACTTCAATAAGCACTTTGCCGGTCTTGCAGTCGATACCTTTTTCGTTGACACCTTCCCCTTCCCATCGCAGGGTTATGCCTGCTTCTTGGAAAGCGAGGGTGCAGAACTCCCGCACGGTGTGCATTTCTCCGGTAGCGATGACAAAGTCTTCGGGCGTCTCATGTTGCAAGATGAGCCACATGCACTCGACATAATCTTTAGCGTATCCCCAGTCGCGACGGGCAGAGAGGTTTCCGAGGTAGAGTTTATCCTGCTTACCATGCGCAATAGCCGCTGCGGCTAAGGTTATTTTGCGAGTCACAAAGGTCTCTCCGCGGCGTTCGGATTCGTGGTTGAACAAAATGCCGTTCACGGCAAACATACCATAGGCTTCACGGTAGTTTTTGGTAATCCAGAATCCGTATTGTTTGGCAACGCCATAAGGGCTTCTGGGATAGAAGGGCGTTGTCTCTTTCTGCGGTACTTCCTGGACAAGTCCAAAGAGCTCGGAGGTGGAGGCTTGATAGATTTTGGTTTTCTTTTCAAGCCCCAACATCCTTACCGCCTCTAAAAGACGCAGGGTGCCTATAGCGTCAGCCTCGGCGGTATATTCGGGCACGTCAAATGAGACTTTGACATGGCTTTGTGCTGCGAGATTGTAAATCTCATCGGGTTGCACTTCTCCAATAATGCGGATGAGGGACGAAGAGTCCGTCATGTCTCCGTAGTGTAGGTTGATGGCGCGCGGTTTCTTCTGGTCTTTAATCCACTCGGTGAGGTAGAGGTGTTCAATTCGACCGGTGTTGAAGGTCGATGATCGACGCAAGATGCCATGAACCTCATAGCCTTTCGCCAATAGAAATTCCGCCAAGAAACTGCCATCTTGGCCGGTAATACCCGTGATGATTGCTTTTTTCATTGTATGTGATGAAATCCTAATTTACTTTTTCCGCGCAAAGGTACTAAAAAAAAGTGAAATATGCAAATAAATTTGCTTATTTCATTAAAAAAACGTAACTTTGCAGTCAAAATTAAATTAGAGACCTATGCGCATATGTATTTTAGGTACAGCGTGGCCTTATCGAGGCGGTTTGGCAGCGTTTAATGAGAGGCTTGCGAAACAGTTTCAAGATGAAGGTCACGAGGTTGAGTTACTGACCTTCACGGTTCAATATCCGAACTTTCTATTTCCCGGTAAGACGCAATATTCCGATTCAGAGGCACCGGAAGGTCTTGTGACGCGCAGGGTGTTAAATTCATGCAATCCTGTCAATTGGGTAAGGGTAGGCAAGGCGATTGGCAGGGCGGCACCGGATTTGCTGATATGTTGTTACTGGATGGCGTTCTTCGCGCCGGCGTACAGTGCTATTTCGCGCATGGCAAAGAAGAATGGTAAGACTCGTTGCATTGCCTTGGTACATAATATGATTCCGCATGAGCCGTCCCTTTTAGACAAGTTCTTTGCGCCCGGGTTTGTGCAATCTCAGGATGGTTTTGTGGCACTCAGCGAGAGTGTGGTGAAGGATATAGAGGGCATAGAACAGAAGTTCTCCCGCGGGGCGATAAGTAAGCCTAAGACATACTCTCCGCATCCTATTTATGATCACTATGGTGCGCGGATGAGTAAAGAGGAAGCTTGTAAGGCACTCAACTTGCCGAGCGAAAAAGATTATATGCTTTTCTTCGGTTTGGTGCGTGCGTATAAAGGGCTTGACTTGCTTTTGGAGGCATTCGGGAAGGTGAAGGATGAACTGCCTGTGCTTCAACTTATCATCGCGGGTGAGTTTTACGAGGATGAGGAGAAATACCGTGCTCAGATAGCCCGCCTTGGCTTGGAGGGGCGGGTGGTTGTTCGCAATGAGTTTATTCCCGACGGCGATTTGAGGAAGTATTTTGGTGCTGCCGACCTGGTGGTGCAACCTTATCGGTCAGCTACTCAATCCGGTGTGACGCAAGTTGCCTTTCATTTTGAGAAGCCGATGTTGGTGACGAATGTAGGCGGTCTTGCCGAGATTGTGCATGATCATCGCATGGGTTATGCGTGTGAGCCTTCGGCAGAGGCGATAGCGGAGGACATTATGGACTATTTCAGGCAGCACCGTCAAGCGGATTATACGGACTATCTGAAGAAGGAGAAAAATAAATATTCGTGGTCAAGAATGACCTCAGCATTCCTAAAATTGTGCTAAAAACAGCAAAAAAATGCCAAAAATGGTGCAAAACGCAAAAAAAAGATAAAAAAATTTGGTAGAATCAAAAAAATGTAGTACTTTTGCACCCGCGTTTGGAAATGACGCAGTGTTCTAACACAATATGCGATGATAGCTCAGTTGGTAGAGCACGACCTTGCCAAGGTCGGGGTCGCGAGTTCGAGTCTCGTTCATCGCTCATACGGAAATATGCAGGAAAGTTTCCTGCATTTTTTCTCTAAAGCCCAGATGGCGGAATTGGTAGACGCGTACGTTTCAGGTGCGTATGCCGAGAGGTGTGCAGGTTCGAGTCCTGTTCTGGGCACGTAAAGTGGTCTAAATTAGTCTAACGATAAGTGAGCGCAGGTGGTGAAATTGGTATACACGCTACTTTGAGGGGGTAGTGGTCGCAAGATCGTGTGAGTTCGAGTCTCATCCTGCGCACAAGAGAGAGGTTCTACCTCTCTTTTTTATTACTAATAGTCGATTATGAATGCGGTTCAATCGACATGGTCTGATAGTTCAATGGATAGAATACGGGTTTCCTAAACCTTAGATCCGGGTTCGATTCCCGGTCGGACTACAAGGGCGCTAAGCGCCCGTTTATTTATAGATAGTTATGCGTAACGAAGAAGAACTCCAAGGTGTGACATTGCTTGGCAATCAGCACACGGCTTACCAGTCCGATTATGCTCCCGAGGTGTTGGAGACTTTTGTCAATAAACACCCGGACAATGAATACCTCGTGACATTGGATTGTCCTGAGTTTACCTCCCTATGCCCAAAGACCGGGCAGCCAGATTTCGGTCGTATCATCATTCGGTACATTCCCGCCGAGCGAATGGTGGAGTCCAAGTCCCTCAAGTTATACTTATTCTCCTTCCGTAACCATGGTGATTTCCATGAGGATTGTGTCAACATAATTATGAAGGATCTTGTGAAACTGATGTCGCCTAAATACTTGGAAGTAGAGGGAGTTTTCAATCCCCGTGGCGGGATACGCATATTGCCGTTCGCCAATTATGCTGATGCTAACCATCAGGAAATAAGGCAGCATCGCTTGGTCGCTATGATGGGAAAATAATATGAAAGATTGTCTATTAGTTTTATCCGGCGGGTTGGACTCGACCACGATGTTGTACGAGTATCAGAGTCGTATAGCCAAGGCAGTATCTTTTCATTACGGTTCTAATCATAACGACAAGGAGATTGCCTGTGCCGCGTTGCATTGCAAGCGATTAGGCATAGAACATCAGGTTATTCGATTGCCTTTTTTCAAAGACGTGCTACACTCTTCCCTTCTGAGCGGGGCAGATGCTATTCCCGAAGGGCATTATGCAGACGAAAACATGCACTCAACCGTAGTGCCGTTTCGCAACGGCATTATGTTGTCTATAGCTGCTGCGATGGCGGAAGATAGCGGTTTACAATATGTCATGCTTGCCAATCATAGCGGGGATCATGCAATATATCCGGATTGCCGACCGGAGTTTGTAGGGGCAATGAGTAAGGCGATAGAAGCCGGTACCTATAACGGTGTGCAACTATGGGCACCATACACTAATATCACTAAGGCCGATATCTGCCGTCACGGCAAGGCATTAGGCATTGATTATAGCGAGACATGGAGTTGCTATAAGGGTGAGGACAAGCATTGCGGCCGCTGCGGCACCTGTGTGGAGAGACGAGAAGCACTTGCTGCCGCCGGTATAAATGATACTACAGAATATCAAGAGTAATTATTTAAAGCCCACTAACTTATGTGTCTGGAGGCTCAGAGACCAATGGGGGTGAGCGAGGATATAGTCAATGGTTTCGCGGATATTGGCGGAACCATTTTTTTGTGTACAAGGCTGCAAGTAGGCGTCCATGAGATCATACTGTTCACATACCTTATTGTATATAGTCTCAACATCTTGGCCTGTATATACGACTTTTAGTTCGTCCATGCGGTTTAGTTTTAGCGGCTTCATACCCTTAGGCGAGCATGTTACCCAGTCAATCCCTTCCGGCAACGTATGCGTACCGTTGGTTTCAATGGCGATAAACCGGTTTTCTTCGTGAAGCGCTTCGATAAGGGCTAAGTCCACTTGCAACGCCGGCTCGCCACCGGTCAATATAATCGTCTCCACCTCCTTATAACGATCCACTTCGTCCATCAATTCCTCTAAACTCATCTCGTTATAACCGGCATGCTCGGTGTCACAAAAGCTGCATTGCAGATTGCACCCGCTAAAGCGGATAAATACCGCCGGAGTGCCAGTGTATGTTCCCTCCCCTTGAAGGGAATAGAAGATTTCGTTTATTTTGTACATATTTTATTCAGTCTCGTTCATAGATAGCCACATTGCCAGTAGATTCCTGCACCGACACTTTGTAGCAGTTATCGACATGGTCACAGATCCAACGCGCGATATTTTCTGCAGAGGGATTGACCGGCAATACTTCATTGATATACTTATGGTCGAAAGTATCTTTCACGATACGCTTGATATGGGTGAAGTCTGTCACCATGCCGTCTTGATTCAATTCTGCAGCACGGCAAAAGACCGTAATAAGCCAGTTATGACCATGAAGAGCCTCACATTTGGACTCGTAGGACAGTGTCAGATTATGTGCTGCACTGATTTCAATTTGCTTTTCAACGTAATACATATTATCTCCTTTTTTCTATAGGTCGAGGAAACTCACCATATTCTTCGAAGGTGAAATTCAAGAACTTATTCATCGGTTGTGCTGCGCGACTTATATCCATAAGTTTATCCATAAAATCGTGTGAGCAAACCGTTTCATCACTTAAGTAACAAGACACAGTAAACGCCTTATGACGCAGCCATTCGGGGTGTTTGAAGTCCTTATCAAACCCTGCGGGCATAGTCTTTAAGTCCCAACCGGCGTAGGAGTCAAAATCCGAGCCGAAATAGCGCTTCCATGTTTTGGTGCTCATGATTTGCTCTACTTCCTCGTAATTGGCGTAAATCTCTTTCCGCAATGCGGTCAGTAGATTAGGCGTTGGTCCCCAGATGCCTGCTGTAAACATACAGCAGCCCGGTTGCAAATGTATATAATATCCTCCGCGGTCGGATTTTTTACCTCCTGAAGAGGATGGTAGCCCCGGTTTAGGAGCTGCCGGAAATGCACCGAAGTGGTTCTTATACGGACTTTTGTCCGCGGAGAAGCGAATGTCGCGATTGATGCGCCAAATGCAGTCTTTTGGTTGTAACTCTTTATAACTCGGCTCTATTGCCGTCAGTCTATCAATATATTCTTGTGTCAAAGCAATAAAGCTGCTTCGCGCTGCGTCGTATTCGGCACGATGCGCGTGAAACCACTCGGTGTTGTTGTTTAATGCAAGTTCCGAGAGGAAATCTAAGATCTGTCGGATATTATAGTTCATGAAGTTCTTTTAGGCAGTGTGTTAGGGAATCTGTCCAGTAGGAAATAGTCAAGTCAAAAGTTTGTTTTATTTTGGATTTATTCAGTACGGAGTAATGCGGGCGGGGCGTTTGGTACTGATATTCTGAGGATAGAATCGGTTCAACACGGCAGCTGATTCCAGCCTGGCGCATAATCTCTACCGTAAAATCATACCAAGAGCAAACACCCTCGTTGGTGAAATGGTAAATACCGGGATGCCAAACAGGTGACTCGATAGCGGTGTAGATAGCAGCTGCCAAGTCGCCGGCATAGGTCGGCGTACCAATCTGGTCATAAACCACTTTAAGCAGTTCACGTTCCTTGCCGAGACGCAACATCGTTTTGACAAAATTATTTCCGTAAGCCGAGTACAACCATGCGGTGCGGATGATGATAGCCTCCGGATTAACCGCCATTAGCGCTTTCTCGCCAGCATATTTGGTGCGACCATATGCAGTTTGCGGAGAGATGACATCCTCTTCGCGATACGGCTCACAGCCATCGCCTGCGAATACATAATCCGTGGAGATATGGATGATGCGGCATCCGGTCTCACCGAGATTCGCGACAGCTTCAGCATTGAGTCGCTTAGCAAAAACCTCATCCGTCTCCGCTTTGTCCACATTGGTGTAGGCAGCACAATTGACAATCAGATCGATGCCGTTGGTACGAACAAAAGTCTCAACAGCGGCTTTATCCAAGATATCTAATTCGGCAACATCCGTGAAATAATATGTGTGCGTGGCGTGCTGAACACTTTGTAAACGCATCTCCGTGCCGAGTTGGCCGTTACAGCCGGTTATAAGTATCTTCATAATAGACTTAATTATAATTTCAATCCCTCAAAATCCCTCAATAACGGGTGGCGTTTGTCCTTATCGGATAAAATACGTTTTTCCGGCTCCACCTGCCACTCAATCGCCAAATCCGGGTCGGAAAGCAATATACCGCCTTCTGCTTCCGGGTGATACAGATTATCACACTTATAGGCAAAAACCGCTTTCTCACTCAGTACTGAGAACCCATGTGCAAAACCTCGCGGAATAAAGAACTGGCGGTGATTATCCCCGCTTAACTCAACGGCATACGACTGACCATATGTAGGCGAGCCTACGCGTATATCCACTGCCACATCCAAGACGCGGCCTTCCAAACAACTAACCAATTTGGCTTGCGTATAAGGGGGACGCTGAAAATGCAGGCCGCGAACTACACCATAAGCGGAGCAAGATTGATTATCCTGCACAAAGACCGCATCAATTCCCGCCGCACGATAACGCTCTTCGTTATACGTCTCAACGAAATATCCACGAGCATCTTTAAATACTTGAGGCTCAATGATAACGAGCCCTTCAATCGGAGTCTTAATGATATTCATTACATTGTTACTTTTATTGCTATTCGTATGCCGTTACGTTCCCACGGACCTAAACCTTCTATATGTGTTAAACGCCGGACATATTCTACTCTCAAGAACTTGAAGATGTTCTCAATTCCGACAGTCATCTCCATATAAGGTAGCATATTATGCGTTGTTTCTCCACTATTATAACTTGATAACAAATGGTAACTTATAATACCCCGTAGCCGTAGTCGTTTGATTCCCGGCAGGAGGTTATAAAACCAGCCTTCCCCGTAATAAGCGAAGTGCCCGCCGACATATCGGTCACCGATAAACTCGTTAGGCCGAATCAGTTGGAATGCCTTTGGGTCTCCAATAAGCGAGTTGTTGCGGGTGGGGTAGAATAGTTTGGTCAAGACCTCTCTTCCTGCCGGCATATAACCAATCTCTATATCTGCATCCACATGCCCGAAACCCGATAACCAAAATCGCTTTGATGCAGAAAGTTTAATTTTGTCATAGAACACCTTATCTTCCGGTATGTATCCCATCTCATTGCTTAAACGCAAGATAGGTGCGTCTTTGCATAGATTAAAGAGCGATTCACGCCCTCGACGGTTATTATACACATGTCCTCCCGGCGTATATCGTAACTCTGCCGTCCAGCCGTAATCGTGGTAGTAGTTTTTCCCGAGCCAATCACCGTTTGAGGCGTAGTTGGCGGCATCAATATGGGTCAATAATGACAAGCCGTTGTGCCATTCTTTCTCGTACTGTAACTGAATGCGCGCGACATACAACATCCGCTGATAGCTGTAGTCGAATCGTATAGAGTTCCAGATATTGTCCCGCTCAATTACACGGTAACTCTGTCCGAGTTCCTCCAGGTCATATCCGGCGCTAAGCCTCAGATAATGGCGATTATTCTGATACGGATGTCGCTCATGCTCCGTAAAGGAGTATAGGACAGATGCAGCACCTTTAGGGCGGTTGTCCTTAAAGCCGTAAGCAAGATAGGCGGAAGCGTACCAATGGCGGCTCAAACTGCTTGTGGTCATGCCTCCAATACGAATTCTCGCGCCTTCCTGTTGATTATAACTGACCGTACTAAAGATAGGACCAAAATCCCACTTGCTATTATCGCGAATGGCTGCTGTCGGCAAGTAATCATCTGCCAGTGCGTAATACGCTAAGGCCAGTGACCGCAGGCGTGGTTTCTCCATCAAACGCGGCACAATACTGTCCGCTTCAACTTGCGGGGCAGTTGTCGGAGCGGTTGCCAGATTGGCTGTAATACTATGCTTCGCTTTGCGCGTCAACGCCAGCTCTATTTCCATCTCATTTTTCCCCGTTAACGAATTGGTGCAACGCATCTTACGAATCCAATTCGTATTCGCTGCCGCCGGCATATATAGTGTATATTGCAGCAGCCTGAAGGTAGAGTCTTGCGTTATATACAGATGCCCGCTAAACCCCACTGAACCCGAGTTGAAGGGCACAAAAGCTATATCATAGCACGCTTGTCCATTGATTTCTACCGTATCTAATATATAGTAGTGGTAGTAACTCAGTGCCATAGTAGAGGACATCGGACTCACCAACCGCATAGAGAGCACATCAATGGAGTTCCGGTAGATGTCAATGGGTTTAAACAGTTTACGGACATTATCTTGCAGTCCGCCGAGGTCAAAGAGTTTATCGGCACCTACCCACAGGACGAGACTATCATTTTCCCATTGCCGTATCGAGAATAATGTCGTGTCGTATTTCAAAGTCAGCGTCTCAAATCTTCTATCTTCATCAGCGTTAACGTTGACTATGGAGTCTTTTGTTTTAATGGCAGCGCGCATCACTTCTACAGCGGTATTGCCTTTGCGGCGGTAATGCCCGCGATGAGAGGTGATGATGACATCATCCAGTTCATATTCCTGTGTCACGACATCTTGCCCGCATACGGGGACAATGAGAGCACTCAACAACAATACTATCCCTAATGAGCGTATCACTTGGCCCGTTTTTGTTTCTGCTTCTGTTTCTGCCAGCGTTCTTTGGCGTAAGCTTGCAAATCTGCTACCGCATCATGCTCGTCCACGATTTCTAATCCGAAAATGGTCTCGATGATGTCCTCCATCGTCAATATGCCCTGAAAAGCACCATATTCGTCTAAGATAACGGCTATCTTGCTGCGCTCTTTAATCATCTGGTCAAAGATATCCCCCACTGAACTTTCCTCATTAAACATCGGAACGGGACGCTTGATATCTCCTAAGGTTCTGTTGAAATTATCTTCCGCGAGGTCTTCTAAGGCATCATCGCGCAATATATACCCCGTGATATAGTCCGGAGATTCGGCATAGACCGGTATGCGCGAAAACACATCATATCGGTCATCATCATAGTACTCCTTAAGGGTCATGCTTTCCGGCGCGATGGATGCTACTACACGGGGTGTCATAACATCATACGCTTTTACATCATCAAGGTGAAGGACATTCGAGATGATGCGGTTTTCGTCTTTCTCGATAACTCCTTCCTCTTCCCCTAAATCCGCCATGGTTTCGACCTCTTCACGACTCACGGCCGCTTCGTCATTCTCCGGGAATATCTTCGTCACCCAATGCATTAATAGTACAAACGGATACATCAACACTATGAGAATCTGTATCATCGTGGCAGCAAACCCCGTTAGATTTCTCCAATAGGTTGTACCGATGGTTTTGGGGATGATTTCACTGAAGATGAGTATTAATAAGGTTGCGATAGCAGAAACCAGTCCTACCCATTGATTGCCGAACACTACTGCGGCTTGTGCACCGACGCCGGCAGCACCAATTGTGTTTGCTATTGTATTCAGCGCTAATATGGCACTCAATGGCTGCTCCGTGTCGGTCTTGAAGCGTAGCATTTTCGTAGCCGGAGCATAACCCTCCTCCTCTCGCATAGTCAAGTAACTTATGGTCGTGGACATCAGCGTCGCTTCCAATACTGAGCATAAAAACGACACCAACAGGGTTATCCCTAAATAGACGAATAATAATCCCATAAATATATTTTTTCTTTTATTTCTTCCATTAACCACCGTGGCGTGGATGTTGCCCCGCATATACCTATGCTTTCGGCGGCATTGCCGGTGCCTTGGTTATGGTGTTCCCAAAGGACCTTGGCCTCCTCGATTGAACTGACAAAATAACTATGCTTATTGGCTTCAACGACATGTCCGAATAGCACTTTAGCGTTACTGCTCTTCTTGCCACCGACAAAAATGATTACATCATGTGTCTTGGCAAAAGCCTGTAATTCACTTACGCGGTTGGACACATTCTTGCATATCGTATTGAACACTTTGACAGGCTGTAGTGTTGCGGCTATCGCGCGATAGTCCTCTTCACTCATCGTCGTTTGCGAGAAAAGGTATGTCTCTTTGGTTCTATCCACCTTTTGGCAGTCTTCGAGGTTCTCCACCACGATGGCTTTTCCTTCTGTCTGCCCTTGCAGTCCGATTACTTCAGCGTGCCCCACTTTACCGAATATGACTATCTGCGCTTCGGGGTGGTTGAGATAGGTCTCACGAATCCGTTTTTGCAGGTGCAACACAATCGGGCAACCGGCATCAATGAGGGTGATGTTATTGCGCTTAGCGGTGAGGTAGGTAGAAGGCGGTTCGCCATGGGCTCGTAGTAACACACGTCCGCCGTGCATTGCTCCGTATTGGTCATAATCAATGGTCTGCAATCCCAATCGCTCTAATCGCGCTACCTCTTGCCCATTATGCACAATATCGCCTAAGCAGCAGAGCGGACCTTTTTCTAACTCTTTCTCCGCTGTCTTAATCGCAGCCGTCACTCCGGCACAAAAACCACTATGTTCATCTATATCAACAGTCATCGCCTCGAACAATATCCACCATTTTGAACAGCAGTTCGTACTGTTCGTCAAGGCTCATGTAGGAGTTGTCCAACAGGAAAGCATCTTCTGCTTGCCGTAGCGGGCTTTCAGCACGGTGCGTGTCGCGGTAATCGCGGTCATTGACATCCGCCATCACTTGCTCCATTGTCATGGATGTATCGCCTTTTTGACGCAACTCACGGTATCGACGAAAAGCACGAACTTCCGGTGTTGCAGTCAGGAAAAGCTTGAACTCCGCTTGAGGAAATACAACTGTACCGATATCGCGACCGTCCATGACGATTCCTTTCTCCTTACCCATCTCGCGCTGTTCTGCCACTAAGAAATCGCGCACCTCTTTTCGGGTAGATATCTGCGAGGCTCTATTGCCGACCTCTAATGTCCGTATCAAGCCCTCTACATCTTCGCCGTTCAGGCAGATGTGGTTCTGCTCATTGAAACGGAGGGACTGCACCGCTTCACCACGCATCCCGGCTAACGCATATGCACGGTACATCGCGCCCGTGTCTACATAGGTATAGCCTGTATGTGCAGCTAAGGCTTTGGCAATCGTGCTTTTCCCGCACGAACTATACCCATCTACTGCTATAATTATTTTTCTCATACTACTTTACTTATTCATCAGTGACGCAATATCCAGGCTCAGTCCCACTTGGAAGGTGAAGTTCGATTTGGTAAGTTGCGTTACCGCAAAATCGACATGTAATTTTGATATCCGCACACCCGCACCGAGACTGAAACCCGCTAACGAGCGTTGGTCAGCCAAATTCATCTCCACGCGGCGTCTATGGTTATAGGACAGGGCTATATAGAACCGTTCCGAGCGCGGCACTACCTCAAGGCTGAATATGGTATGGCTGAATATAAGGTCGCCGACTCCCATCGCAATAGGTTGTTGCATAGACCACCACTGCAAATCATGGAGGGTGAGGCCTAACCGTATCGGGGCATGCTTAAACTTATAGTTTATGCCCAATTGCAGGTTCAGAGGCAGAATCTCATTTCCGCGTCCGCCTTCGAGGGAGTAGAAGTTCTTTAACTGCCAACCGATATTATTAAGACTGAGACCTACTTGCAGCGTTGAGTCCGCCATCTGAAAGTGACCGCCTATATCTGCGCCGAGCGCAAAACTGTTGTAACTCTCATAAAAGGATAGCACGGGTTTGAGTGTCACACCCACCGTAAAGTGAGGACCTAACTGCCGAGCATAAGTCGCATGAATTGCTATATCGCGCGCACCGAAACTGCCACCAGTCAGATTGCCGTTCTCGTCGGCGTACTTCATTTTACCATAATCGAGATAGTGTACACCTACCATGAAGTAGTTGTTTTCCTTAAAATTATGCCCATAGATCGCTGAACCGAACATAGTTCCCTGCATGAGGTATGCGAAATTGAGATTGAGCACCATATGGGTACGCTGCCCCAATAAAGCCGGGTTCGCCATCGCCATACTGATATCCCCGTCGCGCATGCTCACATTTGTACCTCCAAGTGCAGTCATACGGGCACTGACCGGCAAACTCAAGAAGTTAAATGCACTACTTCCGCTGCCGACATACTGCGCACGTGCCGGCACTATAAAACCGACACATGAGAGCAATAATACTATCTTTATTATCCGTTTATCCACAATTTTGCGCACAAAAGTACAAAAAGATTTGGATATATGCAAATAAAAGTGTATTTTTGCGCATAATTCTACAAAACTATGAGAAAAGGGTATTTATTTATTACCTCCTTGCTTGTAACGTTCATCGGTTTGCTGTTGCCTGCATGCCGTGCTAAGAAGCAAATTCCGCAGAATGAGCCGCGTGATGATGGCGAGCCGGCAGGTGTTGCATCGCCGGTTGAACCCGGACGCATCCGCGTCCTATATGGTGTGCCGCCGGAGGTTTATCAGCGTATGCACAACAGCGACAGCACTAATAGTGATGACTCTACGCCAAACAATAGCACTCGAGCTTCAGAGACTTCTTCGTCACGCTGAGGCTCGTCATCCTCATTTGACCCAACTCTTTTGGGAATCCACTCTCTGCTGCAATGCGCATTGTCTGCACTGTGGCTCTGATTGTAATTCTGCCGTGGTGGCAGATCCGGCGACGCCACGAAGCCATGAAGCTGTGCAACCCATGATGCCGGGACCGCAGTCAATGCGGGCCGCCGATTTCTTGAAGGTCATTGATGAGGAGATAACGCCGCATGTGGATCCACATAAGACGATGATTATTATCAGCGGCGGCGAGCCGCTTATGCGTAAGGATTTAGAGTCAGTCGGTCGTGCGTTGTACGAACGTGAGTATCCGTGGGGTATTGTCACCAACGGCATCGCCATGACGCCCAAGCGCTTTGAGGCGCTATGCCATGCGGGATTGCGTTCTATCTCGGTTAGTTTGGATGGTCTCGAAGATGATCATCTTTGGCTGAGACAACACCCTTTGGCATATGAGGGCGCAATCCGTACAATTCGCTTGGCTGTGGAGACACATATTACCATGGATGTAATTACCTGTGTAACACCAAGAATATTAGACCGATTGCCGGAGCTGCACCAACTGCTTATCTCTTTAGGGGTTCCCTCTTGGCGTTTGGTTTCCATTGAGCCGATGGGTAGGGCGGCATCTAATCCAGAGTTACTCCTTTCATCCGCGCAACTGAAACAACTCATGGATTTCATTACTCACTCCTCCCTTATCAACACGCAGTCACCATTAATTTCCTATGGCTGTTCAGGTTTTCTCGGTGACTACGAGGGCAAGGCGCGTGATCATCTTTTCCATTGTGCTGCGGGATTGTCCGTCGCCTCAATCTTAGTCGATGGCTCTATCTCGGCGTGTACTTCTATTCGCGGCAAGTATTATCAGGGCAATATCTACCGCGATAAGTTCTGGGACGTCTGGCAGAACCGATTTGAACTCTACCGCAATCGCGATTGGATGCGCCGTTTGGAACCGTGTAAGGGCTGTAAGGTTTGGCGCTACTGTGAGGGAGACGGCATGCATTTGCGGCAGCCTGACGGACACCTCCTCCGATGTCAATATAACCAACTATCTGCTTTTAGCGAGGCGGTCTTTTGACTTTTTACTTTCGACTAATTATATATTAGAAATTTAGCGCTAAACCAATACCATTTCTACCGGATTGCAGATTCGGTGTAAGGGTAGGCGCACGCCTTTGCCGGACAATGCACATTCATCATCCGAAAAGGCGCAAAAGGAGAGTTCCGAATGAAACGTTAATCTTGGGCAAGAATAGTAGCCGAATAAGGCTCTACTACAATACGGTCTGTTTGGATTCGTCCTAAGCCGGCTTTATTATTGGCCTGCCCGTCATGCGCAAGGATGGTATAAGCGGCCTCCGGGAAAAATGCTTCGGCAGGCTTGGCACCGCCGTTGAGGAGGACGATAAGCGATTTGGAGGTATCGATGCCTTCAAGATCTTTGATCGCATAAACAATGAGGTTCTCGTTATCCGTATCGAGGAACTCCACGTGTTTTTGTACCGCCTCTGCGCTACCGAGTCGGAAGCCCTTATGCGAACGACGGATGGCGATGATCTCGCGGTAATATTCCCAGAGATCATACTTCGCTTTGTTTTCCCACGGGATAATATTGATACTATCCGGACTCTCGAAACTATTATCAATACCCTGCTTGGTGCGATAGAATTCTTCGCCGCCATAGATGAAGGACATTCCTTGCGACACCAGGACAGCCGTCTGGGCGAGTTTGTTCATGCGAAAGCGGGTATTTTCGGTTTCCTCCGTCGCGGAGACCTCTATGCGGTCGCGGAGGCAATAGTTATCATGGCAGGTGATATACGAGACATGCTGCATGGGTTCGCCGCTCCATTCGGGGCAAGCGATAAGTCCGCGCATGACATCTTTGACGGAAGCCGAATTACCCGAGGCAAAGCCCCGCTCATGATCGAAAGGTGAACCGATGAGGGCATTACGGATATCATCGCTGAAAGCGCCCACGCGCGGCATGGCATATGTGAATTGCTTCATAGCCAATTGGTCATAGGGAAACGCCGGTGTGATAGCAGACCAGCCTTCTCCATAGGTAAGGATAGTCGGGTCTATCTCATCCAGCGCGGCTCGGATTTGACGCATAGTCTCCTGATCATGGATACCCATGAGATCGAAACGGAAACCATCTATATGGTATTCGCGTGCCCAGTAACAAACGGACTCGACCATAAAGCGGCGCATCATCTCATGATCTGATGCCGTCTCATTGCCGCACCCCGAGCCGTTGGCGTATGTACCATCCTCGTTCATGCGATAGAAATAATAGGGCACAACACGTCCGAGTGCACAGCCCTCCGCATCGTAGGTATGATTATATACGACATCCATGACAACGCGTATACCGGCTTTATGGAGCGATTGGATCATCTGTTTCGCTTCGCGGATACGGCACGTCGGATCGTATGGGTCGGTGGAATAGCTGCCTTCGGGCACATTGTAGTTCACAGGGTCGTAGCCCCAGTTATATTTACGATTGGAGGAGGTCTCATCAATGGAGCCATAGTCGAAGAAAGGCAGGATCTGGAGGTGGGTGATGCCCATTTTTCGGAGGTGGTCAAGCGCAGGTTCTTCAATCATACCGATGAATTTACCTTTGTGCTGAATGCCGGAGTTTGGGGACATTGTGAAGTCGCGAATGTGTGTCTCATAGATCACTATATCCGTAGGATCGGTCATCGCGGGCCGTCTGTCACCGATCCATCCGGCAGGATTGGTTTGGCGCATGTCAATGATTGCAGCGCGCGCCCCATTCACCGAGACTGCCTTTGCAAAGATACCCGGGGAGAGTGCCGACCATTTGCCGTTCTGAAAGGAGCGAACGGTATAGTATTTGCCTGCCAGATCACCCTTGACGGCGGCATGCCAGAAAGACTGATCATCCTTAGTCAAGGGAATAGTTTGATACGCCTCCCGGCAGGCATCCTCGTAAAGAAGAACCTCCATCTGCTCCGCAGAATTGGACCAGAAGGCGAACTCCGTTTGCTGCGGGGAATAGACACATTCGTTTTCCAAGCGTGTCTGCTTGGCGGTACAGGACAATAAAATTAGCGAGAGCATAGTAATGAAAATGTTTCTCATAGGATTTAAAAGTTTTACTGAGTTTTTTAATATCTCGGCATCTATGCCAAAAGTTGAACGAAGAGAATCTTTTTTAGGCACAAAGGTACAACTTTTAATTGGATTATGCAAGGATTTATGAAAAAAAATCATTTTTGCACGGAAATTTTGTAAAAAGGTCACTTTTATTTGCGTATCTCCAAAATTTGTTGTATATTTGTAGGCAAAAATAGAAGATATATGTCCACGGTGAAATTTATTGATCCGATAGCCGGTGTACATGGCAAGTTATCGGGAGAAAGTAATACGTATGTTCGCAAAGTAAACGGCAAGTTTATCACTCAACGCTGTCCAGACCGGAGTAATCATGTAGCGAGTGAGGCGGAGGCAGCCAATCGTCGAGCATTTGGAGCCAAGTTTGGTACTGCGCGTAAAAAGAAGGCAGAATAGGGAGTGGCGAAACGGGGATAGAGTCGTAAAGAGATTTATCACTAATCCATAAGCGATCTATAACCGATCTATGCTAATGGTCCTGTAGTGGTCCCGTAGTGGTCCCGTTGTGGTCCCGTTACTGTCAGGGGAGGAAATAGTGGGATTAGAGAGGACGGAAGAGGTCAGAAGGAATCGGAAATTATCGGAGTTTATCCGAAATTATCGGAAATTATCAGAGGAGATATTGGAAGGGGATGAATGAGGGGGCAAAAATATGTAAATATTTAATTCCGCCAAGAGATTATATGTTAGTAGTGTTGCAATAATTTTAAGAAAAAAACATAGATAAACCCTTTTGAATGCTTTTGAGCTACGCTCTACGCGGAATTAACTGCTAAAAGTCACTTGTGAGTAAACTCCCAAATGCCTTTTATCACCCAAATCCGCACTCTGACGAGTAAAAGCGTTCAAAAGAAATAAACACAAAAAACAATTATAATTTGTCCATCCTTGAAGAAATATATAAAATTGAACGAGGAAATAAATGAAAAATATAAAAAACAAATCCTAAAAAACACTTATAAGTAACTATAAAGTGTCACTTTACATCACTTGAAACTTGAAATATCGCAACAGTCGTAATTGTAAGTCATAAAAACACCTTTTATTTAATTTAAAGTCGGTTAAAAATAATGAAAAGACTCGTATTTTCTTTTTTATTGCTTATCAGCGCTTCCATGTTGATGGGAAAGGATCCTTATTACATCGTGGACGGCAAACACGGGGTGCAGAAAAAGGATCTGCCACCTGAAGAACAAATAGTTTTGCGTAAAGATGTGCCACCAGAAGAGGCGGTTTTTGCTTATGGAAAAAAAGCTTCCGGCGGAGCGGTGTTGATTAAAACAAAAAATGCCTTACAACAAGCTGCGGCTGAAGATGCTATGTATCAATACAATGGAAGGGCACTTGAGGCAAAGCCTAATCGTGCGAGCGGAGGCCGTGAAGTTCAGCGAATAGAAAAGACTTCTAAATCATATTCGCCAAACTTCAAAGTTATAGGACCTATTATGCTCATTTTGATTCCTCTATCTTTCCTTCTTCTCATAATAAAGTCTATTAGTGTGATGTCGGAGGCAAAATTCTACTGCAAAGGACTTTCCTTTCCGAAGGGAGGGCGATTTGATGCTTTCTCTTGGTTGGATGTGTTCGTTTTTATTGATGTATTAGCAATATTGATATTATTGCTATTTCTTGTAGGGCTACAAGCCGGTTGGCCTTTTATCATAGTAGTATGCGTTCTTGCCATATTATTCTCATTTTCTATGGTTTCAAGAAGTAAGAAGTACATAGAGATTGATAATAACGGTTTTCATGCAATAGATGTAAGAGGTTGGCTCTTAATGCCGAAGTATGTAGAGGTGGCATTGAATTGGAAGCAAATAGCGTGCACCAAATTGTTAGAAGAAGCCGATGGGTACGCCTCAAAGTTTACTATTTTCTTCTATGGCAATCCGGATATGACGGAGCTGATAGAAACCTATAGTCTGCACCATCTCCCTGTTTCGGAAGTGGTGGCTTGTATGAATGATTGCTATGCCCGCTATTCCGGGAAATCCGTATTTGATGCGCCGTTAATAAAAACTCCATAATCTGCAAGTTGCCGCAAAAACCTCTAAAACAGCCAGGGCATTTTAGTGCCAAAATGTCTGTATCTATCATCAACAATGGCCTAATTGTTGGTTATTCATCTGTCATCGTCATCGCACGGGCTCAATAATATTTCTGTTATTTTTTAATAAAATAGGCAAAAAAGTAGATTTTATTTGCATCATTCAGAAAAATGTTGTATCTTTGCGCGCTTAAAATGGCGTTTAGTCATATCGGGGTGAAAAATGAGAGGGGGCAGGAGTTAGGAGTCAGGAGTCAAGACTAAAATGTAATGGGGACGGGGCTGAGATCAAATTAAGTTAGAATCAAATAGTGATAAACAAGGAATCAAATAGTAATCTATGATGGATAAGCAATTACGAATCGGGATTTTTAATGATAGTTTTCCGCCAGTGATGGATGGCGTGGCGATGGTGACTTTGAATTATGCCTGGTGGCTAAAGGACAGGGGTGAGGATGTGCGCGTTATTACGCCCTATGTGCCTGATGCAGAGCCTTTCATAGCGAAGATGACCTATCCCGTTATGCAATACAGTTCCATTCCCGTGCTTGTGCGTAAGCCCTATCGTGCCGGTGTACCGCAAGTGGCGTTTAAGTTTCAGCGGGAGTTTAACCAATTGACTTTTGACATTGTGCACACGCACTGCCCGTTCTCTTCCGCTCATTTGGCACTTCGGGCGGCTAAAAGGCAAAATATCCCCTTTGTCGCTTCGTTCCACACCAAGTACCGTGAAGATTTTGTGCGCGGTACGCATAGCGAGAGGATTGCCGACATGATGATACGCCGGATTATTAAGCTCTATGAACAGGCAGATGCCGTATGGATTCCGCAGGCCGCGGTAGAAGAGACGCTCCGTGAGTACGGCTATAAAGGTGAGGTGACCGTTGTTGATAATGGAAATGATTTTGTTACGCCGGTGGACCAGATAGCGGTAATGCGTAAAGAGATGCGCAAGGAACTCGGTGTGCGAGATAACGAGTTGATGTTCCTCTATGTAGGACAACATATATGGGAAAAGAACTGGGCGTTGATGCTTGATGCGTTGAAGGAAATTCGCGAGTTGCCTTTCCGCTTCTTTACTTGTGGTTCGGGTTATGCGATGAAGGATATAGAAGCCAAGGTGGCAGAATACGGGTTACAAGATAAAGTGACTTCCCTCGGTGTGGTGAAAGACCGCGAGCGTCTTAAGAAGATTCAAGCGGCAGCGGACCTGTTCCTCTTCCCGTCACTGTATGATACATCGCCTCTGACTATCCGTGAGGCGGCAGCAATGCATACTCCGTCTGTGATGATTGCCGGCTCAACGACCGCAGAGGTTATTACTGCGGACGGAAACGGTTTCCTCGCGGAGAATACGCCCGAAGCTTATTCTAAACAATTGAAATTACTCATTGAGCACCCCGAACTGATTGAACCTGTGGCGAATAATGCTGCATCAACCCTTACCCGCTCATGGGAAGATGTAATGGACGAGGTGCGGATGCGGTATAGAGATATAATCCAATGCAAGAAAAGAAATACAGCAAAATAGCATGGCTGGTAGTCTTACTGCTCTTGGCAGTCACTAACCTGTGTGCGCAAACGAGCGTCAGCGGTATTGTCGTTGATGCCGAAACGGGTGAGCCATTGCCATTTGTGCAGATTTACTACATCAAACCCAGTTCGGAAGGCTCTGTTTTCTCAGGTATCGGTACAACATCCGATATGGATGGTAATTTCAGCATCTCCACAACGAAGGAATATACGACCGTCAACTTTGAGATGATGGGCTATAAGACGGAGATGTTTAACCTTCGTAAGGGTCAGAGTGTCAAAAATAAGAAGATTAAGATGACGCCTGATACTTACGGTTTGGACGAGATAGTTGTTACGCCGAAAAACCGTAAGCAACAATATAAACGGAAGAATAACCCCGCCGTAGAGCTGATTCAGAATGTAATCGCCCATAAGGACTCTCTGACTCCCAAGACGCAAGAGCATTACATTGCGTCCACCTATCACAGACAGTCCTTTGCACTTGACAATTTCACGCCCAATTTCGAGAAAGGCTTTTGGAAATCGGTTAATTTCGTGAAGAAATATATCGACACGACGGGCGTCTATCCAGCCATTACATTATCCATCCGCGAGAACCTCGGTCATGAGTACTACCAAGCTAAGCCTCACCGCGAGAAGAAGCGCATAGACAGGAAGCGTTTTTTCGGTCTCGAGTCGTTGATGCCGACTGCCACACTTGAACAGCAGTTAAAGACTATCTTTACCGATGTAGAAATTAACGATAACGACATGAATATGCTGTTCAACCGCTTTGTATCACCGTTATCCTCGAGTTTGGCCGTCGCGTACTATCAGTACTATATTATGGACACATTGATGGTCGATGGATATGAGTGTATAGACCTTGCTTTTGTGCCGGTGAACAGTGAGAGTTACTCATTCACGGGACACCTGTATGTCATCAATGACTCTTCAACCTATAAACTGAAGCGCTTTACCCTCAATGTGCCGACCCATATCAACCTCAATTTTGTGAGTGACTACTCTGTAGCTTGTGATTACACCCAATTGCCCAACGGCCTATGGGTGCCGGAACGTTCCTCTACTTATTGTAAGTTCTATTTGACTAATAAGAAGCGTACGCTACTTGCCCGTCAGACAAAGATTTACACGGGTTTTGACTTTGAGACAGAAATAGATAAGGAAGCTTTCAATCCATTCATAACGAACTACACAATGGGTCATAAGCGCGACTCTACCAAGAAAGGTGAGGCGGCACCCCGTATGGCGACTAATCCGTTGATGGACAGCGATAATGACACGACAAGTTTGAAGGAGGACTTCAAGTTCTGGGACGACCATAGGCCGGAGCCATTGACATTCTACGAGAGTTCGGTGATGGACCTTGTGAATGAGTTCAAATCAACTCCGAAGTTCAACTCGTTGCTCATGACGATAGACGCTTTTGCCAGCGAATATGTAGCGACGGTTCCTACGACGCGTTGGGGTGAGTCGAAGTGGGATTTCGGTCCTATTTACAGTACGGTAAGTTACAACAGGTTAGAGGGTGTTCGTTTGCGTTTAGGCGGTCAGACGACGGCAAACTTCAACAGGCATTGGTTTTTGTCAACTTATGCTGCCTTTGGTACGACGGACTTGCGTCCGAAAGGGGAGCTCAAGGTCATGTATTCCTTCAACAAGAAGCGTTATCACCTGTATGAGCCGCTCCGGGATTACCTGATGCTCAGCGCTTCGTATGATGTGGAAGAACCTGCTCAACAGTACTCGGTATTAGAGCGGGATAATATATTGATGTCAATTCCGACGGGCAAGCCGGTGCTGAAGAATTATCAGTATATAGCGCGTGGTAAGTTGATGTATTTTAAGGAGTTGCCGATACAGTTGACCACGAAAGTGTGGTTTCAGTATGAGAATAATGAGGCTGCGGGCTCGATGCGTTATGACCGTATCTTGGCTTACGACACGCTTGGGAACATCAGTGCCTCGCAGCAGTTCACGCACTATAACGATTTTCAATTAGGTTTTGAGTTGCGTTACTCGCCAGGGTCTAATTTTCCGATTAACCGTCAGGGAATAGAGACTCCCTTTACCCTGGAACAAGATGCTCCGGTTATCTCCATCAGCCACCAGTTCGGTTATTTGGACGACCGATTTTCCGGGGGGCGTGGCTATTTCTACAACATCACCCAACTGACGGCTGAGAAGCGTTTTTGGTTTTCGTCCTTCGGTCACTTGGATGCACGTATTCAGACCGGTATGGTATGGAATAAAGTGCCGTTCACGAAGCTATATAGTCCAACGACGTCAAGTTCGATATTCTTGGGTAAGAACGCGTTTAACTTGATGCAGCCGATGGAGTTCATGATGGACGCCTACGTGGCATTGTATGCAACTTATTTCTTCAAAGGTTGGATACTGAACCGAATACCGGGAATCAATAAGCTGAAGTTGCGCGGAGTGGTATCGTTCTCAATGATTTATGGTGGTTTGACTGCCAAGAATAACCCATTTATCGCGGGGAATGAGGGCTTGTACAAGTTGCCGGAGTCGGGTGTCTTTGACGAGAACGGCATCTATCAATACGGTTACACGTCTTCACCGATCGGTAAGTTGCCGTATATGGAGATGACAGTCGGTTTAGAAAACATCCTTAAATTTATACGAATAGACTATGTACGTCGCTTGACTTACAACGACTATGAGTTGCCAAACGGCATGCACCGTCGCTTGGGCGGTTGGGGACGTAACGGAGTCAAAATAACGGTATTCTTTGCGCTATGAGAAAACATCTATCCATGGTCATACTGCTAAGTATGATGTTGCCGGTTATGGCACAAGAGAACGGTGGTAAACTGCGTGCTCAGTTAGTAGAAGCAGGTGAAAAGGTAAAGGCCTGGGATACGGAGATCAATATGGATACGATAGACCAGGAGGATTTGCCGAAGCGTGTGACGGGTGGTATCATGTTAATGGCTAATATGTCCAACTTCATTCTCTTTCAAGGCATTCAGCAGGTTAAGTCTTATATGCAGGTGGGTGTAGATGTAGCCGGTTTAGTGGATTTTGTGGTGACGAAACACTTTGCCATCCAGGGTCGTTTGGCGTTGACGGCGGAGCAGAACAGGTTCTATGTGCAGGGTTCTCAGGAACATTTATGGTCATTCGGCTTTGATTTGCCGGTGCTATTTATGGGGCGTTTCGGGAATATGAATAAGGGTTATCTGTCTTTTGGTGCGGGTCCTTATACGCATTTCACGTTTGCCTCAAATGTGGGAAAATATACGAATGTAGAGACGCCAACTCCTATTGCTGCGGCTGATGAGTTGCAAACCTATGCACTTCACGATAATCACTCCGGAATCATTGTTTCTTTAGGCTATGAGTTTCCCATCGGTATATCGATATTAGCAAATTACCAAGTGAGCCTAACGGATGTGGTGACTTTCTATAAGAGCGAAAACCACGCCAAGGGTACTACGCTTTATCCCCAACGGGTGAGCCTCGGTATAGCTTATCGGTGGAAGGGAAGTAAGAGGAAGAATTAAAATGGCGAATTGCAAATTACGAATTACGAAAGCGAAAAGTATAAAGTTGAAAGAAATATGCTAAAATTAATTTCTCTTTTGCTGGTCAATCAAGTGACCTTGATTGGGGGGCAGGTTTTGCTGAAGATAGCGTTAGACAGGGTGCCATCGCTCTCTTGGACATGGTCTTGGATATGGCATAATGTAATCCTTAACCCCATTTTGATTTTAGCCATAGTGCTCTTTACCGGCGGCAACCTTATTTGGGTCTATATGCTTAAACTATATCCTCTGTCCACTGCGTATCCGTTGACTTCAATAGGTTTTGTGTTTTCTATGCTGTCCGGGTGGCTTATCTTAAAGGAAACAATAACGCCGCTCCAGTGGATCGGCGTTGTATTGGTGATGGTAGGTTGTTACCTGATTGCGTCCCATTCCGGTGTAGCTCAATAAGAGAGAGAGGCGTTGTCCTTATTGATTTCAAGGACAGCTTCTTTTCCAAACCAAAGGGGCATGTTTTCAGCTATATGTCCTGCCGGAAAATTAAAGAGTTTAGGAATTGAATATGGTTCTAAGACTCGTGCAATGGTCTCATAGACGGTTTCGCCCATTCCTTTGTCAACTTCACAGTCGGTAAATTGTCCGACTATCAGCCCGCCTATTTTAGCAAACACGCCGCTCATCTTCAGATTGAGTAACATTCGCTCTATGTGGTAGTGCCTCTCACCGATATCTTCTATAAAGAGGATGGGGTGTTCTTCCTCGCTGCATTGCTGGCGCATAACCTCCTCGAGGCTAAGTCTGGTACCTTGTAGTCCATAGAGTACACTGAGGTTGCCGCCAAAGACCCTTCCCTGAATAGCACCATAGTGGTTGAGCGGAGATATTTGTTCACCACTCATTTCGTAGTGCAAGGCTTTACCTTCTACCGCATCGTGCCATGCTCGCAAGGCGGGGCTATCCTCATTCAGTTCGCTCAGTCCTTTGCACATGAAACCGTGTAGAGTCGCTATTCCTCGCACTGCCAATGCCTGATGCAGTACCGTTACATCGGAGAAGCCGATAATAGTCTTGCTAAAGCAGCCTTGTAGCGGTGCTTGGGCAATCTCCGCTGCAATGCGTTGTAGCCCATATCCGCCGCGAGAGCAGAGAATATAGCGCGTAGAAGGGTTCTTGAATGCCTCAATAAGGTCGCTGAACCGCTCTTGGTCTGTACCGGCGAAACGACCGGATTGACTGCGGGCATAACGCCCTTCCGTTACAGTATATCCCCAGTCGGTGAGACGTTTCATGGCGCCGTCAATCAATTCCGGGGCAATCGCCCCCGAGGGACTAATGATGTGGAAATGAATATTTGCCATTTATGAATATAACTTACCGACTATCCAATTGACTAAACGCTTTGGAAGAAGTCTATCAAGGAAACAGAAAATCTTGTACTCCCCGCCGCCGATATATTGTTGAGATAGGTGTCGGCGAGTGGCCATGTGATAGTATATAGCCGCTATTTTCGCAGCGGGAATACCGGTTTGCTCATCTTTCTCCATACGCTCCACTGCTGCTGTCATATGGGTGTAAATATCGCTCCCGCGAAGTTCTTTCTTGCGTGCAGCGGTGAAGCCCGTTTGCACATCGCCGGGCATCAGTACAGCGACCTCAATCCCCCATGGTCGCACTTCGTTTTGTAGTGCTAATGCGTAGGCATTGAGGGCTGCTTTCGTCGCGGAATAAAACGATTGGTAGGGAATAGAGAGTACTGCTGCAACGGAACTCGTAAACAAAAGCCGTCCGCCCTGTTGCTTGCGCAGATAGGGCAGAACGGCTTGGGTTAGATTGAGCGCGCCAAAGAAATTAACATCAAATTGCCGTTTAGCATCTTCAATGTCAGTAAACTCGATAGAACCGCTGATACCATATCCCGCATTGGAGATAACGACATCCAACCACTCTACCTCGGTCATCACTTTCGCCACAGCTTGCTTCACCGACTCGGGGTTCGTTACATCGCAGGCAATCCTGCCATGCCGGCTCAACTCATAAACTTGCCACCCGTGAGCTTCAAAGACCTCTACGGTTGCTTTGCCGATACCGGACGAGCCCCCGGTGATGAGCAGCGTTTTCGCTCTTTTCACTTTCTCTTAGGCTTTTTGTAGTTAGGCTTCTCTTTGAGCACAGAAGCGATGATCTCCACGGCTTCGTCAATGACGGGCTCTGTATGGGTCGCCATCAGCGTTGTGCGCAGCAAACACTCACCTTCAACGCAAGCCGGTGTGATAACGGGATTAACGTATACGCCTGCCTCAAACATCTTCTTACCATACCAAAGCGTATCCATTGTGTCATAGGTGAAGATGGGCACGATAGGCGTCGGTGCCTCAATAATCTTCACACCGGCATTGATAAGTCCTGTGCGGAAGTACTGGGCGATGTTCATCAGTCGTTGCGGGCGTTCCGGGTCTTGCTGCAATCTATGAAGTGCTGCCAAAGCGGTCGCCGCACTGGCGGGTGTCAATGAAGCCGAGAAGATGAACGGTCGGCTCACGTGTCTCACCCAGTCTAACACTGCGTGCTTCGCCAAAATACAGCCACCGATAGAGGCAAGGGACTTACTGAAGGTGAGCATCGTTATATCCACCTTGTCGGTCAAACCGAAATGCGCGGCGGTACCACGTCCGTTAGGTCCTAAGACACCGAAACCATGGGCGTCGTCCACCATGACGCGTGCACCGTATTTCTCTGCGAGCGCCACTATCTCGGGCAATTTGCAGATATCACCGCGCATGGAGAATACGCCGTCAGTGACGATGAGTTTGCCGGCATCTACAGGTATCGCTTGCAGCATCCGCTCCAGGTCCTCCATATCGGAGTGCTTGTAGCGTAATACTTTAGCGAAGCTGAGTCGGCAAGCGTCGTAGATGGAAGCATGGTTTTCGCGGTCATTGAGGATATAATCATCCTTACCGCAGATGCAGCTGATGATAGACAGATTAGTCTGGAAACCGGTAGAGCAGGTCATAGCGTCCTCGTAACCGGTGAACGCTGCTAACTCTTTCTCCAACTGTATGTGGAGGTCCAAAGTGCCGTTCAAGAATCGGCTTCCGCTCACACCAGTGCCGTACTTATCCAATGCTTCGTGTCCCGCCTTAATGACTTCGGGGTCTTCCGTGAAACCGAGGTAGTTATTGCTACCGAGCATGATAACGCGGTGTCCCTCCATTTGGACAACGGGAGCTTGGCGGCTCTCTAAAACATGAAAGTAGGGATACACATCCAACTTCCTCGCCATCCCTAAACGGGTGGCGTTGGCGTCGGATGAACATTTAGCAAATAAATCCATATTGTATCAATATAGGTTTCAATTAGATTGCATTAATCTCGTGGAGGGTAGCGGTGGTAGCTGCGGTAGCCTCGTAGGAAGCCTTGAAGAGAGCTTGTTCTTTTTCATTGAGTTTGAGCTCAACGATCTTCTCTACACCGTTTTTACCAATGATACATGGTACACCAATGTTTACATCTTTGAAGCCATATTCGCCCTCGAGATAAACGGAGCATGGGATCATCTTCTTTTGGTCATTGATGATGCTGTCCACGAGGAAAGCGATGCTGGCACCCGGAGCCATCCAAGCGCTGGTGCCGAGAAGACCGGTCAAGGTAGCACCACCGACCATAGTCTGAGCAGCTACTTCCTCAAGTTCAGCCTCACTGATGCACTCTGTTACCGGAATACCTTTATAGGTGGCGAAGCGAGTCATAGGAATCATGGTCTTGTCTCCGTGCCCACCGATAACGAAACCATCTACATCACGGGCATTGCATCCTAATTTCTGGCTCAAGAAATATTTGAAACGGCTACTATCAAGCATGCCACCCATACCGATAACGCGATTCTTAGCCACACCTGTAGCCTTGAGTGTCAGATAAGCCATAGCGTCCATAGGATTGCTCACAACAACGAAAATGGTATTGGGGCTGTATTTGAGAGCTTGTTCGCAAACACTCTTAACGATACCGGCGTTAACGCCTAATAACTCTTCACGAGTCATGCCCGGCTTGCGGGGAATACCTGAAGTGATAACGACAACATCCGAACCGGCAGTCTCTTCGTACTTATTCGTAACACCTTTTACAACGGTATCAAAACCAATAGACTGGGCTGTCTGCATGATATCCATGGCCTTACCTTCTGCAACACCTTCTTTGATATCAATCAAGACAACTTCGCTGGCTACATTTTTAACAGCCAACACATTAGCGGCGGTAGCACCTACGTTACCTGCGCCGACAACGGTTACTTTACTCATAATTGTAATTTTTTTATTGTTTATTAATACGATTTATTTTACTTTTAGCAACAATCGCGCAAAATTACATAAAAAAAATGATATATGCAAAAAAAAAACAATTTTGATAGTTAAATTTGGCATTATCGAAAATATTTATTATCTTTGCGCCCAAAATAAAAATACGATTATGGCGACAACGAAAAAGAACGGAACAGAGATTTCAAGTTTAGGTGAGTTTGGTCTTATTAAGCAATTGACCGATAAGATGGTGTATCAACAACCTTCAACCTTAAAAGGAGTCGGAGATGATTGTGCGGTTATCCGCGAGACGGGGGCGAAAGGTGAGGAGCCTGTCAAGTTAGTGACCACCGACTTACTCTTAGAGGGTGTTCACTTTAATCTTGAATATGTTCCCCTTAAGCACTTAGGATATAAGGCGGCAGTAGTCAATTTTAGCGATGTTTATGCTATGAACGGCACTCCGACTCAGATTGTGGTGGGTTTAGGTGTTTCTGCGCGTTTCACCGTAGAGGATATAGAAGAATTGTATAGTGGCATCCGCCTTGCCTGTGAGCGATATGGAGTGGATTTAGTCGGTGGAGACACTTCCGCCTCTATGACGGGACTTACTATATCTATTACGTGTATCGGCGAGGCAGAAAGGAAAGATGTCGTCTATCGTAATGGTGCTAAGGTTAATGACCTCATTTGTGTCAGTGGAAATTTAGGAACTGCCTATATGGGTTTGCAATTATTGGAACGTGAGCGGTTAGCATATCGTGGAGCCGAGACTTTGATAGGTGACAGAATAGATGCTTTCAAAGATAGAGAATATCTCTTGGAACGGCAACTAAAGCCGGAGGCGCGGCGCGATATAATCGCACAATTAAGGGAGGCGGGCATTCATCCCACGGCAATGATGGATATCAGTGACGGACTCAGTTCGGAAATCAAACATATTTGTTCCCAATCCGGAGTGGGGTGTGCTATTTATGAGGATAAACTACCTATTGATATTAAGGCAGCAGAGGTAGCCGAGGAAATGAATCTCAATATCGTCACCTGTGCGCTCAATGGCGGTGAGGATTATGAGTTACTTTTCACCTGTGATATTAAGGACTACGAGAAATTAGTGCCCCTTGAGGATGTTTATCTCATCGGTCATATCACCAAGCCGGACTATGGTACAATACTTGTCGGGCGTAATGGCGAAGAACTGCCCCTCCGCGCCCAAGGTTGGGAGGCGTTTTGAACTGCCGTCAGGTAGGCTGTGAGGAGGGCGAAGAGGTAGAGCCCTTTGCCTATATAGAGTGGAGGCTCGAGGAAGCTGAAGATGATGAAGATGAGGATGAAGGTCAAAGCTGCCCATTGGTGTGTTCGGAAAGCTTGGAGGGTGAGAAAAAGATAGAGTGCGAGGCAGAGTAAGCCGGCGATGATGCCGGCATGTGCACAATCGGCGAGCCATTGGTTATGGGGTAGCATGCGTGTTTTTGGTTTCCAGTCCTCGACTCTCATCTCGGGTGTGATAGTTCCTACACGTGGCCATGAGTTGTCTCCGATGGTATGGCATATCTCGACAGGGTTGAGTGCTCCGGCACCGGCGCCTGTCCAGGGTTTAGCTTGGATATAGCGTAAGGTTTTGGCGGTGAGTTCATCTCGTATGGGGTCAGCGCCGTATTGCTGCCAGAAGGGTAGTGTGCATCCTATGGCGGTTGTGGCGATTGCGGCGGTTGCTATGGACGCGATGATGCGTCGCCGGAGGGTAGGCTGAATGAGGATGAGATAGGCGACGAGTTCGATACCGACAAAGAGTAGTCCCATGCGTGATTGTGCGAGGAGGGTAATGAGCGCTCCTGCCGCCCATAACAGCCACCAAGCGTAGGGCTTTATGGCATTCATTCGGCGCAGGTCAATAGCGAGGCAGGTGATAGCAAAGAGGGGGAGGAGGTTATACGAGGGATGAGTGTAGCCATGTAGCCCTCCTAACCATCGGAAGATATAGTGGAAGGTGTCAAGGTATTCGATTTTCATCTTCGTGAGGACAGGCCATTGCCATGGGTAGATATGCAGTTGGGCGCAGCTAAGGAGCCATGAGAGCAAGGTCATGGCGATGAAGATATAGGCAACGGAGCATGCGGCTCGGAGCATGCGGACGCGTTCCTCGGAAGTGGTGTGCAGGGAGGTGCCAATGAGCGTGAAGATGAGCAACGGTCCTCCGGTGCTGAGAATGGCGAGAACACCCTTTAGGGGTACGACCGACCAAGAGAGTGAGATGGTGAAGCAGGTGATGTAGAGGAGGGTAATTATTAGTGACGAATTACGGGGCAGAACCCTAATTACGGAAGAGAGGTCGGAGAATGCTATATAGATGATGAAGGCGATGGTGAGAATACCGAAAGTGATGTACATGACGGAGGGGAGATGCATAATGGTCGTCCATTGTAAGAACAGTGCCAACAGCAAGATTTGGCGGGGCCAAGCGTCCTTGCTCCAAGACATGCGGAAAAATTGTATAATAAAGGGCAAGTACAGGCAGGTGCCGAGGGTTGTGAGGAGAGTATCCATATAGCTAATGACAGGGCAGAGCCCTAATTACAAATTAGTGATAAGATTTGAGGTAGCGGATGAGCATTTGTAATTTTCGGTAGAGGTTGAGCGGTTTGTGTGGCATCAAGTTGCGGTAGTTGAGGTTGAAGTCGTCAATTGCGTCAAGGACTCGTGCGGCATTATGTCCGTCTCGGTGTGCCTCGTGGTATGCGGTGTAGTTCTCAATAGCGTCCATGAGTGCTTGCGGTCGTGTGAGTGCCAAGGCGATGGCGGAGCCTATCATGTCGGTAGCGGTGACATCTATGAGATGCGGTCCGGGGTGTGTATTGCGGAAAGTGACGACGGGCTTATGCATCATCAAATACTCGACAATAAGGCTACTGCTATCGCAGAGCATGACATCTGTGAGTCGAAAGGTCTCAACGCCTTTGTTGATTCGGATGAAGTTGACATTATCATGTTTATCGGCGAGTTGTTGATATTGTGCGATGAGTTTATTGTCGTTGAGTAAGATGGGATGAAAGGTAATCAACCAGTCCCAGTTTTGGGTTCGCGCCAAGTTATCAATGACGGATGCCATTATGTAGGCGGATGAGATGCCTTTGCTGAACGTGGGGGCGTAGAGGATGCAGGGTCTTTCACGGTGCGGTTCTACCGCTGCATCCGGGGCAAAGAAAGTATCGGCTTTGCACCAGCCGGTTTCATAGATGCGGAAATAACGCTTTTGATTAGCCAGTTTGGTGAAATAGGGTGTGCTACTGGGGCCTTGCGTGCAGTAGATGTCCCAAAATCCTCTCAGGGTGAAATGGTCGTCAATCGCTTCGATGCGTTTGGCCATAGGATACCCGTGGAAGACCTGAACTTTGATGCCGGGGAAGAAAGGGTAGACCCAGTTACCGGGTGCAATGATGGCGAGGGGGTGATAGTCTTTTACCTCGCGGAGGTTATAGAGTCGTTTTTCTCCGTCTTGGAGCAAGTCCGGGCAAGAATATTCAAGCCACCATGCGGTGTCATCTCCGCGTCGGCGTATCTCGTCCTGTAGGGGACGCAGGATGGCGAAGGCGTAACTATGTGAAGCGAAGAGAAGGTAGTGTTTCATCGGATGGTAGAATTAAAATGATAGGTAAATTGAGTGCCATCGACATCGTGGTGGATAATGACGTCATGGAGATGATGCCTTTTGGCGAAGTGTAGCCAGAACGAGCGTCTAAACCGCATGAAGTCGCGGATATAATGCTCAGCATCCTTTTCCCCACGAGCCAATACATAGTCTTGAGCCAGTTGCGCTGCCGCTTCGGGCTGGAGCCAGAGTCCCGCCATGTTCTGCAATCCACGCTTAATGCTCACTTTGCCAACATACATACGATTGGTATCCACGAGCGTAAAATGTCCATGAGAGAATAGTATATTGCCGGGTGTGAAATCGGAAAGCATCAGTCCTTTATTATGCAATAAGGCGGTGAACTCGGCAAATAAGGTGAGTTGTGGTCGAATATCGTTTAAGGCCGCGTCTCCCCAGCGATAGAGTGTTATTCCCTCTATATATCGGCAAATATAGTAACTCTTTTCGATTCCCCAAAGAGTGTGTGTTTCAATGATTGCGACAGGTTCGGGCGAGTCAATGCCAACTTGCCGAAGTCGGAGGGAATTGCGCCAGGCGCGTTGTGCTTTAGATGGGCGCAGATAACGATAGACCCATCGTTTGAGCGGCGAAGCAAAGCCATACTGTTTGATGCAGAGAGGATTCCCTTCGACCTCCACTCGCCAGAGGGTATTGCGCCCGCGGTGGATGAGAGTAGCGCTCTCGAGGAGTGTTGATAATTGGTCAATGGTGACTAACATTAGTTGATGTCATCAATTCAAAATATAATAAAAAAAAGACGAATGTTCGTCTTTTAGTCGGGATGACAAGATTTGAACTTGCGACCTCCGGTCCCCCAGACCGTTGCGCTACCGGACTGCGCCACATCCCGATGCCCCTTTCTAAAAGAGCGTGCAAAAGTACAACATTTTTTTGAAACTACCAAATTTTTTTTACTTTTTCTTCAAAATAGGCCTAATAAAGTCCAAATATTGTTCTAAAGTGAAGGTTATAGGCACTAAAAGAGCATTGGATTCAGTAATAGGAATCATTGAGACATGCATAGCTTTTAACTCGGAGGTGTAGGCAGTATCATTAGCGGTGAGGTCAATATACCATTGGGCTTCCTCGAGCGACTCAAATCCTTGCACGCGCAAAGCCGCTCCGTCAGCAAAGGCGGGTAATGGTCTCAATTCAAAGTCCTTAATGAGGAATTGTGTAAAGTTAAAGAACGCGGTTTGGTAGAGGAGGTTATTAAGGTGTGCTTCGGTTTCTTTGGCGGGTGTGCCGTTTGTCACGGGCAAATAGAGGAGGACATAAGCGGGCTCTCGCGTTTCGGGCGACAAAACTTTCGTGGAATCTTCCGGTCGGTCTGCGACTATAGCAGCATCGGTGCGCAAGTTGTCTAAGTTAGACGAGAGTTCTCCGTGTTGTGTTTCAGAGCCTTGTCCCATCATGGCGAGGAAGTCTTTCGCCATGGCACTGAGCGAGTGGTCAGGATAGCGGGAGACTAAATCCCTCAAGTTGGTTATGAAAGCTTCTTGGGATTGTGTCCGTGCGGTAGCAACGGCATTGAGGAACAAGAATCTGGGCATCAAATCGGAAGTAGGCAAATGTTGCTCCATGTACGCCGTATTGGTTCTGACGGTTCGGAAATCCGATCGGCGATAAGCTTCGTATGTTGCCTCATAGATAGAATCAGCTTCATTGAGTTGGCGAATAAGCATTTTAAATTCTTCGGAGGCAGGGTCAAGGTCCAATAGATGCCACATGTAGCGTACCTCGGAGAGTCGTTTATCAAAGGGGAATCGTCGTGCGAACTCATCGGTAGTCGCCAGCGCCTGTTCACGGTCTTCCACTTCGTCCTTATATATATAAATAAGGTTATAAAGTGCGTCCGCAATCAAGCTATCCGATGCAGCTATATCTGCTTCTGTTTTGGGTATTTGCTGGAGGTAATAGTATGGGTCATGCTTATCGGTGACGAGGGGGGTGCGACTGAGTGAGTCGGCGATAAGGGAATCGGTGGTTAGAGAGTCGGGCGTAAGAGCCGGTTCGTCTTCCGTTGTGGGCATGATTGCTGTAGCTGTTTTGATAGAGCGTCGCCAGTTATCTTCGAGAGTTCGTGTTCCCCACCGCTGCCGGAATGCTTGTGCACCGGATTTGATGAGTTGAGGATTATAGAAGTACCAATCTTGGGAGGTCGTCATTCCGAACATCCTTGAGGTGTTGACGCTACGGGGGGCTTCATTGAGTTCGGCATCGCGTGCTGCTTGTACCGCTACCAAGGAGTCATTCAGTTCTTTTTCTATCTGCGCCTTAACCAACGACTCTGCTACAGCCATTTGTTGCTCGGGCGATAGTGCCGCGAGGCGTTGCAAGGAATCTTGCAAGGTCACGATGCCGTACTGTAGCACCAAGTCCCCGAGACTCTCCGCTCTCCGCGAGATTCGGGGATAGTCCTCGTCCGTAGCGGGTATGAGGTTGGCAGCTTCCGAGTAGCAAGGTTGCGCCGCAGCATAGTTTTTTCGATCGTAATAGATATCACCGGCAGTCACTAATACCTTAGCCTTGGCGAGTCCGGCTGTGGTGCTGTTCTCAGCTGCAAGATTATAGTATTCCAGTGCTTTGGCGGTATCGCGTCCTGCCAAATAGATGGACGCCATTGTGCCATAGATCTCCGTCAAACGGTCCTTGTACTTGGACTGTTTGGTCATGGTTCTAAGTTTTTTGATAGAAGAGCGTCCGTTGAGTTCGGCGAGGCGTATGTGGGCATTAAAATCCATGTCGGGAGCCGGTGTCATTCTAATGACATGTTTGTAGGCATTGATAGCTTCATTTCGGTTGCCTTGTAACTCATAGATTTGTGCCATGGCGTACCTGAATCGCGGTCGATAGACCTTGCATCGTTCCGCAGGCATGGCAATTTTGATAAATGGCAGTGCCTCTTGGTAACGTTTAGCCTTCATCATGACATCGGCATTGGTAGCGGCATAAAGGGGGGCATGTTTGCGTGAGAGGACATCAATATTGGCTTTAGCAAGATAATCCTCAGCTTCGTACTGCCACCCTAATTCAGCATATGCTCGTGCAATCATGAGTTGGGCCCGAGTTATAAGTTCGGCGTCATAGGCGAAGTGCCGGATGATGTAGGTAAAAGTCCCGATAGCACCCAAGAAATCCCCTTTAAAAAACTCGGCTTCTCCGAGTCTGATCCAGACATCTCCCATGACGGGGTTAAACTCTTCTTGCTGCAACCATGCGCGATAGGTAGGGTCGGATCTGCGTTTGGGGTCGGGCTGGGGTTTCGCTTTAATGGAATGCAATTTAATGGCTTTTCGGCATTTCTCAATGGTCTTATCCATCTGTGCGGCGGCAGCCTTAGCGGCATCGTGGTCGGAGACAGGATAGAGGGGAATAATGTGGGTAAAATCATCGGAATGTGCTTTCTGAATAGCCTGCTGCCCGTCTATATATGCCTTGTTACCATTATAAAAAATATTATAGCGCACTTTCATTGCGTGAAAGCGTCGCGATGCACCTGTATTCTTCGTTGTTGCGCATGATGGTATGAGCAGCATCAGTAATGCGCCGAAACAAAGTTTAATGATATATTGTTGTCGGTTATTCATGCCTCAATTAAGTCCTTTCACATGAGCTGGTGCGGCCTGGAAATTTTTCAGATAGAATGGTTCGTAATAGGCAATGTTTTTGTCTGTCAGTTTCTTACAGTCTGCTAAGTGTGGCATGACTACATCAGTATTGGGATAAACCCCTTCTATAAAACGGAATCGCTCGCCCGCTAATATCTTTTGACATTTGGCCGCACCGTCACCGAAATAGTAAATCGGCATATCAGTGTTCGGACATAGTTGTTCCAGAGTCTCCTTGGTATCAATCACTTGAGCAACAGGGGGCGTGACCCCATATACTTCGGTATAAACCTCCATTCTGCGCGCATCAATCATCGGCACCCAATATGCCGGCGTTACGCCTGCTGCTTGTGCAGTCCATACTAAGAGGTCTAATGTCGAGACGGGAATCAGCGGAATCTGTAAGCCATAACAGAGGCCTTTAGCAAACGAAGTCCCTATTCGGAGGCCTGTGTAAGAGCCGGGTCCTTCACTAAGCACTACTGCGTCAAGGGACTCCTCCCGCTCATGCAAGAGCGAGAGCAATTGCTCTACCATTTGGGGCAGTACTGCAGCATGATTATGCCCCTCAAACGAGTGAAATGCACCTATCACCTCCTTGTCATTGACAAGTGAGGCAGAGCAAACAGAAGTTGTTGTATCCAGCGATAAAATAGTCATATTATCTAAAAAAGTATGCAAAAGTACAAGTTTTTTTGCACATTTGCAAATAATTTTGTATTTTTGCGCCATAAAGCTTGGATATTATGAAGAACATCGTCATTTTTACGGGTGCCGGCATCAGCAAAGAGAGCGGTTTAAGTACCTTTCGCGACACCGACGGGTTATGGAACAACTACTCGGTTGAGGAGATTTGCACGCACCAAGCGTGGGTTCGCAACCCCGAGAAATGTGTTGCTTTTTACAATGATATCCGTAGGACCACTATGGGCGCGCAACCCAATGCCGCGCATTTGGCGATAGCAAGGTTACAACAAGTAATTCCTTCTACACGCATTATCACCCAAAATATCGACGATTTGCATGAGCGTGCAGGCTCAACTCAAATAACTCACCTTCATGGCGAAATCATGAAGTTGCGTTCTGAAAAGAACGAGACGGCGACAATGCCGATTAAGGGTTGGGAGCAGCATTATGGGGATAAGCATCCGGATGGCTCTTTATTAAGACCATATGTAGTATTCTTCGGTGAAGGTGTTCCTTATTTCGATGAGGCGTGTAGGATAGCAGCCCAAGCGGATGTGTTAGTGGTTATAGGGACAAGTCTGAATGTTTATCCCGCCGCAAGTTTAATCCAATATGTAGCGCACAATGTACCTATCTATATTGTGGATCCGGGTGAACCTAAATTGGGAGAATATGCTCATCGTGTCACCTTTATTAGAGAGGTTGCTACCAAAGGAGTCCCGCCATTGATTGACAAACTAATTGAATTATACCATGAATAAATGCTATTACCTAATTGCGCTTACTGCGCTATCACTAACGATGCTTGGTTGCCAAAAGAAAGTCAGAGTACAACAAACGAGTGGCGATATATTTGTCATAGACAGCACTTTAGACGCTATTGCTGACAGCGACTACATAGCGTCAATAGAGCCTTATCGCCGCGAGATGCAGGCGCAGATGGATGAGATAATCGGCGAGTGTTTGGTGGACCTCACGGTAGATGAGTATGGCCCGGAGTGTCCTATGCTGAACTGGGCAAGCGATGCTCTTTTAGAGGTAGCCAGGAAATACTATCCTGGGCATGTTGATTGCAGTGTCGTCAATAAAGGAGGCATGCGTTGCGAGTGGCTTAAGGGCCCGTTGACTATCGGCAGTGTGTTCCGACTCATGCCCTTCGATAACCAATTGGTTGTCCTAACGCTCAGTGGGGAAGACCTTCTCGAACTTGGTCAGATTTATATCAACGAGAATGGACAAGGTTGCGGGGGCATGCGTATTTATGCGGAGGACGGGCAACTGATTGATGTCACGATTGCCACAGACCTCACGCAAACCAACTGGGTATCGGTTGAGGCCGACAAGACATACCATGTCGCTACCAGTGACTACCTCAGTAAGGGGATGGATAAGTTGACACCGCTAACTCATTACACCGAGATATGGAATGAAGGTTGGCTGATTCGCGACCTTTATATAGAATATATCAAAGAGCATAAACAGATTTCCGCTGCCATAGACGGACGCTCGGGTCTTATTCGATAGTTAAATGCATATGAAAAAAATAGTCACGTTAGTAATTGCCCTTGTTGTGGCAGTCGGTGCGTTTGCGTGCACCAATTTTGTAGTCGGTAAAAACGCTTCTACGGACGGAAGTACCTATATTACTTACGCTGCAGACAGTTATAGTTTGTATGGTTTTTTGCGCTTTAGACCAGCTGCAGACCATCCGGTAGGCTCTACGCGTACGGTGGTTGACTGGGATACCGGCAAACCTTTAGGTGAGATACCGGAAATAGCTCATACATATTCCGTAGTGGGTAATATGAACGAGTATCAAGTGACCATAGGTGAGACGACCTATGGTGGTGTGGAAGCACTTTGGGATACGGCAGGTATTGATTACGGAAGTTTGATTTATATTGCTTTAGAGCGTAGTAAGACAGCCCGTGAGGCGATAGCTTGTATGGTCACATTAGCGGAAAAATACGGTTATGCTTCTGAAGGCGAATCTTTCTCTATCGGCGACCCTGACGAGGTGTGGATTATGGACTTTATTGGTTGCGGTCCCGGTAGCGGAAAAGCTGTATGGGTTGCCGCGCGCGTTCCCGATGACTGCATCAGCGCCCATGCTAACCAGGCTCGTATAACGACTTTCCCGCAGCAAGGTGCCAAGAAATTGAAATTGACAAAGGATGGCAACCAAATAGAGGTTATGACGAGCAAGGACGGTCAATGGATGTGGCATAAGGATGTTGTGCGCTTTGCTCGTGAGAAAGGGCTTTTTGAGGGAAAGGATAGTGATTTTTCCTTCCAGGCGGCATACTGCCCCTATACTTTTAGCGGCTTGTACGCTTGTGAGGCACGCGTGTGGAGTTTCTTTAGGCACTTCAACGATGATATGGATCACTACCTCGACTATGTAACGGGTCAAACCTTTAATGCGACTCACGGAAGTGATGCCGGAGAACCTATGCCGCTCTTCATCCGTCCTAACCGCAAAGTGTCCGTTCAGGATTTGAGAGCCTGCATGCGTGACCAATATGAGGGTACACCTATTGATATAACCAAAGGTACAGCAGCAGGACCATGGGAATCCAAGTTGCGCTATGGCGGATTGGTTTATAAGTTAGATAGCACTGATTATTATTACCCGCGTCCTACTGCTACGCAACAGACCGGTTGGAGTTTTGTCAGCCAGATGCGCGGTTACGCTGATCCCAAGGTAGGCGGTATCTTTTGGTTCGGAGTTGATGATGCCAACTTGAACCTCTATATGCCGATGTATAGTCGGATGCTGGCAATCCCTGAATGTTTAAAGGAGGGTAACGGAGACCTCTATACGTATAGCCCGACAAGTGCCTGGTGGATCTTCAATATCGTAGCGAATTGGACATACCCTAAGTACAGCCGCATTTATCCTGATGTGAAGACTAAACAGCAGGAACTTGAGCAATATTACGACAGCCAAGTGCCGGATATAGACCGACAGGCGGCGGCGATGGCGGATGCTGATGCCCGTCTCTTCCTGACCGACTATAGTTGCCAAACCGCGACTGAAGGGGTGGAGAGCTGGAGGAAATTAGGTATTTTCCTTATCACCAAATATCTTGATGGTGTTGAGCGTAAGGAGGAGAATGGCGTTTTCAAACGTAATGATTACGGTGAGCCTTCCGGTCCTAACCGCATCTCCTATCCGGAAGAGTTCTTGCGAAAGATAGAACCAGAGACGCTACATTAATTTTGCTCGGAAACTTTTAATTTTCAACTTTAAATATGGAACCAAGAGAAGTATTTGATATTTTCAGTGAGATATGTAAAGTGCCTCGTCCTTCCAAGCGCGAGGAACAAATCAGTCAGTGGTTAGTGGATTTTGCTAAAGCGCACGAGATAGATTGTGTTCGCGATGAGGCAATGAATGTCATCATGCGCGTACCGGCGACGCCGGGATATGAGGAGCATGAGGGCGTTATTTTGCAAGCCCATATGGACATGGTTTGCGAGAAGAATAATGATACTATACATGATTTTAGCCGAGACCCGATTGAAACCTATGTGGATGGTGATTGGTTGAAAGCCAAGGGAACAACGTTAGGGGGGGATGACGGAATCGGCGTGGCTATGGCTTTAGCCGCTTTGACCTCCAAGACACTACGTCATCCGGCTTTAGAAGCCCTCTTTACAGTGGATGAAGAGACCGGTCTCACCGGTGCTTTCCAACTAAAGGACGGCTACTTACATGGCCGCAAACTGATTAACCTTGACTCCGAGGATGACGGCCAAATCTTTATCGGTTGTGCCGGAGGAATTGACACTTTAGCCAAGTATCATTATCATACCCTGCCTACCGACGACGGAAGCAAAACAGCTGCTTTCCGTATAAGCGTCAAAGGGCTTATGGGAGGTCACAGTGGAGATGATATCAACAAGGGCAGAGCCAATGCCAATAAGATAATCGTCAATTTCCTTCACGAGATAGCTGCTGTCGATTATCGTCTTTCACTCATAGAGGGCGGTAATCTGCGTAACGCGATAGCCCGCGAAGCGCAAGCAGTCTTCGTTGTGCCGGAAGAGGATAAGCATGAGGTTATAGCAACATTCAATGTCTATAAGGCCTCTGTCGAAAAAGCTTATGGAGAGGTTGAGAAAGAAATGGTGCTGAGTCTTGATAGTTATGAAAAACCGGAGACTTTTATTCCCCAAGGTAAAGAGTTGATTAACGCCTTATGGCTTTGTCCGCATGGTATGATTTCCATGTGCCGTGATATTCCCAATCTGGTAGAAACCTCAACCAATTTGGCCTCTATCAAGATGAAAGAGGGGTATATCGAGATTAATACCTCGCAACGCTCCTCTGTAGAGTCGGAGAAACATCGTATCAAAGATGAGGTAGAGCGGGCTTTGGCTGCCGTTTGTGACGAAGTGACCCATGGTGATGGTTACCCGGGTTGGACACCGAATGTACACTCGCCGTTGATGGAAAAAACAAAACAGGCCTATATAGACCTGTTTCATCAAGAACCGCAAGTGCTCGCTATTCATGCGGGGTTAGAGTGCGGCTTATTCCTTGAGAAATATCCGTGGCTGGATATGGTGTCGATAGGACCTCAGATGTATGGTGTTCACTCGCCTCAAGAGAGGTTGTCTATTTCGTCGACCGGCCGTTGCTGGGCTTGGCTCCAACGCGTTTTAGAGACTTTGTAAGCGCTATATCATAGGCTTTGCGATAGTACTTGAAGAAGGCATTCCAATCGGCTTTCTTACCTACTAAAGCTGCGGCATGCGATGCTGCGGCTTTTTCTATGTCACTCATCGCCGCAAATCGCTCAACAGTCAGCGCTATTGAGTTGGCAACGTCGTAGTAATTGGAATCGCTGCGGTGAATAACCTCCACGCCCTGTTCGATAGTCTCAATATGGTTTTCTAGACACCATAACCCGAACCCGGCTTTATCTGTTGTTATGGTCGGCACACCATATGCGACAGACTCTAAGGGTGTGTAACCCCATGGCTCGTAGTAAGAAGGGAAACAAGTCAAATCAAGTGCTGCCAAACGCTTAAAGTAGTCCTTGAGGTAGACGGGCACAAAGTGAATATCAACTTCTCCGACCCGGTAATCCTCTCGCTCTAAATAGGGTATCATTACATAAACCTCTAATGGGCAGCGTACCCGGGAAACGGCATCTAAGAAGACATCAATACCCTTGTTCTTTATCTCTAATCTACCGGCTATACCTATCCGCAACTTGCCTTTATGGGCAGTTTTTTTGATTTCGTAGGGTTTATTAAAGCCATTCGGAGTCACGATATCTACGGGTTTATTGAGCAATTGCTTACACTCTTTGGCAGTAAGGTCTGATACGGTAGTGAAGCAATCTGCCCATATGGCGGCTTGTTTCTCAGCTGAGTGCTTGGAGACCATATTTAACTCCTCTGCCATTTGGTCACCGTCATAGCCTTCAAAATAGTCGTAAAGGGGTTTGCCGTTGCCGGCGATAGAACGACCGATGGAAGTGGCGTGTGTCGTAAATAATGTGCCTATTGAAGGACAGAATGCGCGCAGGTAGAAGATGCTAAAAGCGGTCTGCCACTCGTTCGCGTGCGCTACAATTGCAGGGCGCTGCTTGGTTTTGACCTCTATGAAGGCCGCTAAGGAAGCCATTACCTGCCCCGTTGCATAACCGAAAAGACAAGACTCGTCATAATCACCGTAGGCGGCATGGGACTTAACTCCGAAATTAGCCCAAGCCCACCCGTAGATGTCGTTTTTCTTTGCCCATAAATGGTCCCAATTATAGAGAATGGCAATGGGTTTACCCGGTACTTGCCAATGACCTATACGAACAGGAATAGGGGCTTGCCATCCCTTAAAGAGTTTCTTGTCTTCTTTGAAATCCATGTCACTGTGTTCCCCGAAATCGGGTCCAAAGAATACGACATGCTCGGGGCATTCCTCCTCCATTTTTGCTGCGCGGGTTGATAAGACCGCATAAATGCCGCCAACTTTGTTACATACCTCCCAGGAGGTCTCAAATATATAATCCGGTTTTTTCATAATGCTACCCATTGTATCTCATTATCTCTCCGCCACCATGTAATCTGCCGTTTGGCGTAATGACGACTATTTTGTTGAATCATTTTAATGGCGTCATCTAAAGAACATCGCCCTTGCAGATAGGCATGTAACTCCTTATACCCTACTGTGTTAAGACTGTTCGGTATTAGTTCACCGACTATTTCAAATGCTCTTTTTGCCTCTTCCAGCAATCCATTGTCCATCATCTTGAGTACTCTTTCATTGATACGTTGATAGAGTACCTCGCGCTCTCGTATAAGTCCTATCTTCTGAACCTTAAAGTCCCGTGCGGCTCGCCGTCCCTTTCGGAGTTGGGAATAACTCTCCCCTGTCTGGTAGCAGATTTCCAAGCAGTGCATTAGCCGTTGGGGATTGGCGTGGTCCACGATCTCCCAATAAGCGGGGTCTAACCGTTGTACCTCTGTTTGCAACCCCGTCAATCCTTCATGCCGATAGAGTTGCTGAACCTTCTTGCGATAGGCGGGTTCGACATTCGGTATATCGTCTAATCCGTTGCACACCGCGTCGATGTACATCATTGACCCGCCGGTTAAGATGACTTTGGGATATTGGCTTATTACCTCTAAGGCGTCACGGGCGTATTGTCCTGCGTTGTAGTCTTCTACAATAGACTTCGTACCGACAAAGAAATGTGGTACCAATGCTTGCTCCTCTTCCGTCGGAGCAGCAGTGCCTATCGGTAATTCTCTGTAAATCTGACGACTGTCGGCATTGATGATAGGACATCCCCACCGTTGCGCCATCTCCAACGCATAAGCAGTCTTACCTACACCCGTCGGACCTACTATAACTTGTACTATTCGATCAGTAGATGGAGTCATCGAAACTCATGTCGCTGAAACCCTCCATGTCAATATCGTCTTCGTTGTACTGACTGTCGCCGTAGAAATCTTCGTCAGACTCCCATGCCGCGCGGCCGTCCTTACCTACAATACCCTCTAACGACTCTTCCTTTTGCAACTGTTCAGGTGCTTTTCCAGCTTTTTCGACACACCGAACCCCTTTTACATTGCCGGGCAATATCTCCTTAAGCGCACCGAAGAAATAGCGTTCAAACATCGGGTCAAAGATATAGATGAGACGTTGACCTTGTTCCGTCAATAAATCAGATAGTTTGGTCTCCTCCATCACCATATTGTCGTACTCAAAACTATTCCCCATGGGTATCAAGGTCACTTCCTGCTCTTTTTCCCACTGTTCATTACATAGGAAAAAGGACGTCATTTGGTCATCGGGGTATTTCACAGAGGCTAAAATGGCCTTATGTAAATCCAGGAAGGTTGCTTCGGGATTGCATTCAAACACCCTCAGAAAATGCTCACCTTCCTCACATCTGAATTGAATTTTATATTTCATATCTGTACTATTATCTGTCAATTGCTATGTCCCAAACTCTCCAAGTACCTGCCATAGGCGGTTTTCATCTCTTTGCCCAAGGCATGTAATTGGTCTAAACTAATCCATCCGTTATGCCAGGCTATTTCCTCAATACATGCGACATAAAAGCCTTGCCTGTTCTGTATGGTCGCAATATAGTTGCCGGCATCTAAGAGACTGTCGCAGTTTCCTGTGTCTAACCAGGCGAAACCTCGGGTGAAGAGTTTGACTTTCAATGTTCCTTCTGCCAAGTAGAGTTTGTTCAAATCCGTTATCTCATACTCTCCGCGAGCGGAGGGCTTCAATGATGCGGCTTTATCGCACACGGTCTCGTCGTAGAAATATAGCCCCGGAATGGCATAATTGGATTTGGGTTTAGCCGGTTTCTCCTCTAAAGACAAAACCTTTCCTTCTTCGTCAAATTCTACCACACCATAGGCGCTTGGATCCTTCACTTCGTAACCGAAGATACAAGCTCCTCTTTCTAATCCCGCAGCGTCGCGCAACATGCGCTCGAACCCCATCCCGTGGAACATGTTATCGCCTAATATCAGGCAGCCCTTATCGCCATTGAGGAACTCTTTACCGATTACAAATGCTTGTGCCAACCCGTTGGGGACTTCCTGAACTTTGTACATTAAACGCATCCCTAATCGAGTCCCATCGCCTAATAACTCCTCAAACATCGGTAAGTCACGTGGTGTGGATATAATCAGCACTTCCCGTATGCCCGCCAGCATAAGCGTTGATAGCGGGTAATAGATCATCGGTTTGTCATATACCGGCATGATCTGTTTGCTGATTGCTTTACTCAGGGGGTAGAGCCGCGTAGCCGAACCGCCTGCTAAAATAATGCCTTTCATAATATCTGTATGATTAGTTCAATACTTTTGCGCACAAAAATACTCAAAAAAAAACGAATATGCAAATTTTCCCAAGGAAAAATGTCTAAAATCTGGATTTTGTAATGAGATTAGATGAAATCGTATGATTTTTGAGTAGAGAGCACGTTGATTAAGTTGGTTATTTTATATTTTTCTTCAAAAACTAACGAGGATGGAGGTTAAAATATAGGGTAGGGCGCCAATTAAAACCCCTTTACTAAGCCGCCAAGTGTCCGTCGTGTAAAAGACAAAGATGAGTGCTAAGTCAGGAAATACACTTACCAGGAGCAATTTATTTAGAACTGACCCCATCTCGAACTGAAAGGTGGATAAAGCGTACCATAGGTTATTGGCATTGATATAGAGCAATCCGAAAATGGCCGGTAGTGCGAGTCCTATGACAATGCCTACCCAATAACGGTCTATACGCTCTTTGAAACTCATAGTGCAGGGTAAAAAGTCATATCGGGCGTGCAGGGTTGGATGGAGATGAACCCGTTGTGCAGGGCATACTCGTCCGTATCGGTAGCGTCGGGTTCGTCATTGACATAATAACCGACAAGTCCATAGAGTGTCGAACCATCCTCCGCAACTCCTTTTGGGGCAATCTCATCTGCCCAGTGTCCGCGACACTGACGCGCCCATTGGACGCCTTCAATCGGTCCTAACGGGGCATTGATATTATAACACATACCGGTTGGCCATTCACGATTAAGTAACTCCTCCGTAATCGGGCGAATATAAGGCAGGAAATGACTTAAGTCGGTCGTTGTGTTGTTGTCATAAATGGAGAACCCGATGGCGCGGATATTATGCTCTGCACCTATGAGACAAGCACCTATTGTACCTGAGTAGATGGCGTTGATAGACGCGTTAGAGCCGTGGTTGATGCCGCTGACAATAAGGTCAATGGCACTTTCATCTCCCTTAAAGATAATATTAAGGGCAATCTTAACGCAGTCGCTGGGTGTTCCGCTTGTGATGTATATATCCACATCTTCGCGCGCATGGTCAATCACTTTCTTGAGGGTTATCAGTTTTGTGGAGGAAATGGCGTTGCTAAAGCCGGAGCGTGGTCCGTCGGGTGCAAGTACTGTGACATGCCCCAATTGGCGCATAATATCCGTCAGTGCTAAAATGCCTTGTGAGCCCCAACCGTCATCGTTTGTTATCAATATATTCATAAATACTCAATAGTCAGTTTATATAATATCCATTACTTTATGCGCTAAGGCATCTGCTTCCGCCATAGTTGCGGCTTCGGAATAGACGCGGATAATGGGCTCTGTATTGGATTTACGCAAATGTACCCAGCCTTCCTTAAAGTCTATTTTAACACCGTCTATGTCGTTGATACGCTCGGACTTAAAGACCTCTTTGACATGGGCAAGGATATTGTCCACATCCATGGCTGGCGTAAGGTCAATACGGTTCTTGGAAATACAATAGTTAGGATAAGTTTGTCTCAATTCGGAAACCTTCATTTTTTTCTGTGCCAATAAGCTCAGGAAAAGTGCTACTCCGACAAGAGCGTCACGTCCGTAGTGCGCTGCGGGATAGATGACACCCCCGTTTCCTTCACCGCCGATTACGGCATTGACGCGTTTCATCTCGGTTACTACATTAACTTCTCCGACAGCAGCAGCGGAGTAAGTACCGCCATGTGCGCGGGTGATATCACTTAAGGCGCGGGTTGAGGAGAGATTGGAACAAGTGTTGCCTTTAGTGTGTGAGAGTACATAATCCGCTACCGAGACGAGGGTATATTCCTCTCCGAACATCTCTCCGTTTTCGCAGATGATGGCAAGCCTGTCCACATCGGGATCTACCACAAAACCGACATCAGCGCGTCCCTCTTTCATGAGGTCGCTAATCTGCTTTAGATTTTGAGGAATCGGTTCAGGGTTGTGCGCAAAATGTCCGGTAGGTTCCGTGTTCAGGCCAATTATATTGGTTACTCCAAGTGCTTTGAGCATCGCGGGTATGGCGAGTCCGCCTACAGAATTGACGGTATCAATCGCCACGGTAAAATGGGCAGCCTCTATTGCCGGCTTGTTCACCAATTGCAGACCTGATACTTGCTCCACATGATAGGGGAGGTAATCCTTATGTGTGACATGACCTATTTGCTCAACGGGTGCAAAAACAAATCCTTCCTCTTCGGCTATCTTTAAGACCTGTTTGCCTTCGGCGTCGTTGAGGAACTCTCCGTGCTCGTTGAGTAGTTTAAGTGCGTTCCATTGGATAGGGTTGTGACTGGCAGTCAGGATTATACCTCCGGCGGCTTGTTCAGCCGTGACGGCAATCTCCGTGGTTGGCGTCGTGGCTAAGCCGATATTGATGACATCATAGCCCATGCCGATTAAGGTTCCTGTGACTACGTAATCCACCATTTCGCCGCTGATACGGGCATCGCGACCGACTACAATCTTCTTATTATCGGGTAAGGCAATATGCCTCTGTACGGCATATGCTGCCGTAAAACGGACTATGTCAAGGGGATTAAGACCCTCTCCAACCGGACCACCGATGGTCCCTCTGATACCGGAAATAGATTTAACTAAACTCATCGTTTGATTTGCATTCTTAATTGATAACCATAGGGCGTCACCGTGTTTTGGTCTGCAGTGAAGCCCTGTTTGGAAGGACAAATGATGGTACACTCCGAGCCGGAATACTCCATGAGTCTGACGGCTTCATGCCATGCCGTGCAGGCATTTTGGTAGTCCGTGAGGTACATGAACTCAACGGGGTAAGCACTGTCTAAGGGCGACCAGTAACTAATAGTGTCCGCATTTTCGGTAAGGGTGTATTTCTTATACCGCATCACCACGTGTTCGGATACTGCTATGGGTTCTTTTCCTTCCGTTGCACCGCGACGGATTAAATGGAAATACAGATTGTCATACCCCGGCACTTGATAATAGGTGCTATCGGTCCATGCTGTGTCTGCGGGTAACTCGGTCACTATGTGCAAATGATTGCGGGAGATGAAGTTCTTAATCAACTTTTTCTCCGCATTGAGTTGCCGCGAATACGTCGTTGTATTCGAACATGAGGCTAACAGCGCAATGCCCAAGAGGCTTAAAATGATTGTTTTTAGTTTCATAATCTTCTATTGACGTAAATCTCAATAATACAATTGGTATAAGGCGGAACGGCATCATTACCGGTAGCGCCGTAAGCAGTGTACCATGGACAAATAAGTGTTCGTGACTCTCCGTCTCGCATGCCCCAAATGACCTCATCTACCGCCATTGGCAGATGTTCGCTGTTCGGTCGTACTAAGCGGTCTTCTTGCACCATGAGTGTGCTGTCGAGGCGTAGGATAGTCAGTACAACTTCAGCGGCGCGTGTGTCATCGTCGGTGTCATGCCTCTCGGCTTGGGAACGCACACTCCATGCCCCGCATTCCAATTGATATGCGTCTATGTCCTTACTCCGTATATAGGCGGAGACTTGTCTGTCTGCCTCCGCGGCAAGGCGCTCATTGAGTGCCATCAAGGTCAGTAGTGTGGTGTCAGTCGCTTGCACTTGCCCGGTGCGATAGGAAGGACGCTGGGGCGCGGGTTTGTCGCAACCCGACAATAGAGCGCTTGTAACGGCAACCAAAGCAACGGTGGCTAAGCGATACACTCTTTTCATAAAAAAGGTTATTCCACCCCGTTCGTTACTTGGTGATAGGTATGGAGGGATAAGTTATCGCTGACCACTTTGATAGCATAGGTCTTGGCAAACCCGAATGCCGCTATATATGCCAATTCCATGTCAAAGACGCAGTCATGAAAATCGCTCTCAAGTACAAAGTCTGACCCTGAGTAGCAGACGGAGTCAATGTGTGCAACCTTAAGGTATTGAGGCGGCAAAGTGTCTAACGGTTGGAAGGGTTCGGTATAGCCGCAGTGCGGGTGATTGAGACGGCTGTCTTGTACACGCACGACAGAACCGATTTCAAAGTTAGCAGAACCGGCATAACCGATATTGAGAATAGTGGAGTCTTTGGGGAGCGTCTGCGCTGCGCGGATGACATTGATTGCGCCTACGCCGGTAACCACCACTTCCCACTCATCCTGAGGTAATTTCAGATACTTATCGATAAGGGCTCTTTCGCCCTCTTCGGCAATTAAAATATACTTCTTCATGCACTTAATCCTAATTTTGCCGCAAAGATACAAAATATTTTTGATATATGCAAATAAAAGTGTATTTTTTATTGTTTGCGGCGCTTTACGATATAGCATGCACCATATCCGCAGAGGGTGAGAAGGAAGAGGGCGAAACAGATAAGGGAGAGGGTATTGCCTTTGCGGACAGCATCGGGCATAAAGGTCATCACTATTTCGTGGTCCCCTTCGGGAACAATAATTCCCCGGAGCATATAGTTGACGCGGAAGATATCGGCGGGGTTACCGTCAATCGTTGCTTTCCAACCATGGGGATAGTAGATCTCAGAGAAGACCGCCATCCTCTGCCGGCGCAGTGGCTGCTGGCGTGACGCCAGCCGCAGTGGCTGCGGACCCTGCTCGCTGTGCAGCTCGGTAGGAACAGGGGTTTCGCTGATGTGGCAGGTGTATGTAACGGTTTTTGGGGTATAGGATGTAAGCTCGATGTTATCACGATCTATGCTCCCGAGTTCGTTGAGCTCTCGTTCAGCACCCGATGCGAATAGGTCGCAGTTAGCAGACGAAGTAGTATCTATTACAGCAATATGGTGCAGGTCGAATGTGCGTAATGCGTCGGACTCGGCGTTGGCGTTATTAACAAAGACAATAGAGTCCACGAACCAAGCGTGCCCCATGGCTGAAGGATTAAGCACCGGTGCTGCGCCATTATCGCGCGTCGGCACAATGGCATACTTGGTATTGAGCATATTGATGACGGGGGCATTGTCCGCGATAAGCCTGTTCCCGTTTAGGGTGAGCGTGCGCATTTCCGGTGCTATGTGCTCGTCAATAAGGTCTTGATAACGACGGAGTTTGGCGGCGGAGTATCCTCCGATAGAGTGGAGGTAATAGGATGTTCTGCCGTCGTTGAAGGTATTGGTGGTGAGGTTGAGCACGCGGTAATAGGTCGGGTCGTTGTCCAACAGGTATTGCTCATAAGGAAGCATAGTAAATGCCTTTCTGAAATCCTTGTTTGTCACAAAATGACTGTCGTTGCAGAATCGTTTGTCCACGGGCCACATGTCGATGATAATGAGCGCAGTAAGGGCTAAAGCGAAGTATTCGGTTTTGAACCGTTTGAGGGCATAGACATAGACCAGCACACAAGCGAGGGCGATAAGGATAAAAGAGCGCCAGGCGTCGGCTTTTGCCATGGTTTGACGTTGGTCAACTATCATGCGGTATATGTCATTGCCGACCTGTCCTTTCCATTGTGCGTCATATGACGAGGTGAAAGAGCCGAGACCGAAGAAAGCCACCAGTAAACAGATAAATGCCGTAATACCTCCGGCAATGGCTATGGGTTTCAGGTAGTTACGGTCCTTGTTGGTAATAATCTCCTGCAAAGCCAGGATGCCTAAGAGGGGTATGGTTATTTCGGCGACAATAAGGATAGACTCAACGGCGCGGAACTTATTGTACATCGGGAAATACTTAAAGAAGAATTCTGTGAGTGGCATGAAGTTATGTCCCCATGAGAGGAAGAGCGAAAAGAGCGTTGCGATGAGCAGTGCCCATTTATAGGGTCCGGGAACAATAATGAGTCCTAAAAGGAAGAGGAAGCAGATAATAGCTCCCATATAGACGGGTCCGGATGTAAAGGCTTTTTCACCCCAATAAGTGGGTGCAGCGGAACAGAACTGTTTGGCTTGTCGTTTGGGTACGCGTGCTTGGACAAGGTCTTGATAGAGTTGGGATTTTTCGTCCAAATGATAGCCGGAAGCGCCGCCCATATAGTTGGGAATGAGGAAAGTCATGGTTTCATTGATTCCATAAGACCATGCTGTGGCATAGTCGAGGTCGAGACCACCGGTTTTATTGGTTTCGTCAGAGGCTTTTACCAAGTCAGAATGTCCTCCTCGCATGGTTTCCTCGGCATATTCCTGATTGGTGAATATATTTGCGGACCCCATTCCCATGCCGATGGCGAAAGAGGCGAAGAAAACAGCCGTGGCGATACCGAAATGTTTCCAAGCTTTATCTCGTATGGCGATAGCGAGTTCGGCAAAAAAGAGCACCCCAATAAGCATGGAGATATAATAACTCATTTGCGGATGCAGGAAGAAACCGATGTAGGTGAAGAACATAATGATGATTGCTCCCCATCCATATTGCTTGCGGTATGTCAAGATGAACCCCACCAGGACCAGTGTCATCCAGGTGATAGAAACAGTTTTGCCACCATGCGCTGCGGCTACAATGATGAAGAAATAACTGCTCATGGAGATGGCAAAAGAGCCGGCTAAGGCGAGCCATTTGTCCACCTTAAAAGACCTCAAGAGCAGGAAAAATGCGCAGAGGTAAAAGAAGAAAACAAAGAAGGCATTGTACGGGCCATAATGCAGCAGGCGTTTAAGCGGTGCAAAAATCTTGTCTATGGTGTAACCTCCATTGCCGCCAATCTGGTAGTTGGGCATGCCGCTAAATTGGGAGTTTGTCCAGAAGGTATAATCGCCTGTTTCTTTGTGGTAATTAGCACTTTCTTGAACAACGGAAGTGCCGTTAATACCATCTCCGGCATAAATGATTTTACCTTGCAGAGCAGGCCAAAAATAGATAGCGGACGCGAGGATAAAAATGACCAAGATGATGAGGTCAGGGAGCAGTTTTTTCCAGTTGAGAAACGAGAATTGATGCGTAGTTAACATGTTTGTTCTATTTTTTTGGGCTTTATTTTTGTGGTTCCGTGTCGAACGGGGCGGAGAAGTTACAACCTTCTCTCCAGCGGGAGCATCCGTAGCGTGTTTTGCCTCGTATGATAGTGCCTTTTCGGCAGACAGGACAACACATTCCGGTGAGGTCAGTTTGCACATCGCGCACCACTTGGGCGGACATCGTTTTGAGCTCGTCCAGAAATTCGGCAGCCTCAAAGTCCCCGCGCTCAATCTGCCTGAGTTTTTTTTCCCAGAGTCCGGTCAGTTCCGCCGATTTGAGGAGGGGGGAAACGATGGTAGCGATGAGTCGGGTGCCGATTTCTGTGGGGCGAATGGATTTGCGCTCCTTAACAATATATTTACGTTGGTATAGTTTTTCGATGATGGCGGCGCGTGTAGAAGGTCTGCCTATTCCATTTTCCTTCATGGCGTCTCTGAGTTCCTCATTGTCCACTGTTTTTCCGGCTGTTTCCATCGCGCGAAGCAGGGTTGCTTCGGTATAAGGTTTTGGGGGTTGCGTTGTTTTCTCGATGAGTTGCGGCTCATGCGGTCCGCTTTCCCCTTTGGTGAAAGTCGGTAGGGTCTGGGTCTCTTTAGCTTCGTCTTCGTCCGCGGGGGTATCGCCGGTCGGCGTTGCGGCAGTGGCAAACACGGCACGCCATCCCGGGGATAGGATTTCGCGACCGGTGACTTTAAACTGAACGGATTCGACTTGTGCGAGCACGGTTGTGTTCGCGACTTGACACTCAGGATAAAAGGCTGCTATAAAGCGCAGTGCGATAAGGTCAAAGACCTTGCGCTCCTGTTCTGTAAGGTTGTCGGGGCGTTGTCCGGTCGGGATGATGGCATGGTGGTCCGTCACTTTTTTGTTGTCAAAGACCTTTTTGGATTTGGGCAGCGAGGAAGCCCCTTTTCCGCCATCAGCCTTAAGGGGAAGAAGCGGTGTCACTTGGGGGTAGTAATCCTTGATGCCGGCTAATGTAGCCTGTACTTTAGGGTAAATATCTTCGCTGAGGAAGGTTGTATCCACGCGGGGGTAGGTCGTGATGCGCTTCTCGTAGAGTGACTGCACGAGTTTGAGTGTATCTTCTGCAGAGAAGGAGTATTTTTTGTTACACTCCACCTGTAGGGAGGTAAGGTCGAAGAGTCGAGGTGCCAGTTCGTTAGCTTTCTTCTTTTCGACGGAAGTGATGGTAAGGGGCTTATCTTGCAGCGTAGCGATGAGTGCTTCAATCTCCTCTTTATGTGTATTTTGGGCGGCGTCATCTTCGTCTTTCACCATGGAGAAAAGCGTTCCCCGATATTTGGTTTTAAGCTCGTAATAGGTAGTGGGAACGAAGTGGTCAATCTCTTCTTGGCGTTTAACAATCAGCGCCAAGGTCGGCGTTTGTACTCGTCCAATAGAGAGAACTTGCCGATTAGTGGCATAGCGAAGGGTGTATGCTCTTGTGGCGTTCATGCCTAAGAGCCAATCGCCAATGGCGCGCATGAGTCCTGCCTCGTAGAGGTGCTGATAAGCGGATTGGTCTTTGAGTTGTTTAAAGGCTTCGGCAATGGCTTCTTCGGTTAGGGAGGAGACCCAAAGGCGTTTGACGGGGACCTTGCAACCGGCTTGCTGATAAACCCAGCGTTGAATCAATTCTCCCTCTTGTCCGGCATCGCCGCAGTTGATGACCTCTTGGGCTTGGCTGATTAGGTTTTGGAGAATATTGAATTGTTTATGAACACCGTCATCTCCAAAGACCTTGATTTTGAATCGGGCTGGAATCATCGGTAAGGATGACATGTTCCAACTCTTCCATTGGTCGCCATAGTCTTGCGGTTCATAGAGCGCGCAGAGGTGTCCGAATGTCCATGAGACGCAGTAGCCATTACCTTCAAAATACCCGTCTCGACGTGAAGAAGCGCCGAGTACGTGGGCGATATATTGCCCTACAGAAGGTTTTTCCGCTACGCAGAGTATCATGAAGAATATAGGTTACAGGGTATTTTTAAGATAGATGAATCCGACGGGTAACGCAAGGGTTAAAAGCAGGATGAGTAGCGCAATCTTTTTAGGCTGGTGCGTCGCGGGAATGCTATTGGGCTTGGGGGCGTCAATTATTTTCGCCGGCATCAGGGAAGATGCTAATGTGATTGCATTTTCTTCCCGTTTTTGATAGAGATAGAGATAGAGTTTCTCTTTGAGGTCGCGGTCCCGTAATAAGGATGCATATTGGCTTTCGGCAGCGGTAGATTGATTCATCTCCGAGCGGGCAACCATGCTCCGTGCCTCTAAATCCCGAATGGATATGTCCAGACTATTGCGGGCGGATTGGATAGAAGCATAGATGGACTGCCGCATGGCGCTGATTTGTTCGTTAATGAGTTCGATGACGGGGTTGCTGTCCGATGCCGTTCGTAAAATGCGCATTCGCCTGAGAAGTAAGTTATTGTACTCTTTGATGAGACTGGTGAGCGCTGCGTCAGCGATGCCTAAATTGGTAGGGATAAGGGTAGTTGAGTCCGCCCGATGCATGAAGTTCTCCACATAATTGATGAGGTTCTGCTGGGTTTGCAACTCCGAGAGACGTTGTTGATAGGAGGTCGTTTGGGAGAAATAGACCTTAGCCTCATCGCCCGGGTTGACCATATTGTTGTTGCGACGAAACTGCTCCGCGTCAGCAACCGACTGACTCAGTTCCTCTTCAATCATTCTCAGTCGCTCGTCTATAAAATAGGCAGCTTCTTCAGCCATGCTGTTTTTCTCAAGGAGGGAGTTGAGGTTGTATAACTCAATTTGTTTATTGATATAAGCGCATTCGCGAGCGGGGACATCCGTGACAGCAGTTAACTTGATGATATAGGAGTCCTGCTTGAGTTTCGTCACGTGGATGCGTCGGCTATAAGTATCGACAAGGGCAGGGATGGAGCGACGGCGAATACGGTACTTTTGGTCGCCTATTCTGACTGTCCAAATGGTATCTGCTCCCTTGACCTTCATTGCCGCAACGGTGCGTACAGAGTCCATGTTGATACGTGGTGCGGGATAAACGCCGTCCCATCTCAAATAATGACGGACGCGGTAGTCCCATTCGAGTCCCAATTGGCTGATTATCGTAGCGGATATGTCTTTTGAGGTTAAAATAGCTATCTCATCGTCAACATACTTTGTGCCGGAATAGCCCATCATGGACATCATCTCCGCCTGCGGGGAGTGCGTGTCCTCGTCCGCTGTGCGAATCATGATGCTCGCCGTGACATTATACTTTTTAGAGGTACTGATATAATAGATACCGGCTATCATGCTCATGGCGAAAAAGGTAATGACAAACCAATACCAATTAGCTATACATTGGCGGAAAAGCGTGCGGAGATTCATAGGGGGATTATTTTATATAAACTATATCGTGGTTAGTGAGAAAATACGTCTGCTCGGCGTTCAACAATTGGTCCAGGGTGAAAGTTTGGCGGGTTGTGCTTCCGTTCGCCTCACGGAGAATATAGATTGTGCTCCGTTGCCCTTTCTTGGTGAGCCCTCCGGCGGCAGCAATGGCTTCGAGGATTGAAATGCGAGAGCCGGCAACTTGTTGCGGCGTATTGACTTCGCCTAAAACGGATACATATTCGCCTCTTGGGATAATGGTCACTAAAGCGTTTTTGATTTGTTTAGAAAGACTGAGTTCAATGCTGTTTCGCAGTGCGGATATGGTTAAGCCCTCGGCGTGTACGGGACCTAAAATCGGCATATGGATATCTCCCTCCTCATCCACAATATAGTACAACGCGTCCCCGTGCTCGCCTATCAACGGCAGGTTATAGGGTGCAGCTGCTTCTTGGTCCAAAGCCGATACATAAATTAGCAGTTCATCGCCGACGCGCAAGATATTGCTGCCCATCAGGAGGGTGGATATCATTAGGCTCAATAGCCCTAAAACTAATCTTTTCATGCTTTTTTATCAGTTTTTCGCGCAAAGATATACATTTTTTTGGATATATGCAAAAAAAAGTGTAATTTTGCAACGAAATTGAGCTGACGTTGTTAGTAACGGCTATGCCGTGTTAGCAAGCCTTCGGCTGTTAGTAAACATTCGGCTATTACCATGGCGGAAGCCCTACAATAGGGGGTAATTGGTTTTGACAGCATGTAGAATAGGTATGTAAGCACGCCGAGGATGGGAATCCACTCGTTAAATGGTCCTAATCAAATTTAACTGGCAACACAGAGTATGCTCTCGCTGCTTGATTGAAGTATAGTAGATCAACTTTTTTTCGGACCAGGTCCGGAAACGAGACGTCCCTCCGAGCCAAGCCTTGCGGCTGACGGACATAGGGGCGCGGAAATAGCAAGGATAGGTCTTATATGCTGCGCTATAAGAATGACATTTTAGCAGATACGGTAGGTATTGGTGGCTTGGGTCTTGTACTTACCCGACAATGCAGGCCAAGATAAGCGTGTAGAAGGCGTATTGATTCCTTGTTTGGACGCGGGTTCGACTCCCGCTACCTCCACGAAATTTAGTAGTCATTGCGTTTAGGGTTCTTTGGGAAGCGTCCCTTAAGAACCCTTTTTCGTTGAAATCCCACTTCAACGACCGACCAGAACGAGGCAAAGGCAAAGATCATCAGTGCAGTTTCTCCCGTCTCACGCCGGAAGCTATCGGTTACGAGATAATGTACAAGAATAGCTCCTCCGATGCCCAAGACGCCTAAGAGGGCGAATATCCACCGCGCTTTAAGCCCAAAGTGGTATTCGAAGAGAATCACCAAAGGATGATAAATGGCAATAGATATGATGGTCACTATGCCTACTATAACACCTGCGAAGTTCACGATAATCTGTGGGGATTAGCGGGATACCATCCTTTAGCGACGCGCTCCCGTTGTTCAAAAATTTCTGATATTGCCCAAAAGTTAGTGGCTGATAGCACGCCTAAAAAAATGGAGGCGTAGTTATTGGTCATTACAAGCGAGTCCAACAAAGCGATAATCCCGATTACGGCAAAGCACCACCAAGAGCGGGCGGAGAAGTAATACTCCATCTTAATAACTACGGGGTATGAACACCCGAAGATGAGGAAAGTGAGAGCACCTATAATAATCGAGTTAAGCATATGCGTGTAGTCCTCCTAATATAAAGTTGACTCCAAAATACGTAAATAGCACCGAGAGAAAGGCGAAAACTATGTAAATATGGAATGACATGGGTTTTTGAAAGAACGAAATGGAACGGCTATGTAGCGGTGCTGCATAAACGAGCATGGTGATGAGTGCCCAGACTTCCTTCGGGTCCCATCCCCAATAGCGCCCCCAAGATATATTCGCCCATACTGCCCCGATAAAGATGCCTATGGTGAGACAGAATACGGCAGGGTAGAGCAGTACTTGCGAGAATATCATAAGCTGCTGAGCCGCAGGGCGATAAATCAGCGCGGTAATGCCGTTGAGCGTAATAAATGCCAGTAAGCAATAGGCAATCATAATGATGGCGACGTGCATGGTCAGTAGCGGTGATTGGAGCACGGGCATGAGGTTGGTTATTTGCGGGTTAGCGCCACTCATCATACTTACCATGAGGGTCATACCGCTTATGAGATACCCAAATGAGAGCAGCATGAGATTAGGTAGTGGTCCCGTTGTGGTCGCGTTGTGGTCCCGTTGTGGTCCCGTTGTGGTCGCGTTGCAGTCAGGAAAATTATCCGAAGTGTCAGCAGGTTTAGAAGCGTGGCGGGCGAGGGTTAAGGTGACGGTGATAATGGTGGTAATCCAAGCGAGGAACTGCATGGTTTCAAATCCATTGGACAGGGGGATATGCCCGCCGACGAGCCAGCGGAGTCCCAACACAAACGCCAGAAAGAGACCAACACATGCCATGAGAGTGACTAAAATATATAAAAGCCATTGAGGCATGGTGCGTCCCCTTGACAACAAGATAATTGTGACAATAAAGAGGAGAATACCGAGGGTCGCCAACCCCATTGCCAGCGGACGGGTATAGTGCAGGTGATTGAGGATTTGTTCGGCTCGCGCTTTGCGGGCAATCTGAGCGCCCGCTTGGCTATCCAATGTTTGGAGCGTTGACAACTGCCATTGACGGAGAGCAATAAGGCTGTCATTGGCTGCCACGTTACGACCTTCTGCCAGCAACCGTGAGATGTCATTGATAGCCAAATAGAGATGTATTTCATCCCCGGGTTCCGCCATGGGCAAAGGACTGAATTGGTAGAGCGTTCCCATACATGCCATACTGATGAGTTGGAATTTTTCGTCTGCAGCCAAGGCGTTTTTATTCCGCTGTTTGAGTAGCGGGTCCAACTTATAACTGCCATTGCCGATATAATCCCTTAGAGAGACATACTTGCCCTCTGCGTGCAGGACTTTTTTAACCTCATCGCCTTTGATTTTAATCATGGGTTCTGTAACCCAAGCGTCATAATAATAGAGCCAACCTACGAGCACTTGTTCTGCTGTCAGGCCTTGGTAAGAGGGTTTACCGTATAGCTTGGTGCAAAAATCATTGGCAACTGTGGAAAACGGGCAAACTCTATCGTTATAATACACCAAAAGATTTCCGTATGACGCGGCAACCGGCCTCTGAAGGGTTTTAGGAGCGGCGGAAACAGATAGCGGAAGTGTCAAGAGTATGAGCAGTGAGAGCTTGCGGACGAGGTCTCTAAAGCGGGTGCGTTTTTGGAAGAAAAACGCGATGATGGCAAACAGCAGTAAGCCGTAGCCACAGTAGGTAACCCCTATACCCCAAGGGTCATGGCTGACCGAAAGGGTTGTGCCTAAAGCGTCATCGTCGAATTTGGATTGGTAAAAGCGATAATGTTTGAAACTAAAGATTTGATTCATAGCTACCTGTCCGGAAACTGTTTGTTTTCCGTCGCAGAGTTCAATATCGCTGACAAAGTCCATCGGTGCTCGTGTGCCCGGGTAATACTCGAGGTGAAAATGTTGCAACGAAGCGCTAATAGACGAGTTTAAGACTTGTACGGGCGCTTCGTCCATACGGAGATGCACCTCTCCGGTTTCGCCGAACAGATGTGTTATCAAGGCGCCACCGAGAATGATAACAAAAGAAAAATGTAACAGGCAAGTAATGACCTGCCTGTACATTTTGACCGTGAAAAGATACCATCCACCGAATATCACAGCCAATGTCCAAAGAGCAATTGTCCACGGTGCGGTGTAGAAGTATCTAACGGTAAATTCCGTTGAGATAATTTTCTCACACACAGTAGCTACAATCAGTAGTAAGATAATCACTCCCATAAGGGAGAAGGCGATGGGTTTCAGGTACTTTTTCATTCGGTCTATTTAACCAATAACATTTATAAAAATCGTCCTCACGGATTAGATAGCATTTAAGAATGCGACGAGAGCATCACGGTCTTTTTTCGGCAGATTGTAGAAGCGTCTTGTGGCGTCAATGGCGTCAGACTCTTCGCTATAGCCGTGCCACATAATGGCTTCCACGCAGTTGCGGGCACGGGTGTCATGTAAGCGTGCTTCGTTGACATCGCCGGTGGCTTTCATGTGCAGTCCGCGTCCCCAAAGCGGAGTTGTCCGGCACCAACCGGTGCGGATATCTTCAGCCATGCAGAGTTTGTGTTGCACAAAATCGGTGTATGGCCAGATGGTTTGGTTGGGGTAGCGCGGCATTTCCTGGTCGCGAGTGAAGAAGCGAGACGGGTCTTGGATATGGTCCGGTCCTGTTTTCCAACTGGGGCGGTGGCATGTGGCGCAACCAATCTCGTTGAAGAGTTCTTTGCCTCGTAGAACCTTTTCGTCACGATAGTCTCTGACAGCAGGAACTGCGAGTCCGCGATGCCAAACCATGAAGTCCGTATAATCGTTATCGCTCATTTCGGCGGGCAGGTCTTTGGCGGTCAAGTAAGCGTAGATGGCCTCTTCGACGTTGTCCAACTTATATTTAGCATACGCACTATCGGCAGCAATCAAGCGGTCAATGTAGGCAGGCCATTCTGCTTGTACTTCCGGGTCCTGCGACGAGATAGTCGCATAATTCGTACCTGCTAAATCGAGGTAGTGGAAGGTCCTATTGGAGCGGGTTACATTGGGGATATTCCAAATAGCATTAGCTCCGGCAGCGTCGAGAATCGGTCCGCGGCTCATCGCATATGTGTAGCGGCGTACATACGGCGTACCATCTCCGCCTTGCTTGGTGTTGGTGTAATAAGCCCCCGGAAGCCATGCGCCTCCGCTGAACCAAGCCGTCTTGAAATGCTTGAGGTATCCCTTATTATATGCTTCTTCCTCCCGTGCCCATTGTGCGGTGATGGAATCATCGGGAATGGCGTCTGTCAAACCTGTTCCGAATATACCGATGGTGTTTTCGAGTTTGACACCGTAGTTATTGATATTGGGATTGTTCTGAGCAATAATGTCTGCACCATAAATGGCGGAAACAGGCATATTCACTATCGGGTATCGCAACTCAAACGACTCACCGTCAGGGAACGACATCACATTATTCGATGCCGCGCACTCCGTTGCGGTCTGCCATGTAACCGTGATTTGTTTTTCGTCAATAGGCGCTTTGAAAGGTGCAACAGCGTGTAACTGAGGCATACCTGCAACCCAAGTAACATAATTCTCATCACTCTTGTCATACACTACAAGCAACGTTCCATTACCTATCTCCATTGAGTTATATGTCCCTGCCGGAATGGACATACCGTGCCCGTAACCCGGGTGGCAGTGGATACAGGAAGAGCGCACATAGACGGGACCTAAACCGGAGCGAACACCCGTTTGGTTGGAGGTGTATTGTTTCTCAAAAAGTTGCTCACCGCGTTTGAACATGGTAATCCAATCACCGGCTTCTACCTTAGGAGTGGGTTGCTCAAAGCAGTTTGCGGTAGAGTTGAAGGAAGTGCCTTGCACGCCTCCGGCATACACCCATGCGGGGATGGTTTCTACATCGGGATTGTCGGTAGGAGTCTCGTTTACGCAACCGGTGAAGAGGACTGTCATCACCGAGACAATGAGAGACGGTACTAATAATGATTGGTATTTCATGATTACTTTTTATTTAAGATAGTTTCAATAAGTCCTTGCATTTTAGTTAGTTGGTTCACTAAGTCTGTACCTACTTTCGCTACAGCAACATCGGCTTGAGACGTCTTAGCGTTGGTAATAAATGGTTCCGGAATAGCTGCAATGGTTGTGATTGACTCGTCAATAAGAGTCAATGTGGCATCTGCATCGGCTTGGTAACCATTGTCCACAAAGAATTGGTACAATGTATATTCGCCGCTTACGCCTTTGCCTGCAAAACTATTTTTGATAGATTTAATATTGTCCTGAAAATCTACAATGGAGTTCAGTGCATAGGGGCTCTCGATATAGTTTTTAGCCGCCTCGTCAGCTGCGCCATTCGGCGTGCCGATTTTCGTATTACCAACCTCATCGGCGATATCAACGCAACCTTGCATAATTTGGTCAGCTACGGCGCCATAGGTCTTATAAATCGAACTATTCAACTCGATCATTTTGGCATTATACGGGTCGCGGTAGTCGGATTTCTCCAACTCAAGGTCTTCTAATAATTGTTGCTGTTCCTGAGATAGTTTATCTATTCCTACCCAGCAAGCGTAGAGCATATTCACTTGTCCTGCCAGGTCTTGGGCCACAGCGTTGGTGTAAACCAACTCGGCGCGGGTGTAGGAGGTGATGTCATGTACGCGTACATTGGTCGGATCGTCATTGTCCGGATCGTAAAGCATATACTCTATTGCGTGGAAGCCTAACAGACCGTAACCTAAATTAGCACTTACCCACGACGGATCGGCTTCAATAGCAGCCATCTGGGTAGCGTTGTTCAGAAGACTCAATAAATCGTCTTTTGCGAGCGGCCATGAATCTATATGAGGGTCCACATTGAGGTCTGAAACAGGCCCGAAAAGGAAACTCTCGCTCAGCTCCCAGTGTGCGCGGGCTTTTACCCAAGCGTCAATGGCGGCTTGCACATCGGCTTCGGTAAGGTTACCGGCATCAAACTTATCCAACATATCCCGGGTCTTTTCAGCCAGGGTGAGTGTTTCTTGAGCCAAAGCGGAATAAGTGGGAATAATGTTGTTGTTGACATCAGTGGAGACTGCCTGTTTGAGTTGGCGCTCTTGTTGAGAAAGTTGTGTGGGTTCGTTGCTACCCGGTTGGCAGCTGATCATAGTCAGTGCAGTAACTGCCATGAGAGTGTAAATAATCTTTTTCATTTTTGTAATCATACTATATAACAGTTAAATATATTTAATGTTTAAAAAATCCTACGTAGTTGACGCCGATAGCTACATAGGGTTCGTCATTATAGGGTACGGCGGCAGAGGGGTTTTTATTGATGATGCTATGAGCGTATTCGGCTTTGATAACGACCTGTGGGATAGGTAGGTAATTGAAGCCTGCGCTAATCTTTTGTCTTCCGCACCAATAGGATTTAACAGAAGCGATAGCTGCTTCGGAGTCGTAGATGTCATAGCGGGCGAAGACATAGAATTGTTGGCGTTTCTCCCGCAATTTGGCGTTGAAATGGAAGAACTCATAGCCTAATTCTGCGCCAACGGCATAGGCATCAGAAGCCACATTTTGCTTTTTGCTCACGGAGCTTTTAGGTTGCGAGAGATTGAATTGGGAAATCAATGACGCATCGCCTAAGTGCCCGTAGGTAGCACTTCCGCGGAAGATTACGTAATGGTCATTATAGCACCAGTCCAACGCCGCTAATGTCACTAATCCCCGGACACCATAATATTTGTTGGATTGGTTGGAAGTTATTTTATTGAGGTCCTCTTTCAGGTAGTTCTTAAAGGATGTTCCGGCATAGCCGCTCAACGAAATTCTCAACGCATCGCTACCTTTTTTTTGCAATGGATAGAAGTCCAGCCGAGCCAACCCCGCATAGGTGTTCGCGAGCGTAAACTCATACGGAGATGATGCTCCAAAATGAATCCATCGCTTATTGCCAAAGAGGTCGCTTTCCAATCCAGGCAGGAATTGCGCCGTGTAGCCTAACCATTTGTAGCGACCATGAAACTGCAATCCGATTTGGTGCCATGTGCAGGGTAGAATGGTCATTTCGCCTTCGGGACGATATACCCCAAAGAACTGATTCGGCTCATGGTGTGCGTTGGTGCCGCCTAACGGGACAACCAACATACCGGCGCGGAGATTGGCATAAGGGTTGAACGACTTTTGGATCCATAATTGCTCCAATGCTACTTCGCCACCGCGCTCCACTTCGGTTTCATATTCGCCGCCTTCCTCTTCCTCAATCTCTACCGCCGCTTCTACACCGCCATGCTCAAACTCAATTTCAGAACCAAAGGACCATCCCCGTCCGAAATAATAACCGATATAAAAGCAGGCATGTGGTAAGTCAAACTCGCCGAAGCCGTCTTTCTTGTAATTGTCCGGATAGGAGTAGCGTTGGTAGTTGTTGGAGTAAAAGGCTCTTTTATAGGTTACTTCGGCATAACCGCCAATCGTCAGGCGTTGTTGAGGTTCTTCATAACTTACTGCCGACTCCCTTTTTTTAGGGAGTGCTTTTTGTTCTTGTTCTTGTGCCGATTGTTGTTCTAATCGCTCAACGCGTTGCAAGAGCGATTGCCATTCGGACGCACTGATGGTAATCGAATCCGGCTGAGCCTCAATACTTAAGACAAATAAAAGATAAAAAAATACTAACCCGAGTCGTTTCATTGTTTAATTTCCCAAAATACTTTGCAAAATTACAACAAAAAAGGGGATCTCGCAATCCCCTAATTCAGGTATTTTCTGCCGTGGCGGCAGGGGCAGTTAATGTTTGTCTTCGTAGAGGAAACGTCGGATGCTCTTTTTAGGTGTTTTCTCAAATTCTTTCTCCATGATTTCAACATGATGCAGCCGCGAATATTGCGGCAGAGCCTGGTTAATACGCTGCAGGATCATGTCCCAATAGGTTTGGTCGAACTGCGAGACGGCTTGGTCGGGGAAAATGAGTGCGACTAATTTGCCTTCTCGAGAGACAACGAGCGACTCCGCCACAGCCTGTTCATTATTAATGCGTGACTCAATGTCCTCAGGATAGATATTCTGTCCGGAAGCGCCTAAAATCATGGTCTTGATACGACCCTTAATATAAATATTCTTTTTGCGATCCATAGTACCGAGATCGCCGGTTTTGAACCATCCGTCCCGCGTGAAAGCGGCTTTGGTGGCTTCCTCATTTTTGTAGTAACCGATAAAGAGATTTTCGCCGCGTACTTGGATTTCGCCTACACCTTCTTCGTTGGGGTCTGCGATGCGTACTTCCATGCCAATCACGGGTTTGCCGCCGCTTCGCGCTTTGAAACCCGAGATAACCTCGCCGCCGATAAGCGGTCCGCACTCGGTCATGCCATAGCCCACATCTAACGGGAAACGGACATCAAGGAGACATTTCTCGACAATGGGGTCAATAGCTGCACCGCCGCAGAGGAAGTATCTCAAGTGCCCGCCAAAGGTCTTGCGCAGTTTCTTTTGAATGACCTTCTTGATGATATCGCCGATAACCGGCACATGCCAGAAGAAGCGGATATCTTTTTTGTTGACCCGTGGGGCAATGGCTTTCTTGTAAATCTTCTCGATGACGAGCGGAACGGTCACGATAAGGTAGGGTTGTACCTCTTGTAGTGCTTTGAGGAGCACAGAGGGCGTCGGCGTGCGTCCTAAGAAATAGATGGTGCAGCCGCTGACAAGGGGGTAGAGCAGTTCACAGACCTGTCCGAACATATGTGCTAACGGCAGCATAGACACTACTTTTTCACCCGGAATGGCCGGCAGATACTCGCGTCCGACATCCACATTGTTACTCAGCGACCTGTTGGTGAGCATAACCCCTTTGGGGTTGCCGGTTGAGCCGCTGGTATAGTTGATCAGCACTAATTCATCAAAGTTATAGGTACAGAAACCCTTAAAATCCCATTCGGAATTATTGCCTGCCTCCTGTGCCTTTTTACGCCATGCTTCATGAGCTTGACGGGCGTCATCGTCGCCTTGGATAAGCGAGAAATCCGAGAGGGATATCACGCCTCGCAGTGCCGGCAATTGCTCTTCTTTGAGCCCTGCCCATATGATGGGCCCAACCATCAGCAATTTAGCGTCGGAATGCTCCACTAAAGCGCAGATATCCTTCGGCGTAAAATCTTGCAAGATGCTGACTATAACACCTTTAAAGGCCGCTATGGCCAAGTAGGCTACCGCCCAGTTCGCGCAATTACGACCTACAAGGGCTATTTTGTCGCCGGCTTTTAGACCCAATTGGTCGAAAAGTGCGTTTAATGACTCAATCTGCTGCGCCAATTGCTTGAAGGTGTATCGGCGTGCATCCTCACTCTCCATGTAGTCCACCAATGCTAATTGGTCAGGATAGTGTCGGATAGCTCTGTCTAAATGGGCTAAGTAGTGTTCCATAGTGCAATTAACTATAGAGGAATCGTTTAATACTCTTTTTAGGGGTTTTCTCAAACTCTTTATCTACGACTTCGATAGCACTTATTTGGCTATAGGCCGGGAGGTACTTGTTGCAGCGCTGTTTCCAAACGGCAAGTTGTTCTTCGTCGGTACGACCATGTCTGTCATATTCCAAATCAGGATAAACGAGTGCGACCAATTTGCCGTTCCGGCTGACAACGACCGACTCGGCAATACCGCCACGGGCGTTAACTACTTCCTCAATCTCTTCGGGATAAATATTCTGTCCGGAAGGACCGAGAATCATGTTCTTGCTGCGGCCTTTAATAAAGATATTGCCGTCTTTGTCAATGATACCGAGGTCTCCTGTTCGGAGCCATCCGTCGGAAGTGAAGACTCCTTTCGTGGCTTCTTCGTTCTTGTAGTATCCGAGCATAACAGCTTCGCCCCGAACTTGCAGTTCCCCGACTACATTCTGAGGGTCTTCGCTGTCAATGCGTATCTCCATACGATCCACTATTCGCCCGCAGCTGTGGGCTTTGAACTCATTCCAAACGCGGTAACTGATGAGCGGACCGCACTCGGTCATGCCATAGCCCACTGTGAAGGGGAATTTAATATCCATCAGGCATTTCTCTACCTCACTGCTGAGAGCAGCACCGCCGATAATCAACTCAAAGATATTGCCGCCGAATGCCTCCATCAAGCCATCGCGGACTTTCTTGCGAATCATGCTGCCGAGAATAGGCCAGTTCCAAATCATTTTGACTGCCCAATTCTTGACGATAGGACGCAGTTTCTTCTGGTAGATTTTTTCGATAACGAGAGGTACCATGAAGATGAGGTAGGGCTTGCAGTCCTTGAATGATTGCAGTAAGATAGGAGTGGACATCTTTGGTAGGAAATAGATATGGTTTCCTGCTGCAAACTGGTAGAGGAACTCAAACGCCATGCCGAACATATGTGCCAGAGGCAACATCGAGACGATCACATCGTGCGGATTATGGGGGATATTGTCAATCGCGAAGTGGGTATTGGTGCTGAGTGAGCGGTAAGTAAGCATAACGCCTTTAGGCGAAGAGGTCGTTCCGCTGGTATAGTTGATGAGCGCCAAGTCGTCCAGGTCTGCCATCGGGTAATGCACATCAGCAAAGGTAAAACCATTGGGGTGTGCTTGAGCGAAAAGCTCATCCATGGAGTTAAGGATTTTAGCGATTTTTTCGTCTTTAGCATAGACGACGCTGAAATCCATATAGTTGATAACTGCCTTGATATTCGTGAGGTTCTTGGGGTCGATTTTCTTAGAGACCATCGGTCCTGCGAGCAGTATTTGGGCATCACTGTGATTGACTAACTTCTCGATATCCGGGCCGGTGAAATCCGGCAGGATGCTGACGGCCACAGCTTGATAGGCGAGTACGGAAATAAAACTGATACCCCAGTGCGCGCTGTTAACGCCGCAGAAGGCAATCTTTTCGCCTTTTTCAATACCCATAGCTTGGTAAGCTAAATTCAGTTTCTCTACTTGTGCGGCTACTTGTCCGTAGGTGTAATTGGTGTTCTCGCCATAGTCGCTGAAACAGGGATAATCCCAGTTCAGCTGCATGGCATCTCCGATAAAGGAGAAAATGTGCTTAGTTGGATTCATAAATTCTCTTATTCCTTAATTATATATTATCGTTATTATTCGACGGTTACGGATTTGGCTAAATTGCGTGGCTGGTCCACATCACAGCCTTTGACAACGGCAATATGATATGCGAGCAATTGTAGTAAGATGACACTCAACAGCGGTGTCAGGCATTCCTCAGTTTCGGGAATGGTCATGACGAAATCGCTAATCTTGCTCACTTCTTCATCTCCCTCTGTGACGATAGCGAGTACGCGTCCTTTGCGGGCTTTAATCTCTTGGATATTGCTCAAAATCTTCTCATATGTGCTGCACCGCGGGGCAATTACAACGACAGGCATGGCTTGGCTGATGAGAGCAATGGGGCCATGTTTCATTTCGGCAGCGGGATAGCCCTCGGCATGGATATAACTTATCTCTTTGAGCTTGAGGGCACCTTCTAAAGCGATGGGGTAGTTGTACCCTCGCCCGAGGTAGAGGCAGTTCAAGGCATACCTGAATTCTTTCGCAATATCTTGGATGCGCTCGTTTTGTTTGAGGACGGTGCTGATTTTATCTGGGATCCGCTCTAATTCATGTACAAGTGCCCTGTATCTCTCGGCGCTAAGTGTTTCTTTCGCCCTGCCGATGAGCATTGCCAACATGATGAGAACGCATACTTGAGCGGTGAAGGCTTTGGTGCTCGCAACGCCGATTTCCGGTCCGACATGGGTGTAGCAACCGCTATCGCTGAGTCTGGGAATGGATGAGCCGATGACATTGCAGATTGAGAAGATGAACGCCCCTTTGGCTTTTGCCATTTGAATAGCGGCTAAGGTGTCGGCAGTCTCACCGCTTTGGGAAATAGCAATCACGATATCATCGGGGTGGATAACGGGCTTGCGGTACCTGAATTCCGAGGAATATTCGACCTCAACGGGAATCTCGGCAAACTCCTCAATCGCGTACATCCCGACGAGTCCGGCGTGCCAACTGGTGCCGCAGGCGGTGATGATGATACGCTTGGCGTTCATGAAACGCTCCTTATTGTCGATAAATCCGGCAATGCGAATTTTCTCCATTTCGGTATTGACCCTGCCACGCATGGCATCCGCAATGGTGTGGGGTTGCTCAAAAATCTCTTTGAGCATGAAATGCGGGTAACCGCCTTTCTCCAATTGAGAGATGGTCAGCTCTAAAGTCTTGACCTCCGGTGTCTTGGGCACATTGTCTATGGTGGTAATTTCCGGCTCTTTGCCCTGCGTAAGGACTACAATCTCTTCGTCCTCCAAGTAGATGACCTTATCGGTATATTCAACGATAGGAGAAGCGTCGGAGCCTAAGAAATACTCATCTTTGCCGACGCCGACCACCAAAGGACTTCCCTTTCGTGCGGCGATGAGGGTGTCGGGATGAGCTTTGTCAAGAATGGCGATAGCATATGCGCCAATCACTTGACTGAGCGCTAATTGGACGGCTTGTTTAAGCTCCAAACGGTCTTTGTTCTTGGTATATTCAATGAGTTGGATAAGAACCTCCGTGTCCGTCTCCGACTTAAAGCTATAGCCGTGTTGCATCAAGCCTTGTTTAAGTACGGCGTAGTTCTCAATAATGCCGTTGTGGATGATGGCGAGTTGTTCGCTCTCCGAATAGTGCGGATGGGCGTTTATCTCATTGGGTTCGCCGTGCGTCGCCCAACGGGTATGGGCGATACCGATGGTACCCGTCGTGTCCTTGCCTTTGGCAACAGCCTCTAAATCGGCAACTTTGCCTTTGGCTTTATATATATGGAGAGTCCCTTGCGGATTGAGCAACGCAACGCCGGCGCTGTCGTAGCCTCGATATTCCAACCGATGCAGACCCTTAATCAGTATCGGGTAAGCATTTCGTTTGCCTACATATCCTACTATTCCACACATAGATTATGTCGATTTTCGCATTTATAGCCCGCAAAAGTACTAAAAATAACCGATATGAGCAAATTTTTTATAATTTTTTCTATATTTTACGACCTTTTAGGGCAAAAATACCCTATTTTTCCTGCAAAACATACTTTTTTTTGATAGTGTCGCGAAAAAAATGTAATTTTGCTGCGAAATTTTTAGTTCAACCCGATTGATGCATGTAATTTAACTCATTTTGACTTTTAAAAATATGAATTATCGTTTTGAATCGCTTCGCGAGGCTCATTCTCACAGACCGGTTGAGGTTACTGTGCCTTCCGCCCAGGCTAAAGTCTTCTATGCACAATCCGTCTTTACGCCGGACAAAATGCATGAGTATATCTCCGAGAATATCTTGGATGAACTCTTTGACGCTATCCAAGAGCAACGGCCTCTCTCCCGCGATATAGCCAACTCCGTCGCTATCGGAATGAAGTGTTGGGCGCAAGATCTCGGAGCTACACATTATACCCATTGGTTCCAACCGCTCACTGGCGGAACCGCCGAAAAACATGACACCTTTATCGATTTTGATCGGACAGGCAAAATGATTGATGACTTCTCAGGAGACGAACTCTATCAGCAAGAACCGGATGCCTCTTCCTTTCCTTCCGGAGGCTTGCGCAATACCTTTGAAGCACGCGGATATACTGCGTGGGATCCCACGAGCCCCGTCTTTGTCGTTGGCGACAGACTCTGTATCCCTTCCGTCTTCGTTGCATACACAGGAGAGGCGCTCGACTATAAAACGCCGCTCCTACGCTCGGTAGACAAACTTAATAAAGCCGCTGTCAATCTCTGCCGTCTCTTCGACAAAACAGTACGCTCTGTACACGCTAATCTTGGATGGGAACAAGAGTATTTCCTTGTCGATGAGGCACTCTACAACGCGCGACCCGACTTGGCACTCACCGGTAGAACACTCATGGGGCATCCCTCTTCTAAATCACAGCAACTTGATGACCACTATTTCGGCAATATACCCGAAAGAGTCATTCGATTTATGACTGACCTCGAGGTCGAAGCACTCAAATTGGGCATACCTATCAAAACACGACATAATGAGGTGGCACCTAATCAGTTCGAACTTGCACCTATCTTTGAGGAAGTTAATCTCGCCTCTGACCACAATCTGCTACTCATGACTGTCATGAAGAAAGTAGCACGGCGACATCACTTCAGGGTACTCTTACACGAGAAGCCTTTTGCCGGCATCAATGGCTCCGGTAAACACTGTAACTGGTCTATCGCAACCGATACGGGCATCAATCTCTTGGCGCCCGGCAAAAACCCCTATCAGAATCTGCAGTTTGTCACCTTCCTTGTCAATGTCCTTGCTGCTGTAAGACGACATAACGGACTGCTGAAAGCCTCTATTTCCTCCGCTACCAATGCACATCGGCTCGGCGCTAACGAAGCACCGCCTGCCATCATTTCAGTCTTCCTCGGCAAACAACTCTCTGAAGTGCTCGACTCACTTGAGAAAGCTCCTGCTGAAAAGGCAATAATCATCAATGCTAAAAAAGAGGTTAAGTTGGGAGCCGTCACTGTGCCCGAGATACTGCTTGATAACACCGACCGCAATCGTACATCACCCTTCGCCTTTACCGGCAATCGATTCGAGTTCCGCGCTGTTGGCTCATCTGCGAACTGCGGAGCACCCATGTTTGCGCTCAATACCGCTGTCGCGGACCAACTGACCGCCTTTGCTGCGGAAATCAATGCCCTGATGGACAAGGGAGTCGCCAAAGAGAAGGCTATCTTCCAAGTGCTGCAAAAGACCATACGCTACTGCCGACCCATACTCTTCGAGGGCAATGGCTACTCTGAGGAATGGAAGGAAGAAGCTGCGCAAAGAGGATTAGACACCGAGGTCGCTGTACCACTGATTATCGACCGCTATTTGAGCCAGGAATCCGTGGCATTATTCGAGCGAACCGGAGTGCTCTCTACAAAAGAACTCATCTCGCGATGCGAAGTCAAATGGGCTAATTACAACGGCAAAATCCAAATTGAGTCGCGACTCTTGGGTGACCTCGCACGCAACCATATCGTGCCGGCGGTCAACCGCTATCTCAACACGCTGCTCGACCATGCTGAACATAAAATCGGAGTCTTTGATGAGACTGTTCAGACCATTGTGGACCATCTGCACGAGGTGATGGTGCATGTGGATAAAATGGCAACACTACGAGCCAAAGCCAATGACATTACCTCGCAGCGCGAACAAGCCATCGCCTATCACGATAACGTCTTACCCGAGATGGAAATCGTCCGCAAACACGTGGACGAGTTGGAAATGATTGTGGATGACGAGCTTTGGACCCTTCCCAAATATAGGGAACTCCTCTTTATACATTAACCCGTCAACTAAAGGACCCCTGGTAACCTGGACTCCAGGGCTCCAACTTACAGAGCTACCTTCGGGTCTATAATCTTGATGATTTTCTTGACAACGGCTTTCTCGGCTTGCACATCTTCGTCCGTCAGGCTGAGGGAGCCGTCAATCAGAAATATACAGTACGCATTAGGACGCACATAAGGCGTCTTTTCGTACTCCGTATTGTTCTGCCAGATAGTCCCGTCATAGAACGCCTGTTTGACTGAAACAGGTTGCAGCATCCTGCCCGTCTCTGCTTTGCGTAAACCGGAGAGCGTGAAGAATACATTATTGTCCCGTTTGTCGCCGGGGAGGGCTTTCAGCCTGGTGCCGTTCGCTTTGTTATAGGGCGTCCGCAAAGAGTCTTTGGTGAGACCGTCTGCCTTCAAGTCCACTAATCTGTACTGCCCCAAGAATGCCTTGAGCGTCCCTTCTAAGCGGCTCTCCTCGCCTTCCTGGTCGGTGATGGTCAGTTTGATGCGCTTGCCGCGGTAGTCTTTCGCTACGCGGAAATCCAAGTTGTTGTTAATCAACTTATCGTCTAATACCTTTTCGATATCCTTAAACTCATTTTCTTGGATGAGCGCAGGTGCTTCACCGTGCGAGGCATAGCGGAAACAGCTGAATTGTTTCTCTAAATACTCTGCCATCTGCTCTTCGCTCAGTTCGTTGTCTATCGCCATTTGGCGGATATCATTGCCCTTGCGCAGCATCGTATAAACCGTCAGCCCGTGGTGGTTCTTGCCGGACCCGATAGCGTTTTTGAGACGACGCTCAATCCGTTTGCGGTATGCGTCGGAGGAGAGAACCAACGCCTGCTTATTGTTCTTGGCGACCTGCATGGACGCGTTGTCAAGTCCGTCGGTCAGCAGAAAAATATAGTAGCGCGTCTCGCGGTCGTACTTGGCGACTTTGCGCCTCACCCATTTGATACGGTCAATGGCGAGGTCTATAGCGTAATATAGGGTCGTGTTATTACCCCTCGGGATAACGCTGTTGATTGCGCGACTGAAGGTGCGGTTGTCGTTCAATAGGTCAATCGGTTGACTCTGGGCTGCCCAGTTCTTGAATATGCCTTTTTTATGGGTATAAGAGGTTTGCGCATCTTCTCCGAAACCGATAATATCGGCTTTGTAGAACTTCTGGTGCGTAGCGCAGGAACTCAAACCGCATATAATACTGAAGGCTATTAAAAAAAGAGGATTTTTCATATGCTTTATATATTTTTGCCGCAAAAATAGTAAAATAATTTTGATTTACCAAATATTTTTCGTAATTTTGCGCCGATTATGAATAAACAACCTATTTTTCCGTCCTTGGCAGTAGATGCGGCATGTTCAGGTAATCCGGGCGTCATGGAGTTTCGCGGCGTTATTGCAGATACTGGGACTGAGGTGTTTCGGCGTGGGCCTTTTGAGCAGGGGACCAATAATATCGGGGAGTTCCTGGCGCTCGTTTTGGGGTTGGCATACCTTAAGAAATACAACCTTCCATGGGCGCTTTACACGGACTCGGTGACCGCGTTAGCATGGCTGAGGCAGAAGAAATGCAAAACCAAACTCCCTTGGTCTCAGGCTAATCAGGAGCTCTTTCTCATGGTCCGTAAGGCGGAGGAATGGCTCAGAGACAATACCTGGACAACCCCTATCTATAAATGGGAGACAAGCCTTTGGGGAGAGATCCCTGCGGATTTCGGGCGAAAATAAAAAAATAGGTCGTTTGACTTGCAAAATAAAAATAAATTTGCATAAGTCTGAAAAAATCCGTACTTTTGCGCGAATTTTGTGCGATAACACAAACAACATATGTTTAACATTTAAAAATTATCTCTTTTATGACAAAAGTAGCTATTAACGGTTTTGGCCGTATTGGTCGTCTGGCTTTCCGTCAGATGTTTGAAGCTGAGGGTTACGAGGTAGTTGCTATCAACGACTTGACCAGCCCGAAGATGTTGGCTCATCTTCTTAAGTATGACACCGCTCAAGGTGGTTTCGCAGGTCGTTTCGGTGAAGGCAAACACTCTGTTACTTACAAAGATGCTATCCTCGCAGAGGACGGTAAAACCGTCGTTACTCCGGGCTCAATCACCGTGGACGGCAAGGAGATTACCATCTACGCTAAGCCCAATGCAGCTGAGCTTCCTTGGGGCGAGCTTGGTATTGATGTAGTTCTCGAGTGCACAGGTTTCTATACCAGCAAGGCTAAAGCTGAGGCACATATCCAAGCCGGTGCTAAGAAAGTCGTTATCTCTGCTCCTGCAGGCAATGACCTTCCCACTATCGTTTATAACGTTAACCACAAGACCCTGACTCCGGAAGATAAGGTGATCAGTGCTGCTTCTTGCACCACCAACTGCTTGGCTCCTATGGCTGCTGCTCTGCACAAATATGCTCCGATCCAAAGCGGTATCATGTCCACCATTCACGCTTACACCGGTGACCAAATGATTCTTGATGGTCCTCAACGCAAGGGTGACCTCCGTCGTAGCCGTGCAGGTGCGCAGAACATCGTGCCCAACTCCACCGGCGCTGCTAAAGCTATCGGTTTGGTAATTCCTGAACTCAACGGTAAACTCATCGGTTCTGCTCAACGCGTTCCGACCCCAACCGGCTCTACCACTATTCTCGTGGCTGTCGTTAAGGGTAAAGACATCACCAAAGAGGGTATCAACGCTGCCATGAAGGCTGCCGGCACCGAGTCCTTCGGCTATACTGAGGACGAAATCGTTTCCAGCGATGTAATCGGCATGAAGTACGGCTCGCTCTTCGACGCTACCCAAACAATGGTTGCTAAGATTGACGACGATACCTATCAAGTACAAGTTGTTTCTTGGTACGATAACGAGAACAGCTACACTTCTCAGATGGTTCGTACTATCAAGTACCTCGCTGAGCTTAAGTAAGCATGATCCAAGATAAGGATAGATTATATTCTTGTCTGCGCCCGTATGTGGACTGGATTTTCCGCCACTCCTTCAGGCGCTTCAAATACATCGGTAGGGAGAACATCCCTACCGATGGTGCTATCATCTTTGCGCCTAACCACGTGGACGCGCTCTGCGATGCTATGGCGGTGCTTGGCATTGACCACGGGCAGAAGGTCTTTGTGGCGCGAGCAGATATATTCAAAAACCCCAAGGCGGCGAAGTTCCTTAACTGGCTTAAGATAATGCCCATCAACCGTATGCGCGATGGCCAGGATGCGGTGCTACATAACGATGACACTATCAATAAGGCATTGGCGACGCTCCATGACCGCGTCCCGTTCTGTATCTTGCCGGAGGGAACACATCACCCCAAACATACGCTTTTGCCGCTACAAAAAGGCATTTTCCGTATCGCTTTGATGGCGTATCAACAGTTTGGGGCTGAGATGCCGATTTATATTGTGCCCGTTGGTCTTGAGTATGGCGATTATTTCCATCTCTGGGACACACTGATGGTCAATGTCGGCAAACCCATTTGTGTTAACGACTTTGTCAAGAACTACTATGCCTCTCTTCCTCAAGAAGAGGAACCCTCAGAGGGGCTTGACCCCAAGCTTATCTTGGCGCTCCGCGAGGAGTTGACCCAACGCATGCGGGCACAGATTCTATGGGTGCCCGATGACGAACACTACGAAGAGAATTGGGCTGCACTCCGGGATAATCCCCGTCCGCCCTTTGATGAGTTCAAAAAGAAGAAAGTGCCGGCTTGGCTTAGGATATTGTTCTTGGTGCTGACCTTCCCCATTTTCGTACCGTGTGTTGCCTTGACATGGCCTTTCTGGGTCGTGTGGCTCATTATCCAACATAATGTAGAGGATCGCGCCTTCCATAACTCCGTACAGTATGGAGTGCAGGTCATCTTCTATACCCTGACGCTTTGTCTGACGATGCCGTTCTGGCATTTTGTAGAGGAATACCGCTACCAGATCCGCCAACTCCGCAATCGTTAATCCTCCGATTCCGCTGTTTTTATTCCTTCATATTGGTTCCGGGGACCTTTGTCCCCCGTGTTCCTCATATCCCTGCCCCCGGGCTCCTTTGCTTCCTTCTCCTCCTCTGACCGGCTTCCCGGCATCCCGGTTTCCTGGTATCCCTGCTCCCCCATAATAAACACAAAACTACAACCTCTCTGGTTGTAGTTTGGAACGGGCGTGCCGATACGCCCGAAGTACCGCGAGTGGGACTTCCTTCGTAAGTCCCGTCGCACCACTTGCAAATGCCGCATACAAAAAATGTACGTATGGCATTTTCTCCAATAAACACCAAACTACAACCTTTTCGGTTGTAGTTTGGAGAGGGAGTGTGGCACGAAAGTCCTTCGTTGAGCCTAATAAGGCTCGGGTTGACGAAGTGCCGATACGCCCGAAGTACCGCGAGTGGGACTTGAACCCACACAGCCATCACTGGCCAAAGGATTTTAAGTCCTTCGTGTCTACCGATTCCACCATCGCGGCATAGACGGCTGCAAAAGTACAACAAATTTTTGACATGACCAAATTTATTTTCACTTTTTTGCGCTTTATGACACTTTTAGTTACTTTTTATCCCTTCATGTCCCTATGCGGAACTCTCCTGCCATATCGGTTTCGCTCCCTATCAACTACAAGAGCATTACCAGAGCACTACCAGAGCATTACCGGAGCACTTGTATAGTTCCGTTATCTATACCTTCCTGGCACCTTACTCGCGCTGCCCCTTGCGGCGGCGGAGCACTACTGCCCCGCCGACAGCCGCAAAAGTGAGTAACGCCCACACAGAGCCGATAGGAGAAGTAGTATCCTCAGTATGTCCCGGGTCATCGGTTCCTTCTTTGCTTTTACGCGCATTGGCACCACGAGGAGGTGCATACGTCGTAGAAGCCATTGCTTCCGGAGCCTGCGCGCCTACCGGAGTTACCTGTGAGGAGTATGCGCTACCGCTACCTTGCATAGCGGAGGTGGAGTTGAAATCTTGAGCCGCTGCGGGTACCGAGAACGCCACCAGCGCTCCCAGTACCAATATCTTCATGATGTTTTTCATATCAGTCATCTGTTTTTCAGTTATCATTCTAATCATCATTGCACTTATTTAACCCGTTTACCCATAGCGTCATAGATTACTCCGTCGCGCAGGATGTATAGTATTCCGTCACGGACAAACTTATGGGCTTTACCGTCTTTGATAGTACCGCCTTCAATGCCTTCAATATCGGTTGCAGAACTGCGCTCAATATTGATTTCCAGTGTGAAGCGGTCCTCAATAGTACCCTTAGGCAGTGCTACACTGTAGTCGCCAAGCGACAGGTCTGTGCGGGAACCGTCAAAGTTATCCACGAGCACTACTGTTCCGTCAAAGTCAGACGGCATTGAGAAACTGTAATTACCCGCCTTACTTACTTCCACGCCAACCGGAACAATATGGTTGTCAATGGACAATATATTAGCTGCTACATCATAATTGCCGGCTAACGTATAGATATTCACCGCTGCGCTATTGGGTGACATATAGACATCCTCATTGAGGGCAAAGGTATCACAGGCATTCTCTTTCAAGTTCACAAAAGCGCGGTTAATCACCTCCTCATCATTGTTGAGGACTTGTAACTCTACCTCATACTTTTTGGTGTCTGCAATGCGGCGGGCAGCAACCGATGAAGGAGTACTTCCCGTGAAGGTTACCGTTCCCGCATACTGCAACATATAGCTATACATCGTTTTGAAGTTGTAGCCGGCTGCACTTGCAATGCTATACCTGTTATTAGCTACATCATAGTCGTAGAAATAATAGAACGGACCATAGGAACCTGTTTGGTTTCCGGTATTTTCAGGATAAGTGATAGTTGCAGAACTGGTCACACCGGTTGAATTTTGGAAGATAGGCACACCTATCAAGTTCCAGTTGGAGTCGGTGTATTTGTGGTTTAGTGTCCTTGTCTCTACGGTAAATTCTCGATCAATATTACAGGGCAGTGCTGTAACCTCAATACCCTTTGTGCTGCTGGCAATCGCACCGACATTGCCGGCAGACGGGAAATAGAGATAGACGGAACTTTCTGCACTCTTATTCTCCCAGATTGCGCCCAAATCCCCGTTGAGATAATCATTATCAAAGATTACGCAGTAGCCGACATTGGCTCTCATGACCTCATTTTGTTCCATATCCTTCCAGAATGTGGTAGTACCATCACCGCGGAAGAAGCCTCTTGCGGCGCGGTCAGCACCATCGTATTTCTGGATAACATATGCATCGCCATAGCGGGTGTTGAGACCGAATACATCACTTATATTGACGTCAAACGGGAAGGAAATCATGTACTTGAGCAACGGACGAGAGTCAGTTGTCCAAGAAGCGACGTGTCCTACCAATTCGTTGTAATCTAACTTGATAGCCCCATAGACTTTCTTGGTTGTCAACGAACCGCTACCGCTAAATGTAACGCTGGTGGCATCATCTTGCGCATGACGGACAAGTAGCATATCCACATCTTCTAACGCATCGCCGATAGGTCCGCCTGGTGTCCATACAGTCATCAAACGATTTGTTTTAAAGTCAAAGACAGCAAGGATATCATATTGATTAGTTCCATCTCCTCCCATAATCTCCATCCACGAGCTTTCACTACCTATTAAGTAGCGGTCAGCGGTAGACGTTTCTCCATTATAACGAGCTATCAAACTTACCTTTGCTCCTGGCTTTGCTTGTAACTCAACTTGATATACCCAGTTACCGAGGTCGGAGAACAGCAATTCGTTAGCCTCCAAACTCTGACTCGGGTTGGCTGCAATTGCTGTGCCGTTTGCATTAAAAATATGCTCATTTGCTTTACCATGTAGAACCAAGAAACGCGTATTGCCGCTGCCTTGTGCGGATTTGAGGTACGCACGGCGCAAAGCATTGGTATTCTCGTTATAAGTAAAGCGTACGTTAGCTGATGCCGGTAGTGTTTTGTTGCCATCGCCACCGATGGTCGCATCACCTACCAAAATGCCACTGATATTCGGACTATAGTCTGTTGCCACTGCATAAGTTATATCCATAGTGGTGCTCTCAATATAGCGGCAGTAATAGTGACTATATGGCGCTGACAATGTTTGCGTCAAAGAGTACTCCGACAGTGTCATGATATTGTTCGGACGATACTTGTACATATCCCAACCGCCATCAGAAGCCGCCGTGCGGATGTAGTAGTTGCCGGTGTATTTGTTCCAATAAGCACCGGTAGCTGCTGCGCTCCCGTCTTGCGTGATAATGAAGTTATATACTCCACTTTCTGAAACAGATGAAATATCTATCGTTGCATAACTATTGTTCCAAGTAGAAACACCGCTTGCATTAATTCCTGTACATTTAGCAATCTTCAAAGAGCGACTTGATGCATCAGAAGAAGAGTGGATAAAGACAGAAATGGTATCTAATCCATTTGCTCTGCACTTGATAATCTCCGATTCGTATGTCTTTGCGCCATCTTTAGTGTAACTGTATATGACCTTATAGTCATCTTTCTTAAACGGATATTCAACAGATAACTTAACTTCGCCATCACCAAACGTAAAGTTAAATGTGTAGTCACCGGCAACAGTAGTTTTAATGCCGGCATTTCCTGTCGTACTTGCAGCATCGAACGTCCAATTAGAACAATTGTCGTCAGTCATTGTTCCTGTATTTGAGAACTGTGAACTATACGTATTAGAAGTCGCACAATGCTTAAATAACTTGAAGAAATAAGTGGTATTGGCACTTAAACCACGAATTGTATAAGTATAAGTTGTGCCGGATGCAGTTTCCTTAGCAATATAATGGTCGGCAGCCCAAGCATCCCAACTTCCTTTCAATGAATATCCGGCTTCTACATTATTGTATCGTACCCAATAACCGTTTTTGTAGCGATAGTTAGTTACATCATCGCCAGACTTATCAACAACTTGGTCTGTACTATAATAAGTTGTTCCCGCCGCACCATTTCCGGCATTTAATGTAAACTTATTAGGATCATTAGGAACAGGGACAAACATTGTTGCATCCGAATCAAAGTCACGACGGAACACTGCCTGACCTTTGTTGAAGTTATTATAGTTAACTTGTTGTTCATTATAAAAGACTATACTACCTTTCCAACTATTTAAGATTGCATCGGGTATATCGTCATAATAAATATCTGTTGTTCCAGCGACCAATGTCATTAGATGCGTTGTTTTGCCATTATTTCCTGAGCCTTTACTTGGATCGCCACTATCCCAATATGCATCATAGGTGACATAAACTTTACTCCAACCGAGCGTGTTTTTGAAATAGACTTGTGCTTTTTGTACATAATGTGCGTAGAGGGTGTGATCGGAAGCAGTCTCAACAAGTGTCTCGTTAGTTACTTTTGTACCACCTGCAGATGAAGTGTACCAGCCGTCGAATATATATCCTGCCGGCGGAGTAACGGTTGCCAAAGTGCCATAGGCGGCACCCATAGTTACTTCTTTGCTCGTCGGAGTCAATCCACTTCCTCCGCGTGGGTTAAAGGTAACGGTATAGGTATTAGCAGTCCACTTGGCGTAGAGGGTAATGTCGTCTGAGTATGCCGTTGCGCCAAGAGAAGTCACAGCTCCTCCGGTGCACGCTGAAGTTGTGTACCAACCTCCGAAGGTGTAACCTGTCTTTGTGGCGGTATTCAAGTCGGTTGCAGTTCCATAAGTATGCGTCGTCGGATGTTCAGAAGGAGTATCTTCGTGAATTCCGCTGAATGACGCACCGCCTTCATCCAAATAGGTGATGTTATATACATCACGAATAGTAACACTTGCAGCAGTTGATTGCGTAGCCCTTGCCGTCATCGATGCCTCAGTAGACAAGATAATATCATCTATGTAAACAGTGGTATTTCCGTTTTCAAACAACGGCATAAAGAAATCAACGCGTTCCGAACCATCCTTATAGTTATCATAGGTTAATTTGCACCATTGATTAGCAGAAAAACTATCTCCTGTTGTTAAATTACCTTTATAATTACTTACTTTCAATTCCGGTTTACCCGATTGTGCCGAATATTGACGCGTGTGAATGTAACGATAGTTATAGCCGGTCTTATCTGCATCTGTGGTTGTTAACCAATAAAGAGGAACATCCCACCAGTTAGTACCCTTGGTAAATGATTGCACTGTAGCACTGGCATTATTCGCTTGTATAGCCGGGTTAGCGACTTTGGCGTGACCACCATTGTTATTAAACCATCCTCCACCACCGCTGAAGTCTTTTCCGTCCCAGTTTGCAAGTAATAATCCCGCAAACACCTTTGCCGTTACGCTATAGGTCGCTGCGTGAGATGCTGAGAAGGTCGCAGTATGAGTAGTGGAATAATCAGTACGATCTCCGATAGCACCCGTTGTTGCTACCACTTCGTACGTTGTACTATTGCTATTATCGGCCACGTAGAAAATCACAACCGGATTCGGTACATATTTCGATGTAACTGACATCGTGATATCAATCGGTGAACCTGCATAGTTCTGCGTAGTATTCGGGGATAAAGTAATGGAACTCAACTCTGCTGCTTGATTTGTAACACTCAGGTTACCCACGGTACGTTCGGTAATCTTTGCATTGGAAGAGTTATATATCTCCACAACCCATGTCTGGTCATTAAGCATATTTACTTGGTCACAAGCCGCTTCAAAATTTTCCGTACCATCTCCCGAGATAGGTATATTGGTGAGATTATTCTTGTCTCTGTAATAGCCTGCTCCTCCTTTAATCCTATAATACGCTCCATCCGGGATATTAGCATAAGTAAAGCTAATCTTCACCCATTCCCATGTTAGTATCGGGTTGTTCGTGAATGACGCAGCGCTGATAGTCGGTACAATAGCGGCCGATACCGTTATCGCTTGTGCTAAGTTTTGACTTCCTGCACAATAATCACCTGTTGCGCTCCATGAAACAGCAGCTGTAATCGTAGCAGTACCAGCAGCGACATAAGTAATCACACCGTTGCTTACTGTAGCCACACCGTCGTCACTCGATGTCCAAGTAATGCTCGGCGAACCTCCTGAAACCGCAGTTGTATTTACCACCGCTGTCATATCTTCGCCTGCTGTGCCATTCGCTGGCGCCGTTGTCCACGTTAATGAAGGAGCAGATACACATTTGCCGTCCAATGCTGTTCCATCCCATTTAGCATAAACGTCCGCTGTCGCAGTAATGTTATCTACTGCACGACCACCACTGCGAGCTACAACTAAACTTTGCACCTCTGATACATTTGTGAAAGTATATTTACGCCAGTTCCCATCTATCGTAAAATCGCCGATATAATAATGAACGGCATCTAAGGCGACAGAACCTACATATGGTGTTCCGAACAATTCAATTGAGTTAATCTGATCACTTGTACAACCGCCTACATAGATATAAACAGTGATATTCTTAGTCGCTACGAATTTACAATAGACTGTTGTATTTGCATCAAGACTAGAGATTGTATAAGTAGTTCCTCTGGATTGTAGTCTATTAGCCGGAGTACATTCGGCATCACTATACCAGCCTTCTACAGCATATCCGGAAGCAGGAGATGCTGTAAATGTAATCGTGTGTCCGGTAGGTATTGAACTACCGGAACTTGTTGTTCCGGAGAAGTCTGCTACGGATACAGACAATGAGCTTGTTCCGTATGAACCTTGGCGACCATACGTTAACGTGTACAACTTCGAGAAGAAAGCGTACGTGGTTGTAGCCGCAGAGATATTATAACTATGTGTCGCTGTTGTAACAGAGGGAGTAGAACCAGTTCCCCATCCTTCAAAGTAATAACTGTCACTTAGCGAAGAATAGGAATGAGTAACCAGACCTGTAACAACAGTGCCATAAGTCGATTTATCCGAACCATCAGAAGATTTTGTACGGCTAATTGAAGATTGCGAGCTAGTTCCATTTCCACTCAAATACGTTCCTTGCAAACTAAGTGTTGCAGGATATGTGCCGGAAACTTCAGTATACGAAGTTCCTGTATCACGTTTTTTTGCGGACTGTGTAGCATTCAACTTTGGAATACTGCCATATCCGTCTTTATAGGTAATTGTAAATGCTTTGTTGTTAGTTGCAGAGGATGGCACACAATAGTAGGATGAACCACTATTCATATCATACTTGTCTTTATACGGAGCTACGTATTTTGCCGCGTCATCGTAACTTGCAGTGCCCCATGATCCGTTTGAATAGGTGGAATTGCTGGCATTGAAACCATAGTATGTTACGTCAGACCAATCATTAGCATCTTGTTTTACATATAAGAGTTTTGTGTTGCTAATACTGCTTAAAGCATACACTTTGGAATGTGCGGTCGGTTCATCATGACCTATAACAAAGTATTTGTACGTGTTTGTCCAACCGGTTGTTGCATTATTGAAATAGATGTAGTTCGTCTTTGACACCTTGCTTATATTGTATGAAAACGATCCACTAGTCCATCCACTTAATCTAAAGCAGTTATTCGTGCCGTTATACGTCCCAGACGCTTCATTGTATTTCGTGTCCGGATTATTATTCGCAGTTTGTTTAAAGTACAAAGTGATGCCTTGTGTGACTTCTTCATCTGATTTGTACAAATTTGTTGAGACATAACTGAACTTGATGTTCTTTTTTTTACTAGAATCCCAAACATAGATACTATTACTATTCTGAGCCCAGTTAGCATTCTCTATATCTATGTAAAGAGTTGCCGTGGCTGCCCACATCTGTCCCACACCGAGGGTGAGGAAGAGGAATAGCATTGCCGCATAGTGTCCAAACCTTTGCGGTAAGTGTTTTTCATGGCTATCTACCCATAGCCGTTTAATAAAGTTAAAGTTTTTCATAATATTGTTGTGTTTGATTAATAATATCATTATTTATAAGGATTATTATCACTTATTTGAGGTATAAACCGTGTGCCGTCATAATCCAAGAATCGGGCGCAGATAGGACTTTGTGCACTCAAACTAAGGTCGTATTGATATGTGATGCAGCTAAATTTAACATCATTGACCTGTGAAAGGATTTCGTTCTGCATTTCTCTTCTTAACCATTCATTAGCCTCATCAATCGCCTCCGGCCAAGTTATCTTGAAAGATATTAGGCATTCTTGAACTTGTTTGTCAGAGACATTCCACAACCCTTCTGCCCAAGCAAGCATCGCTTGACTGAGTTGTTTATAATTAGGGTGATCTGTTTCTAACCCGAAATTAATTTGTATTGAATATTTATAATTCATTTTATCTCTTTTTATGTCTCTGTTTCTTCTTTATCTTATCCTCTATATAAGAGGGAGTCGGGCTTTGTCAATATAGTAAAAAAGACTGCATAAAAAAATCTGACAAGAAACTTCTGTTTCATGTCAGACTAAAAAATGAAAATTCTCTTATATACTAAAACAAGTCAGAATGCGTTTTAAATGCCTAAGGATTGGCACATCTCATCCGCAGAGGCGAATTTCTCAATGCGACCATGCTTGATGTCGTCCATAGAACGCTCATAACTACTTTTGCGTACCCGAACTTTCGGAATGAGCTGCAAGTCAAGTTTCAAAGCCTCAAGATATTCCAACAAGGCTTTTCCGCTATTACTCCGCTCATTGATTGTTAATGCATAAGTTGCCATAATTCTGTTGTTTTTTATTTGACGCTGCAAAAGTACAACAAAAAAATGGAATATGCAAGAGTTTTTTGCATTTTTCAGTCTTTTTCACTATTTCAAAGGTCACTTGCCTCATTTTTCCCCGAGGCGGAGGAATTATTTTTATTCTGTCTTATTTCAGTTGTCTCACGGTCATCGGTCGGTTATCTTTCTATTGTCTCTTGGCTTCTCCCATTCGTCGAGAGGTCATCGAGATGCTGTCGAGCGGCGATGCTGTCTGTAACCGCCTTGCCACACACAAAAAAGCGGTAAATCCGTATATTGAATTTACCGCTTAAAAGTTTTTCCTATTCCTGAAACCGGTCAGTAACTTTATCTATCAAATATTATTCGCTGGTGGTATCTCATCCTCTTTATGACCTTCCAAAGGCAATTTCATTATACCCCTGTGGGTTGCGCTCTTCAGACAACTGCGTTGCTGCGGCTTCTGCCAGACCATTGAGCATTAGTTCGACATTCGTCATATTATCGCGGAGATTCTCCTTTGTCAGACCTTTGTAGTCCTTATATTCGCGGGTGCTCATGCCTGACCATATTTTAGACATTAAATCCGTTAAGCCGGCGTAGTCGCTTTCATTCTCAATGCCGCTACGTTTCCATTCATCGGTTAGGCCTTTTCGAATCTCAATTGTTTTGATTCGTTGATTAATCCAGTCTTCCGAATATCCTTTGCGGCGATAGTCTTGTATGGCTTGGTCAATGGATAACTCCGGGTCAATCATTTGGTCTATGCGCAGTGCTCCGACGGAGGCTAACCAACGCTTCAAAGGCTCGACTTTTTTAGAGGGAATAGACTGAATGATACGAAGAACACCTTCTGTATCTGCAACATCCGTAAGGCGTTGTTTGCCATCAGGGGCAGTTAGTTTCAACTGTTGACAATTTGTCAACACTTCATCTGCGCCCTCTTTTTTTAAGCGTTCTTTTAACTTTGACCAATAGAACGTTGCGCCACGTGGAGTGGTTTGCTCGGTTAATACTCCAACGATATCGACTACTGAAAAGAAGAATCTTTCACTTTCAGCATCCCATTTATAACGAATTTGCAGTCCTTCAAAGAGTTTGATGGTCTCAAGTGTGTTCATAGTTGCTTGATTCTAAAGATAGTGCAAAGTTACACAAAATATTTTGTATATGCAAATCTTTTTGTATATTTTTACACTAATTCAGTATTTTGCGGTAAATCCAATATGTCAAAGGTCACTTGCCTCATTTTTCCCCGAGGCGGGGGATGGTTTTGCGCAGAGAGGAGAACTGCGGCGGGCAGAAGGGTAATCTGTGGCGGGCAATACTTGGAGTGTACGGATGCCGCACGGATGTTTTCCGTCGGGTACGTTAGAGGTACGATGATGTCCCGGCGTCCTCCTATAGCTCACTGCCTGATGCCGCTTATTGTTCGCTGAGCGTTTGGTCAGCGTTTGGTAAGCGTTCGGTAGCCATAGCGGCAGAGCCTGCGTCTAAGCACCGGTACATACGAAAAAAAGCGTGCGAGTTATTTTCTCGTCACGCTTACTCATTGGTTCGCAAAATAAGGGAATTTCGGTAATAGATCTAAAGATACGCCCAAAGGGCATGCCCATAGCATACCCCAAGAGCGTTTAGTAGTTCTTTGTTGCGACCGAAAAGAATGTTGCGAATATTCAGAGTAACCGCGACAAAGCGTTATAAACGCTGTTTTTCATATGTACGAAAAGAGACTCCTCTCAATTCGCCGACAAAGTTACTACTTTTTTAGGAGTTATGCAAATAAAAGTGTGATTTTTTTTCAAATTCCCACAAAATGGGGAATTTAGGGAGCCGAGTTAATCGGAATCTATTGGAGATTATCCGAGATTATCGGAGGTTATCGGAGGAAGAAAAGGAACGCCCCGCTGAGGCGGGGCGCACTTAACAAAGAAAGAGCAGTGGGGTTAGTGCTCGTGGGGATGGTTGCTTTGGTGCTCAAGGTGAGCAGGCTCATTGTCGTGGTCATGATGGTGCTCGAGGTGAGCAGGCTCTTGGTCATCGTCATGCTCATGCTCGTGGTCATGATGGTGCTCGTGAGAGCGGCAGTCATGATCTTCGCAGGGGTGCTCTCCGTCTTCAAACTCCAGCGTCGAGTGGGCGATATTATGCTCCTCTAACTCTTCCTTCAAGGCGTGCTTGACCGCCGGCATTTCGGTGAGGTCGTCCACAACCACATGGGCGGTGAGGGCATTCTCGGTCGTAGAAAGCGCCCAGATATGTAAGTGGTGAACATCAAGTACGTGGTCCACCTCTTTCATGTGGTGTTCAATCTCATGCAAATCAATCGACTCGGGCACGGCATCCATAGAGAGACGGAGTGACTCGTGCAACAACCCCCAAGTGCTGACCAAGATGACGGCGGCGATGATGAGGGACATGATGGGGTCCACAATCGTCCAACCGGTGAAGATGATGATAAGACCGGAAATAACAACCCCGACAGACACTAATGTGTCGGCTGCCATATGGAGGAACGCGCCTTTGATATTGAGGTCTTCTTTCTGTCCCTTCATGAGCAGAAGCGCGGTTGCACCGTTGATGATGATGCCGATGGCGGCAGTCCAGGAGATAACCTCACCGTTAATAGGGTCGGGGTTCTTGAATTTGCGAATGGCTTCCACAATGATAGCACCGACCGCAATGAGCAGTAAGACAGCATTGAGGAGGGAAATCAACACGGAGGATTTTTTATAACCATAGGTGTGCTTGTCGTCCGAGGCGACTTGGGTCAGTCTCATAGCTACCAGCACTAACAGCAGCGAAAAGACATCAGAGAGGTTATGCCCGGCGTCAGAGAGAAGCGACAAGGAGTTTTGCCAGAAACCGACACCGGCTTCAATGATGACAAACAGCAGATTGATGATAGCTGCAATGAGCACAATGTGTTTGTTCTGTGCAGTGGCATGCGCATGATGATGGTGATGATGATGTTCCATAATTGTGAGGAATAAATAAACGCACCAAGCGGTAGAGTATATACCCTGCGACGAGTGCTAAAATACAATATGTTATGATTTGTTGAAGCATTTGTGCAGCCATGTGCCCGGTTTATGTGGTTTTATAGCGGGATGAGGGAGCCGAGTTGGTAGATTAGGGTTGCCAATACCCACGCTATCGTGGTCGAGTAGAGTAGCGAGAACCACATCCATCTGTCGCCTATCTCCTGCCGTATCGTCGCCAAAGTCGAGAAACACGGGCAGTAGAGCAAGATGAAAATCATCATGGCAAAGGCCGCTAAAGCGGAAGGAATAGAGGCTTCAATACCGTCCGGATTAAGCTCTGCCATACAGGAAGCAATTACCTCTTTGGCTGCGGCTCCGGCAATCAATGATACTCCGCTTTTCCACTCCAAGCCCATAGGTCTGAACACCGGTTCAATGGCGTGTCCCGCTTGTCCGAGGTAGGACATTTCCAACTGCTCTGAAGCTGTAACTTCCTCGTGGTGCGGGAAATAGCCTAAAGCCCATATGACAATAGACACAAGCAGCACAATGGTCGATACGCGTTTGAGCCACTCCTTTGCCTTGTCCCACATATGAATCATAGCATTGCGGAAAGTCGGCAGACGGTATGGCGGGAGTTCCATGACGAAGGGGTTGTCTTGTTTCTTAAATGTCGTCTTGGACAGTAATAGCGAGGTGATGATAGCAACCACTAAACCAATGAGATAGATGGATAGCAATACTAACGCCTTGTGGTGCTCGAAGAAGATGTCCACCAACATGATATACACCGGCAACCGTGCCGAGCAAGAGATGAACGGAACAGTGACAATCGTCAAGATACGGTCGCGGGGATTTTCCAGTGTACGTGCCGCCAACACCGCCGGTACGGAACAACCGAAACCGATGATGTAGGGGATAAAGGACTTACCGTGCAGCCCCATTCGGTGCATAAGTTTATCGGTGATAAAGGCTGCGCGTGCCATGTAGCCCGAGTCCTCCATCAAGGCGATGAAAAAGAAGAGAATCATGATTTGCGGCACAAAGACCAGCACGGCGCCCACACCCGCGATGATGCCATCGACCAGTAAGTCCGTCAACATCCCCGAGTTCATGATATTCCGCAACCAGTCCCCTAAAGATGCCATACCCATTTCTATCCAGTCTTGGGGATAGGCACCGATAACAAAGGTGACTTCGAACATCAGGAAAAGGAACAAGAAGAGGATAGGGAATCCTAACCACTTATTGGTCAGTATCTTATCGACAGCATAGCCGAGTGCTTTGTCCCGCTCTTTTTTAGAGGGTGTGAGCGTCTCGGAGAGTGCCCCGCGGATAAAACCGTATTTGAGGTCCGAGATGATGGAGGAGATGTCCTCGTCCTCCTTTTGCTCAAAGTCTTTTCGGTATTGTTCTGCGACCTTTAGGATTTCTTCTCCATTGGGTAATACCTTAATGGCATCGCCGGTTGTACGGTCGTGCTCAATGAGTTTCAGCGCCACATAACGAGGCGGGAATTTGACCGTCAACTCCGTGTCATTGAGCAAGATAAGTGACTTAATCTCGGCAATGGCTTCTTCCATATCTTTGCCGTAATTGATATGGATATGTTTGGTGTGCTCAAAATGGTCCTCATAGACCTGCACAATGGCTTCAAGGACATTGTCTAATCCCCATCCGGTGCGTGCTATAACGGGCACGACCGGCATGCCCAAGAGTGTACCGAGTGCTTCGTGGTCTAAGGTATCTCCGCTCTTTTGGAGTTCGTCATACATATTGAGAGCGAGAACCATATGGTGGTTTCGGTCAATCAGTTGGGTCGTCAAGAAGAGGTTTCGCTCCAACGCGCCTGCATTGACGATATCCAAGACGATATCCACATTCTCATTATCCAGATAATCACGGACGTACAACTCGTCCGGACTATATTCCGTCAAAGAGTAAGTGCCGGGCAGGTCAATGAGGTGAATAGTATAAGGTCCGTGATGGAAGATACCTTCCTTGGAGTCAACGGTGACGCCGGAGTAGTTGCCGACCTTCTCATGGAGACCTGTAGCGAAGTTGAAGAACGATGTTTTGCCGCAGTTGGGGTTCCCGACCAATGCGACGGTGATGTCGTGCGAGAGTTCATCTGCCTCGTGGTGCACATGCTCTTCTAAAACCCCGTGGTAGAGGTTGTCAGGGTGTGCTTCGGCGTCCATGGACAATACTTCGATGTTATGGGCCTCGGAGCGGCGCAGTGAGACGTGAGAGCCCATGATTTCATACTCAATAGGGTCTAAAAGCGGGGCATTTTTCAAAACAGTAATGGTTTCGCCTTTCACGAAACCTAATTCCAAGATACGATGGCGGAAACCTCCGTGGCCATGTACTTTGATAATCACACACTTAGAACCTGTTGGAATGTCGGCAAGTGTTACTGTAGGTTTGGTACTAATCATAGTCTAAGTAAAAATCGTGCAAAATTACTCATTTTACACGACTTATGCAATCCCTAAAAGTAGGTAAAAAGTGGAGCTTTCGTGACCTCGGAGGGGCTCAAACCCTCAACCTTCAGAACCGGAATCTGACACTCTATTCAATTGAGCTACGAGGCCGTAAATACTAATCTCTGCTTACTCCTGCGATTAGGTAAATCAGGTACGCCAAGGATGACAAGGCAGCGATGACGTAGGTATAAGCTGCTGTGCGTAGGGCAGAGGCTGCCATGGGTGTTGTTTCGGCATTGGTGATGCCCGCAATCTCCAGCCACTCAACAGCGCGCCGTGAAGCGTCCAACTCGACCGGAAGGGTAATGATGCTGAAGAGGGTAGTCATGCCATACAGCCCAATGCCAATCCAGAGCAGTTGCGGGAAGGTCTCAAACACCAACATACCGCCTATGATAATCCACATAACCCAGCGATTGGCAAAATTGACAACCGGTACCAGAGCCGAACGCAACTGCAAGGGCGCATATTCGGCTTGGTGTTGAAGGGCATGTCCGGTCTCATGAGCAGCGACAGCTGCGGCGGCCACAGAAGCTGAGTTATAAACCGATTCGGACAAATTGATTGTCTTATCGGAAGGGTTAAAATGGTCGGTGAGATGTCCGGGTATGCAGGTGACACGCACATCATCAATGCCGTTATCACGCAACATACGCTCTGCCACTTCTTTTCCGGTGAGGAGCAGCGGTACGCGAGAAAACTTCTCGAACTTGCGGTTGAGCGAATTCGAGACAATCATGCTCGCAATCAACACTACTATAAATATGATCCAATACATTATTATATTCTTTTTCTACATTGTTTGCACTCCCCATACACATAGAGCGAAAAATGCTGCATGTAGAAGTTCGAGTACTTTCGTGATTTGAGCAGATTGGTCAGCGCCACATCGCGGAACTCCGATATACGTCCGCAGCGGGAGCAGATGATCTGCATATGGTTGTGTTTAAGCCCTATTACTTCATATTGCGCGCCACCAGACTGGTGGTATTGTTTGCCCAAAAGGTGAACCAGGCGTGCTTCCTGCAAGAGGGTCATTGTGTTATAGACCGTCGCTTTACTAATCTTGAGCGTCTGAGCTACGGCTATCAGCTCGTCCATGTAGAAGGGCTGCGTCAATAAGCATGCTTGCTCCAAGATGGTATAGCGCTCTCGGGTATGTCGGTAGCCGTTCTTGGTTAAATAAACAGCTAATCGGTCCCTGTTGAGCCGTGTGAGCTCGTCACTTTTCATATCGGCATGATATAAGCGCGGCGACGCTTATGCTGGATGTGGTCAAACATCTCGAAGTTAGCCTGATTCTTGTGGTTCGTCTCCAAGATAGAAGTGGTCTCGACTTCCTCAATACCGTATTTGGCATAATAGGGAATCTGCTCATTAAAGATGACCGCCGTAACACCTTTATCTTGATAATCAGGACGAACACCGATAAGCAATAAGTCGAAGTGTTTCATCTTCTTAGCCTTCAACGCTCGTAACATCCTGAGCCAACCGAAGGGGAAAAGTTTGCCGCCGGATTTGCGTAGTGCTTCCGATACATCGGGCATGCCCAAGCCGACACCGACTATCTCGTTATTCTCATTCTCCACAATCGTGACGAAATCGAAGTTCAGAAGCCTAAAATATATGTCGGAGTAGTACTGCTTCTGTCGATAGGTCATCGGGGTGTAGTTATAGAGTTTCTGGTACGCTGCGTCAAGCACATCGAAATACTCGAGAGTCGGGTAGGCTTCCAGTAACTCTTTGGCGGAGTGTACCTTATGGACATGCAGGTGGAAGCGCTCTTTGACGATTTTATCCAAGCGTGCATAGCGTTCGGGAACGGCCCGAGGCGCCTTAATGAGGAACTCAATCCAGTCCACTTCCTTCTTCAGTCCATATGCCTCATAATGGTCTAAATAATAGGGGTAGTTGTAGAGCGAAGCCATGGGTGCTAAGTAATCATACCCCTCAACGAGCGCGCCTTCTTTATCAAAATCGGTGAATCCTACGGGTCCGTTCATTTCGGTCATACCATTCTCACGCCCATATTGTGCAACAGCGTCCAAGAGGGCTTTAGATACCTCTTTATCATCAATGAAATCAATCCACCCGAAACGGACATGCTTATTCTGCCACGTCTCATTGGCTCGATGATTGATGAGGGCAGCCACGCGTCCGACAAGTTCGTTGTCTTTATAGGCGAGGAAGAGCTTAAACTGCGAGAACTCTAAGGCGGGATTCTTCTTGGAATTCCACGTCGTGTACTCGTCCATATCTAAGGACGGACAGTAGTATGGGCAGTCTTTATAAAGCTTATTAGCAAACTGCACAAAGAGTTTCAACTCTTTTTTGGTTTCAACAGTTTTGATAACAACGGCCATATTTTTCCATTTAAGCGTGCAAAGTTACACTTTTTTTTGCAGATAACCAAATTTTTTTGTATTTTTGCGTCAAAAAGAGAATATTTATGACAATAGCAGTTTATTGTGCTTCGTCTAATCAGGTTCATCCCCATTATTATGAAGAGGCGGAGCGGTTGGGTCAGTTGTGTGCCGAGTCGGGTATTTCTGTTCTTTACGGTGACGGCGGAATCGGTCTTATGGGTGCGCTATGTCGGGGTGTGCGGAGTCGTGGGGGACAGATAACGGGTGTTATTCCGGAGTTTATGGTTGCTGAGGGGTGGAATAATCCCGCGAGTACGGAAACGATTGTGGTCAAGACCATGCATGAGCGTAAGGCATTGATTGCCGATAAGGCGGATGCCATGGTTGCCCTGCCGGGCGGAATAGGTACTTTTGAAGAACTATTGGAAGTGCTGACCTGGAAACAATTAGGCCTACATACGAAGCCCATTGTAATTCTCAACACCAAGGGCTACTATGACGATTTGCTGCGGTGCCTGGATAAGATGGTCGCCGAACATTTCATGCGTCCGATTCATCGTGAGCAGATGTTCCAAGTGGTGGAAAGGGCAGAGGAAGTGATAGAGACGATAAAAAATGCCCCTCGATGGTCGAAGGACATACGCCGTGAAGCTGCTATTTAAGTTAGGAACTTACGCGAGCTTATTCACGTAGATTGCCAATTTAGATTTGAGATTGGCAGCCTTGTTGCGATGAATGATGTTGCGCTTAGCCAACTTGTCAAGCAACGAAGTTACTTTGGGCAATTGAGCAGCTGCCTCATTCTTATCAGTAGTAGCGCGCAAGTCGCGAACCGCATTGCGGGTGGTCTTGGCGTAATAGTGATTGTGTTGCTTGCGAGTTGCAGTTTGGCGGATGCGCTTCAAAGATGATTTGTGATTTGCCATCTTACTTTTATTTAGTTATTAATTATTATTTCGTAGTAAGTAGCCTATAGCAGAGTCGAACTGCTCTTTACAGAATGAAAATCTGTCGTCCTAGCCGATAGACGAATAGGCCATTCGCGCTCCTTTTCCGGGTCGTGCCGAAAAAAGCGGTGCAAAATTAGTACTTTTTTTTGATATGTCCAAATTTTTTAGCAAAAAAATACATTTTTTTTTGATATGTCGATATTTTTTGCTATTTTTGCACTCAAAAATGGGAATAATTGATGAAAAAACGCATTTTTCTTCTCATAGGAACGATATTAATGATGGGCATCGGGAGCCTTTCTGCTCAAGATGGTATCAAACAGCCGGACCTGCAGACGGCAGATAGTTATTTTTTCGACCCCACTCGAGATTTTGTCAAGCAGACTGAGCCCTATAAGTTCGGTGTGGAGTGGCGTGTGGAAGCCGGCTATAACCAAAACTGGCAACACTCGGTAGATACTACCTCCTCTTTCGGCTACCTGCACGGAGGACAGATAGGTGCAGCTGTTGATTTCCTGCTACCGATGGGTTTTAGCCTGCAGACCGGTCTCTATTACTCTCTTTCTTATGGTTATCGCCAATCGGGTTATCGCTCCGTTATAGTCCCGACCGATACGAATGTCGTACCGATAGAGTATATCGGGCATCATATCTACGAGCATAACCTTATTATACCCGTGCGCGCGTACTACACGCACACGATAGCTAAAAAATGGCGGTTCTTTTTCTTCGCCGGTCCGCAGTTGCAGATAGGGCTGAGCCAGTATGATAAGCAGGTTAACCAGTTGAGCGCCGAGACGGAGCATTTTCTCAATACCAAGGGCGTTATCACCACCTCCCATGACAGATATGCTTCTGCGGAGTTGAGCCGCGTCAATATCCAGTTCGGTCTCGGTGGCGGCTTTGAGTGGGATAGGTTGAGACTGTCTGCCGGATATGATTTCGGACTCAACAACCTCATCCGTACCAAGGTGGTGTCCACATCCCATATGTGGGAGTGGAGTTGGTATGTCCGAATGGGCGTTCGGATTGGTAAAGACCGAAAGACGATTATGAACGACAAAACCGTTAATACCTCAAGTTTTTAATACATAACGACATAGCGGGGGTGCTGAAAGGCTGAGATTAGACCCTATGAACGTAGGCAGGTAATGCTGCCGACGGACCAAGAGCGATTGCTTTCTCATGTGCCCCTTATGGTGTAAAAAATCAAAGCATATGAGAAAACAATTTCTTTTTATCGAGCAATCCGTATTGGTGATTGCGTTGTGCATCTTGCATTGTGTAGAACTATCGGCTGTAGAGCCTACTCAGTGGGATTCTATCCCGGAAGACAATCCGTTTTGGCTGCAAGAAGTGACAATAACCGGCACTCCGAAGGTTTTTGTTAACCAAGTGATAGAGAAAACGCCTGAGCAGATAAGAGTTGATAACATAGGTCAGAACCTGCCGTACCTGCTTAATAACACTCCGGGCTTGGTCACCACCAGCGATGACGGTTTAGGTATCGGATATACTTATTTTCATATCCGTGGTACCGACCATAGCCGTATCAATATGACGCTCAACGATGTACCGCTAAATGACCCTGAAAGCCAAACGGTCTTCTGGGTCAATATGACTGATATGGGAAGTAACTTAAGCGGTATAAAGATTCAGCGAGGTGTCGGTGCTTCAGTCAGTGGCTCAAGTGCATTTGGAGCCAGCCTCAATATGAATGGTTTCTATGACCTCAAGCAGTTGCGTGAGCAACCCATAAGGGCAGAAGTGTCCTTTACGGGCGGTATGTATAATACCTTCCGTGAATCTGTCCAACTCTATGCAAAGAAGGGTAATTGGCATTTCGGGGGACGTGTGTCTAAAGTCAATAGTGACGGTTATATAGACCGTGCCTTCTCGGACCTCTTTAGTTATAAGGGGGAGGTAGGGTGGCAATCACCCGTGCAAGCCAACGGCGCTAAAACATCGGTGACGCTTATTGCCTTAGGCGGTAAGGAAAAGACCTATATGGCCTGGTATGGCGTAGATGAAGCAACTATGAACGCGAATCGTCGGTTTAATCCGGCGGGCTTAATGAGTTATACGACTTCGCAAGGGGAGGAGGCAACCATTGCCTACCCGGACCAGACGGATAACTACACTCAGCACCATGCTCAATTGCATATCCGCCATACATTCAACCGCCATTGGTCATTACGCGCCATAGCCCATTACACCTACGGCACGGGTTTTTATGAAATGGCTGATTATGGCGCCTATACCGATACTACAGGTTGGTCAGGTATAACGCGGGACGGGCTGACAAACCACACCGCCGGAGCGCAAATGCAGGCGCAGTATCTGAATGATAAATGGTCTGCGGTCTTTGGTGTAGTGGGGCAATATTATATATGCGACCACTGGGGAACGCTGTCCCGTATGAATACCTATCGGGGAAGAGGAAGCAAATGGGATGCTAATATATATGCTAAATTCTCACAGTTCCTATTACAACGGGCACAGGAGCGGTTGACTCTTTATGAGGATGTGCAATACCGATTGGTGGACCATTTGATGACGGGAGATATAGATTACACTTGGGCGGGTAATACTTTTACAATACATCCTACATACCATTTCTTCAACCCAAAAGCCGGTTTAGAGTACTTTAACCACGGTCACCAATTGACAGCGTCTTTCGCTATGGCGAATAGAGAACCGACAAGGGCTAACTTCATTGATGCCGTGCTGAATGGAAGGGAAAATCCGCGTCCGGAGATGTTGCTGGACTATGAATTGGGGTATAACTACTCGTTTACTAAAGAGCAAACAGGTGCCTCCGGTGTGTATGGATCGGTGGGCGCAAACCTCTATTTCATGCAATACAAGGATCAGTTGGTAGCTACCGGTCAAGTAGATGTCAATAATTATGCAATCCTTGCCAATATCGCCAATTCCTATCGGACAGGAATAGAGTTGCAATATACTTTCCACTTTACTAAGTGGCTGAGTTTTGAAGGTAATCTTGTTTGGTCTCGCAACCGTTGGAAAGTGTCTTCTTCTAAGTGGAATAACCTATCTTTCTCGCCGGATTGGACAACTTATAATGCACTCAATTTTCATGTAGCCGGATTCACAGGTATCATCAATAACCATGTGGTTAGCAGCCAGTATCTGACCAATGACGAGGAGGCTTATGCGCGTCTCAACGCCTATACGGTCACGAACCTTAATCTGAGCTATATCCTGCCTATTAAAAAGACCAACGCCCCTCAAATTGAGTTGCGTTGTCTAATCAATAATCTCTTTGATTCCAAGTATTGCAGCAATGGCGGTTCTGCCGATGGTTATACTTGGTATTTCCCGCAGGCGGGTATCAATGTACACGCAGGTTTTGCCGTACGATGGTGAGGATTAGCCTGCCGATAAAGTATATCCCGACGGGAATAAGTGCCCATACATAATCGAGGGTGAAGGCATGCGCCCATGTATTCGGCAGCCAACCGAGGCTAATCGGTATGGCTGCTATTGTTGCAACCGTAAGGACACCAATCAGTGAAGCCGAGATAGTTCTTGCCTTGTATTCCACTCGCGGCAAGAGGTAAATCCATACGCCGAAGAGGACGATGAGTATAGCTGGTAGGAAATATGAACAGGCTGCAATAATCAATGAGCAGTAAAATGCCGGTCTCGTTGCTTCATATTGAAATTTCTCCATTCGGTTGAGGATATGGTAACTAATCTCCAAGCCAATGGCAGGTATGATGCCTAACCAGTAATAGAGGTTATGGAGAGTCCTTAGTTGTCCCAAGCCTACATAGATTCCCAGTCCCACAAGGAGCAGAGCCCATGGTAGGTGGCGGTATATGAGTCGGGCATGATAGACTTGCATGGCGTTTTATTGGATAAATCCTTTCCTTCTCAACAAATACTTTGGGTCAGCATCTTTGCCCCTAAACTCTTGATACAATTCTGCTGCATCGCGTGTGCCGCCTTGCTCTAACATGTGTTTAAAGCGAGCGGCAATTTCAGGATGCGTAATGTCTCCTGTCTCTTTAAAAGCTTCAAAAGCGTCAGCGTCCAATACGGCAGACCAGGTATAACTGTAGTAACCTGCTTCGTAACCTGTGGTGAAAATGTGGTTATAGAATGTCGGTCGATAGCGCACGATGATTTGGGGAATCATTCCCATCTTCTTGAGGGAAGCTGCCTCAAAGGCATTGACATCTATAGTGCCCATGGTTGTCAATTCATGAAAATCCATATCGAGGATAGAGGCACTTAACAATTCAGTTTCTACGAAGCCTTGGTTGAATTGCTTCGCGGCATTGATTTTAGCAATAAGGCTATCCGGCATTACTTCGCCTGTCTGATAGTGGAAGGCGTAGGTCGCCAATATCTCCGGCTCGTAGCAGTAATTTTCCATGAACTGGCTGGGCATTTCGACGAAGTCACGTGGCACATTCGTACCGGCTAAAGACTCATAATGGGCGCGGCTAAGCAACCCATGAAGTGCATGGCCGAACTCGTGGAAGAGCGTCTCAACATCATCCATAGACAACAGGGACGGATTGTCTTTAGTGGGTTTATTGAAGTTGCCGACATTGATAATCACCGGTCGGTGGTCCTTGCCGGACGCATCAACATATTGGTGGCAGATGTCGTTCATCCATGCTCCCGGTCGCTTTCCCGCCCGCGGAAAATAATCGGTATAAAGAATGCCGACTAATTCGCCCTTCGGGTCTGTCACACGGAATGTCTCCACTTCATCATTATAGACCGGCAGGTCATGTACTTGCTCAAAATTAAGCCCATAGAGATTATGCGCCAACAAGAATACGCCTTTGCGGACATTTGATAGTTCGAAGTACGGTTTCAGTTCCTCCTCGTTGAGGTCATATTTCTCTTTGCGTAGTTTCTCCGCATAGTACCACCAGTCCCATGGCTCAATAGGCTCATCGGTCATAGCCTGCAGGGCTGCGGCTTCGCGTTTAGCGGCAGCCAAAGACGGTCCCCATACTCTTTGGAGGAGTTCATCAGCGTTGCGGGCATTTTTAGCCATAGCGTCTTGCAGAATATAATCAGCCGGGTTGGTGAAGCCCATGAGGTGTGCTTTCTCTATGCGTAGCCGCATGGTTTGGTTGATAACCGACTTATTATCATAGGCATTATCGTGGTTGCAGCGGGTTGTATAAGCCAGGAGCAATTGTCGGCGCAATTCCCGATTGGCGCAATATTGTAGCACGGGGGTGAAGGATGTACGTTTGGGGCTAAAGAGCCATCCTTCCTTGCCGGCGGCTTCTGCCGCTTCGCGGGCTGCGTCTTTGGCGGATGCGGGCAGACCTTCCAGTTCCGCCTCATCGGTGATGAGTATTTGAGCCTCGGGGGCATTGGTCTCCGCTACTACATTTTGGCCGAACAACAAACTCAGACGTGCCAGTTCTTGGTTAATGGCTGCCAAACGCTCTTTGTCTGCTTGGTTGAGGTTCGCGCCGTTCTCAACAAAGGAACGGTAGGTCTCTTCGGTAAGTCTCAGGTCTTCGCCGCTAAGTCCCAATGTTTCTCGCTGATTATAGACATGAGCTATGCGGGCGAATAATTTGTCATTGAGCAGAATGTCGTCAGACAGCGCGCTGAGTTCAGGACTGATGGTATTGGCAATCTCGTCCATCTCATCATTACCATCGGCTTCTAAGATGTTGAAGAAAATGCCCTCCACTCTGTCGAGCAATGCACCGCTACGTTCCAGGGCAACGATGGTATTTTCAAAGGTTGGTTCCTCGGGATTCGTGACAATTGCCTCTATCTCGGCTTGATTCTGCTTGATTGCCTCCCTGAATGCAGGCAGGTAATCTTTTAATTCTATCTTATCCATTGCTACGATACCATATTCATTGGGGGTATCGAGGAGAGGATTAATGCGTTTACAACTTATAAAACTCATACTTAGTAGTGCTATAGCACTGATGAAAAGGGTTGTATATTTCATATCTATTGGATTTTAACATCTTTTTTTATGGTGTTGGCGATGATGCGTCGGAGTTCAGCGGACTGTCCTTCTCGGTCTTTATGGAAGATTGGTCGGAAATCCTGCATGTAGCGACAAGGCGCTAACTTGATGTTAAGGTCATCCAGATTGCCGGAGACATCAACCCCAAGCCAGATGGGCTTGAGCAAGGAAGCATGGTAGTCGAAGGTCATATCGAGATTGTGATTACCCCCGACAGCTGCCATGTATTTATCGATACTGAGGCAGAGTGGATAAACGGTCAAGCGGTCTTTGTAAAGTGCCATTTGGCAATTGATGGAATCGACTACGTTTCGTTGCTTGGGGCTGAAGAGTAGGAGTTTACTGATCTTCTCAAAAGTCTCGTTGTCAAGCAATACTAAGTCCTTGCCTTCTATATCACATGCTCCGCGGAGGGTTGATATTTTCGGTTTATATTGACTGGTCAAATATGTCTCTAAGGTCAGGTGAAATTGAGCTTTGCCTTCAAACGAACTGAGCATTGGCACTAACGAATCTATTTGTGGAATCATCCTAATGAGGTTGTGGATGTCAATTTCAATCAAGTGAAAATCCACGCCGGCATAAAGGTGATTGCGTCGAGGCGTCTCATATAGCGCCGTCAGTTGCATCCGTGCAGCTTCGCAGATAAAGCCCATTTCTTCCAGAACGAGTTTGCCGTCCTTAACATAGAGTTTTCCCCCTAAGTGCTCCAATACCTCGTTGGAGAAATAGGCGGTGCGGATATGGGTTACCAGTCCAAGATCCATGTGTGTAGGCACCATAAAGGGCTCTTTTTCTGTCTCCGGTTGCTTAGATTCTGTCGTGGCCGGTGAGGAGGATATAGTGTCTTTAGATGTATTGAGGGAGTTGACAATCTCCATCAGTTGGTTGACATCCGTGACCTCGGAGTTGAAGGTCAACGCGCCTGTCAAATCGCCTTCATTCCTTAGCCATTTGCCCACATGGCGAATTTCACCGGATAAAGAGAAATCGCTATTGCCCAAATCAATGCGAGAACTATCAATCTTGAAGATTCTATTGGAGTAGGTGAAATCGATAATCGGAATATCTAACGGCATGCCTAACTTGGGGTATTGCACATCGCCGTTCTCCAATTGGAACCGTAACCGTGGATTCCATTTCAGAAGCACATTATCTGCGTCTTTGTTGTACAGCGCTTTAGCTTCTACATCGAACCTCTGCGTTGTGATGGCAATCGTTTGTCCCATAGTAGCCTCCATGGCGTTGGCTGCTAAAGCCACTTCTATGCGCGGTTTATCGGCAGCACGTCGAGAGGGGGACAAAGCGGCTTTGCCTTTCGGAACTCTTAAGTGGGCATAGATGGTGTCCATTTTGGCGGTTAGTTCATCCATTGTAAAGGTCAGTTCCACTGCCGGAATTGTACTATTCGCAGGAGTATTCTTGCCGCCTATTTGAATATGCGTATCCATATTGTCAGCCAATACATTGAGACTATCTTCCCATATGAGATTCAAGTCGGAAAAATTTAGGTCGGCTTGTGCATTGATACGCTCGTACTTTAAGGCGGTTAAATCATCAAGTGTGCTCTTGAGAACAAGTGTGCCTTGGGCGTTACCGGATAGTTGGTTGGTGACTGAATCGGAATGGATGAAATAGTCTGCATCTGCAAGATTGAGGTTTACTTTGGCACTTAGGTCACAGAGAGGGTTGCTAAGTTCAAATTTCTTGCCGTTCTTCAGTATATCAGTCGCTCTTCCTTTAACCGTAATGGACGAATGTTTGGTGTGTGCATACAGGGTGTTGAGCCGGGCGGAGGTTAGGTTCTTTTGATTGAGATCAAGATGTAGGTCGATGTCCCCGCGCAGTGCATCAATATAGTAGGGAAGAGGTTTATATCTTCCTTTGGCATTAGTGAGTTGGAGATTAGCGTCCACGGTGGGTAAGTTCAGACTATCGTACAGACCGTAGGCATGTGCTTGTAAGCGAATGAGTCCATCGGCTTGGATATCCTTAGGCCATAGTGAAGCGTATTGTGGCGGTAAGATAGCCATTAATTGGCTAATCTGCCAGTTTCCGGTCTCTATGGTTACATCGGCATTGATGGTATCAAGAGCCAATGACGGTGTGCTGACTATGCCGGCAAGTTTAATTTCAAACTGCTCCAAAGCGAGTGAACTGCCGTCTAACACAAGGGCAACGAGACCCTCAGCTTGATCGGGCTGGGCGAGCGAGAGAAAGGCTTTGAGCCTCATCAACGGCAGGCTGTCTCGATCATCTTTGAGGGTAAGACGACTTACATCTGCTGTCAGCCGATCCTCAAATCGTATGGTTTTGAGAGTCCAAGAGCCGGAGGTCGTATCGGTTGTGTCTGAGGGGAGGTGAAAGGCAGGGATATTGGTCTTTCCGTCGCGATTCATATATAGATTGGCTTCAACATCGCGTATCGCTAACTTGGAGATATCAATATACCCGTCTAAAGCCTGCTTGACATCGAGTCCGACGATGAGTTCCGGCACTGCCAAAACGGTGTCGGATTGGGCACCCTCCATAGGATTGATGATGTAAAGACCTTTTAATCTTAAACCGACATCCGGAAAGGTGCTCAGGACGGTCAACTCTACCTCATCCAATTGGTGCTCGCATAGCAAAACCGAATCTACTACGCGGTTGACTATGGGGGTTAGCCGCTTCGGGGTTAAAATGACGTGACAGACTACCCCCACTACCAAAAGCACGATACCGATAAGGGCGCCGAGGGTGATGCCGATGATCTTAAGAGTTTTTTTCATTGAGCTACTTTAACTAAATAGACGCGTTTGCTGCCATCTTGGATAGAGAGGTCGTTGTCGGTTAAACTGTAGATGGTTTGGTCTATAGCGGACTGCGCTTGTGAGACATTGATCATATGTCTCATCCGGATATAATCCGTTCCTTTCTTCCACATGAACCAGCCATTACCATGATACACCAAACTCGACTCATAGTAATCGTCGCTTTCATCCCATGTTTTGCCCCAACAGTAGCCTTCTTCGGCAGATTCGTCGTAGAATACGAAATGCAAGCCCGATGTGGTCGGGCTCACGCCTTGCCAATGCCCGATGAGTTGCTGCCGGGTACCGATTTCCGTACTCGAGCTACTTCCTCCAAAAATGCAAGAGGTCATCCCTAAACTGACCACTGCACATACTATGGCAATAATAATTCTTTGTCTCATTTTTCCACTTTAATATGTAGTTTTTTTCCGTTGAGTTCTACTTCTTCGCCTTGCGGTGTAGAAGTTAGGTCCAAGTGTCGTGCCAGGACCTGCGAAGCAATATAGTCTTTGAAATGCAGCACGGCATTGTGGACCTCGGTACAATCTTCAATCTCTACTTCAATACGGTCGGTTACTTCAAAACCTGCGGATTTACGGATATTCTGTATTCGATTGATGAGTTCACGCGCTATACCTTCTTCTAAAAGAGATTCCGTCAGTTCTATATCAAGTGCAATGGTCAGCGCTCCCTCATTCATTACAAGCCAGCCGGGCATGTTCTCTGTCAAGATTTCCACATCTTCCGGTATAAGCGAATAACCTGCAACCATGAAGGTTCCCGTTGCTTCAAACTTCGCGATATCTTCTTGGCTCATCGTATTGATGGCGGCGGCAATGGACTTCATCTGACTGCCTGCTTTTTTACCTAATATGGGATACTTAGGTCGTATCTTCTTGACTAATTGAACGGAGGGATCGTTCTTATCCACTATTTGCAAACTCTGAATATTGACCTCAGAGCGGATAAGCCCTTCCACATGCAGGAGTGCTTCCTTGGTCGCCTCATCGGGGGCCGGGATAACCGCCTTCTGTAGCGGTTGACGAACGTTGAGTTTAGCATTCTTTCTTAAACTCAATATCATGGATGTAGCTTGTTGGGCCAAAGCCATCTGACGCTCTAAGGTCTTGTCAATCATGCTCTCATCTACTTTGGGCCATTCGCTCAGGTGCACAGTCTCACCTGTCAAATCCCGATAAAGTCTATCTGCATAGAACGGAGCCATGGGGGCTATCAATTGAGCTACGGTTTTCAGACAGGTGTACAATGTCTCATACGCTGCCTGTTTATCCGCGTCCATTGTGCCGCCCCAGAACCGCTTGCGGTTCAACCTCACATACCAATTGCTAAGCTCATTCTGCACAAAAGCCGATACAACACGCCCTGCCGGAGTGGGGTCATAATGCTCGTAGTGTTCCGTGCAGGCTTTTACTACTGAGTTAAGACGACTTAAAATCCACCGATCGATCTCCTGCAACCATTCAGACTTCCCTTGAGTAGTCAGCGGCGATGCCTCGACAGACCAGTGATCTACATTCGCATATAGGGCAAAGAAACTATATGTATTATACAAGGTCCCAAAGAACTTACGCTGAATCTCAGCAACCCCTTCGGGGTCAAACCGTAGATTCTCCCAGGGGTCAGAGTTAGTCAGCATATACATCCTCACTGCATCTGCGCCATAGGTCGATAAAGCACTGAAGGGATCTACTGCATTGCCCTTACGTTTACTCATCTTATCGCCGGCTTTGTCTAATACAAGGCCATTGGAAATGACGTTCTTGTAAGCGACATTGCCTTCTATCATAGTGTGGATGGCATGCAGTGTGAAGAACCAGCCGCGTGTCTGATCTACACCCTCCGAGATAAAGTCGGCGGTGCGGGGCGCATCTTGATTTTCGAAAGGATAGTGGTTCTGCGCGTAGGGCATAGCTCCCGAATCAAACCATACATCGATGAGATCTAATTCCCGCTTCATCGGCTTGCCGGTTGGGCTTACCAGCACGATGCTGTCCACATAGGGACGGTGTAGGTCAATGACGGCAGGATCGTAGTTGTCTTTGCTGTAGTCGCCCACAATGTGCTTGGGCCATGGGTTGGCTTTCATCAATCCGGCTGCAACGGCTTTGTCTATTTCTTCGAAGAACTCTTTGATTGACCCGATGCATAACTCCTCTTGGCCATCCTCTGTTCGCCAGATGGGAAGGGGAGTCCCCCAATAACGTGAACGACTGAGGTTCCAGTCATTGAGATTCTCAAGCCATTTACCGAAACGACCGGTACCGGTGGATTCGGGTTGCCAATTGATTGTTTTATTGAGGGCAATCATCTGCTCTTTGGCTTTGGTAGAGCGGATGAACCAACTGTCTAAAGGATAGTAGATGATGGGCGTATCGGTTCGCCAGCAATGCGGATAGGAGTGCACGTGTTTCTCGATCTTAAAGACGGTACCTGTTTGCTTCATGTACATGCATAGACGGATGTTAAGATCCTCTTCCTTGAGTGCTTTGGGTTCATCGTATTTATCATTGGTCCAGAAATGCACCTTGTCGTAGGCGTTCTTTACAAACTCACCTGACCATCTGTCGTATAAATCGTGGTTGATGTATCCCGTGTTGAACGTCTCATCCAGCTCTTCGCATAGCCAATACTTGCCGCTGAAATCAACCATGGGACGTGTCTCTCCGTTCTTGGTAATCATGAATAAGGACGGTATCCCTGCGGCATCGGCAACCCGCTTATCATCAGCACCAAAGGTAGGCGCAATATGTACAATACCGGTTCCTTCGTCTGTCGTGACATAATCGCCGCTAATGACGCGGAAGGCATCGCCGCTGCGGTCAGTGATGGTGTCGGTCTCTTTGTCGTAACTGACGGGCTTGACCCATGGGAAAAGTTGCTCGTAGTGCATGCCCACGAGGTCCATTCCCTTGTACTGAGCGATAATCTCGGGAGACTCGCCTAACTCTTTAACGAAATGAGAGAGGCAGGCTTTGGCAAGGATATACGAGGCGTTTTCGGACTTTACTTCGACATAATCGATTTTTTCACCGACGCATAATGCCGTATTGCTCGGCAATGTCCATGGCGTCGTCGTCCATGCCAAGAAATATCGCTCGTCGGCTGATTTGCCGGTAAGGCGGAATTTTGCCGTACATGTTGTATCTTTTACATCGCGGTAGCAGCCGGGTTGGTTGATTTCGTGACTCGCTAAACCCGTACCCGCCATTGGACTATATGGCTGAATCGTATAACCTTTGTATAGATAGCCTTTCTTGTACAATTCTTTTAGTAAGTACCATACTGTCTCAATGTACTTGTTATCATAGGTGATATAAGGATTGTCTAAATCAACCCAATAACCCATTTGTCTTGTCAGGTTCGTCCATTCTTTCGTGTACTTCATCACCTCCCGACGGCACGCAGCATTATATTCATCCACGCTAATCTTCTTGCCGATATCTTCTTTCTTGATATGCAGTAGCTTCTCTACACCCAATTCAACCGGCAAACCGTGCGTGTCCCATCCTGCTTTGCGATGGACGCGGTAACCCTGCATCGTCTTGTAGCGGCAGAAAGCATCTTTAATACTCCGTGCCAAGACATGGTGGATTCCCGGCATACCATTGGCGGATGGAGGCCCTTCGAAAAAAATGAAGTTCCCTTTAGCCCCATGCTCTAAGGATTGCTCAAATAATTTTTCTTGCTCCCATTGAGCTAACATCTCGCCGCTCAACTGAGGCAGATTTAGTTGTTTATATTCTTTGTACATATATTACTCTTGACTTTTGACGTTCTCTTTTTCCTTATAACGGCACCCTGGCCACCTGGGAACCTGGAAAATATAACTTTCGGTCTCCGCTACACCACCATTACATGTTAGTCTTGACTCCTGATTCCTGATTCCTTACTCTTTATTAGCCCTTGGGCGCTTACTCCTTACTCTAATACGCTATCGCAAAGACGACACGTCCTTTTGAAGGCTTGCCCGTCACCATACATTTGCCGGGTGTTGTCACATCGTGTCCGGGAATCTCACCCTCCATCGGAATACAGCGGATAGTGGCTTTGGTCTCGGCTTTGATTTTCTCTTCAGTTTCGGGGGTGCCATCCCAGTGACATAGCAGGAAACCGCCTTTCTTAATCTCTTCCTTGAACTCCTCATAACTGTCGCACTCACGCGTATTATCTATACGATACGATAATGCTTTCTCATAGCAGTTCGCCTGTATGGCATCCAATAACGCTTGGATATGTTCAACGATGCCTTCTAATGGCAATGTTTCTTTCGTCAGTGTGTCCCGACGAGCTACTTCTACTGTTCCGTTCTCCAAATCGCGAGCTCCCATCGCTATACGTACCGGGATACCTTTCAATTCGTAGTCCGCAAACTTGTAGCCCGGTGTCAATTGATCACGAGTATCTACTTTCACACGTATACCGAACTTTTGCAGTGTGTCTGCTATCGGCCTGAGTTTCTCCATAATAGGCGCCAAATCCTCAGCTTTCTTGAAAATGGGGACTATCACGACTTGTATAGGAGCTAACGCGGGCGGAAGAACAAGACCGTTATCATCCGAGTGGGTCATTATTAGTGCGCCCATCAAACGCGTTGATACACCCCAAGAGGTCGCCCAAACATATTCGTACTTATTCTCTTTGGAGAGATATTGCACATCGAATGACTTGGCAAAATTCTGCCCGAGGAAATGGCTTGTCCCTGCTTGCAATGCTTTGCCGTCTTGCATCATCGCTTCGATGCAGTAGGTGTTAAGTGCCCCCGCGAAACGCTCGTTGGGACTCTTGACGCCCCGTACAACCGGAAGAGCCATCACTTTACGCGTGAAATCCGCATAGACGTCCAGCATCTGTCGTGCAAAATCCTCGGCTTCCTCCGAGGTGGCGTGAGCTGTATGACCTTCTTGCCATAAGAACTCAGCCGTTCTGAGGAAGAGCCTTGTGCGCATCTCCCAACGCATCACATTGCACCATTGATTGCAGAGAATTGGCAGATCGCGGTAGGAGGAAATCCAGTTCTTATAAGTGCTCCATATAATCGTTTCTGAGGTCGGACGAATAATCATCTCCTCTTCGAGTTTAGCCGACGGATCCACTACCACCCCTTTACCATTGGGGTCGTTCATCAATCGGTGGTGGGTCACTACGGCACACTCTTTCGCAAAACCCTCTACATGTTCTGCCTCGCGGCTAAAGAAGGATTTCGGAATAAGTAACGGGAAATAGGCGTTTTGAACGCCTTTTGATTTGAATCGTTGGTCTAAATCACTTTGTATCCGCTCCCATATGGCATAGCCATAGGGCTTAATCACCATGCAACCTCGCACGGCACTTTGTTCTGCTAAGTCGGCCTTAACCACCAACTCGTTGTACCACTTGGAGTAATCCTCACTCCGAGGGGTCAGTTTCTGATAATTCGCCATATATATTTCTGTATTCTATATTCTATATACCTTATAATGATGCCCTTGGCACCTGGTCTCCTGAATAAACTTTCAACTTTTGACTTTCTGCTTTCGACTTTCGACTTTTGACTTTCGACTTACAACCAAACGCTCACCGAACGCTCATCGAACGATTACCGAACGATCACACTTTCAACTTTCGACTTATCGTATATATAAAGGGACGGCAGATTACGCGCTTGTTGATCTAAGTCGAGCCCATAGCCGATGACGAACTGATGGGGAATAAGTAAAGCAGGATATTCCGGCGCTGATTCGGGATACTGTAAAGCATCGGGTTTAAAGAGAAACGATGTAACCCGTACCGTTTTAGCTCCCAATTGGTAAAGGCGTTTTTTGAGGTAACGCATAGATAGCCCCGTGTCAATAATGTCCTCAATGACTATGACATCCCTGTCCATGATATCTGCTGTTACGGGCACGGTCTCTTGCACTTCTCCGGTTGTTTCTGTACCGACATAAGACCTTAGCTTGACAAAGGCAACCTCTGTCGGCATAGTCATCTTACGTAAGAGATCCGACGCATACATAAACGCACCGGTAAGAACAACGACAAAAACAGGTTTGAGCCCTTGATAGTCGTGGTTGATCTGCCCTGCGACTTGCCCGACAAGCGTATCTATTTCTTGGGGAGTCTTGTACTCCTTAAAGTGCATGCCTTGTAGTTCCATATGCTATAATTAAAAACGCCACGAGCAACCGATTACTCCATTGATTCCCTGAGAATCATAGGCGTAATAGAGGTCATTATGGCGGTGGATAATATTATTTAGGTGTAGGAAAAATGCGAGATTTTTCTCTACCCAATCGTATTGGCAACCTATATTGATATCAATCAGCGGCTTGAGTTTGTGATCTCCATCATAGGCCAGTGCCCATCTTTCGCCTGCGAATCGTGAGTCTAAGAATAGAGACCAATTCTTATTAATCCGCCCGTCAACGCGTAACCCTACTTCCCAATCAGGACGGTCATAAACACGGCCGGGAGTCGTCACTATCCCGGTATCAAGTGTGCAGTCATAAACCCCATTGGTATTGTGGTCGAGGATGTTCATTCTTTTCCAGCCGTAATAATCTCCCCATACATGGATGGAAACGATATCTTGATAGTGGAATGATACGGCAGCACCTACCTTCACACGCTGATAATCATTATAGAGGTGGTCAAACCAACCTACAGTCTTGTCGCCCGCAAGAGGCTTCGAAGCATATATGGTGGATTGGTTAAGCTGAAGAGCATAACCGCCGTGCACTTCCAAGAGCAACCATTTTTGGGGCTTGATGTGGAAACCGATAGTGCCGTCAATAGGGATATATGAACCTACATGCTTAGAACCTACGGTGATCAAACCATTATAATAGAGGCACTCATAGAGCCATGCCTGCTCGGAAGCATTGGTAAACCGACCTTTGAAATCACCATAGAGGGTCAACCACTGTTTGGCAATCTGGGCTTCAAAACGGATATTCGGAGATGGCGCAAAAGCAATGGCTTCACTACCGGAGAGCAGTTTTCCTTTGCCGAATACAAGATCGAGATTAACACCGGCATGCAGTGTAAAGCGGTTGCCATAATAGGCATAGAACGGCTCAAGTTTCAGTGAATGACGCGGGTTGTGCGTTTGTATGGGACGACCGGTTCCTACACGATAAGTCGCTTGAAAAGCATTCCATGCAGCTTCCGCAGGCAGAATAAAATTATTCTGCAGCGCGATATTCAAACCACCATGGTGAGCTGAGCCTGCCCATTCAAGATTGATATGGGTGCGCAACTGATGCTCATCGACTACACTCGGCAGATGAATCATGAAATAGCCGATAGAGGCATTGTATTGAAAATCTTCCTTCTTAGCCGCCTTGACGCCGAAACGGAACTCTGCTTCCCAACTGATTTGGCGACTGTCGTCCTTCCCCGGCATGGCATAAAAGAGGTTGGCACCCTTGAGATCCATATAGATGGTGGCGCGTGAGAAGGGGTGCTTGAAATTAAAACCTAAGTTGGTCGCTGAATTTGTTCGTGAACCCCATATGGCTTTATGGTGTGCAAAAAGATCAACGATAGAGTTTTTGCCATCATCCACATGATAGGTGAAGTCAAAAAGCGTAGAGGGATGTCCTAATGCCCCGCGGATATAGCCGTGAAGCGGCTTGGGGGCTGTGAAATGTTGTGTTTGCGATAAAAGGGATGTCGTGTTGAAGGATGGTGCAAATACTTCTGTATAGTCGGAGTAATCGACCTTGGCGGGCTCAAACGAGGTCTCAAGGACAGTTGGACTTGTCTTGAGTTTACCTGCGGATTGAATGATAGGCTGAAACTCACGCTCAACTGTGACAGAGCGGTTCAGCACCGTATCTTGCGCATAACCGGATAGTGCTACCTGCATTAGGCAAACGACTACCATAATAAATTTAGTTCTCATCGTTGTCCTCCTCTTCATTTGAGCCGTTTAATTGTTCTTCTGCAGCGTCGAGAGCTTGTAGTCTCTGGTGCACAATAGTGAGAATATCATCATTGGCTCGATAGTTATTGAGTAATGTAAGCAAGTATTGTCGCGCTTGGAAGGTGTCGCCTTTTTCTTGATTAATATCCGCGAGGAGTATCAATGATTTAGCTAACCAGTATTGGTGCTGAGTATTCATTTCTGCAAATGACATAATCTCCTGCTCGGCATTGTCATATGCTCCCAATTGATAAGCGCAATTCGCCAATTGATACTTTGCCTCGGCCCCTTGTGCCGTGCGAACTTCCTCTGCCAGCGGTGTCCAGTCAACAATGGCTTGACCGTATTGTTTTTTCGCCATATAAGCCTTCGCGCGATCATATAGCGCCTCCAAGCGCATCGACTCGCTTACGGGCTCATCCTCAAGAATATCGGTGGCTATTGCTATGGTAGCTTCGGTGTCGTTGAGATTATATTGGCATCGCAGCACACCTAAACGAGCCATATTGAGATTGTCGCGAGAAGGCGCAATGGGAATTAACTGCCGGAAGTACCCTAATGCCTCTTTATAGGATGCCTTATCATAACTTATCTCGGCAGCACGAGTTAATGCCTCTACCATGTAAGGATTGCCCGTAATAGTCGTAAGCGCCTTATACTCCTTCAATGCCTTCTCATAGTCCTTGGTCTTATAATAATTGACAGCCGCTAAATAGTGTGCTGTGTATCGAAGTGAATCCTCGCGGAAACTGGACGTCATGTGGTACTTACCGAGCGTCTTGGAGTATGCGACATACTGATCCACTTGATTGGTTTCAACATACAATGCCTCCAAACCGGATAATGCCGTATAGGCTTCTTCCGTAGCGGGGAAGCGCTCAATCGTTTGTTTATAGGCGGCAATAGCTTTATCGGTCTCGCCTAAATTGGTGTAGAGCATCGCCCTCTCAAGGCAGGATTTCTTGGTCTGCTCAGAGCGCGGATAGGAGGCTAAGAGTTGTTCATACGCTTGCAGTGCAGCGCGCTCATCTTCCTTAATAAGATAGGTTCGGGCAATCTCATACAATGCGTCATCCGCATAATCGGATTTCGGATACCGACTCACAAGAGCTTGCATCGTCTTTATTTTAGCCGAATAATTACGTTGCAATCCTTCTGCATAGCCCTTTTGGAAATAGGAATAGTCTCCTGCTGTACTTTGATAATCTATAGCACGTTGGTAGTAATTGATTGCCTCATTGAAGGCGCGTGCATTAAATGCACAATCACCCAACCGATTAAGGGCATCAGCGTAGGTCGGATCTGTGGACATAATCACATTGAGATAATCTTCAAAATCCGCTTTGGCAGAGGGGTAGTTCTTGAGAGCAAAGTGATTATAACCACTCAGGTACTTAGCTTTGGAGAGATTAGGGGAGTCTTTCGCTTTTGACGAAGCATAAAAAGCCTTCAGGTCTTTCGCGCAATCTTCATAACGACCTAAAGCATAGTCTGTCTCTGCGCGAAGATAGTAAGTCTCTGTCTTCAAAGCCAATCCTCCGACAGGGTCATCAATAACTGCGGTGAACCAATCGGATGCTTTTTGATATTGTCCTTGTAAATACGAGTCTATTGCTAATTGGTAACGCAGGAATTGCTTTGCTTCCAAGAGTTTGCGGTTGGGAGACTCAATGGACTCTAACGCTTTCAGAGCTGCCTCGTAGTTCTTGGACTGACGAAAGGCGTCACTCAGCAGCGCCAATATATTATCCTCATATTTAGAGCCGGGATATTGTTTCAGAAAGTCTGTAAAAGCGTTGACGCTTTCGCCCAATGCCGAGGAGGATTGATAAGTCGTTAAGGCATAGTTATATAGGGCCTCTTCCCGTACCGTTGAGTTGAGCCCGGACTGATACGCCGCTAAGTAGTTCTGTTTGGCCTGCTCTATATTGCCTTGCTGCATGAAGGCATGACCTAAACACAGGTACACTGACTCACTCAAACTATCTCGTTTAACCTCTACCTTACGTAAATAGTTGATAGCCTGTTGATAGTCCTTTAGGTGATAATAGGATGCACCTAACAGATACACATCGTTGCGAACAAGTTCATACGGCGCATTATCCTCTTTCTCGATTCCTTTCTTGGACTTACTTTCTTGCGCTTCCGCTTTGGCTTTTCCAAGCAATGTCTCATAGGTCTTGAGGTGGGAGACTGCCGATTGGTAATCGCGGTTCTGGAATGCTATCTCACCCAACATGCGGTGTAACTCTGCATTGTTGTGGTTATTGGGCTGTTCGCTTAGTAACTTGGCGGCGCGGGTGGTTACCTGCTCGTAATCCCCTTGAGCATAATAGACTTGGACGATATAGTAGGGTATAGTCTTGCTATATGTCTTATTCGTTTCCAATTCCAAAAGGGCCGGTAATGCCTTATCGTAAGTGCCGAGCTTATACATGCAGTAAGCGTAGTAGTAGGCACCACGAGTTTGGTATTCTGAAGGCCTTTTCTTCAGTATATTGAAGTATGTTGCGGCATTCTCATACCGTTGTAGCATCATATAGGCATAGCCCCTATAGAACTGATATTCTGGCTGATGAGGACGAGTCAGAGACTTGAAATCTACCAATTCCAACTCCTTCAACGCCTTCTTGTGCAAACCTCTTTCTTCCAACAAGACACCATCCATAAAATGTATCTCATCAAGATACGTCGTGTACGGGAAGAGGACAAGATATGTTCTCAAATCCTGTTCAAGTTGCCGAGGTGCCGTGCGTGCTTCATACCTTTCAGCAAGCGAAAGGTATTCACGCTCCATTTGGCTGACTTGACCAAATGCAACCGACACAATCAGTATTGCTATGAGTAGGCTACCTATTCGTCTCATATACTAAGGGACTTTCTAATAATTTCTTTATTTTGACTTCTACTTCTTTCGGGCGAGCGGCTACGCAGCATCACCATTAGGGGCTTTGGACTCCCGGTATCTCGGTATCCCGGTATCCCGGCCTCACTCTCTCCCCGCTGCACAGCCGCCGGCTTTCGATTCCTCAACGCTTACGCTGATGTTTCTTTTGCAAGGCTTGTTGTTTACGGCGGTTGATAACACCTAAAATAATGAAGATAGCTAATGCTACAAACACTACTACAATAAAGACAAGCATTGTCGAAGAAAGGTTATCGCCTTTCACACGATTCCACATCTTGATCATATCTTCTGTTTGTTCAGCAGCATCGTGCATTAATGCACCGCGTTCAATGACGCTGATGTCAGGATAAAGCACTTGGTTGGCATGAACCGCTCTCGCTTCATCACCAAAGATATAACTCAAATCAACAGCCTCGGCATATTCTTCCTCATCGTTTGCCCAATCTAAAATTTCTGGACTCGCAATCACGGATACATAACCAATCTCTTCCATATTGCGTATCGCATTATCCGGACGACACATGTAGTCGATGAAGTAAGAGGCTGCTTTTACATTCTTCGCGTAAATCGGTATGCACCAACCGTCAAACCATACATTTGTGCCCTCGTCAGGTACTAAATAACCTAACTCAACACCATTCTCAGCGGCCTGTTCTATTGCCCATGCTGCATCACCCGACCAGGACAAATTTAGCCACATTTTGCCTTTCGTCATCTCTTCTTTGCCGAAATCTACTTCCCAACCCGCAATATTGTCTTTTGCAGCAATCAGTATATCCTCCACACGCTGCATACGCTCCGGCGTGATTTGTTGCACCAACTCATCGCGAGTCACTTCACCACGCGCAATCTCATCCTTATAGGCATATAGCACCAAAACCGAATAAACATCCCTAAAGGCATCTTTCACAAAGATATGGTTCGCATACTTCGGATTTGTTAATGCACTCCATGAACGTATCGAATCAACCTCTACATAAGCTGGATTATACAGCCAGCCTGTCGTTCCCCACATGTAACCTGCAACATAGTCTGCTACATGTATAGCACTATCAGCAGCCTTGGGAGCCATCTGCTCGAACTTCTCCACTGCAAAAGGAGCTACATTGTTGAAATAGTAGTGGTCTGCTGGTACCAAATCCTTGCGAATCGGTTGCAGCAGTTTATTTTTTAACATACGCTCAATGATGTACTCCGAAGGACAAATCACATCGTAATCCTCATGACCTACCTCAATCTCGGTTAACATTGATTCGTTGATGTCGAAGGTCTGATAAATCACTTCTACCTTCTCGCCGGTCATCTGCTCATACCATTCTGGGAAACTGTTGAGCACTTCTTCATCAATGTAATCTGCCCAGTTATACACCTTTAGTGTGTGCGCGCGATCAATCGCAAAACTGCTCATCGCGAACATAGCTACGAGCACAAAAGAAAAGATTTTTTTCATTTTTATATACCCTATTTTCATTAATTATTATTTTTACTCTTTTAACTCTCGACTTCTTCCTTATAACGGCACCCTGATCACCTGGCCTCCCGGAATAATCACCATTACATTTTAGTCTTGATTCTTTATTCCTTACTCTTTATTCCTTACTCCTTATTCCTTACTCCTTATTCCCGACTATCTCTTTGGCGCTGATTTTGAGGCACGCCAGTTGATTATCAGCAGTAACACTAACATCGTTACGAAGATGAGCGAGAAGAGGGGACGCAACTCCGGAGTCAAACCTCCCTTGCGCGCGTCCGCGTATATAAAGGTACTGAGGGTGTTGAGACCGCCACTGCCTTTCGTGAAGAATGTAACTCCGAAATCATCGATACTCAATGTGATGCTCAAGATGAAGCCGCTCAACATGCCCGGCCATAACTCAGGCATCATCACCTTACGTAGTGCCTGAAAAGGCGTTGCTCCCAAATCCAAAGCTGCTTCATAGATATTGGGGTTCATCTTCGTCAAACGCGGCATCACACTTAATACAACATAGGGCGTACAGAATACCACATGCGCAATAATCACAGTCGCCAATCCGCGGCTTATGCCTAAAAACACAAACAACAGAAAGAGCGATATACCCGTCAGAATATCAGGATTGATCATCGGTACGCTGTTCAGTAACTGAATCGCTTGACGGCTGCGTTGACGCATGTTGAAAATACCGATTGCCGCCAATGTTCCTAATAGTGTCGCAAATGTTGCGGCTACAACGGCAATCAGCAGGGTGTACAACAGCGCCGAATACATATTTGGATCTACATGCACCTGCGCCACGCGGTCGTAACCGGTGAAGAGGTTTTCGTATAAGCCGAACGTGAAGCCTGTCCAGTTGCCTAACACCTTGCTGCGTGTGAACGAGAAGAAGATAATAAGCACAATCGGAGCATACAATAGAATCAGCAGTAGCCATAAATAGGACTGCGCAAAAATACGGCGAATCCTTAGACTGCGCCCGCGTTTTTTTGCCTCTAATTGGGCAGTACTTAGTGTTTTCGTCTCAATCATATTACACTCTTAGCCTCCTGCTCGTCTTTGTTCCCGAAGAAACTGGTTAAACCGATAATCAGCAGCAGTACTAAGGACAATGCTGCACCGTAATTCCACATCTGCAAACCACCTTCTCCAAACGCACGCTGAATCAGCGAACCGAACAGCGTTATCTTATTGCGAGTCAATAACTCGGAGATGGCAAAGGTCGAAACCGTAGGCATGAACACCATGACAACTCCGCTATAAATACCCGATTTGGAGAGCGGTAGAATAACTTTTAAAAATACCTCTTTGCGGTTAGCACCTAAATCATGTGCCGCCTCAATGAGTGAGTGATCCATCTTCTGCAATGTGTTATAAATCGGATAAATCATAAACGGCAGAAAATCATAACACATACCATACAACAATGCTCCCTCACCTAAAGGGATAGAGAACATATTAAAGAGCTCAACGGTAGCCAACGTCCGAAGAAGAAAATTGATCCACATCGGCAGAATGAACAAAATGGACATCACCGCCGGAGTCTTTAATTCCGCTGTAGCCATAATATACGCCGCCGGATAACCTAATAGCAGACAGATTAGCGTCGTCTGAAAGGCAATCGCAATCGAGTAGATAAACGTGTTCACCGCCTCACTCGTGGAGAAGAACTGCACGAAATTGTGCAGCGTGAAATCGCCGCTTGGCGTCGTGAACGCATATACCACAATCAGCAGTAGCGGTAGCACAACGAACAGAATTAGGAACAGCACATAAGGCCATGCCCAACTGCGACGATTGTCAAAAACACGGGATAGTTTCATGGCCTTACTCATTCGTATTATTGTCCTCTGCTTTGCTTAATAGTATAACCTCCGGGGCTATCTGGATACCTACGCGGTCGCCGTGATCCCACACATCATCGGTGTTCACAAATAGGTCGTAACCCTCGTCCGTCCGGATAGTCAGATTATAATGATTACCCTTATAGAGTAGGTAATGCACCTCGCCGGAGAGTACACCCTCGTCCTCGTAGTCTAATAACTCTACTTCGCGGAATGGCACTTGTACGGTCACTTTCTCACCGACGGTGAAAGGCGCAATCTGATCCTCTTTAACCTCCCATTCGGCGTCGAGGAAACGCACCTTGCCGTTCTTGAGCACCTCGCCTTCGAAATAATTATAGCGGTAATGCTCTTTCTTCATAATCTGAATGTCTTCGGGACGGACAAGCATGCCTACTTGAGTACCGGGCACGAACTCATGGTAGTCTTGCACCATGAACTCATAGCCGTCTTCCGTCTTTACCGTCATCTCATAATGAACCCCTTTGAAGATACAACTCTCTACCACACCGTACCATTTGGTGAACTTACCCTTCGGTACCCTGTCCTCCGGATCCAAATCGGATTGCTTTGAGTCCGTAGGACGGTCTTTCGTCTTTTGACTCTCAACTTCCCATATATAGATATCCTCCGGACGAATAACCACATCTACCGGCTTATTCTCACCGAAACCTTCGTCCACGCAATCAAACTCTTTGTCGCAGAAACTTACTTTGCGGTCGCGAATCATTGTGCCGCTCAAGATGTTACTCTCTCCGATGAAGTCTGCCACAAAACAGTTTACAGGCTCGTTATAAATATCCGTCGGCGTGCCGATTTGCTGTATTTTGCCTTCGCGCATCACAACCACACGATCACTCAATGTCAACGCCTCTTCTTGGTCATGAGTAACATAGATAAAGGTGATTCCCAATTTTTTATGCATCTCCTTCAACTCCAACTGCATGTCTTTGCGCATCTTCAAATCCAGAGCCGCTAAAGGCTCATCCAATAGCAATACCTCCGGCTGGTTCACGATTGCACGCGCTATAGCTACACGCTGTTGCTGACCTCCCGATAACGAATCCACATCGCGGTACTCATAATCGGACATGGAAACCATCTTAAGAGCCTTCTTAACACGCTTCTCCATCTCCTCTTGAGCTACACCCTTCAACTTAAGACCGAATGCAATATTCTCAAATACATTCAAATGGGGGAATAACGCATATTTCTGGAATACCGTATTCACAGGACGCTCGTTAGGCGGTAGCGAGGTCATGTCCTCGCCATTCAGGAGTATATCCCCCTCCGTCGCGGTCTGAAAACCCGCAATGCAACGGAGCAACGTTGTTTTACCACAGCCCGATGGGCCCAAAATAGTGACAAACTCGCCTTTCTTAATCTGAAGGCTTACATTGTCTAAAGCGTATTTGCCATCCTCAAATGATTTCGTGACATTACGCACCTCGATGATGTAATCAGTCTTCGCCAATTTAGTAAATATTTAAGAGTATTTATAAAAATTGCCAAATAAAATATTCATTAACAGGGCTTAACTAAAAACGTGGAATTTTTAGAAGTACCCTTAACGCTGTGAGCGCTTGCGCTCAAGCTCATCCAAAATAATTTTACGTATTCTTTGATGCGTAGGTGTAACCTCCACATATTCATCTTCTTTAATATACTCCAAGGCTTCCTCTAAGCTGAACTTGACAGCCGGAGGCAATATCGCCTTATCGTCTGCGGATTTAGAACGCATATTCGTCAGGTTTTTCGCCTTAACGACATTGATAACAATATCTTGATCCTTGGAACTCTCACCGCATACCTGACCGGCATAAACCTCTTCGCCCGGGTCAATGAAGAAACGACCACGGTCTTGTAATTTATCTAACGCGTAGGCGGATGCCGTACCCGTCTCCATAACAATCAGCGAACCGTTCACACGCTTCTCAATCTCTCCCTTATAGGGCTGGAACTCTAAGAATCGATGCGCCATAATTGCCTCACCTGCAGATACATTCATTACGTAGGTACGCATACCGATTATGCCGCGACTCGGAATGGTGAACTCCAACTGTACACGGTCATTAACCATGTTCATGGACGTCATCTCACCCTTATGGGTTGAAACATACTCGATAATCTTACCCGAACATTCCTCGGGGGTATTGACAGTCAACTGCTCTACAGGCTCGCACCGCACACCGTCAATCTCTTTGATAATAACTTGAGGCTGACCTACTTGCAACTCATACCCCTCGCGGCGCATCGTCTCAATCAATACACTCAAATGCAGTACTCCACGCCCGTAAACACGCCAAGCATTCTCCTTCTCGGACGGCTCAACACGCAGAGCAAGGTTCTTCTCTAATTCGCGTTGCAAACGTTCGTAGATATGACGACTGGTCACAAACTTTCCGTCTTGACCAAAGAAAGGACTGTCGTTGATAGTGAATGTCATTGACATGGTCGGCTCATCAATGGCAATCGGTTTCAGTGGCTCCGGATTCTCAATGTCACATATCGTATCGCCAATCTCAAAGCCTTCTATACCAATCAATGCGCATATATCGCCGCTGTGGACCTCGTCCGTCTTAACATGCCCCATACCCTTGAAAGTATGCAACTCTTTAATCTTGGTGCGCACCTTCGTGCCGTCTTTCTTAAAAAGCGTCACACTCTGACCGTCTCGCAATACACCTCTGTGTACACGACCTACTGCAATTCGACCTACATAAGGATTATAATCCAAACTCGTTATCAGCATCTGAGGAGTACCTTCTAACTCCTCCGGAGCGGGAATATACTCGATAATCGCATCCATCAACGCAGTCAAATCGGTCGTCGGCTTGTGCCAATCGGTACTCATCCAACCATTCTTCGCTGAACCGAAAATAGTCTGAAAATCCAATTGGTCATCATTCGCATCAAGATTCACCATCAAGTCAAAAACAGCCTCTTGAACCTCGTCAGGACGGCAATTCAACTTATCTACCTTGTTGATAACCACTATCGGTTTAAGATTTAACTCCAATGCCTTTTGAAGCACAAAACGCGTCTGAGGCATCGGACCTTCAAAAGCATCTACCAACAGCAATACACCATCTGCCATATTCAGCACACGCTCTACCTCGCCTCCGAAGTCGGCGTGCCCCGGAGTGTCGATGATGTTTATCTTATAACCCTTATATTCTATGGAAACATTCTTGGCAAGAATCGTTATGCCCCGCTCACGCTCGAGGTCATTGTTATCCAAAATCAACTCCTTGTCTTCTACTCCTTCTTGACGGCTCTTTTCAACCACCTTCGCTGTGTAAAGCATCTTGTCCACCAAGGTCGTCTTACCATGGTCCACGTGCGCGATAATCGCTATATTCCTAATCTTTTGCATACTTTAATAACTAATATTTGTGCTTAATGCACATTTCAGCCCGCAAAAGTACAAAAAAAAATCGACACTTGCAAATAAAATCCACTTTTTTGTGTATTTTCCAAAAAAGTTTTTGTTTTATTTGTTTATGTCAAAAAAAAGTAGTATCTTTGCGCTCTAAAGTTTGAGCGTTTGTTACGTATATCTGTTAGATGAAACGGCTGATTAGTATAGCATTTGCTTTTTTAGTCCCGCTTTTCGCGTTTGCCATCCCTATGAGGATGGAAAACTCTCTCGCTATACGTGGCGGAGTGGGCTATAATAATGTGCACAATTTCCTGCCGGAAACGACTGCCCCGGGTGGCGGAGCATTGCAACTTGGCTTGGGATACCGTTTGCACGATAGGCAGAACGGATTCCTCTTTCATGCCGGCATGGAAATGGCATATGGCATGTCAATAATGACCCATAACGACATGACTGAACAGAAATCCATGCTGGACACCGAGTCTGAACCGATGCTGATGATTTATGATATTCAATCAATTCGAGAAACCCAACAGTATGTTTCGGGCGGTATTGAATTGCTTTTGGGCTATCAAAGCCGCAAAGGATGGTATGCCTTGGCGGGCCCTAAATTCGCATATGCCTTTTATAATCCTGTTCATTCAGCCTCAATAGTCACCGCACGTGGACGGTATCCTAATTTGATTGAAGACTTGGCTGACATGCCCGACCATTTCTTCTCGACCACACATAATGCAGCGACCAATATATATCCCGCCATGCCTAAAATCTCGTTGGCGTTGGAATTGGGTTATACCGTTCATCTCTCTAATTGGCGCTTACGGGCACGCGGCGAGCGTACTAAGGATTTCCAGATTGCACTCTTTGCGGAATATGGATTCCTCTTTAAATCGGGTGTACAACCATATTCCGAACTTATTGCCTCATATTCGGAGGGGGCGTATTCACCTCAGGTTAATCCCTTCTTGTGGTATAATGTCAATAGCAATAGGGTCGCCAATCTGACTTGTGGTATCAAAATGACCTACCTCTTCAATTGGCGCTCATGCCTCTGCCACTAAATATTTTTTTTCTTATCGCGACACTACGAATATTATTGATTACATTCCGGTCCCATTGTACTTGACATTTAAAACATAGATATTTGAATTGTAATAGTTATGGATTTTTTCACAAAGTTATTTTCTTTTTTCATTATCTGGGGAAAACCCGAGGACAAATCTCGGAAAAACAAACGAGGTGGTTTTAGGAACTTTATGTCATCCAACCTTATGCCTCCCGGCCCTCCGGGTCCTCCCGGGCCAAGATAACCTATGCCTTTCAACACTCGACAACCTTGTTGCCCGAACACCTTGGCATTTGGTCTCCTGGTATCCCGGATACCTGGACACCTTATAATCTGGGCACCCGCCCACATGGTAACCTGACAACCTGGTCTCCTATATTAAAGCCACAGGGCACCCGGTGACCTGGGAACCTGGTAACCTGGTAAAATAGTCGTATCTCCAATGGTGAAAGGTTCTGGGACTCGCACGCGTAGCGATCGTTCGAGCGTAGCGGGATAAGGATGAAAGTTTACTTACATCACCACCCGTAGCTCTACATCGTAGTACGCAGGCTCCTCCCTGTTTTACTTGTTTAGTTACGCCTTTTTCTCTGTTCATTTTTTATATAGGGGACTCGCACGCGTAGCGATCGTTTGAGCCATAGGCGAAATAAGTACGCTACTGCGATCGTTCGAGCGTAGCGAGATAAGAACCGGTTCCAAAGTTCCCTGCACTCTTTTGTCCTTTTTTGGTGATAAATAGCCATATCGTCAGATAGATGTAGTGCAGAGGGTGAGGATGAAAGTTTACTTACATCACCACCCGTAGCTCTACATCGTAGTACGCAGTACCGGCTATTTATCATTACCTATAAAAACAAAAAAAAACAGCCCAAAAAGGCTGCGAAGTGGAGTATAGGGGACTCGAACCCCTTACCTTAACATTGCGAACGTTACGCTCTACCAGATGAGCTAATACCCCTAAAATTAAAATAAAAGCGCCTCATAGCGCTCGTGGAGCACAGGAGACTCGAACTCCTCACCTCAACAATGCCATTGTTGCGCTCTACCAGATGAGCTAGTACCCCTGTCTTGTGACCCATGCAGGATTCAAACCTGCAACCTTCTGATCCGTAGTCAGATACTCTATTCAGTTGAGCTAATGGGCCATGCTTCTTGACGAAAGCGACTGCAAAATTATAACTTTTTTTTGATTCCACCAAATTTTTTTTGCTTTTTTTGTGTTTTTTCGCCTTTTTGCCCTTTTTTCAGCATTTTTCTACCATATTCACCCCCCCCTCGGTCTCTCTATGTCTTTTCCTAAATTTAGTAGAC